>DAIDBD010000098.1 GCA_027310305.1 Herminiimonas sp.
CATCACCACGAACAGGAATAACACCATCACCGCACCGACATAAACCAGCACCAGCACAATGGCGAGAAATTCAGCCTTCAGCAACATCCAGATCGCTGCGGCGGAAAAAAAGGACAGCACAAGAAACAATGCCGCATGCACCGGATTGCGATCTGTGATGACGCGGGTCGCGGCGAAAATCAATATCGCCGAGAGCGCGTAGAACAATGCAGTTTTAAATTCCATATTGAACCAAAAAAGTTGGCTGGATTACGGGCCAATTAAACTTATTGTGAGACAAGGTCGAGTGCAACGGCACTCTGTTCTGACATACTAAAATCAACGATACGGCGCATCAGCTGCACGATCGGCAGCGATTTCCTTTTCATAGCGATCACCAACAGCCAGCAGCATTTCCTTGGTGTAGTACAAGTCGCCACGCTTCTCGCCGTGATATTCCAGAATATTCGTCTCGACGATCGAATCGACCGGGCAGGATTCTTCGCAAAATCCGCAGAAAATGCATTTGGTGAGATCAATGTCGTAACGCGTGGTCCGGCGCGAACCATCGTCGCGCTGCTCCGATTCAATCGTGATCGCCAGCGCCGGGCAAACCGCTTCGCATAATTTACAGGCGATGCAGCGCTCTTCTCCATTCGGATACCGGCGCAATGCGTGCAATCCGCGAAAACGCGGCGATATCGGTGTTTTTTCTTCCGGAAATTGCACCGTGATCTTACGGGCGAACATATAGCGACCGGTCAGCGCCAATCCCTTGAGCAGCTCCCGCAGCATCAAGCTGCCGAAAAAATCCTTGATTGCTTCCATCTTGGCTTCCATTACTCTCAGCCTGCTTTAATTTGTTGGCGACAGAGTATCCTTCGATACGCTACGCTATTCAGGACGAACGGGGCGATCAGCTCTGTTCTCCAGTAAATATTATTTCCAAATATTCCACGATGTCTGCATCCACGCTGCCACTATCACCAGGTATGCCAGCGTCAGCGGAATGAATACCTTCCAGCCAAGGCGCATGATCTGATCGTAGCGGTAACGCGGAAACGATGCCCGCGCCCAGATGAACAGAGACACGACGAAAAATGTCTTGATTCCCAGCCAGATCCAGCCCGGTATCCAGTTGAACAACATCGAATCGATCGGCGAATTCCAGCCGCCAAGAAACATCAATGACGCCATCGCTGAAATCAGGATCATGTTGGCGTATTCGGCCAGGAAGAACATGGCGAACGACATGCCCGAATATTCAACCATGTGGCCCGCAACGATTTCCGATTCGCCTTCCACCACATCGAATGGATGGCGGTTGGTTTCCGCGATCCCGGAGATGATGTAGACGACAAACATCGGCAGCAGCGGCAGCCAGTTCCAGGATAGAAAATTCAAGCCCTTGCCGGCGAAGTAGCCGTGGTTCTGTCCCGTTACGATTTCACTCAGATTGAGGCTGCCCGATACCATCAGCACAATCACCAATACAAAGCCCATCGCAATTTCGTAAGACACCATTTGCGCCGACGCGCGCATCGCCCCCAGGAACGCATATTTGGAGTTGGATGCCCAGCCGGCGATGATGACGCCATACACTTCCATTGACGTGATCGCCATCACGAACAGCAAACCGGCATTGACGTTTGCCAGCACTGTTTCAGGACCGAACGGAATGACGGCCCATGCCGCAAGCGCCGGCATGATCGTCATGATCGGTGCAATCACGAAGAGCGCCTTGCTGGCCTTGGCCGGAACGATGATTTCCTTGAGCAGCAGCTTCAACGCATCGGCGATTGGCTGCAGCAAACCCGCGGGACCAACGCGGTTCGGGCCGATCCGGACATGCATCCAACCGATCATCTTGCGTTCCCATAGAGTCAGATAGGCGACGCAGCCCATGATCGGCAATACGATGGCGATAATTTTTACCAGATTCCAGACCAGCGGCCATAGAAAGCCCAGCAGGCCCTGGCCGGTTGCATGGATGGTCGTCAGCATCTGATCCATCATGCTTTCTCCACCGTGATGGAACCGAACATCGCACCAAGTGTTCTAGTCGATGCGTGTGCAGTGGCGACGCGCACCACGCTGTCGGGCAATGTGCTGTCGATACCCGCAGCCAAAACGGCACTGCCTTCGCTCTGCGTAATTTTCAGCGGAGCACCTTCAGCCACGCCGAGTTTTTGCGACAGAGCGACCGAGATCCACGCTTTCGGCTGCGCCGCATCGTTCGTTTCCTGCAGCGGGACGGAACGCCGCACAATCGCGTCGGTCGCATAGATCGGCACATCGGCAATGCGCTCCAGTTGCTGCTCGGCGCCACCGGCCATCAGCAATTGCGGCTGAAGATTCGCGATGTTGTTCAAGCGCCCTGTCAGGTCGGCATCGTTGACCGTTGCGACGCCAAGTATCTCGGTGCGGATCGCTTCCGAAGTTTCATGCTCGAATCCTTGAAGACCCAGCAGATTGCCCAGTACGCGCAGCACTTTCCATCCAGGACGGGTTTCTCCCAGCGGCTTGACAGTGCCGTTGAAACTCTGCGCGCGGCCTTCGCAATTGACGAACGTGCCGGCGGTTTCTGTGAATGGCGCGATTGGCAGCAGCACATCGGCATAATCGATTCCGTGCTTGTAAGCCGACATCGCCACCACCATATCGGCAGCATCCAGTGCAGCGCGGGCAGCTTGCGGATCGTAGCAATCGAGCTCCGGCTCGGCGTTCAGCAGCAGATAGGCCTTGCGCGGTTGATCAAAAAATTGCAACGCATTGCCACCATTGGCTGGCAACGCATTTGCCAGATAGCCGCCGACAGTATTTGCCGCTTCCGTCAAATAGCCGAACCGTGCATCCGTGTTCTGCGCAATCCATTGCGCGGCTGCATGCAATTCCGATGCCTGCGGATGCTGCGCGGCTGCATTGCCAAGCAGGATAGCCTTGGGTTCGCCCGACAGCAGGCTTGCAGCGGTCTGTTTCGCTTCCGCAGAAGGTTCGACATTTTCGAAGCCGGTTGGCGCAGCGATGTTTTTAGCCTGCGCAATGGCAGCAATCACCTCGCCGAGCGTCGACAGCCATGCCGATGGCGCCTTGATCATCTTATTGGCGATCGGCATCAGCAAATCATCATCGGTTGCATGCAGGATGCTGATTTTTGCGCCGCGCTTGACCGCCTGGCGTAGACGCGCCGCAAGTAGCGGATGATCCTTGCGCAGGAAGGAACCGATGACGAATGCACGTTTCAACTGACCGAACTCTGCGATCGACATGCCCAGCCATGGTGTGACCTGGCCGTCCAGAGCGAAATCGGATTGACGCAAGCGGAAGTCGACATTCTCCGAGCCCAGGCCGCGTGTCAGCTTTTGCAACAGGGATAATTCTTCCAGCGTCGAATACGGTGTAGCAAGTGCGGCGATCGCATCGGCGCCATGCTCATGCTTGATGTTGCGCAGGCCGTGCGCGACATATTCCAGCGCGGCTTGCCACTCGACTTCCTGCCATTGGCCATCCTGCTTGAGCATGGGCCTGGTCAGGCGCTCTTCGCTATTCAAGCCTTCGTACGAAAAACGGTCCTTGTCGGACAGCCAGCACTCATTGACGGCTTCATTTTCCATCGGCAGAACGCGCATGACCTTGCTGCCTTTGACCTGCACAATCAGATTGGAACCCAGCCCATCATGCGGGCTCACGGACTTGCGACGCGACAGTTCCCAGGTACGGGCGCTATAGCGAAACGGCTTGGAAGTCAACGCGCCAACCGGGCACAGATCGATCATGTTGCCGGACAATTCCGAATCGACGGTCTTGCCGACGAACGACGTGATTTCAGCATGCTCGCCACGCCCCAGCATGCCGAATTCCATGACGCCGGCGATCTCCTGTCCAAAGCGGACGCAACGCGTGCAATGAATGCAGCGGCTCATCTCTTTCATCGAGATCAGCGGCCCGGCATCCTTGGGAACCACGACCCGTTTTTCTTCTTCGTAGCGGGAGGACGATGCACCGTAACCCACCGCCAGGTCCTGCAACTGACACTCGCCGCCCTGATCGCAAATCGGGCAATCGAGCGGATGGTTGATCAGCAGGAATTCCATCACGCCTTTTTGCGCCTTGACTGCCTTGTCGCTATGGGAGCGCACGATCATGCCGGCGGTGACAGGCGTCGCGCAGGCAGGCAACGGCTTCGGCGCCTTCTCGACTTCAACCAGGCACATGCGGCAGTTGGCCGCGATGGACAATTTCTTGTGATAGCAAAAATGCGGAATGTATGTGCCAAGCTTGTTGGCAGCGTCCATCACCATGCTGCCTTCTTGCACTTCGACCTTCTTGCCGTCTATTTCGATTTCAACCATGGCTTTGCTTTTTCGCCGTAGGGTGCGTCAAGCGCACCGACTCTGTTAAATGTACGTGGGCACCAAGCAACGCTTGTGCTCGATGTGATATTCAAACTCTTCGGTAAAATTCTTGATCATCGCGCGCACCGGCATCGCGGCGGCATCACCCAAAGCGCAGATGGTGCGGCCCTGGATATTGTCGGCGACTGAATTCAATAAATCCAGATCATCCGGACGGCCCTGGCCATGCTCGATCCGGTGCACCATGCGGTACAACCAGCCGGTACCTTCACGGCACGGCGTGCATTGTCCGCACGATTCTTCGAAATAAAAATACGACAGGCGTAACAACGATCGGACCATGCAACGTGTTTCATCCATCACGATCACGGCGCCGGAACCCAGCATCGAGCCGGCTTTCGCGATCGAGTCGTAATCCATGTCGGTTGCCATCATGACGTCGCCGGTCAATACCGGCATCGACGATCCGCCTGGAATCACCGCCTTGATTTTTTTGCCCTCGCGCATGCCGCCCGCGAGTTCCAGCAATGTGGCGAACGGCGTACCGAGCGGAACTTCGTAGTTGCCCGGTTTTGCGACATCGCCGGACATCGAGAATATCTTGGTGCCGCCGTTGTTCGGTTTGCCCAATGCCGCATAGGCCTCGCCGCCCATTTTGAAAACGAACGGAACGGCCGCAAACGTTTCGGTGTTGTTGATCGTGGTCGGCTTGCCGTACAGGCCGAAGCTGGCCGGGAACGGCGGCTTGAAGCGCGGCTGACCCTTTTTGCCTTCCAGCGATTCGAGCAGCGCGGTTTCTTCGCCGCAGATGTAGGCGCCGTAACCGTGAAATGCATGCAACTGGAAGTCGAATTCGCTGCCCATGATCCGGTCGCCCAGAAAACCGGCTGCGCGCGCTTCTTCCAGCGCCTCTTCGAAACGTTCGTAATCGGCCCAGATTTCACCGTGAATATAGTTGTAGCCGACGGTAATGCCCATTGCATAGGCACCGATGGCCATGCCTTCGATCAGTGCATGCGGGTTGTAACGGATGATATCGCGGTCCTTGAATGTGCCCGGCTCGCCTTCGTCCGAATTGCAGACCAGGTACTTCTGTCCCGGGAACTGGCGCGGCATGAAACTCCACTTCAGGCCGGTCGGAAAACCGGCGCCGCCACGGCCGCGCAGCGATGAGGCTTTCAATTCCGCGACGACCTGTTCCGGCGTGATCCTGTCGTTCAGAATCCGCTTCAATGATTCGTAGCCGCCGCGGTTGACATAGTCGGCCAGATGCCAGTTTTGACCATCGAGGCCGGCCAGAATCAGCGGATTGATATGGCGGTTATGCAGGCTGGTCATTTTGGGGTCGCCTCGCTCAGTTCCTCCACCAGCGCATCGATCTTGTCGTCCGACATCCAGCTGCACATGCGCTTGTTGTTCACCAGCAGCACCGGCGCATCGCCGCAGGCGCCCATGCACTCGCCTTCCATCAATGTGAACTGGCCATCGGCCGTGGTTTCCCTGTAATCGATACCAAGCTTTTGCTTCAGGTAATGCGCCGCTTTTTCACCGCCCGATAACGCGCATGGCAGGTTGGTGCAAATCGTGATCTTGTTCCTGCCGATCGGCGTGGTGTTATACATCGCGTAAAACGTCGCGACTTCCTGCACCGCGATCGCCGGCATGCCGAGATAATCGGCGACATCCTGCATCACTTCCGGCGGGAGCCAGCCTTTTTCGTCCTGGGCGATGGCGAGCGCAGCCATCACTGCGGATTGTTTTTGATCCGCAGGAAATTTCGCGACTTCGCGATCGATTTTTTTGTACGCTTGCTCTGATAACAGCATTATCTATGCCTCAAGTATTGACACGCTTGCGCGTTCAACTTATTTATCAACCTATCTGTCAATTTCGCCAAACACGATATCCTGCGTGCCGATGATCGTTACGGCGTCGGCAATCATGTGGCCTTTTGCCATCTCGTTCAAACCCTGCAAGTGGGCGAAGCCGGGCGCACGGATCTTCATGCGATAAGGTTTATTCGCGCCATCCGAAATCAGGTAAATGCCGAACTCGCCTTTCGGATGCTCAACGGCGGCGTAGGCCTCGCCGGACGGTACATGAAAACCTTCGGTGAAAAGCTTGAAATGATGAATCAGCTCTTCCATGTTGGATTTCATGTTCACGCGCGATGGCGGCGCGACCTTGTGATTGTCGATCATCACCGGGCCCGGATTGTTGCGCAGCCACTCGATGCATTGCTTGATGATGCGATTTGACTGGCGCATTTCCTCGACCCGCACCAGATAGCGATCGTAGCAATCGCCATTGACGCCGACCGGAATATCGAAATCGAGCAAATCGTAGACTTCATACGGCTGCTTCTTGCGCAGGTCCCACTCGATGCCGGAACCGCGCAGCATCGGGCCGGTAAAGCCCATCGCTTTCGCGCGCTCGGGCGACACCACGCCGATACCCACCAGACGCTGCTTCCAGATGCGGTTATCCGTCAACAGGGTTTCATACTCGTCCACATAAGTGGGAAACCGGTTGGTGAAGTCTTCGATGAAGTCGAGCAGCGAACCCTGGCGGTTCTCATTGAGTTGCTTGATCGCCTTGGCATTGCGCACGATCGATGCCTTGTGCTGCGGCATCGCATCCGGCAAATCGCGGTAGACGCCGCCCGGGCGATAATATGCCGCATGCAAACGGGCACCGGAAACCGCCTCGTAGCAATCCATCAAATCTTCGCGCTCGCGGAATGCATACAGGAAAACACCCATCGCGCCAACGTCAAGCGCATGCGCGCCCAGCCACAGCAAATGGTTCAGCAAACGGGTGATTTCATCGAACATGACGCGGATATATTGCGCCCGCAACGGCACGTCGATACCCAGCATCTTTTCGATGGTCATTACATAGGCATGCTCGTTGCTCATCATCGACACATAGTCGAGCCGATCCATGTACGGCACCGATTGCAGATAGGTTTTCTGCTCCGCCAGTTTTTCGGTTGCACGGTGCAACAGCCCGATATGCGGGTCGGCGCGCTGGATAACCTCGCCGTCCAGTTCCAGCACGAGGCGCAATACGCCATGGGCAGCAGGATGCTGCGGACCAAAGTTCAGCGTGTAATTTTTGATTTCAGCCATTATTTCATCCCGTATTGTTCTTCGCGAATCACGCGCGGCACATTTTCACGCGGCTCGATCGTTACGGGTTGATAAATCACGCGCTTTTGTTCGGGATCGTAGCGCATCTCCACATAGCCGGAGACAGGGAAATCCTTGCGGAACGGATGACCGATAAAACCATAATCCGTCAGAATGCGGCGCAAGTCGTTGTGGCCGTCGAACAGGATGCCGAAGAAATCAAACGCTTCGCGCTCATACCAGTCGGCTGTGGACCAGATATCGGTTACCGACGCGACCAGCGGCACCTCATCGTCGGGCGCAAACACCCGCACCCGCAGACGCCAGTTGTGGGTCATCGATAGCAGATGCGAAACGACTGCGAATCGGGCGCCATTCCATATGCCGTCGCCGTAGGTTGAATAATCGACACCGCACAAATCAATCAATTCTTCAAAGCGCAAATCGGCATGGTCGCGCAGTACCCGCATGACCGGCAAATAATTGGCAGCATCGACCACGACAGTGATCTCGCCCAGTGCCGCAGTCAAGCCTTGAATCTGATCGCCCAGCGCATTGCGCAGGGAAGCTTCCAGGGTTTCGAGTTTTGTCGTCATATCTTTTAATCAGGCCGCACTGTTAGCGCGCAATCGTGTTGGTACGCTTAATCTTGTTCTGCAACTGCATGATGCCGTACAGCAGTGCTTCGGCTGTCGGCGGGCAGCCCGGCACGTAAACATCGACCGGAACGATGCGGTCGCATCCGCGCACCACCGAGTACGAATAGTGATAATAGCCGCCGCCATTGGCGCACGAACCCATCGAGATCACCCAGCGCGGCTCGGCCATCTGGTCATACACTTTGCGCAGCGCCGGCGCCATTTTGTTGCACAAGGTACCGGCCACGATCATCACGTCGGATTGACGCGGCGACGGGCGAAACACGACACCGAACCGGTCGAGATCATAGCGCGACGCGCCTGCATGCATCATTTCAACTGCGCAGCATGCCAGACCGAACGTCATCGGCCACATCGAGCCGGTACGCGTCCAGTTGATCAGCTTATCCGCTGTGGTAGTGACAAAACCTTCGTTCAATACGCCTTCAATTGACATGGCTTACTCCCAATCAAGGGCACCTTTCTTCCAGATGTACCAGAATCCGACTGCGAATTCGACGATAAACACCAGCATCGTCACGAAACCGGCCCAACCGAGATCGCGCATTGCGACACCCCATGGAAAGAAAAACGCGGTTTCCAGATCAAACAAGATAAATAGAATCGCAACAAGGTAATAACGCACGTCGAACTTCATGCGCGCATCCTCGAATGCTTCAAAGCCGCACTCGTACGGAGAGTTCTTTTGAAAATCGGGCTTGTGCGGCGCTAGCAAACGGCCCAGCACCTGCGGAACGACACCGACGCCGATACCGACGAGAATAAACAGAAGGACAGGAAAGTAATTTTCGAGGTTCACGATTGAGTGCAATATGTTGAACAGTCCGTTGAATGATTTATTGAATCATTTAACAATTTCTCGATAAAAAGCCAGCTTAGGCATCTCCTTCGCTGGCTTTATTATTTTTTGGTGCCGACGGCGAGACTCGAACTCGCACAGCTTGCGCCACTACCCCCTCAAGATAGCGTGTCTACCAATTTCACCACGTCGGCATTAGCTTTATATTTTAACCTGTTTCAGCCCCTTTGTTCAACGCACAATTGCGCTGACGCAAGGCGACGCCGGAGTAATGCCGAATTATTTCGGGATTTGATTTGACTGACCCGCAGCACCTGAAGCCGGCGATGGCGAATTTGCCGAAGCGGGGGTGCTCGGTACAGAAGCGGCCGGCGCTGCGTTGCCGGCAGGCGTCGCCGGAGCGGAAGTTGCAGGCAAGCTATCCATCACGCCACCGCTACCCGCCACAGGCCGGTTGCTGAGAAAAGCCAATGCCAAAGTCGCACCGAAAAAAACCGCGGCCGCAACGCCGGTCGATTTGGACAGAAAATTGGATGAGCCGGTCGCACCGAATAAACTGCCGGATGCGCCGGAACCGAAAGCGGCTCCCATGTCAGCGCCCTTGCCGTGCTGCAGCAGCACAAGACCGATGATCGTCAAGGCAGACAACACCTGAATAACGATAATGATGGTAAATAAAGTGTTCATTTAATTAAATTTCCAATCTTGGTTAATTCTGCAAAAGCGGATTTTCATACTGCCCGGATAATCGCCAGAAAATCCGACGCTTTCAATGCCGCACCGCCGATCAGGCCGCCATCAATGTCAGGCATCGCCAGCAATTCTTTCGCGTTATCGGGTTTCATGCTGCCGCCATACAAAATCCGTACTCGGGCAGCCGCAGCCGAATTTTTTGCCGCAAGTTTTGCACGCAGCATCGCATGAACCTCTTGTGCCATGCGAGGGGTCGCTGTCTTGCCGGTACCGATTGCCCACACCGGCTCGTACGCAACCACGATTTTCGCCAGATCGCCGGCATCGATCATCGCCAGCACTGCATCGATTTGTTGCCCGACTATCAAGTCGGTCTGACCCGCTTCGCGATCGGCCAATGTTTCACCGACGCAGACGATTGGAGTCAGTCCTGATTTCAGCGCACGCATTGCCTTTTGTGCAACCAGCTCATTGCTTTCGGCATGGTACGCGCGCCGCTCGGAGTGCCCGACGATCACATACCGGCATCCGAAATCGAGCAGCATCGCAGCAGCTATCTCGCCGGTATAGGCGCCGGATTCCTGCACGGACAAGTCTTGCCCGCCCCACGCCACCTCAGTGTTTAATAACGCGGCTTGGCACTGTGAAAAATAAGGTGCCGGTACGCATACTGCCACGTCACAAATCGGATACGTTAGTTCAACCTTTATGTCATTCAGCAAAACAGCGTTAGCCGTAAGGCTGCCGTTCATTTTCCAATTACCGGCGATGAGTTTGCGACGCATAGGAGGATGAGTTTGATTTCAATAACCCGCCATTCTAGCGCGTCATGGCTGGGCCGGTCAAACCGGCAGATTGATTAGAAGCGATTTGCTGAGGAAATGTTCCGAGCTGTTTTGGCTTTATTCAGCACGCGGACCAAAGATGCGGCCGATCACTATTTCAGTTTATATGTGAAGGGCGCGAAGTTTGACAAGGAATGCA
Source organism: Herminiimonas sp. (assembly GCA_027310305.1). Lineage (GTDB taxonomy): Bacteria > Pseudomonadota > Gammaproteobacteria > Burkholderiales > Burkholderiaceae_D > DAIDBD01. Next base: position 10,601 of record DAIDBD010000098.1, read on the forward strand.
CCGGATTCCTGATTGTAATGTTTTTGCAAAAAGCATTGATCCCGTTCGGGAAATACAGTAAAAGTACCGTATATCTTTACGATTAAAAACGGAAATTTGAGTGATGAGATCAAAACACTCAAACTATTTTCAACATGATTTTTCCTACATGCGTGCTGCTTTCCATTAATGCATGCGCTTGCGCTGCTTGCTCAAGTGGAAAGGTTTGATATATCACCGGTTTGATTTTGCCGCTTTCCAGCAAAGGCCAGACATGTTCGCGCAATTTGGCTGCGATAGCCGCCTTGAATGCGACCGGACGAGGGCGCAATGTCGAACCGGTAATGGCCAAACGGCGGCGCAATATCTGCCCCAGATCGACCGTCGCTTTTGCGCCGCCGAGCAAGGCGATCATTACCAGCCTGCCATCATCGGCCAGGCACTGGATCTCACGCGGAACATAATCGCCTCCTACCATGTCGAGGATCACATCGGCGCCCTTTCCATCAGTGGCCGCCTTGACTATGTCGACGAAATCTTCGGTCCGGTAATTGATTCCCCGCTCTGCGCCCAGTGCCTCGCAGGCACGGCATTTATCGTCCGAGCCCGCAGTGGCGAATGTCCGGTGCCCGAGCGCCGTTGCCAATTGAATTGCGGTTACGCCGATACCTGAAGTGCCTCCTTGCACCAGCAAGATTTCCGAACCGGACAATCGTGCCCGATCGAAGACGTTGCTCCACACGGTAAAAAAGGTTTCCGGCAGCGAAGCCGCCTCTATTGCATTCAAGCCCTTGGGCATCGGCAAACATTGCTCGACGGGCGCCGCGCAATATTCCGCATATCCGCCGCCCTGCACCAGCGCGCAAACCATATCGCCTTTTTTAAAAAGGCTGCCGGCCAGATCGCCATCAATAATTTCCCCTGCTACTTCCAGTCCCGGCAAATCGGACGCGCCCGGCGGCACAGGATAATTGCCGGTTCTTTGCAACATGTCGGGCCGGTTTACCCCGGCCGCATGGACTTTGATCAACACCTCACCAGACTTCACCACCGGCATCGGCCGCTCGCAGATTTTCAATACATCCGGGGCACCGGGTTGGGTAATTTCAATAGCGCGCATGACTAGGCCGTTTCGAAAAAAGATTCATTGTACGGGACATGGCAAAAATGTTTTGCGCCCTGCTCAATCAAGACTGGATTTCGACGCCGCCAAAAATGCGACGTCATGGCGACAACGCCGCCATGTTTCAGGTTGCTTCCTTGCTTGTATCGTTCACGCGTTTACCTGGCTGGCGATCCGGTTCATCTTCGGCGCTCACCACAATTCGCGCATTGCGCTGGAACGTGAAATAAGCCCACGCCCAATCCGTCATCACCATTAAACGGCTGCGAAAACCGATCAGAAAATAAATATGCACGAACAACCAGAACAGCCACGCCGAGAAACCGGAAAATTTGACCTTGCCCACCATGGCGACTGCTGACTTGCGTCCGATGGTCGCCAGTGAACCATAATCCCGATAGCGGAAAGCCTCCGCTTTTTCGCCCTTTATACGATGCAGAATATTATGTGCGGCGGTGCGCCCCATCTGTTTGGCGGCGGGCGATACGCCCGGTACGGGCTTGCCGTCCGAAATAACCGCAGCCAGGTCGCCGATGACGAAAACTTCCGGATGGCCGCGAATGGATAGATCGGATTCGACCGCTACCCGCCCCGCGCGATCAAGCGGCACACCCAGCGATTGGCCTAATGGCGATGCCGCGACACCGGCAGACCAGATAACCGTTTTAGACATGAGACGCTCATTGCCGCCGACGGTCGAAAACGTCACGCCTTCTTCATCAATTTCCGTGACCCGGCAACCGGTTCGTACCTCGACACCAAGTTTTGTCAATTGCGCGTGCGCTTTCTCCGAAAGATCCGGCGGATAAGGCGGCAGCACCCTATCAGCCCCCTCCACCAGCACCACGCGCGCCAAACGCGAATCGATGCGGCGGAATTCACCATGCAGGGTATGCCGTGCGATTTCGGCCAGCGTGCCTGCCATCTCGACACCGGTGGCGCCCGCTCCGATCACAGTGAACGTCAGCCATGCCGCACGCCTGGCAAGATCTGTCTCGCGCTCGGCTTGCTCAAAAGCCATCAAAATACGGCGGCGAATTTCGAATGCGTCCCCCAGCGTCTTCAGGCCGGGCGCAAATCGGGCCCATTCGTCATGACCGAAATAACTATGCGTCGAACCGGTTGCGACAATCAAATAGTCGTATGCAATTTCGCAGTCATCGTCCAGTACAACAACGCGTCGCATGACATCAATCGCCGACACCGATGCCATCAATGTCGTCGCGTTGCGCTGATCGGCCAGAATATGCCTGATCGGCGCGGCAATCGCAGGCGCCGACAAACCGGCGGTTGCAACCTGATACAGCAAAGGCTGAAAAAGATGGTGGTTGCTGCGATCGATCACGGTAATCTGCACATCGGCCACTGCCAGTTCGCGCGCAGCCCACAAACCGCCGAAGCCACAGCCCAGAATAACAATATGAGTCATAGAAGGAAATTGGCAGACATTCGAAAAATGAACGTTTGCCCGAAGTTATTGATAATGAAGGAGGCAATCCAGGCCGCGGCATGGCTTGTCATTAACAACATGATAACTCAGGCGTTTGACGCTGATTGGACTGCAGTTACTAAAACAAATACTGCGAACGCTGTTCATCCTTTAAGCAATCAAAAAACATATAAAAAAACCGCCCGGGCTTTCACCTCGAGCGGTTTGTGGCATGAACCAAATCCCATCGAAATTATTGCTGGACTTGTTCAACCGGTTCAGTACCCTCTTCTGCAGCAGCCGCTTTCATCGACAGTTTCAGACGGCCGCGATCGTCGGTTTCCAGCACCTTGACCCGAACCGCCTGGCCTTCTTTCAGATAATCGGCAACCGCATTGACGCGCTCGTTGGCAATCTGGCTGATATGCAGCAAACCGTCTTTACCCGGCAGCACTTGCACGATGGCGCCGAAATCCAGCAACTTGAGCACGATACCGTCGTAAGTCTTGCCTACCTCGACCGAAGCGGTCAGCTCCTCGATACGGCGCTTGGCTTCCTGTCCGGCAGCAGCATCAACCGATGCGATGGTGACGACGCCTTCATCGCTGATGTCGATCTGGGTGCCTGTTTCTTCGGTCAGCGCGCGAATCACAGCACCGCCCTTGCCGATCACGTCACGGATTTTTTCCGGATTGATCTTGATGGTGATCAGGCGCGGCGCGAAATTGGACAGCTCGGTTTTACCGTGCGGTACAGCTTCCTGCATCTTGCCGAGGATATGCATGCGACCTTCCTTGGCCTGCGCCAGCGCGACCTGCATGATTTCCTTGGTGATGCCCTGGATCTTGATATCCATCTGCAGCGCGGTAATGCCATTGGCGGTACCGGCCACCTTGAAATCCATATCGCCCAAGTGATCTTCGTCACCGAGAATATCGGTCAACACGGCGAATTTTCCGCCATCCTTGATCAAGCCCATCGCGATGCCGGCGACGTGCGCCTGCATCGGCACGCCCGCATCCATCAGCGCCAGGCAACCGCCGCAGACCGAAGCCATCGACGACGAGCCGTTGGACTCGGTGATTTCCGAGACGAGGCGCACCGAATAGCTGAACTCTTCCGGCGCCGGCAACGCGGCTATCAATGCGCGCTTGGCCAGACGGCCATGACCGATTTCGCGGCGCTTCGGTGTGCCGACACGACCGGTTTCGCCGGTAGCGAACGGAGGCATGTTGTAATGGAGCATGAAGCGATCGGAATACTCGCCCATCAATGCGTCGATCTTTTGTTCATCGCGTGCGGTACCGAGCGTTGCAATGACCAGCGCCTGCGTTTCGCCGCGCGTGAACAATGCGGAACCATGGGTACGCGGCAGCACGCCGGTGCGGATCGAGATCGGACGCACGGTACGGGTGTCGCGGCCATCGATACGCGGCTCGCCGTCGAGAATTTGCGAACGCACGATCTTTGCCTCCAGATCGAACATGATATTGCCTACGTCGGCGCCATCGGGCGCCACGCCGCCAATCGATGCGGCTTCGGCAGCCAATGCCGCGCTGACTTCAGCCGAAGCATCCTTGAGCTTGGCGGTGCGTGCCTGCTTGTCCTTGGTCTGATAGGCTTCACGCAATTTGGCTTCAGCGAAATGCGCAACGCGCGCGATCAGCGCTTCGTTCTTCGGTGCCGGACTCCATTCCACTTCAGGCTTGCCGCCGTCGCGCACCAGATCGTGAATCGCATTGATGACCGCTTTCATTTGATCATGGCCGTATACGACCGCGCCGAGCATGATTTCTTCGGACAATTGCTTGGCTTCGGATTCGACCATCAACACGGCGATCTCGGTACCGGCGACAACCAGGTCGAGGTCGGAGGCAGCGAGTTGCGACACGGTCGGGTTCAGCACGTATTGACCATCGATATAACCGACGCGTGCAGCGCCGACCGGACCGTTGAACGGAAGGCCGGCAACGCTCAGCGCAGCGGAAGCGCCAATCATTGCAGCGATGTCGGGATCGATTTCCGGATTGACGGACAGCACATGAATGATCACCTGCACTTCATTCAGATAACCTTCCGGAAACAGCGGACGGATCGGACGATCGATCAGGCGCGAGGTCAGCGTTTCTTTTTCTGACGGACGTCCTTCACGCTTGAAAAATCCGCCCGGAATGCGGCCGGCTGCATAAGTTTTTTCGACATAATCGACGGTCAAAGGAAAAAAATCCTGACCTGGTTTTGCGTCCTTGCGCGCCACAACGGTCGCAAGCACAACGGTATCTTCGATCGACACCATTACGGCACCGGATGCCTGGCGAGCGATTTCGCCGGTTTCCAGCGTTACTTGATGCTGGCCGTACTGGAAGGTCTTGGTAACTTTATTGAACACGGTGTTTCCTTTCTATTTTTGCCGACAGATTTTCAGGCGCTGTCGTTCACCTCACCACGCATGACATGCCAGGAATGACATGCCATCTTATTGATTATTTACACATCCAAATCGCAAACTGCCAAAAGACAAAATGCCCGCATCAGCAAACTGACGCAGGCATTTCAGCTATAAAATCCGGATAAGATATCGCAATGAGATTACTTGCGCAGGCCGAGTTTTTCGATCAGTGCACGATAACGGTTTGCGTCCTTGCCCTTGAGGTACGAGAGCAGGCTTTTACGGCGATTCACCATCATGATCAAGCCGCGGCGGGAGTGGTGATCCTTGGCGTGGGCTTTGAAGTGACCGTTGAGTTCATTGATACGGGCGGTCAGCAATGCGACTTGCACTTCCGGGGAACCCGTATCGTTTTGGCCGCGCGCATTATCCGCGATAATGGCAGCCTTGCTGCTTTTTTCTACTGACATGATTACCTTTCACATGCGGTGCACAGAGTAATCCCTACCCCACGCACCGTGAACAAACGATTAAAAAAACCGGTCAAACCGACCAGACGCGCAGTATAACGGAAATATCATGGCGATTCAAACACTTAGCGCGATTTTGAATATTTTCCGGAGGGAAAATTCATGAGAGATGTCTTTCGTCCATTATTGGCTGCAATGTTGATCGCGATCGGCGGCTGTGCAAGTTTTGGCGCCCCGCCAATTAATCCGGGCGACTCCGAAACAGTCGTCTTGTCCGCATTGGGATCGCCGACCCACCACTATCAGGACGGCAAAAGTCACTTGCTGGAATACATGAGTGGCCCGTGGGGGCAAACCACTTACATGGCTCGCATCGACGCCAGCGGCAAACTTGTTTCTTATGAACAAGTATTAACAACGCAGAAATTTGCCACGATCAAGCCGGGCGAAGCGACCAAGGACGATGTCCTGCGCACTATCGGCGCTCCCAGCGACATTTCTTATCTGTCGCTGTCCGATCTGGAAGTATGGTCTTATCCATACAAGGAAAGCGGCGTGTGGGATTCGATCATGCATGTCCATTTCGATAAAACCGGCATTGTGCGCAGAATGGAAAACGGTCCCGACTTGCGACGCGACCCGGATTCGCACTGGCCTTTTCTGATGCGAATGTGAGCGTCCGTTTTATTTGTATGGATCGACACCCATCTCGGTGTCGATCCATAAAAATCATAGTTGCGGATTGAGTTTTTCGGCCTTTGAGTGCAGCTTGTTCAGCGCGGATAAGTAAGCCTTGGCTGACGCGACGACGATATCCAGATCGGCACCGACGCCGTTTACTATGCGGCCGGCTTTCGACAGACGCATCGTTACCTCTCCTTGCGATTGGGTTCCGGTCGTAATCGCATTCACTGAAAACAGCAGGAGTTCCGCGCCGCTCGCGGTTTTCGATTCGATCGCATTGACGATTGCATCGACCGGGCCATTGCCCTGTCCTTCGCAGGCAGCTTCCTTGCCATCGATCGAGAACACCACTTTTGCAGTCGGTTTTTCGCCGGTTTCCGAATGCTGCGACAGCGAGACGAAGCGATAGTATTCATTGTCGTGCGAATGCTGTTCGTCCGACACCAGCGCCATGATGTCTTCATCGAAAATATCCGATTTGCGATCCGCCAATTCTTTGAACCTGGAAAAAGCAGCGTTGACTTCAGTCTCGGATTCCAGCGCAATCCCCAGTTCTTCGAGGCGCTGCTTGAACGCATTGCGGCCGGATAACTTTCCCAGCACAATCTTGTTGGCAGCCCAGCCCACATCTTCGGCCCGCATGATTTCATAGGTATCGCGCGCCTTCAATATGCCATCCTGATGAATGCCGGATGCATGGGCAAACGCATTGGCGCCGACCACCGCCTTGTTCGGCTGTACCGCGAAACCGGTAATCTGCGATACCAGCTTGGAGGTCGGTACGATTTGCGTTGAATCGATCGCGATATCGAGATTGAAATGATCCTTGCGGGTGCGCACCGCCATCACGATTTCTTCCAGCGCGGTATTGCCGGCACGTTCGCCCAAACCGTTGATCGTGCATTCGACCTGACGCGCTCCGCCGATCATCACGCCGGCCAGCGAATTGGCAACCGCCATACCGAGATCGTTGTGGCAATGCACCGACCAGACTGCCTTGTCGGCGTTGGGAATGCGTTCGCGCAGGGTCCTGAGCATATTGCCGTACAGCTCCGGCACGCCATAGCCGACGGTATCGGCGAAATTGATCGTGGTCGCACCTTCCGCAATCACGGCCTCGATCACGCGGCACAGAAAATCGATGTCGGAACGGCTGCCGTCTTCCGGGCTGAATTCGACATCGTCGGTAAACTGACGCGCAAACCGGACCGCCAGCCTGGCTTGCTCGAATACCTGATCCGGCGTCATCCGCAACTTTTTTTCCATATGCAGCGGCGAAGTCGCAATGAATGTATGAATGCGCTTTCTGGCCGCGGGCGCCAGCGCTTCGGCGGCGCGTGCGATGTCGCGGTCGTTGGCGCGGGACAGTGAGCAGACGGTAGCGTCCTTGATCAGGCCGGCGATCGCCTTGATCGATTCGAAATCACCCTGGGAAGAAGCGGCGAAACCCGCTTCGATCACATCGACTTTCAAGCGTTCCAGCTGCTTGGCGATGCGAATTTTCTCATCCTTGGTCATCGATGCGCCAGGAGATTGTTCCCCGTCACGCAAAGTGGTATCGAATATGATCAGCTTGTTTGATGAATTGGCGATCATGCTGCACTCCTTGAAAAATAATTCACCATTCTTTGTCGTCTGCCGATTCCGTTTCAGTCTGTATGATGCTGACCGGCTTGCCTTTGAACAAGCGCCAGAAATAGACGCCATACCCCGACAAGCCATACAGCACGAATAGACCGAACAGCACTTTCGGAGGATCGCTCGATACCGCGACGAATACCAGCACGATCAGAAAGATCGCAATGAATGGAACCGACTTGCGAAAATTGACATCCTTGAAGCTATAGAACGGCACGTTGGTAACCATGGTCAGCCCTGCATAGAGCGTGATGATCCAGGAGGCCCAGGTCAGGTCGGTGCCGGCGAAACGCAAGTCATCCATCTGCCAGATAAAGCCGGCGACCAGTGCGGCGGCGGCCGGACTGGGCAAACCCTGGAAGTACCGCTTGTCGACCACGGTAATATTGGTATTGAAGCGTGCCAGGCGCAACGCCGCGCCGGCGCAGTAAACGAATGCCGCCAGCCAGCCCCATTTGCCCAATCCATGCAACGACCACTCATAGACAACCAGCGCGGGCGCCGCGCCGAATGACACCATGTCGGACAGGCTATCGTACTGGGCGCCGAACTCGCTTTGCGTATTGGTCAGCCGGGCGACACGGCCATCGATCGCATCCAGTACCATCGCGGCAAAAATCGCAATTGATGCATGATCGAATTTCAGGTTCATCGCCATCACGATTGCATAGAAACCGCAAAACAGCGCCGCTGTCGTGAAGGCGTTCGGCAGCAGATAAATGCCGCGCCGGCGCAGGGTCGGGCCGACCTGTCCGCCGTCATCCGGGTGCGGACGGCGCAGACTGTGTTTGAATGCACGCGGCACCTTGGGAAATCGCGTTACGTTGTTTTTGGTTTTGCGGCGGTTGAAAGCGGCCATATCGATCCCGTTTTAGTATGCTGCCGATAACAGATCAGAAATTACAGTTCGGCCAGCACCGTTTCCGTTGCCGATACCTTGTCGCCCACTGCTACTTTCGGTATCGCCGTAAGCGGCAGATAGACATCGACACGCGAACCGAAACGAATGAAGCCGTAGCGCTGCCCTTTCGTCAGCATATCATTTGTCTTTACATAGCACAGAATGCGGCGCGCGATCAGGCCTGCGACTTGCACGCACGTCACGGTCTGGCCGTTGACGGAAGTAATAATCAACGCATTGCGTTCGTTTTCAACAGAAGCCTTGTCGAGATCGGCATTGATGAACTTGCCGGGAAAATACTGCACATTCTGGATCTTGCCATCCACCGGTGCACGATTCGAATGAACATTGAAGACGTTCATGAACACGCTGATCTTGAGCGCATCGCGGCCGGCATACGGATCCCGGGTTTTTTCGACAACCACGATGCGCCCATCCGCCGGCGACAATACGGCATTCGGATTTTGCGGAATGACGCGTGCCGGATCACGGAAAAACTGCAGTACGAATAACGTGATGATCCAGAACGGAATGGACCATGCGGCGGAAAAAAAAGTCACTGCTGCCGCAAGCACCGCAGCAATGCCGAGAAACGGCCAGCCTTCACGGGCAATGACAGGATGTGGATAATTATTCAATGTCGCTCCGGATAGTCAGAATCGTTGTTTTCAAGCGATGTATCATCGAAAAGGAAAAAGCGTGGCTATTCTAGACGAGCGGCGGCTAAATGCAACCTCCGGCATGCCTGTATTCTTCATGGTTTGACAGGCCGGCTTATTTTTGCGCCTCATCCGCTGCTTTCATTCGCGCTTCGGCCTGTTGCTGCAATTGCGCTTCCAATGCTTTTGCATTGTCCAATCCTTCCCGCTGCGTTTTCATCAGGTCAGGCGGCGCGTCATGAGGCTGGCATCCTGCCAAAATCATTGCGACAAATAAACCTGCAATTTTCAATATCGAATTCGTTATCGCCATGTCGCGATTACCTGAATTTGACTTTGCCGACGACTTGCATTTGCAAAGTCGTCTCGCCGGGCTCGAAACTCGGTTCTTCGACCGACACGGATTCCTGCATGGCTGCGGTACGCATCGCCATTTTGGGCGCCGCGGCATCTTGTTGCGCATAAGCACCCGACCCCTCGAAATCTAGCGTATCGAGCACCGCATCCGCTCCGGCCCGTCCCATTGCCTTCGCAATTGCGGCAATGCGTTCGGTCAAATTGCGGTAGGCAGCTTCGATGCGCTTGTCATCCAGTTTTTTTCTGGTTGCATCGGCAAGCCCGAAATACAAGCCGTTGAGCGCCAGGATTCGCTGAGCGGCAGCAACGGTTTTCGGCAGATCATTCAGATTCGTCGTAGTCACTTCTAGATATTGGCCGACGCGCCAGCCGGTTGGCTGTCTCATTTTATTATTCGGGCGCAGCGGCTCTTCCGGATAAACCGGATAGGTGTAATAGCCGCGCGTCTTGAACGTCGCCAGCGGATCTGCGTGCTTGACGATTTCGATTCCCTGCTTCATCTTTTGATTGACGCGGGAAGCGGCGGCGGACTTGTCTTTGTCGTGCTCTTCGATCATCAGCGTGACGCGCGCTTCATCGTTGGGATGTTTGACTTCACCAAAGGCGGGCACGATGACCAGCGCACCGCCAGTCTGCATTGTCGTTTGCGCCTGCGCTGCCATGCAGGCCATTAATAAAACGCATGGCAAAACTATTCCCGTCAATCGCGACATGGCGCCTCCTCGATAAAAAAAGGGGCAATACTCAAAGTACGCCCCTTGTTTGCAAAACCAAATTATTCCTGCAATCAATTATTTGACTGATTGCCTATAACTTAGTTCTTGCTTTGGTCGACCAACTTGTTTTTAGCGATCCAAGGCATCATTGCGCGCAACTTGCCGCCGACTTCTTCGATCTGATGTTCGGCGGTCAGGCGGCGGCGGGAAATCAGGGTCGGTGCGCCGGCCCTGTTTTCAAGAATGAAGCTCTTCGCATATTCGCCGGTCTGAATGTCTTTCAGGCACTGCCGCATCGCATTCTTGGTGTCTTCGTTCACAATGCGCGGGCCGGTGACATATTCGCCATATTCGGCGTTGTTCGAAATCGAATAATTCATGTTGGCGATGCCGCCTTCATAAATCAGATCGACGATCAGCTTCAGTTCATGCAAGCACTCGAAATAGGCCATTTCGGGCGCATAGCCGGCTTCCACCAGCGTTTCGAAACCCGCCTTGATCAATTCGACGGTACCGCCGCACAATACTGCCTGCTCGCCGAACAGATCGGTTTCGGTTTCTTCGCGGAAGTTGGTTTCGATGATGCCGGCACGGCCGCCGCCGTTGGCCATGGCGTACGACAAGGCGATATCGCGCGCGATGCCCGATTTGTCCTGATAAATCGCGATCAGGTGCGGTACGCCGCCGCCCTGGCTGTAAGTCGAACGCACGGTGTGGCCGGGCGCTTTCGGCGCGATCATGATCACATCGAGATCGGCACGCGGCACGACCTGGCCGTAATGCACATTGAAGCCGTGGGCGAACGCCAGCACTGCGCCTTGCTTGGCATGCGGCGCGACATTTTCGTTGTATACCTGCGCGATGTTCTCGTCCGGCAAAAGGATCATGATGACGTCGGCTGCCTTGACCGCCTCATTGACTTCGGCGACATTCAAACCGGCGTTCTTGACCTTGTTCCAAGAGGCACCGTCCCTGCGCAAACCGACCGTAACTTTGCAACCGGAATCGTTCAGATTCTGTGCATGCGCATGGCCTTGCGAGCCGTAGCCGATGATGGCGACATTCTTGCCTTTGATCAGGGACAGGTCGCAGTCTTTATCGTAGAAAACTTTCATGATCTTCCTAAGTAAAATTATTGCGGGACAGAGTTTGTAAGGCGCCGCAGCGCGCCGAGCTACTCTGTCCCCAACATATTAAAAAAAATTGCGAGACAGAGTTAAGCACAACGAACTCTGTCCCCCAACATTACATAAAGCGGTACAACAAATTACACTTTGAGAATACGCTCGCCGCGACCGATGCCGGAACCGCCGGTGCGAACGGTCTCCAGAATCGCGGTGCGATCGATCGAGTCGATGAACGCATCGAGCTTGGTTTTATTACCCGTCAGTTCGATCGTGTAAGTCTTCTCGGTGACGTCGATGATGCGGCCTCGGAAAATATCCGCGGTGCGCTTCATTTCTTCGCGCTCCTTGCCGACCGCGCGTACCTTGATCAGCATCAGCTCGCGTTCGATGTGCGCGCCTTCGGTCAGATCGACGACCTTGACGACTTCGATCAAGCGGTTCAGGTGCTTGGTGATCTGTTCGATCACGTCATCGGAACCGGAGGTCACGATCGTCATCCGCGACAAGGTTGCGTCTTCAGTCGGCGCCACCGTCAGGGTTTCGATATTGTAGCCGCGCGCCGAGAACAGGCCCACCACGCGCGACAACGCGCCCGCTTCATTTTCCAGCAAAACAGAAACGATATGTCGCATGTTACAGATCCTCCGAACCGAGCAGCATTTCAGTCAAGCCTTTGCCGGCCTTGACCATCGGCCAGACGTTTTCGGTTTGATCCGTAATGAAATTCATGAACACCAATCTATCCTTCATCCCGAACGCTTCTTTCAGCGCGCCATCCACGTCTTTGGGATTCTCGATCTTCATGCCGACATGGCCGAACGACTCGGCCAGCATCGTGAAGTCCGGCAGCGAATCCATGTACGACTCGGAATAGCGTGAGCCGTAATCGATTTGCTGCCACTGACGCACCATGCCGAGGAATCGGTTGTTCAACAGGATGATCTTCGGCGTCAGGTGATATTGCTTGCAGGTCGCGAGTTCCTGGATGCACATCTGGATCGATGCCTCGCCGGTGATGCAGGCGACGGTCGAGCCGGGATTCGCCATCTGCACGCCCATCGCATACGGCAAGCCGACGCCCATCGTGCCCAAACCGCCGGAATTGATCCAGCGGCGCGGCTTGTCGAAGTTGTAGTACTGCGCAGCCCACATCTGATGCTGGCCGACGTCGGATGTGATGAAGGCGTCGCCCTTGGTGATTTCCCAAACTTTCTGCACCACCGCTTGCGGTTTGATCACGTCATCCGACGTTGGATATTTCAGGCAATCGCGGCCGCGCCATTCCTCAATCTGCTTCCACCAGTTGGCCAGCGCAGGCGCATTCGGTTTTGACGGATTCGCCGCTTCGATTGCATCGAGTTGCGACAGCAGTTCCTGCAACACATCCTTTACATTGCCGACGATCGGTATATCGACCTTGACGCGCTTGGAAATCGACGAAGGATCGATGTCTATGTGAATGATCTTGCGTGCGTTCGACGCAAAATGTTTCGGGTTGCCGATCACGCGATCGTCGAAGCGTGCGCCGATTGCGATCAGCACGTCCGAATGCTGCATCGCCATGTTGGCTTCGTATGTGCCGTGCATGCCCGGCATGCCGACAAACTTGTCGCTCGACGCTCTATAGGCACCGAGACCCATCAGTGTATTGGTGCATGGGAAGCCGAGCTTGTCGACCAGCTTGTTGAGTTCAGGCGCCGCATTGGCCAGGATCACGCCGCCGCCGGTGTAAATCATCGGACGCTCGGCTTGCAGCAGCAGTTGCACGGCCTTGCGGATCTGGCCGGCATGCCCCTTGTCGACCGGCTTGTATGAGCGCATTTCGACTTCTTTCGGATATGCGTATGCACACTTGTGCATCGAAATGTCTTTGGGGATATCGACCAAGACAGGGCCCGGCCGCCCCGTCGTGGCGATATAAAACGCCTTCTTCATCGTCTCTGCCAGATCCTTGACGTCCCTGACGAGGAAGTTATGTTTTACGCAAGGACGGGTAATGCCTACCGTATCGCATTCCTGAAATGCATCCTGCCCGATTGCAGTCGACGGCACCTGGCCCGAAATGACCACCATCGGAATCGAGTCCATGTACGCCGTTGCAAGGCCGGTGACCGCATTGGTCACGCCAGGGCCGGACGTAACGAGAGCGACGCCGACCTTTTGCGAACTGCGCGAATAGGCATCGGCCGCATGTATCGCAGCCTGCTCGTGGCGCACCAGAATATGCTGGAATTTGTCTTGATTGAAGATGGCGTCGTAAATATAGAGCACCGCCCCGCCGGGATAACCGAATACATGTTCGACGCCCTCTTCGGCCAGGCAGCGCACGAGAATTTCAGCGCCCGTGATTTCTGAACTCATACTATGTTCCTTTCAAGGTCCATTGGAGATTGATCGGATGCTCTCTCCTGACGAAATCGTCCGGTATTTCAGTGCTGAGGCTTCCCTTTTTTGTGCGGGTTGCGCCAATTCGTCGCACATCCGTAGATGCGGTTCAAAATGACGCTCAACGCGACTCGTTCAGCCGGAGGTTCTGAAGTACCGCTGCGAATTTCTCACACTTGTGGCGTGGGTTAGAGCAAACAGCTTTAAATAAAGCGCGTCTTGTCGGTACGCGGCATCATGCGTCGCGCGCGAAAAGACCATGGAGTCCCTTCGAGATGGCGAAGGGACTGATACGTTAATGCGTTGCACCATTTTGGTCAAGTCAAATTCTGCAAAATCCTTTTGGAATCAAGCATTTTGAGCAAAAAGCGCGCACAAGCATGGGCTTTTTTGCTAGCATGCGCACAGCTTGTAGAAACGACGATCGACAGCGCTATCGGCGTCCACTTAACGACCGACGGAAGTTCCTTTTCGGGACAGCCAACGGAAATCCCTTCAAGGGACGCAGCTCAGCAAAAAGACTAACGCGCCGCATCGAATGGCAACCGACAAAGAACTCTCCGACTTCCTCGAAACGGTGGAACGTCGCGCATTCAAGCAAGCGGCCTACGCAGTTCGCAAGGATGAATCGGCACTTGATATCGTCCAGGATGCGATGATCAAACTGGCTGAAAAATATGGCGACAAACCGGCCGCCGAATTGCCTCTGCTTTTTCAACGCATATTGCAAAACACGATCCATGATTATTTTCGCCGTGAAAAGGTTCGCAACACCTGGGTCAGCCTGTTTTCCACGATAGGCGGCAATTCAGAAAATCAGGAGGATTTCGATATACTGGAAACCTATGAGGCCGAAGAAGGCAGCCAAGCATCGGAATCCAGCGAAGATAAAGTCGGACGCGATCAAGTTCTTGCCGCAATCGACGAAGAAGTACAAAAACTTCCGGCACGTCAACGGGAAGCGTTCCTCATGCGTTATTGGCAGGATATGGACGTGGCCGAAACGGCTGCCGCAATGGGATGTTCGGAGGGTAGCGTAAAGACGCATTGCTCTCGCGCAACGCATGCACTGGCCCAAGCTTTAAGAGCCAAAGGAATCAGCTTATGAACACCAAAGAACTTAATTTTGCCTACAAAGTGCGCCATGCACTTAATGAAAATCTCGATAATTTACCCGCATCTACTAATGAACGGTTGGCTTCGGCGCGCAACACAGCTTTGTCGCACAAGAAAAAGAGCATGCCGGCACGCGCTTTGGCGCCGCAAAGTACATTTGCCGGACATGTAGACGGATTGTTCAGCGCACCTATATCCTGGATCGGCCGCATGAGCTTTGCCGTGCCTGTGATCGTGTTGGCCGCCGGTTTAATCGGCATTTACCAATTCGAGCAACGCCGGCACATCAGTGACATTGCCGAAATCGACGCGCTTGTTCTATCTGACGAATTGCCGTTATCGGCTTATCTGGATCATGGCTTTAATGCTTACCTCGCCAATCGGGGGGAATAGGCATGGCGAGCATTTCGGCTTGCGCCGCTGTCCGTCTTAAAAGAGCGGCAAGCATCCTGGCGTTGATCGGGTTTGGCACAATTTCTTATGCGGCGATTAACGCTGGTCCGGTCGCTGCAGACAGCGCATCAAATACGACGCCGGCGGCAAAAGCCGGCGATATCGCACCGTCACCGGTCATAGCCGGCAAGAGTGCGGCGAAAAAAGTATCCCATCCGCCGGCAAAACCGTTGTGGGCCGAATTGACGCCGGCACAACAACAAGCGCTTATGCCATTGGCCGCCGAATGGGACAAACTCGATGCGCCTCACAAGAAAAAATGGCTTGCAATCAGCCGCAGATATGCGGCCTTGAAGCCCGAGCAGCAAGTTCGCCTGCAAAATCGCATGCGCGATTGGATCAAACTCACGCCTGAGCAGCGACGGGTCGCCCGTGAAAGCTATTCACGCGCCAAAAAGCTTAATCCAGGTGAAAAATCTGCCGAATGGCGGCAATATCAGCAATTGCCTGAAGAACAGAAAAAGAAACTGGCAAAGGATGCTGCGGCTAAAAAGCGCGTAACCAATCTTCCTCCTGCATCGCAAAACAAGGGGAAAATAACATCGCCGCCCAAATCCTCACCGAAGCGCGAGGCAGCGCAATCCGGAATCCCGCCATTGCCTGCCGGATCCGCAGCGCCATCGCCCTCGCAACCAGCCATTAAAAACGACAGCCATTGAACAGCATTAGCATTACCGCACCTTCTTTAAAAAGCCGCCTTGCCAGCATGGTGTATGAAGCCATGCTGCTGTTTGGCGTACTCTTCATCGCCGTCTGGTTGTTTTCGACGCTGCTGCAGCAACGTCACGCGCTGTATCTGCGCAGTGCGCTGCAGGATTGGCTGTTTTTCGTAATCGGTATTTATTTCGTCTGGTTCTGGAGCCATGGCGGACAGACGCTCGCCATGAAAACCTGGCGCATCCGGTTGGTGACAACCGATGGTCAGCCGGTAACAATCCGGCGTGCGATCGTCAGATATCTATTGGTATGGTTATGGTGCTTGCCGGGCTTGGCGCTGGCCTGGGCGCTGGGCGCAAAGACCTGGATGCTGGTGCTGATTCCTGCGGCGAACGCGGTTATCTGGGCGCTCATGATTTATCTGGACCCGCACCGGCAATTCCTGCACGACCGGCTAGCCGGTACCCGCCTGATTCGCGTCGCCGGCTTGCCTCCGAAAGCAAAATCAGGCTGATTTCCGCCGCCAGCAACAAAATAATCGGATGCGATTCAAAACATCGTAGGTAAGCGCATGGCTTGTCGATTTCGATCCGCCCAATTCTTCAGCATTGTCTTCAAGAATGCAGCCCATTTTGCATGTGCCTTATATTGCAATAATGGAATTTAAAGCGTTGCACCAGCGTAAAAATATCGTCAGAATGTAAATTAGAAGCATGCAAACAAGAAGCCGCAGCAAGACGGCAAATGAGGAGAACTGCTTTTGAGGCAATATGTCATCCGCCATGCGCTCGGACTGTCAATCCTGCTAATGCTTCCTGGTCACGCGGTCAAGGCGTATGAGATACCTTTCATTCATTCGCTCGACAATCTGATTTACGACACCAAGATAAAACCGACCATGCCGCAGACGATGGACGAGCGCGTGGTCGTCCTCGACATCGATGAAAAAAGCCGGTCCGAGATCGGCCGCTGGCCCTGGGGACGGGACCGCATGGCGACGCTGGTCGACAAGCTGTTCGAGCGCTACCGTATCGGCATCATGAACGGGGCAACGAAGTTCGACACAAAATAGGCTGACCATAAAAATGAAAGCAAGAATTCTCGGCTGCAGCGGAGGGATCGGAGGAAAAAACCTGCGGACGACTTCGATCCTCGTCGATCACGACATCCTGATCGATGCCGGCACCGGCGTGGGGGATTTAAGCGTGGCCGAGCTGGCGTTGATCGATCACGTATTCGTCACCCACTCGCACCTGGATCACATTGCCTTTCTGCCGTTCATTCTCGACACGGTGGGCGATATGCGCAATAAGCCGTTGACCATGCATGCAACCCAGGCAACGCAGGAAATCATCAGGGCCCATATCTTCAACTGGACAATCTGGCCTGACTTCAGTGAAATCCCGAACGCGGAAAACCCCTACCTGCGCTTTCATACGATCCGGCTGGGAGAAAATGTTTTGCTCAATAAGCGCAAGTTTACCGCGCTGCCGGCCAGACATACCGTGCCAGCAGTCGGTTACCGCCTGGATAGCGGAATGGCCAGCCTGGTATTTACCGGTGATACGACAACCAATGACGATCTCTGGAATGAAGTGAATAAAATTCCGGATCTGCGCTATCTGATTATCGAAACCGCATTCTCCAACAGCGAGCGGCAGCTTGCGGTCGTCTCGAAGCATCTCTGCCCCAGCATGCTGGAAGAAGAACTTCAAAAACTGCAGTGCAATCCGGAGATATTCATTACCCATTTGAAACCGGGCCAGATCGAACGCACCATGCTGGAAATCGAAGGAAGCATCGGCGAACACAAACCGCGCATGCTGCAAAACAACCAGATATTCGAGTTTTAAATTTGCCGCGACGATCTTTTTCTCTGTATCGAAAAATTCAAAAATGCTCATGCAGCCCGTATCGATTGACCATTTCAAGAACCTGCAACCGCTCGGCACGCAATATCGGCGGCCGCCAATGACGAAGAATGGATGAAATGACATGAGCGCGGTTCTCGGAACACAGCAAGAGGATTGCGGCGGCGCTGGAAGACGGCATGCTGACGCTTAAAATGGATGGCATCGAAAAAGCACTTTCCGGCGCTACCGGCATGAAGCAGGTGCGCCAGGTCTGCATAAAACAACAGGGGCTTGTGTGAATACGGTAAATGACCTTTTGCGCCGATTCGAAGAACTCAACGACATTGGCGCGGCATTGTCGAGCGAGAAGGACATTGACTGCCTGCTGGAAAAAATTCTGGTCGCAGCGAAAGAGATTACCCATGCTGACGGCGGCACTCTCTACTCCATGTGTGAAGATGGAGCCAGACTTCAATTTGAAATTGTCCGCAACGATAGCCTGAACATTTCCATGGGCGGCACCTCGGGCAAATCGATTCCGTTTGCCGCATTGCCGCTCGTTACCGAAGACGGGCTGCCGAACAATTCCATGATTGCCGCCTACTGCGCAATTCATCAGGCAACCATCAACCTTGCGGATGCATACGAAGCAAAGGGATTCGACTTTTCCGGAACGCGCACATTCGACAAAAGCACCGGCTACCGCTCGAAATCGTTCCTTGCCGTACCGATGAAAAATCATGAAAATGAAATCATCGGCGTATTGCAATTGATCAATGCAATCGAACCGGATACCGGACTGATCGTTTCCTTCTCGCCGGCTGCGCAGCGGCTGGTGGAATCGCTGGCGTCGCAAGCCGCGATCGCGCTTTCCAACCGGCAGCTGATTCTGCAGCAGGAAGCGCTGTTCGAGTCGTTCATCAGCATGATCAACTTCGCGCTCGACGACAAATCGGCCTACACCGGCGGCCATTGCCAGCGCGTGCCCACGCTGACGATGATGCTGGCCGAGGCGGTTGAAGAAACGGCGGAAGGTCCGTTCGCGTCATTCAAGATGACCGATCAGGATCGCTACGAACTGAAAATTGCAGGGCTGCTGCATGATTGCGGCAAGATCACGACGCCGGTACACGTGGTGGACAAGGCAACCAAGCTGCAAACCATTTTCGACCGGATCGAGCTGATCGACACCCGGTTCGAAGTGCTGAAGCGGGATGCCGAAATCGCGATGCTAAAGGCCAGGCTGGCAGTGCGCGCATCGCCCGAGCCCGATGCCGAAAGCGAGCTGGAAACGAAGTTTTCGCGACAGATCGCGCAGATCGACAGCGACCGGGAATTTTTACGCCGCGCCAACATCGGCAGCGAGTCGATGCGCGAGGAAGACCGGCAGGCAGTGCGAGACATCGGCGCGCGGTATCGATGGGTCGGCGCGCAAGGTGCGGCAGCGGATTTTCTGACGGCGGACGAGATCGAAAACCTGGTCGTCCGCTCCGGTACGCTGACACGCGCCGAACGTGACATCATCAACAATCACATCGTCGTCACGATCAAGATGCTGGAAAGCCTGCCATGGGTCAAGCATCTCAAGCGCGTGCCCGAATATGCCGGCGGACACCATGAGCGGATGGACGGCAAAGGCTATCCACGCGGCCTGACGCGCGACCAGATGCCGGTGCAGACCCGCATCATGGGCATTGCCGATATCTTCGAGGCGCTTACTGCCAACGACCGGCCTTACAAACCGGGGAAAACGCTGTCCGAATCGCTGGCTATTCTAAAAAAATTCAGCCTCAATGGACACATCGATCCCGATCTGTTCGAGATATTCGTACGCAGCAAGGTTTACCTCAAGTATGCGCAGGCATTCCTGGGGCCGGAACAGATGGATGCAGTTGATGAATCAACGATCATCGGACCAACTTTGAAGCCTCTCGGCTAGAAGCGCCTAGAGTACACTACCAGAAACAGTTCACATCAAACATGGCAACCGCTCTGTCCCGCCGCTCTTTCGTCAAGGCCGGTCTCATCGGCGCAATCGCACTCGCCGCAGCGGGCGGCCTGTATCGCGCCACAAGAAGTTCTGCACCTGCCGGCGGCTTCACACTCGATGGCGAAAGCAAAGCCGCGTTGGGTGCCATCACCGCCGTCATGTTGAAAGACGCGGTTCCCGCTACTGCGGACGGCATTGAAGCGGCGATTGCACGCGTCCAGGGTGCGATCGCCGGATTGCCGCTGGCGACGCAAAAAGAAATTCAAGACCTGTTCGGTTTGCTGGTACTCGGCCCGACACGATATTTCCTGGCCGGCGTGCCGGATCAGTGGAGCAATGCTCGGCCGGAAGATATCGCGGCGTTCCTGCAAAGCTGGCGCATGCACCGTCTTGCGATGCTGCAAAGCGCCTACCATGCGTTGCACGACCTGATCATCGGCGGTTGGTATGCGGATGAATCGACCTGGTCGTCGATCGGTTATCCCGGCCCGATGAAAGCATTGAGCTGAGACATGGCCATGACGAATTCCGTTATCAGCCAGCCGCTGGGCCCGATCCCGGATCCGATTCAGGCAGGCCTCGCCGCCGGCTGGAAAGTGATCGATGCGGCGATGCTCGCCGACCACAGGACCATCGAAGCGGATGTCGCCATTATCGGCACCGGCGCAGGCGGCGGCGTAACCGCTGAAATTCTGACGCTCGCGGGCTTGAAGGTGGTGATGATCGAAGAAGGCGCACTGAAGTCATCGCGCGATTTCAAGATGCGCGAAGCGCAGGCTTATCCGGCGCTGTATCAGGAATCGGCCGCGCGCAAAACCAAGGACAAATCGATCAATATCCTGCAAGGGCGCACCGTCGGCGGATCGACCACGGTCAATTGGACGTCGAGCTTCCGCACACCGAACGGCACACTCGATTACTGGCAAAAAAATTTTGGCTTGACAGGCTACACGTCCGAAGCGCTGGCTTCCTGGTTCGTGATGATGGAACAGCGCCTGAACGTAATTGACTGGCCGACACCGCCGAATGAAAACAACGACTTGCTCAAACGCGGCGCGGTGAAACTCGGCATTCCGACCGGAGCAATCAGGCGCAATGTGAAAGGCTGCTGGAATCTTGGCTATTGCGGCATGGGCTGCCCGACCAATGCAAAGCAATCGATGCTGGTGACCACCATTCCCTCCGCGCTGGCCAAAGGCGCAACCCTGCTGACGCATATGCGTGCCGACAAATTGATATTCAAAGGCGATACGGTCGAGAGCCTGGTTTGTATCGCGCTAAACGACAGCGGCCTGGAACGCACCGGGAAAACGGTGACCGTGCGCGCAAAACATTTCGTGGTCGCGGGAGGCGCCATCAACTCGCCCGCGCTGCTGATGCGTTCCAGGGCACCCGATCCGCACAACTTGCTCGGCAAGCGCACCTTTCTGCATCCCACCGTAATTTCTGCCGGGCTGTTCGAACAGGAAGTGAATGGCTTTGCCGGCGCGCCGCAAACCATTTATTCCGATCACTTTCTGGAAACGCAGGCAATCAGCGGGCCGGTGGGTTACAAACTGGAAGCGCCGCCATTGCATCCGCTGCTTTTTTCCACCACGATGCAAGGATTCGGCGCGCAGCATGCGGCGATGATGAAACAGTTCGCGCACAGCCATGCGCTGCTTGCCTTGTTGCGCGACGGGTTCAATGACGATTCCATCGGCGGCGCGGTGCAGCTACGCGACGGATCACCGGTGCTCGATTATCCGATGACGGATTTTTTGTGGGATGGCGTCAGGCGCGCGCATTTGTCGATGGCGGAAATCCAGTTCGCCGCCGGCGCCAAAAGCGTCTATCCGGTGCATGAAATGGCGGAGGGTTACACCACATGGGCCGGCGCCAGAAAGGCAATCGGCAATTTGCCCTACAGGCCGCTTCTGACCCGCGTCGTTTCGGCGCATGTGATGGGCGGCTGTGCCATGTCGAATGACGAAAAGCTGGGTCTGGTGTCGTCCGACGGACGCTATCACGGCGTATCGAATTTGTCGGTACATGACGGCTCGCTGTTTCCGACCTCGATCGGCGCCAATCCGCAATTATCCATTTACGCCATGACCGCGAAGCTTGCCAGCGGATTGTCTGAAAAAATGACGGGTAAGGCTGCGCCGCAATTGGCTGCATCCGCCTGATGAATTGAATTTGGAAGCGCCGCATGGTTGCCCGCATCACACGCATATTGCTTTTTCTGCAGATGGCAATTGCCGTAGCGCTGTTCGTACTGGCCGTCAAAGTCTGGCACATCGATAGCCTGGCGCTGGCGGTGGCGGCGAGCATCGGTCTTATTCTTTTGGCGCGCCTTTTGATTACCGCCAATAATTTCTTTATCTCATGGCTTTATCGCAGCGAAACCCCGGACGCGCTTCGTCTTAACCGGCGACAGGCATGCCGGCTGTTTTTCGGCGAATTCGGCGCATCCATGGCGAGCTCGTCCTGGACCATGGCATTTCATCGATTCAGCAAACGCTCTGTCCGCAATCCGACCGCATTGCCTGTGCTGCTGGTTCACGGTTACGGCTGCAACAGCGGTTACTGGCATGCCATGAGCAAAGCGCTTGCCAAAGCGCGGATCACGCATTATGCGGTCGATCTGGAACCGATACTGGGCAGCATCGACGATTATGTGCCGGCCGTGCAGCGCGCAGTGGAAGCCGTATGCGATGAAACCGGACAGGGCAAGCTCATCATCGTCGCCCACAGCATGGGCGGCTTGGTGACGCGCGCTTATCTGCGCGACCACGGCAGGGACCGCATCGCGAAAGTGATCACGCTTGGAACGCCGCACCGCGGAACCGGCCTGGCGAATTTCGGAATCGGCCGCAGTTCAATGCAAATGCGGTGGAAAGGCGATGCAATCAAAGGCGAGTCAAGCGACTGGCTCAGCAAACTGGCGAACACCGAAGACGATGCGTTGCGGGCGCTGTTCGTTTCCATTTATTCGCATCACGACAATATCGTTTCACCGCAAACATCGTCCTGTCTGGCGGGCGCGGCCAATATCGAATTCCACGGCATCGGACACGTTGCGCTGGCATTCAGTCCGGCAATCCAGGCACGCGTGATTGAGGAAATCCGTGCTGCTTCGCGGCAAGCGTCGGCCATGCCTGAAGCATGCCCGGCTTGACATCGCAATGCCTGCCCCCGCACTCAATGCGATCAGCGTTTGCGTTGGCCGAGTAGAAAATGAAACGCCAGCGATGGAACCAGCGATCCCGGCAGCAGTATGACCACATTGCGCAGCACGCCTGCCCACGGAACGGGACTGAAGGAAGAAGCCCACCACGCCACGGCCAGCACAACCCATAGAAATGCCACCACGCTGGCCGCGAGCGTCGACACGGACACCCGCCGCGCCGCCAATAACAATAAAATCAGCAGCGGCGGCAGTACATAAACCATGCTGGATTCAGCCGCAGCCGATAGTGCGCCGCGCATTGCCGTAAGCGACCAGCGTGGCGGGCTGAACTGCAGCGCGATGAATAAACAGGCAATGCCGATTATCCAGGACAGAATGAAGGCGCGGAAAATACGCAATGTGGTTTTTTGCATGAAACCCTTTTAGCAAAGCATGAACAAGTGCCTGCACTGAGGCAATGCTTGCCGCTTGAATAAATTCCTGGAAGGCTTGTTGATCGATATTGATGTGCACCAACTGGTTTCATTGAACTTTTTTGATTATATGACAACCCAACATAATCGAACCGGTTTTTGCGCCTGCATGATCCGGACGAAAACTATCCATTAATCTGACTGACCTGATTTTTTTATTTGAATACGCCCAAGGCTCTGTCATGAAAAAAATTTTTAGCGGAATTACCGCAAGCATTGCATTATGTTTTGCCGTCGGATCAGTCTTTGCCGCCGATATTGTCGATACTGCGGCCAAGGACGGTTCTTTCAAGATATTTGTTGCGGCATTAAAAAGCGCAGGATTTGCCGAAGCGTTGAAAGGCACCGGTCCTTATACCGTATTTGCGCCTACCGATGCAGCGTTTGCGAAATTGCCGGCGGGTACCTGGGATGCTTTATCCAAAGACAAAGTGAAACTCGCGCGCGTGCTGTCCTATCATGTCATTCCCGGTAAAGTCATGGTGACCGAAGTGAAGCCGGGCAAAGTCAAAACCGTTCAAGGCAGTCCGCTTGCCTTGACTTCGGACAATGGCAAGGTGACCGTCAATAATGCAAAAATCACGCAGAGCGATATCGTCGCCGATAACGGCGTGATCCATGCCATCGATACTGTTGTGATGCCACCTGACTGACAGGAAAATCTCATGGAATATTTGCGGAATGGCGCGTACGCGGATACGCCGAATATTGGGCAACCGAACCGAAACGCTGAACCCATTGCGCGGTGAACGCATTGCTCATATCTTCGATGCTGACTGTACCTGTTCGTCAATATTTACCTTGGCTCACGAATTGCGGCAAGGCGTAAAAAGACCGGCATGTTTAATCTCCCGCTTTCGGCTTTAGAATCCCGTCTCTATTTTTGATACCTACACTGCATTCATCAAAATGCGCGTCGGCTGGCCCGGCGTTTGATCCAATCAGCAACTGGAGAACACATGGTGAAGAAATTGAAGAGCCTTGCCAAAACCGACGACAGGGAATTGGCGGAAGCCGTACGCACTTCCGCCCAGCAGATTTGGCAAGCCGGCTTGGGCGCCTTCGCCAAAGCGCAGGAGGAAGGCGGGAAAGTATTTGCCAGGCTGGTCAAGGAAGGCACCGACTTGCAGAAACGCACACAGAAACTGGCTGAAGATAAAGTTTCCGGCGCCATTCACACCGTTACCAAGATAACCGATAACGCGAGCAAGCAAGCATCCGGTTCCTGGGACAAGCTCGAGCAAGTATTCGAAGACCGCGTATCGCGTTCGCTGGCCAGTCTCGGCGTACCTACTCAAAATGACTTGCAGACGCTGACCATGCGCGTAGAAGAATTGAGCAAATCGATCTCGGCGCTGTCCGGAAAAAAGCTTGCGGCAAGCAAAAAAGCGGCGGCGAAACCGGCTCCCAAAACCAAACCTGAAGCCAGGAAGCCGCCCGCCCGCGCCGCAAAAAAATCGGCAAAAAAAACTGCGGCAAAAAAATCGCTCAAGCTTGTTTCCTAGTGGTGTGCTTCGCCCAGGCAAAGCCATCGGCGGGATGCCGGCAATTTTGAATCTCTGTTGTCTTGAGCAGTTCACCGGGCTTATGCGATTCACAGGCCCTTTTCATATCCGCTTCAAAAAATCGTCTTCGGATTCAGACAGATATCCACGGCTGCCGACGCCAGACATGTTTTGCCGCCCTCAATAAACAGGATCAATTGCGGCTCGCTTTTGTACATTGATTTATCAATGTTATGCTACCAAGAAACCAGAAGCGTCCGGCAAAATGAGCGTGGCAGCCTTGCGCAGAGCCCTTGCAAGAGCAAGCGCGCTGCCGAAATTTTGTCAGGCGCTCTAAAATCGAGATGGAGAAAACACCTCTATGCAACATAAAGCTCCACGCCGCACCCGCGAACGCATTCTGGAATTGTCGCTTCGATTATTCAATGAATTCGGTGAACCGAACATCACCACCACCGTGATTGCCGAAGAGATGAATATCTCGCCAGGTAATCTGTACTATCACTTCCGCAACAAGGATGACATCGTCAATTCGATCTTCGTGCAATTCGAAGGGGAAATCGAACGCATGCTGGCAGTGCCTGCCGATCGCCGTCCGAATATCGAAGACGTATGGCTTTATCTGCACCTGATGTTCGAACTGGTATGGCGCTATCGGTTTTTTTATCGCGACCTGAGCGATCTGCTGTCGCGCAACAGAAAACTGGAACTGCATTTCAAGCAGATCCTCGCGCACAAGATCAAGGTTGCGCGGCAATTATGCGAAGGTCTGCGCATCGACAATGCGATGCAGGCGGAAGACCTGGAGATCGATGCGCTATCGACCAACATGGTTGTGGTCGCCACCTACTGGCTGTCTTATGAATATGTACGCAATCCCCGCAAATATACCGAGCAAAAGATGATGGCCGATGCATTGGCGCGCGGCTGCTATCAAGTACTGTCGCTGATCGGCCCTTACCTGCGCGGGGAAACTTTCCTGCTTTTCGAAAAACTGTCCGAAGAATATTTAAAAAAAGTCAAATAGGGATCACCGCGTTGAAATCTCTTTGCGTCTATTGCGGCTCTTCATCCGGCGCTTCGCCGGTCTACGCGGAAGCTGCGCGCGCATTGGCCGGAGAAATGGTCGCCGGCCATATCGCACTCGTGTATGGCGGCGGTAATGTCGGGCTGATGGGCATCATTGCCGATGAAGTGCTGCGCCTGGGCGGCGAAGCGACCGGCGTGATTCCGCAAGCGCTGCTGGACAAGGAAGTCGGCCATGGCGGACTGACCCGGCTGCATGTCGTCAAGGACATGCATGAACGCAAGGCGATGATGGCCGAATTGTCCGATGGCTTCATCGCCCTGCCGGGCGGCATCGGTACGCTGGAAGAATTATTCGAAGTGCTGACCTGGTCGCAACTCGGCTTTCATGACAAACCGATCGGGCTGCTGAACGTCGATGGTTTTCATGACGGCCTGATTCAGTTCATCCGCCATCTCGTGACGCAGCGTTTTTTAAAACCCGAGCATGCATCCTTGATGATGCATGCGCCGGATGCAGCGGCACTGCTGGAACGATTCAAATCGTTCAAACCCTCTCGCCATGGCAAATGGCTGGATCAGGCGACTGCAAAAACGCTGGTCCCTTAACGGTTTTCGTCAGGCGTCCAGTGCCTGGCTGAAGTCCTCGAGCAGATCCGCGGTATCTTCAATGCCGACCGATACCCGGATCAGCGATTCCGCGATGCCCATGCGGGCGCGCCGCTCCGGCCCCATTTCATAAAAAATGGTATGAGCGACCGGAATCACCAGCGTGCGCGTATCGCCCAGATTGCTCGCCGGTATGCCCAGCTTGAGGCGGTTCAGATAATCGAAACAATCGATACCGTCTTTCAGCTCGAAGCTGAATAATCCGCCGCAGGCATCAAACAGGTCGGTCGCCAGCGCGTGCTGCGGATGCGATTGCAACCCGGGATAGTGGACTGCGGCGATCCGTTCATCGGCTTCCAGCATGGTCGCCAGCGCCATCGCATTGACACACTCGCGCCCCACTCTCAGCGCCATGGTTTCCGCGCCGACCGCCAGATGATGCGCCGCTTCCGGTCCGAGCGAACCGCCGAAATCGCGCAGGCCCTTGGCCCGGATCTGCGCCACGCCCCACTGCGCCGGTGCAAACCGTTTGTAACTATCGACGATATTCGGATACCTGGTCCAGTCGTACAACCCGGTATCGGTCACGCTGCCGCCCAGCGCATTGCCATGGCCGCCTATCGACTTGGTCAATGCATTGATCACCAGGCTGGCATCGACTGTCTTCGGCTGAAACAGATAAGGCGAAGTCATCGTGTTGTCGACGATATACAAAATGCCGCGCTCGCGGCACAGCCGGCCGATGCGCGCCAGATCGGCGACCTGGGTGCGCGGATTGGCGATGGTTTCGACGAACACGATGCGCGTGGCGGGCGTCAACGCCGCCTCGACCTGCGCCACATCGGTTGCATCGGCCATCGACACATCGGCGCCCTGCGCATTGACCGTTTGCCAAAGACTGTTGGTGTTGCCGAACAGGAAAGCGGACGATACGACATGGTCGCCGTTGCGCAGCAATGCCTGCACGACCGCGGCGATTGCCGCCATGCCGGTGGCGAAACAGATCGTCGCATTGCCGTCTTCCATTTTGGTGATCTTGTCTTCCAGCGCAGTGACGGTCGGATTGCCTTGGCGGCCATACCGATAACCCGGCTGCCTGCCCTGAAATACCGCCGCCAGATCGCGCGCATCCTTGTAGCCGAAAGCGACCGAAGTATGGATCGGCTTGTGCAATGATCCATGCTCGATCGGCTTTTGCCGGTCGCTGTGCAGGATGGTGGTGGTGAAGCCGTATTTTTTGCTGTCGTTCATGGAAGACTTTAATAAAAAAACCCGTTTAGCGAGCGCTGAAACGGGTTAATGGTAATGATCACATCCCTTTTAGCGGCACTTGTTTGGGATAGGTTCCTGATCCCGGCGCCCGCAAGCAAAAACAAATCGGCGCAGTCCTTATCGTATCGCAAAAAGGAGTAAAAACAAAATCACACGATGGTTCGACACATATTGCGCATCAGCGCAATTGATTCAGCTTCTGATCCACAAATGCCGCCAGTTCGGGCGACAGGGTGTTGGCTGCCCTGGCGCGGCCAAACGCATCCCGTGCTTCCGTTACGCGACTTTCAGCCTGCAGGGAAATTCCCAGCCCCATCCACCAAAGCCCGTTTTGCGGCGACTTGCGCAACGCGAGCGAATAATGATCTACCGCATCCTTGTTGCGTCCGTCGCGCTGAAACAGCGCGGCCAGAAATGCCTGATAATCGCCCCGCTCCGCCGCATACGGCAACGTGCGTTCCAAGGTTTCGATCGCAGGCCGAAGATCGCCTTTTTCCACTTGCAGCCGTGCCAGCATCATCGCCAGGCCAGGCTGCGTCCGGTCGAGATTGACGCCCTCCTGCAACTTGCGTATTGCGTCATCCTGACGCTTGTTTTCCAGCAGCAGGCCGACCAGGGTCTGGCGCGCCACCGAGTGTCGGGGATCGAGTTGCAGCGCCTGCTCCAGCGCGCTGATCGCTTCGGCGGTCTTCGCTTGCTGTATCAATACCGTTGCTCTTCGATACTCGTTCTCGGCGCGCTGCTGCGGCGTCAGTTCGTTGATTTGCTTGCTGACATTCGCCGGTATATCGAAATCGGTTGGCTTTTCCGCTTGCGCCGCCGGCTCAACCGGTCCCTTTGCCTTGATCGGTGCCGCCACCTCTATTTTCGCCGGCATCATTGGCCGGACCGGCGCGGTCACGGGTAAAGTCAACACTGGCGTCGGCGCCGCTGCCGGTATGGCTGCCGGTGCATTCGCAGCATTGCTTCGCGGCGCTTCATTGGCTGGTCCGTTCGACGCAACCTTGGCATCGGCTTGCTCCTTGATTGAAGAAGACGGCGCTGCAGCAGCGGGCAAAACAACGTCCTTTGCCTCTGTTGCCGGATTTTTCGAAACGGGCGGCTGTACCGCAGTCAGGCCCGCTGCAAGTTTCAGCGCCAGCCGTGGCGGCTGCACAATCGGTTGCGCCATGACGACCGTCGGCGCAGTCTGGCGGCCCCATAACCAGGAAATTACTCCCGTCAGTATCAATGTCAATCCCAATACAAGCCACCAGGCGACATGAATTCTGCGATTCTCCGGCGCGGCGCGAAGCTGGCCATGCATGGCACCCACCACTTCGCCTTCGGAGCGGCGCCCTTCCAGGTCCTGCAGCATTTTATTAATCAGGCTCATTTCAAATAAACCCATCCTATTCCGGTACCGGCAATCAATAACGTTACTGCGCCGAGCCACATCCAGGGCCAGGGCCAGCCGATCCGCCTGGAAGCGATCGTGTCCTTCGCGGCCGCCTTCACATGACGCGCCCGTACCTGCTGCTTGCCTTCGCCGTACGTCAGCATGAGCGCCTTGTGCGCGAGAATGTTCACCAGCCGCGGAATGCCGCCGCTGGCAGCGCTCAGCATTTTCACCGCATCGCGGCCAAACAGCCTGCTGCCGGTAAATCCTGCGACATTGAGCCGATGGGAAATGTAAAATTCCAGATCATCCTTGGTAAGCGGCCCGAGATGATAATGGAACGTGATGCGCTGGGTGAGCTGGCGGATTGCATCCTGTTGTAGTTTCCTGTCCAGTTCAGGCTGGCCGAACAAGACAATTTGCAGCAGCTTGCGTTTTTCGGTTTCCAGATTGGTGAGCAGGCGCAGCGCTTCCAAGCTCTCGAGCGGCATCGCCTGCGCTTCATCCAGGCATAGCAATACCCGCTTTCCTTCACGCGCCAAAACCAGCAACCGGTGATTGATCGCTTTCAGCAACTGATACTGGTCGACATCTTTTTCGAGTGAAATTTCCAGTTCGTCGGCCAGCGCCAGCATCAGCGTGCGCGGTTCGAGATACGGATTGGGAATGTACGCAGTGACAAAACTGTCATCCAGCGTGGC
Source organism: Herminiimonas sp. (assembly GCA_027310305.1). Lineage (GTDB taxonomy): Bacteria > Pseudomonadota > Gammaproteobacteria > Burkholderiales > Burkholderiaceae_D > DAIDBD01. Next base: position 40,663 of record DAIDBD010000098.1, read on the forward strand.
CATGAATTTGCGGCACAGCAGCGTCTTGCCGGTGCCCACTTCGCCCGTGATCTTGATGAAACCTTCGCCGTTTTTCGCGGCGACCAGCAGCGTATTCAATGCCTGCTGGTAATTGGAACAGGCGAAAAAAAAACTGGTATCCGGGGTAATACCAAATGGCAGTTCATGCAAGCCAAAATGAAGCTTGTACATGCCTACTGCGGTCCTGACAAACTTTGCGGATCGAGGTTCTGGATATTGCGCTGGCTTTCCACCATGTCCTTGGTCCAGCTGGCATCGCCCTGTATCACCGTCGGTTTAAGCAGGATAACCAGTTCGCGTTTTTGCGTTACTTCATTCGTATTGCGCAGCAGCGCGCCGACGACAGGCAGGTTGCCCGCGCCAGGCAATTGCGAACGATCCGACGTCGTCGCTTGCCGCATCAGGCCGCCGATCGCGACGATATGGCCATCGCGTCCGCGCACCACGCTATCCGTTTCCGAAATGGTGCTGGACGCTAGTGGCAAGGTGAAGGAAGCGCCGTTGCCTATGTTGACCGAAGTGTCGACGCTAACCACATTGCTGACCGAGGGATGAATATGCAAAATGATATTGCCGCTTTCATCGATTTGCGGCGTCACGTCGAGCGCGACACCGGAGAAGAAAGGTTGCAGCGTCACGTTCGGGCTGGTCTGCAAGTTTGCACCGACGGTAGTGCTCGTCGTGCTGAGATTGGTGATGAACAGTTCGTCTTTGCCGACCTTCAGCACTGCTTTTTGATTATTCAGCGTAGCGATTCGCGGGCTCGATAGCACATGCACGGTTCCCTGCGTTTCCAGGAAAGAGAGCAACGCGGCAAAATTGCTGGTCTGAAATGCCATCCCGAACAAATTGCCGAAAGTGGAAGCCGCGGAAACCAGGTTCTGCCCCGGATTCGAAACCACCTGACCGCCGGTAAACGTTCCATTAGCCGAATTAAACGATAATGCACCGCCGGCCAATGCTCCGCTCGATTGCAGTACGCTTCCGGGCGACAGGCGTCCGGCAGACAGGCGGCTGTTTCCGCCATTGGCAAATGCCGCCCAGTTGATTCCCGACTGATAGCTGTCATTCAGTTGGACTTCCAGTATTTTCGCTTCCAGAATCACCTGGCGATCCACCGAGATCTGGGTCGCTTTCAAATAAGCGGCCACATCGCGCATTTCGCTCCACATGGCACGGACCACAACCACACCTGATTGCGGACTGATGACGACGCTGCGCCCGTCCTTGCCGCCGCCGACGATCGCTTCCAGGGAAGACTTCAGCTCAACCCAGAAATCGCTGCTTGATACCGTTTTGATATTGCTGGAATTTAATGAACGGGAAGAAGTGCCGGGTGTTGTACCGGGAACGGTTCCGGTGACAGGCGTGGTCGAGCCGGCTGAAGTATCGCTGACGGAGCCTGAAGTGACGCGGATTTCGGATGTCCCGTTCCGGCTTCCGGTCAAATAATTAACTTGAAACACTCGCGTTTGCAATGTCAGCGGCTTGATGTAAATACGCGTGCCGTCCACTTTATAGTCGTAGCCATAAAGCTCGCGAATCGCATCCAGCGCTTCAAATACCGTCACGTCCTTGAGGTTCGCGGAGATCGTGCCGGTCACTTCCGGCGGCACCAGCATGCTGTATCGCGTGCCGGATACAAGGACCATGAAAAACTGGTTTGCCGGCAAATTATTGAACGCCAGGTTGAAGCGCTGCTCGGCCGGCTGGCGGGCGGGAGGCATCTCGATCCGGAGCGGCGGCAACAATGAAGCGGAGACCGCATCGGGTTGCGCGGGACGCGCCTGGGCTTCCGCCACAACCTTGTTCATTTCCGCATTGATCAGATCATATGTTTCGCGTCTGGGCGCAGAAGTAGTGCAGGCTGCCAGAAACAAAACCATGATGGCCAATATGAATTTTTGCATTCTTGCTATACCTTTATTGCCGCCGACTATCGGCCTGTGGATATGCCCGGCTGGAAGCGGAGTTCAGACGCTTTTCCACATTTGGAAAAAGCTTTAGCGTCTGTAAGTTTTTACCGCTTTGCAACGTGACTTCACTTTCGGTAATATTAACCACTCGGGAATCACCGAATTTCCCTCCCAGATTCACTGCCTGGCCGCTGATGACCGCCACTTTCCGCTCCGGTGAAACCAGCACCGATTGCAATACCGGGCCTGTATCGGCAGCTTGAGAACTTGTCTCAGACCCCCGCCCGATTGAAACCGGCGGCCGCGTCGGGTCGATCAGTGTTTCCGCCAGTACAGAGGGCGTTACGGCAAACATCCATAACAGGAAGCCGCTCTGCATCACTCTTCTTGCAATGGCAATGTTCAAAGGTTCAACCATTTCTTGTCCAGACTCATCGTGAAAAGAGTCAAGGTCAGCGTGGCTTTGGGATATTCATCGACATTCAGCTTTGCCTTCCCCCAAAACAGTTGCCACGGCATCGCCTCAAGCTGAGCCATGTAATTCACCATGTCGGGGTACCCGCCTTGCACGACAATTTCCACACCATGCTTGTAAACCGATCCCGCCACCGGCTGATGTTCAGCTGCATTCTTTGTCGCGGCGCTTGCTGTTGGAATGCTTTTTTCTGCACCGGCTTTTACTTCGTTTGCCACCGGTTCGGTTAAATTCGTCGAAGCCAATGTTTTCAAAGACAACAAACGCAACTTGCCGTTACGCTTCAAGATGTCTTCCAGCAACAGTGTCATTTTATCAGGAGAAACCAATCCTTTTTGCATATCCAGCAGAACCGTTTGCATTTGCGATAATTCCTGTTTTACCGCGTTCAAACGCTCACGGGTGCCGGCATCCGGATCGTTCCGCACCATGATTGCCTGACGGACCTGAGTCTGAATCTGAGTGACCAGCACCTGCTCTGTTTTGAGTTGCCCCGATAATTGCTTTTGCCTGGTGAATAGCGGATCGAGAAAGAGTGCATTCATTAACGCAATCAAAAGAATCGCCACCATGGCAAAAATAATGACGCGTTCCCGCAAGGTCAACGCATCTATTTTCAACACTGATTTTTGCCAGTACTGCTTCATTTTCCGTGTGCTCCAAACGAATCCGTTTGTTCCGTCATTGTTTCGTCGAATCAGTGCAGATTGAATTCAATATACCCGGCCAGCCCGCGCGATTTGGCGGCGGCCTGCTCTACTTGCGGCACCTGCATTTCCAGCGTTCCGAATGATTTTCCCTGCATCACCGGCTCGCGTTTCAGATGATTCATGTAGGTCGGAACCAGATCCGGTTGCAGCGCCCGCCCTTGCAGTTCGACCTCATTTCCGGCACCGACCAGGCTCACGCTGGTCAGCCACACGCCATCAACGATCTGCCGCGAAAAGGCCCGGAAATATCCCGAATAGCCCTTGGTGTTGCCCATGTCGCCTTTTTGCAGCACATTGAATACCTGCTTGAGCGACTGCATTTCGGCTTCCGCCTGCTGCAGCTGGTTTTCCAAAGCCTTGTTTTTTTGTCGCGGTCCGTATTCAGCCGTGATTTTGGCCAGTTGCGCCTGCGATGTGCTTAATTGCGCAGTCGAGATTGCGGCCTGCTTGCTCAACGCAGATACCTGGAAATTGGCATATATCGCCACCAGCGTCGAACCGAGCAGCAGCAAGCCCAGCGCCTGCAGCATCGCAACCGTCGAAAAATACTTTCTTTGCTTGAGAAAGATCGGGTTGAACAGGTTGATCTGCTGGCTCATAGCGCGATTTCCTCTTGGCGCAAAGCGGCGCCCAACGTCAGGAAATAACGCTGCTGCCCTTCAAGCTGCGCCAGTTCCGGCACGTTGGAAATATCCATCAGCTCGCTCAAGTCGATCACTTCGACCGGCATATATAAATTGGCGGCCAGATAAGCCTGCAGTTCAGCGCCGGCGGTGCTTAACGGCGACAGCACGAGTTTGGAAACGGTGACAAACCGGTACTGCCGGTCGAAGTGGTCGAACGAGCGCTGCAACTCCAGCGTGATCCGGTCGTGGCACGCATGTTTCTGTTCGTCGCCGGATTGCTGCAACTGCTGCAATGTCACATCGATGCGCCGCGCCAGATACAATTCTCCGGAGAACGTGACAGTCAGCAATCCGCCTGCGGCGTCGAATGACAGCAGCGCAACACCCCTGCCGTCGGGTTCCAGCAATGCCGATATGTTTCGCTGCGCCATTTCCGGGATGTCGATCACGCTGAGCGGAATTTTTGCTTCCTCGAACAGGGCCTGGCGTTGCTCGATCAACTGATTGCGGGCGGCGACTGCATACATCGAATGCGTACGCACCGGCGCTTCCTTGTCGACCGGGACATCGAGCACATCGATCGTTGCATCGTCGATATGAAAATCCAGCATATCCTTGAGACGCCAGCGGATCGCCGTTTTCAGTTCGTCCGCCGGCACGTTCGGCGCATCCACGGACAGCAACTGATATTCGCCGGGCGTCAGCAAGTTGATGCAACTGTAGCGGGTTCCATGCAGATTTTTTGCGAGCTTTTCCAGCGACAATGCCACAGAGGATTTACTGCCGGCATAAAAGGCGGCGCGCTCTACGACAGGCATGCCGGTAGAGACGCGTTTCGTAAAAACCACGCAGATGCCGTCTTCCTGAAAATGGATGACCATTCTGCCGGTAATTTTCTTGTTTTTAGCAAATAAAACCATGCACCGACTTGCCTATAAAGGGTTACTTGAAGTTAGGGGAATAAGCTGTTGTTGTCAATCATTTTTCCAATGCAGCAATTTTCCTCAATGGAAAATTGTGCATAATTCGATTCAAATATGTGACAGGCGACCTTGATACGATGCCTTCAAGTGAATGGGCCGGCTTTTAGCAATCCCAATATCGGCGCATTCGGTTATGCTTGGCGGACAAGGCTGCATGGCAACCGCGAGCGCGCTGCGCTTGCCCTTCTATTCATCACAGCGTCACTTCCATTCGCCGTTCAATGTAGAAAACACCGCCCGGCGTACCGGGGCAACTTCCTCCCGCCGGCTGATTGCAGGCAGTCGACTGAACCCTATAGACCGTCACCCCCGATGAGGTGAATGACGCACAGGTCACGGTTACCGTAAATGGCGACAGCGTGGGAGCCGGCGGCACGAAAGACACCGGGCTGGCAAAGCAACTGGCGACGAGCGGATTCAACAGTTTGAATGCGCCCCACTCGATACCTGCGCGCGCCGCCTGGTAGGCGCGCGTGCCCTGCATATCCTGCGCCGACGAAGTATGCTGGGCCGTGGAAAAGGTCAGCATTGCCGCCCCCAGCGCAGTCAGCACCACCAGCAGGAAAATGGCGCTCACTATGCTGAATCCGCGCTGGCATTTCCCTGCCATTCCCATCTGGCTGCGTCGGCTCATCATGGCGTATTGTCCACATGCGCCTGCTGGAACAAGGTGATCGACTCACCGTTTCTCTGCAGCGTAAGGCTTACCCCAACCAGTCCGCTGCGTATATTGGACAGATTGGCATAGGAAAAGGCACAGCCCGTTACCTGGGTCGCCAGCAAGGCGGATGTCGATCCGGCGGGCGGCGATGACTGGGCGGCTGAAATCGGGTATCCCCAATAACGGGTCAGCGTATTATTTATGCAACCATAAGTGACCGGCGTGGTTACTACCTGAAAGCGTCGGCCGGGCGAGCGCATCGACGGTGACTGGGCCGCAAACGGATTCGAAGCCAGCGTTATCGTATTGCCGAGGACACTGCTTACCAAAGCCCGATTGCCTCCCTGATAAGCGTCAGCCGGGTTCATTCCCGGGCCGAGGTTATACACCACCACATAATTTCCTGCCACGACGACAGGCGGCGGCCCGATCACATCGAACTTCAGGCTGGGCGTACTGAAATCCAGGATATTGCTTCCCGGCCCCGGATTATCGCTTTCATCCAGATAGCGCCCGCCCAACTCAGTGATTAAAAATTCGATATATTGATTGCCGCTGCCGTCACTTCCGATGCGTATGCTGTTGGGCAACGCCAAGCGGATGTCTCGCGTCATGCGGCGCAGCGCCGTGTCGGCCACGTCAGTCAATTCCGCGCGCGCGGCGCTGTCGAAATAACCCTGCACCGGGGCACGAATGAATACCGCGACCACTGCCGCGACGATGCCGGTAATCGCGATTACGATCACCGCTTCAACCAAGGTAAAACCTGCGTGAAATTGCTTGGCGGTTGTGTTCATATCGTCACGGCATCGCAGTAGGCGCATAACGTGTGCGGTAACCTTCCAGCACGATGCTGTCGCGGCCACTGTTGTAGGTGACCGTCACGGCGATGCGAAGCACGTCTGCGGCAGCAAGCGTTCCTCCGCCCGGACCGAATGCGTTATCCTGCGTCACGCTCACCGCTGCGGAATAACCGGCCGGTACCGTTACGCCTGCGGAACTGCCGATGTCGGTGCCGCCTCCGGCCAAGGTAAAGCCGGCGTAATCGTTGACGTTGTCGAATGGCGTAGTGAGCGAGCCGCGCAATTCGCCGGATTCCGGCCCCATCGCTTCCGGCTGGGAGCAGGCCGCCGGCGGGTTATAACCGTCCGGATCGCAATCGGTGAAAGGCATCAATTCCACTTCTTCCAACAGCGCTTCCGCCACCGCCAGCGCCTGCTTGCGCAATTGCGGATCGGCGCTGGACTTGGACGTCACATTCATCACTGACAGAATACCGACGATGCCGACGCTGACGATCACGATGAACATGACCAGTTCGATCAGCGAAATGCCGGACTGCCTGACTTTGCCGGCCATGCTAATGAACATAGCCGGTTTCCCGTTCCACCGTGATGCTGCGCGTCGTGCCGTCGCCGATGATACCGAGCGATACGGCGGCATCGGGCGTCGGCTTGCCAAGCGCTGAAAAAGAAAACGAGACCGAGCCGGACAGGGTCACGCCGGCTGGTGCGGTTTTGCTGAATTTGGCATTGTCGGCCGGATTGATTACGCCGGCCGGATTAGTACAGTTAGCGTCGGCGGCGTAGGCGAGGCAAATCGTATTGCTGGCTGCATTCGCGTTGACAAACACATTGGTCCGCTGCGCAATGGCCACCTTTTGCGCATAGCGCATCATCGTCAGCGCCTGGTCATGGTAGGTGCGCGCTTCGAAGGTCTGCCGCTGGAAAAACCGGGGAATTGCTGCGACGGCCAGAATGCCGACAATCATCATTACAACGATCAGCTCGACCAGAGTAAAGCCGGATTGCCGCATAGTCTTTAGCCTTTTAAGTCGGCCATCACAAATTTGTTGAAGCAAAGAGACCGAGGCGAATGTTACCTCGGTCTCTTTGCGTATACGCTTATTCAAGTAAATCTACAAAGTGTATTGCTATTTAAAATAATGGCGCTCACCACCATTTCAAATCTTGATTCTAAAAATCCCATTTTCTTAACTACTGCAAACAATCAGGAAATGCCAATAACCGAAGCAGTTGCAGTCGATGAACCATTAGTTACAGAGCAAGGTACCGTTGCGTCCACAGCAATAGGTGCCGCAGTCACGCTATATCCTGTTGGCAAACCGCCTTGAAGCAAGGCACCTACACCGCTACAATTACTTATTGCAGTGCCATTGGCAATGTTAGCTTTCCTACTTGCATAGTTAACAGCGGAACCGGATGAAATTGCACCAGCGACACCTTGAACGGCTGCGGTGTTTGCCTGACCAGACAAATCAATGAACTTCGGCAGTGCAGTCGCAGCCAAAATTCCCAAAATAACAATGACCACCACCAATTCGATCAGCGTGAAACCTTTTTGTACGTTGCGCATCATTTATCTCCTGAATTTAAAAAACAATCACTTACGCCCACAAAGAAAATATCTTGCATGCGCTTTCACCAACCTTAACAACCTGAAGTAACTAAAGAAATGGCAGGAGCGACCGGCCCCGAAGGCCCGGCAGTCGCAGCCGCATAACTGATACGGCAGTTCGGTGAGGTTCCTCCGACCATATCGATCAAAATCGGATTTCCTGCAGTAATCACGATGCCGTCATAGTTGGCATCCAACTGCGCCGCTCTGACGATTCCTGTGGCACTCGCCGCAGGATACTGATTCGTTATGTCTACTGCTGCGCCATCCATGTTGGCTGTGCCGGCCGTTGAGGTACAAGTCGGTGCGATGCTCACTCCAGCAAGATCGACCATGCAACTCGCGCGCGCAAGCGCTGCGGAAGAACGAATGGAGCCAAAAATCGCTTGCGCCTTGGCGGTCCGCGCCTGCACTTGAACGTTGATGTAGCGCGGCAATGCAATGGCAGCCAGAATCGCAATGATCGAGATAACTACAACGAGCTCGATTAACGTAAATCCGTTTTTCTTGGCAGTCATGTTTATTTTCGTTTGCAAACGTAGGCCGTGCTTTCAGATAGCGAACTGTGAACGTTTGCGTTGACAAAAATCAACATAAACGTTGGCACAAAGAAATTTGAGCCATTATGCCTATAAATAATGCCGTATGGCTAGTTTCTAATGACAGCTTGCAATCTCATGTGTATGGGATACAACGGGAAAATCTTTTTAGTTATCGGAATATTAATTTTATTTTTATCGATTTATCAACATCAGGGACAAACCCTCCACTTTTGGATTTGCACTGCCATTTTTTTCTTTTGAAGACGTTATTGCCATGACTCGGAAATGCAGCGCTTTGCGCGCGCTTGCCGGATAGTCGAAAAACTGGCGATCATCCGGCAAGTAAACCAGTTCGTGCGTGGAGAGATCGAAATACCAGTTTCCCGGCGGGATCGAATCGGCACGCGGCGCCGCCAGTTCGCCGATGTAATTCGGCGGCGGCCGGTCCAGCCATGTAATCGGGTTTTGTTTCAGCAGCTTGCCGGCTTCGCCCATTCTGTCGCGCATCATCAGATCCGCCACCTGCAACCGCAAGCCGTTGCGCATGTTCCGGAGCGTGACATCCATCGCGGTTTTTTTCGCATATTCCTGGTAGTACCGCATACGGTCCAGAAGCACGCCTGCCAGCACGCTGATGATCATGACGACGACGATCAGTTCATACAGCGTGAAGCCGCGCTGCCGGATATTGCCGCTGTTTTTTCGAACACGACGGCTGTTTTCGTCCTGCCCGCCGATCATTTTGAAATCGCCACCTTGCCGAGATCCCAAATCGGCAGGAAAACGCCGAGGGCAAGTATCAGTACCAGCACGCCAAGGCCGGTGATCAGGATCGGCTCTATTTTCGATGAAAGCGTCTTGATCTCGTAATCGACTTCGCGCTCGTACATGCCGCCGATTTCATCCATCAGGCTGTCGAGTTCGCCGGTTTCTTCTCCGACGGCGATCATTTGCAGCACAACCGGTGTGAATACGCCGGTTGTCACCGCAGTGCGCAATATGGTTTCGCCGCGCTCCACGCCGTCGCGCATCTGCTCGATCCTGCTGGCGATATAGCTGTTGTCGACCGTCTGCGCGACAACGCTCAAACCCTGCACGATCGGCACGCCGCTTTTGCTCGACAGCGCGAAGCTGCGGGCAAAGCGCGCCATCGTTCCTTTCAAAATGATGTCGCCGATGATCGGCAAGCGCAGCTTTGCCTTGTCCCAGCGATATCTGCCGTTCGCCGTGCCGGTATACATCTTGAACGCAAAGGCGGCGCCGATAATCATGACGAGGATATAAGGCCAGTAGTGAACAAAAAAATTGGATGATTTGATGAGTATGCGCGTCATCAACGGCAATTCCGCCTTGAAACCCGCATACACTTTGGCGAACGCGGGAATCACGAAAATATTGATGATCGCGATGGCAATCGTCATCGCAATGATCACGAACATCGGATAGCGCAGTGCGGTACGAATGCGCTCACGCATCTCGCGCTCGAATTCGAGATGGTCGAACAGGCGCAGAAACACTTCTTCCAATCGGCCGGTGGTTTCGCCGACCCGCACCATGTTCAGATAAAAGGAAGAGAACACGGCTGGATGGCGGCGCATGGCAGCCGACAATTCGCGGCCTGAATCGAGCGATTCGCGGATATCCTTCAGCACCCGCGCAAACGATTTGCTGATGGCGGATTCCTGCAAGCCGGCCAGGCCGCGCATGATCGGCACGCCGGCTTTCAGCAGCGTGTACATTTGCCGGCTGAAAAGCTGCACATCGATCGTACGCACCTTGTCTTCGGTCAGGCGCGCCCACCAGCCGCCGCCATCGGTGAGCGGTTTCTTGATCGCGACGATTTCAATCGGCGTGACGCCGGTATTGAAAAGCTGGTCCGCTACCGTACCGCTGTCGGGGCTTTCTAGAACTCCCTGCAGCATTTCACCGCGGGCATTGCGAGCTTTATAGGCAAAATACGGCACATCGATTCCTAATGACGACAGCGATTAAAACGGCAGAGCCTATCGCAGCAGGCTCTTCTAATCATCGAACTGATTGCTGATCCGCATCGCTTCCGACACGGTGGTTTTTCCCATTACCGCCAGCGCCACCGCATGCCGGCGCAGTGTATGCCCGCCCATTTCGGCCTGGGCAATTTTCAGGAATTGCGCGGGGTCCTCATGATTGGCGGCATCTGCCACGGCTCTTGTCATTTCCAGCATCTCGTAGACGCCGGTGCGCCCGCGATAGCCGGTACCGTTGCAATGCGAGCAGCCTCGGCCGTGCAGATAACGGCGCGAATCGACCGTATCGGCCAATTCGAGTTTCAGCCATTCATGCTCGGCCGGCGTCAATTCGTGAGCCTGGGCGCAGCTTTCGCAAATCACGCGAACCAGGCGCTGCGCCAGCACGGCTTGCAGCGAAGTCGCCATCATGTACCTGGGCACGCCCATATCCATCAGACGGATAGGCGTGCTGACCGCATCGTTGGTATGCAGGGTCGATAGCACCAGGTGACCGGTCAACGCGGCGCGCATGCCGATCTGGGCGGTTTCCTGATCACGCATTTCGCCGACCAGCACCACATCCGGATCCTGGCGCAATGCGGAACGCAACACGCGCGCGAACGACAGTTCGATCTTGTCGTTGATCTGCACCTGGTTGATACCGGGCAAGCGATACTCGACCGGATCTTCCACCGTGATCAATTTGCGCTCGAGCGTGTTCAGTTCGGCCAGCGCGCCGTACAGGGTCGTGGTTTTGCCGCTGCCGGTGGGCCCGGTAACCAGCACCAGGCCATTCGGGCGATTGATGATGGCGCGGAATTTTTTCGCCATCGCGGGCGGCATGCCGATCGAATCCAGCTTGAGCATGCCGCCGCTTTGATTCAACAGACGCATCACGACCGATTCGCCGAATTGCGTCGGCATCGTGGAAATTCGCACATCGATTTGCTGCTGTCTGACTTTAATGGCGAAACGCCCATCCTGCGGCAGGCGCTTTTCCGAGATATCGAGATCCGCCATCAGCTTGAGGCGCAACGCCAGCGACGACGCGATTTTGATGTCGGCTTCGGTTTGCATGTGCAGCACGCCGTCGATCCGGAAACGGATTTGCAGCCGCTCCGCCTGCGGTTCGATATGAATATCGGAGGCGCGCACCTGAGTGGCATCATCGAATACCGATTGCAACAGCTTGACGATCGGCGCTTCTTCCAGCCCGGCGGCAAGGCCCAGCGCTCCGAAATCGACATTGCCGTCGCCCAGCTCCTGTTCCAGCTCGCGCGCAAAATCGGTGATTTCTTCGGTGCGGCGATAAATCCGGTCGATCGCCTGCAGCAATTCACCTTCATTGACGACGGCGAGCGAGATATTGCTTTTCAGCAGACGCGACAATTCGTCGTAGGCGTACAGGTCCGTCGGATCGGCCGTGCCGACCATCAGCGTTCCCGCCTTCTCTTCCAGCACAATTGCGCGATAGCGCCGTGCCTGGCTTTCCTGCAACAGGCGCACCAAGGCGGAATTGATGTTGAAAAACTTGAGATTGATGTAGGGGATGTTTAACTGCTTGGCAAGCGCGCCGGAAATCTGCTCTTCCGTCACAAAGCCGTTCTCTATGAAAACGCGTCCGAGCTTGCGTCCGGTCCGTTTTTGTTCGGCCAGCGCGAACTGCAGTTGTTCTTCAGAGAGCAGCTTTTGCTGCACCAAAATCTCACCCAGGCGGATCTTTTCCGGCCTTGGCATAAGCGCTCCTCTTTATTGTGCCTGCTTGAAAAGGCATGTGACGGCGACATGCAACGACGACAGTTACTCTAGTGAATTTTTATGATGTCGTAAAGTAGGCATTACCGTCAAGACAGTTTTTCGGCGTTAGGGAAGATTCCCGATCCTGTCCGACTCCATAACGGTCGTGCCGCTTGAGTCATCTTTAGCTGCGGCAATCATGGCGCGCGCAACTGCTGCGACCGGTACCGATCGATATTTGGCCGGTAAAAACATGTTGCCGAACTTTAATGCGGCTAGCGCGAAACGCTCTCCCGGTCGCGATTCAGCGCGTTCCCCTGCCAAAAAGGAGGGACGCAACACTACCGTCGCGTCGAAACCCAGCGCCATCACTGCCGCTTCCATTTCGCCTTTGACACGGTTATAGAACACGCCGGACTTTGCATCGGCGCCCAGTGCCGAGATTACTATCGCGCGGGAGGCGCCGGATTGCCTGGCTTGCCGTGCCGATTCGACAACGTAATCGAAATCCACCATCCGGAATGCCGCCTTTGAGCCGGCTGTCTTGATGGTTGTGCCTAAACAACAAAACAGCACATCGCTGCGCGGCCAGGCGACATGCGGCAATCGGTCGAAATCAATCATATGCTGGATCAGCTTGGGATTGCCTGCAATTGCGGCATCGGCCAACGGGCGGCGTACCAGCAGATGCACCGCATCGATATCCGGGTCATTGCAAAGTTGCGCAACGACTTCGCTGCCGACCAAGCCGGTGGCGCCAACCACGCTAGCCGTTATTCCCATGGTTGGAGTTTAATCGACTTGCGCCAGGTTCAGGTTGAGCTGGGAACGAACCGCATCTTCGTTTTCCGGTTTTGGATTGTTGCGCGCGAATTCAATTCGATCCAGATAATCGCGCGAGATGTCTCCGGTCACGTAGACGCCGTCGAAGCATGATGCCTCGAAATTTTTCAGCACCGGATTGGCATCCGAGATCGATCGCTTCAACGCGCCGATATCCTGATACACCAGCGCATCCGCGGTGATTTCGCGGCAGACTTCTTCATCGGTGCGGCCATAGGCAATCAGTTCATTGCGGGTCGGCATGTCGATGCCGTACACATTCGGATATTTCACCGGCGGCGCGGCCGATGCAAAAATGACGCGCTTGGCGCCGGAGTCGCGCGCCATCTGCACGATCTCGCGGCTGGTGGTGCCGCGCACGATCGAATCGTCCACCAGCAACACGGTCTTGCCTTTGAATTCCGAACCGATCGCATTCAATTTCTGGCGCACGGACTTGCGCCGAATCGCCTGTCCCGGCATCAGGAAGGTGCGGCCGATGTAACGGTTCTTGATGAAGCCTTCGCGGTAATCCAGGTTGAGCTTTAATGCCAGTTCCATCGCGGACGGCCGCGACGAATCGGGAATCGGCATCACCACATCGATATCGCCGGAAGAAAACTCGCGCTTGATTTTATCGGCCAGGTACTCGCCCATTTTCAGGCGAGTCGCATAGACCGATGCGCCATCGATGATCGAATCCGGACGGGCCAGATAGACGAATTCGAATGCGCAAGGATTCAGCGAAGGGTTTTCCGCGCATTGCTGGTTGTACAGCTTGCCATCGTGATCGATGAAAATCGCTTCGCCCGGTATGACGTCGCGCAGGAAACGGAAACCCAGGCCTTCCAGCGCAACCGATTCGCTGGCGACGACATATTCCGGCCCTTTTTCAGTGTCGTTGAATCCAATGCACAGCGGCCGAATGCCGAATGGATCGCGAAACGCAAGCAGCCCGTATCCTGCGATCTGCGCCACCACCGCGTAGGACCCGCGCACCCGTTTGTGCAATGCCGCCACCGCCTTGAACAAAGCCGCCGGATCGAGCGAATAGCCGCTGGTCGCCTGCTGGATTTCATGCGCCAGCACATTCAACAATACTTCCGAGTCGGAATCGGTATTGATATGGCGGCGATCGTTCTTGAACATCTCGATCTTGAGCTGTTCCCAATTGGTCAGATTGCCGTTGTGCGCGAGCGTAATGCCGAACGGCGCATTGACGTAAAACGGTTGCGCCTCTTCCGCGCTGGAGGAACCGGCGGTCGGATAGCGGCATTGACCGATGCCGGAATTGCCATGCAGCGAGCGCATATTGCGGGTGCGGAACACGTCGCGCACCAGGCCATTGGCTTTGTGCATGGAAAATGCATTGCCATGGTTGGTTGCGATGCCTGCGGCATCTTGGCCGCGATGCTGCAGCAACAGCAATGCATCATAAATCAGCTGATTAACAGGATTGTGAGATACGACGCCAACAATGCCACACATGGTGGACTCCTCAACTAAGGTAAGACTTGTTGGGACAGAGTAATCAGCGCGCTACGGCACCTTACAAACTCTGTCCCGCAATTCCTAAAACTGTACATGCCTCGCAAAATCGCCGGGTAAAAATGGCTTCACGGTGCGCGCCGCGGTTTCAGCCAGCGGACTCAGTAATGCCTCTTTCCAGAACGGCTGCCGAGGAATCGCGGTCATGCCGCACAACAGCACGGCAGTCATCACGATCACCAGCCCTCGCCCTAACCCGAACAATCCGCCCAAACCACGATCGGCGATTGTCAGTCCGCCTGCCTTGACCAGCGCTTCGACCGCCATGGTCAACAAACTCATCAGAATCCGTACTCCGATGAACAGCGCGACAAAAGCCGCTATCAGTCGCGTCAAGGCTCCCGGAATCAATTCCGGCAACAATGGCGCCAATGTTTCGCCATAGGCATTGGCAATCATGAAAGAGACTACCCAACTGACCAGCGACAATATTTCTTTCACCAATCCGCGCATCGTGCTGATGACGATCGAGCAGATCAGCACGAGCAGAACCAGATAATCAAACATCGTCATGTCCGGCACGCGATGCTGACCTGCATTTGATTCAAGCCGGCACCAGCGTGCCATTCAATCCCAATTTGCCGATCTTCGCACGCATTTTTCCGGCTTCTTCCTTGCTTGAAAACGGGCCGATACGAATACGAATACGTTCGCCGGATTGGGTTGCAACTGTCTGCGTGTACGACTTGACGCCAGCGTTTTTGAGCTTGCCCTGCAACTCGCGCACTTTTTCTTTCGACGCGAGTGCGGCGACCTGAATCACGAACTTGTCCGGCCTGGTGTCGGACGCCGGTTTGATATTGCTCGCCTTGGCATCCGGTTTTTCGTTGAGAATGGCAAGGGCTCGCGCAGCATCATCCGGCTTTGCGGCAACCTGGGACTGGGCCGCCGCTTTCGCTTCGGGCATGGATGGCTGCCGCTGCTTTTGCCCGGCTTCAGGTTCCGGTTTGCTGTTTGGGCTGATTGCCGGCTGCGGGTTCACGTTCGGCTTGACCGGCACGGCAGAGAGGGTTGACGGTTCGATCAGTTCTTCATTTTTGTCCAGGCCGGCCGACGCTGATAATGCGGATTTGGCAGCAGGCGGCGGCAGGCGACGGCGGTTGTCGGACTGGAACGGCTTGTCCCTCGATGGAATTTGAATGGCGATGTCATCGGCTAACGGTTTCGGCTCGGAATCCAGAATCATCGGCAGCCCGATGATCGCCGCCAGCACCAGTGCGACTGCGCCGATCAACCGCCGGCGCGCACGTTTTTTTTCAGGCAGGACAGGATCGACCGGTTGGTTACCCTGCTTGTTCTGCCTGCGTTTGCCGCGTCCGCGCGCCACGTTCGACTCTTCCTCGGCACGCGAGTGAAAATCGCCGTCGCCGAAAGCGGATTCCTGCTTGTTTTTACGGAGCGACGAGAACAAGCCCATGCGATAAGTGTTCAATCTGTCAATGATATTCGGACTTCCGGAATGCCATCACGCCAGCAACGGTCAGGAACGATCCGAAAACCACAATTCTATCATTCTCGCCCGCCCGGCTTTGTGCATTCGAGAAAGCATTTGCAGGAGAATCGAAGACTTGGATGGTGCGCTCCGCATTCGGTTCATTTTGCGGCACGATACCGGCATCCAGCAGCTTTTGCCTGATCTGCGCGGCGGTCGCCGCTCGCGGCAACGGCAAATCCGTCACGCACCAGTGATCGATCCGGTTTTTGAGATGCGCAATCACCCCATCGATATCCTTGTCGCGCATGGCGCCGAATACCGCGTAAGTGTATGGATGAAATCCCATGTTTTCCAGGTTTTGCGCCAGGGTCGCCGCGGCATGTGGATTGTGCGCGACATCCAGGATGACCGTGGGCCGTCCCGGCAAAACCTGGAACCGGCCGGGCAAATCAACCAGCACCAGGCCGCTGCGCACTTCCTGCGCACCTACCGGCAAGCGCTGGCGCAAGACTTCAAGCGCCGCCAATACCGCCGATGCGTTCAACAATTGGTTGGCGCCCCGCAAGCTGGGATAGCCCAGCGAATTGCGGCGCTGGTTTCGGCCGCCGTAATTCCATTGCTGTTTGTCGCCTGCATAATTGAAATCACGGCCCAGCAGCCATAAATCGGCGCCGATCGCCTGTGCATGCTCGACCAATGACTTCGGCGGCATCGGGTCGCTGCAGATCGCCGCCCTGCCCGCCCGAAAAATACCGGCCTTTTCAAAGCCGATCGCCTCGCGCGTGCTGCCCAGATAGTCGGTGTGATCGATATCGACGCTGGTGACGATAGCCACATCGGCATCGATCACATTGACCGCATCGAGCCGGCCGCCGAGACCGACTTCCAGAATCACGGCATCCAGACCGGCTTCGGCGAACAGCCGCAGAATCGCCAGCGTCGTGAATTCGAAATAAGTCAGGGATACTTCACCACGGCTGGCTTCGACCGCCGCGAAATTTTCAATCAATGCGTCATCGGAAACCGGCTCGCCGTTAATGCGCGCGCGCTCGTTGAAATGCAGCAGATGCGGCGATGTGTACAAACCGACACGATAGCCGGCCTGCAGCAGAATCGACTCCAGCATCGCGCAAGTCGATCCCTTGCCATTGGTACCGCCAACGATGGTGACCGGACAATCGAAATGAATGCCGAGACTGACCTTGACTTGAGCAACACGCTGCAAGCCCATGTCGATTGCCTTCGGGTGCATCGATTCAAGGACGGCCAGCCAGTCGGCTAGTATGGTCGGATGATTTTGCATTGCCTGAAACAGGTTGGGGCGAGATTGAAATTAAAAAGCCCGAACCTGCAGCAGATCCGGGCTTTCAATTAATGCACGGAACAATCAGGCCAGCACTTCGGCTGCCTGATTTTGCAGCAATGCCAGCAAGCGCGCAATTTCTTCCCGCATCTTGCGGCGATCGACGATCATGTCGACCGCCCCTTTCTGCACCAGAAATTCGGCGCGCTGAAAACCTTCCGGCAATTTTTCGCGTACGGTATTTTCAATCACGCGCGGGCCGGCAAAACCGATCAGCGCCTTCGGCTCGGCAATCACCACGTCGCCCATGAAAGCGAACGATGCGGATACGCCGCCCATCGTCGGGTCGGTCAGCACCGAAATGAACGGCAGTTTTTTCTCGGACAATTTGGTCAGCATCGCGGTCGTCTTCGCCATTTGCATCAATGACAACAAACCTTCCTGCATCCGCGCGCCACCGGTTGCGGTGATGCAGATAAACGGCACTTTTTGTTCCAACGCGATTTGCGCGCCGCGCACGAAGCGCTCGCCGACCACCGAACCCATCGAGCCGCCCATGAACTCGAATTCGAAGCATGCCACCACGACCGGC
This sequence comes from Herminiimonas sp., assembly GCA_027310305.1. GTDB lineage: Bacteria > Pseudomonadota > Gammaproteobacteria > Burkholderiales > Burkholderiaceae_D > DAIDBD01. The sequence goes on from DAIDBD010000098.1 coordinate 58,440, forward strand.
AGCGTCATGATGGCACCGCCCAGCACAACCAGTGCATCGGTTTCGCCGGTGGCTTCCATCGCCGCTTTCAGGCGATCCGGATATTTCTTGCTGTCCTTGAATTTGAGCGTATCGACCGGCAGTGTTTCCTGGCCGATTTCATAACGTCCTTCGGCATCCAGCAATGCATCCAGGCGATCGCGCGCACGAATGCGCATATGGTGATTGCATTTCGGGCAAACATGAATATTGGATTCCAGATCGGTGCGATACAGCACCGCTTCGCACGATGGACATTTTACCCACAGGCCTTCCGGCACCGATTTGCGCGGAGAATCGGAACGCTGAATGCGCGGAGGAAGCAGTTTTTCTAGCCAGCTCATGGTGACCTCTTTCAGTTTTTATACTCGCCGTATTTTTTACCTGCCGCATTGTACCGCTCGCATTGCGATACGCCAACTTGCGCATATTTCACTGCTATCGATATGCGTTTTGATGCCTTTTGACAAACGCTGTCACTCATCCAGCGCCTTGCGAATCCCGCTGATAAAACTTTGGACCGCCTCCACCGCCTTTTCACGCGGCGTGTTTTCCAGCTCCTGGATGATGCGGCTGCCGATCACAATCGCATCCGACACCGAGGCTACCGCCTTCGCAGTCGCCGCATCGCGGATACCGAAACCGACGCCGATCGGCAATTTCACATGCTTGCGAATGGCGGCGATCCGTTGCGCGACTTCTTCGGTATTGATGGTTGCGGCGCCCGTCACGCCTTTCAGCGATACGTAATAGCTGAATCCGCTGCCGACCTTGGCTACCTGCGCGATGCGTTCGTCGGTTGAAGTAGGCGCTAGCAGAAAGATCGGATCCATGCCGTTGGCTTGCATCGTCTGCGCGAATTCTTCGCACTCCTCTGGCGGGTAATCGACCACGATCGTGCCATCCACACCGGCTTCTTTCGCGGCATGGATGAAGGCTTGCTGCCCCATGCGTTCGATCGGATTGGCATAGCCCATCAATACGACCGGTGTTGCCGTATTTTCCTTACGGAATTCATATACGTAATCGAGCACATCCTTGATGCCGACGCCATATTCGAGCGCGCGTTCACAGGCGCGCTGAATGACGGGGCCTTCCGCCATCGGATCGGAAAACGGCACGCCCAATTCGATGATGTCCGCCCCGCCTGCAACCAGCGCATGCATGATCGGCACGGTCAGTTCGGGCGCCGGATCGCCGGCGGTGATAAAGGGAATGAGGCCTTTTTTATTTTGCGCCGCCAACGCGGCAAACACGGACTGGATTCGGGACATTGTGCAATTCGATATTGGTGATGTCGTTCCGATGAAAGCCGAAATCCGGCGGCGTTAAAAGTGCAACGGCATCGGATCCGTCGTTCATCGGAACGACGTGCTGATTAATGAATGAGACTTGCAATTTGCGACGTGCCAGTTGAACCAAACCGCCGGATCAAAATTTCTTTTTATCCCGTTCGGCCACGGTATGCATATCCTTGTCGCCGCGTCCCGACAGATTGACCAGGATGGTTTTATCCTTGGGCAGGGTCGCAGCGAACTTGGCCGCATAGGCCAATCCATGGCTCGATTCCAGCGCAGGAATGATGCCCTCGATACGGCAGCAATTATGGAATGCGTCGACCGCCTCGTCATCGGTAATCGACACGTATTGCGCGCGGCCGGAATCCTTCAGCCATGCATGCTCGGGGCCGACACCGGGATAATCAAGTCCGGCGGATACCGAATGGGTTTCGATGACCTGCCCATTCGCATCCTGCAGCAGGTAAGTGCGATTTCCATGCAGCACGCCCGGCGAGCCGGCCAGCAGCGATGCCGCATGCCTGCCGCTGGCGATGCCCTCGCCCGCGGCCTCGACGCCGATCAACTGCACGTCACGGTGATCGATATACGGATAGAAAATGCCCATCGCGTTCGAGCCGCCGCCAATGCAGGCGACGACGTAATCAGGCTGGCGACCGGTCATCTCGGGCATCTGCACCAGGCACTCTTCGCCGATCACCGACTGGAAATCGCGCACCATCATCGGATATGGATGCGGACCGGCAACGGTGCCAATGATGTAAAAGGTATTTTCAACGTTGGTGACCCAGTCGCGCATCGCTTCATTGAGCGCATCCTTGAGCGTTTTCGAGCCGGACTCCACGGGTACGACGGTTGCCCCGAGCAATTCCATCCGATACACGTTCTGCACCTGGCGCTTGACGTCCTCGCTGCCCATGTAGACCACGCACTCCATGCCGAAACGTGCGCAGATGGTGGCGGTTGCCACCCCATGCTGGCCGGCGCCGGTTTCGGCGATCACGCGCGGCTTCCCCATGCGCTTGGCGAGCAGCGCCTGTCCGATCACGTTGTTGATTTTATGCGCGCCGGTATGATTCAAATCTTCGCGCTTGAAATAGATTTGCGCGCCGCCCATCATTTCGGACCAGCGTTTGGCATGATAGATCGGGCTCGGGCGTCCGACGAAATGTTTCAGTTCGCCATGGAATTCAGCGAGAAATTCCGGATCGTTCCGGTAATGCGCATACGCTTGTTTCAGTTCGGTGAGCGCATGGGTCAGCGTCTCCGACACGAAGCTGCCGCCGTATGGGCCGAAATGGCCTTTGGCATCGGGCAGGTTGTAGCGGGCGGCTTGATGCAATGCCGCAGTGGTCATCGCCTGGCGCTCGGCATGGTTTTCGAGCACATTCAATTCTTTCATGGTGTTCTCTCTGCTGTTCTGTCTGTCAGATTGTGGCATCCGCCAATCGCACCGCCTCGACGAAGGCGCGCATCCTGGCGGCATCCTTGATCCCCTTTTCCAGTTCGATGCCACTGCTGACATCGACTGCATAAGGGCGCACGCGCACTACTGCATCAGTCGCGTTTTGTGCGTTCAAGCCACCACTTAAAACGACCCGAGGCGCGAGTTCTTCTGGAATGAGAGACCAATCGAAAACCTTTCCACCGCCGCCGTAAGCATCAACCCATGTATCGAGCAGCAAGCCGGCGAACAATCCGCTGGCGGCACGATAATCCTGATCGCATTTTAACAAATCGGCGCCCGTCATATCCGGCGTTACACGCATGGCCCGGATGAACGGCCGATGGACAGCCTGTGCCGCGGCACAACACTGCTCCAGCGTTTCATCGCCATGGAATTGCAAAAGCGAAACAGGCGCCTGCGCAACAGCGGTCGTCACCTGTTCCGGCGCCGCATTGACGAACAGACCGACGGTGGTAACGAATGGCGGCACCGCCGACAATAGCCGGGCCACCACTTCCGGCGCGACGTGACGCGGGCTGTCCGGATAGAATACGAAGCCGAGCGCATCGGCGCCGGCCGCAACGGCGGCCTGCACGTCGGCCATGCGCGTCAGGCCGCAAAGTTTGATTCGGGTACGGTGAGTCATGGCAGTCAGTTATTCATTCCGGAAATTTTTCAGCCAGCCCATGGCAGTATCTTCGTCGTCTCTTGCGGCAGATTCCATTTGTCATCGTAGTCGATTTTAGCCAGATACAGGCCATCCGGCATGAAGGTCGGCGCCGCATGCCTGCGATTGCGGCCTTCCAGCAGTTCATTCATCCATTCCGGCGGCTGCATGCCGTTGCCGGTAAAAACAAGCGAACCCACGATGTTGCGTACCATGTGATGCAAAAAAGCATTGGCACGCAGCGTGAAAACAATGAGGTCGCCGCGCCGCTCGATGTGTATGTCATGCATCGTCCTGACCGGCGATTTTGCCTGGCATTCGATTGAGCGAAAGGCTGAAAAATCATGTACGCCGCATAGATATCGTGCAGCGGTTTGCATCGGCTCAAGCGCGAGCTGGCGAAACACCCATCCTGCCTTGCCCAGCAAAAGAGGCGAACGGACCGGATGGTTATACAACACATAGTGATAGGTACGAGCCGTCGCACTAAAACGCGCATGAAAAGCGTCCTGCGAGTCAGGCTTGACTTCGCAAGCCCAGCGCACCGCAATGGAAGGCGGCAAAAATGCATTGACGCCACGCACCCACGAATATGCTGCACGGTCGATCGCCGTATCGAAATGAACGACTTGCTCGAGTGCGTGGACGCCCGCATCGGTGCGGCCGGCGCAAGTGGTTGCGATGTCTGCCTGCGTGAATTTCTTCAGCGCCGCTTCCAGCCTGTCCTGCACGGTATTGCCATCTACCTGGGTTTGCCAGCCATGCCAGGGCGCGCCGTCGTACTGAATGCCGAGAGCAATGCGTTTCAATTCCAATCCAGTGTCATATCCAATGTTATCAAGCGCATTTAAAAAAACAAAACGGGCGCAAGCATCGCGCTGCGCCCGTCTATATTGTGCCAGAGGCTCTAGGCGATTTTTTGCAATATCGATCTTGCTTTTTCGGTCTGCTCGACGGTGCCGCCTTTGACGACTTCATCCAGCAATTCACGCGCGCCTTCCTTGTCGCCGATCTCTTGATAAGCAAGCGCCAGGTCAAGCTTGGTAGCCATTTCCGCAGTGTTCGAATGCGAATCGCCGCCGGTCTCATGCGCATCCTGCATGACAGCGGATGTTGAATCGGCCGGATTCAGATCGAGATTGATTCCGGAAAGATCGAAATCGAGCGCGCTTGGAGCGGCGGCGGATTCATGCGTTTCCTTCGATGATTTCGGCGCGTTCGATAGCTGAATATCCAGCGGTGCGAAATCGTCGACAGCAATTTTCGGGGAAACGGCGGTAGCCATCGTATCGTTGTGGTGCGCATCAGCAACCGCAGGGCTGCTCTCCTGCAGGAAGTCAAAATCCATTGCGTCAGGCGTGGCGCTGAGTTCGGGAGGCATTGCCGACTGCGCCGCAGGCGGGAGTTCCACTTCCTTTATACCCAAGCCTGCAAGATCAAAGTCAAAGTCGAGTCCGTTCGGCGTTTCCGGCGCGGAGGCGGGGGCCAATGCAGCAACCGGGCCGAGATCTTTTTTGTCCGGATCGGGCGGCGGAACATCGGTTGTCCGAACCGTATTGTCGAAATAGGACGGACCCGATTCAATCGTATTCAAGTTTTCAAGGGATGCATTCGAGGTCTGCGTGGTATTGAGCAATGCATCGAGATCAAGCTCATCCAGTGGCTGCGTTGGCGCCGTTAATGCAGCGGCTTTGGCCGCCGCCGCTTCAGGCGCTTTGCCGCCTGCATACAGCGGATTTTTCGGATCGATCGCAATGCCGAGGCTGGCGGCCTGTTGCCAATCTTCCCCCGCGCCTTTTGTCATGCTGTACAGTTCGCTGGCCAGAATCTCGAATGCGCGCAGATCCTTGCGATTGGCATAAATCTCAAGAAGTTTGACACGCACGGCATTGCGCTCCGGCTGGGTGCGCAATGCTTCCTTCAAAATTTCCTCAGCCTGCGCATCGCGGCCGTAAGCGATGTAGACATCCGCCTCGGCCACCGGATCGACTTCATTGGTATCGAGCTGGCTGGCGGAAGGCGCGAAGTTGGAATTGAATACGCTGTTATTGGTATCGACACTCTGGCCGCCAGTCGAACCAAACAGCGAATTCGCCTTCAGGCTGGAGTCGGTAAGAATATTACTGTCCTGGAAATCCTTATGCTGCTTTTTGCGCCGGCTGCTGTAGATACCGAGCGCACCCAGGCCGACAAGCGCAATCGCCGCCAGCGACAGCAATAATGGATTGGCGAGCAAATCATCAATGAAACTGGTTTCAGGCGGCGCGACGGGTGCAGCCGGCTTTTGCTTGGCTGGTGTCGCCGCCGGCTTGGCGTCTTTGGTTGCTGCCGGCTTGGCTTCCTGCGATTGAGATGCCGATGCGGCTGGAGCCGGTGCAGAAACTGGAGCCGTTACTGGTGCTGCGGCTTTAGGTGTCGGTGTCGGTGTCGCTGCGGATGGTGCAGGCGAATTGGCTGGAGAAGCAGCAGGCGCTGCGGGAGTGACAGTCGCTTTTGCGATATTGGCCTGGCCTTGTTTTTCAGCCAGATCTTTATTTTTGATTTCCAGGAGCTTCTGCAAATCGCTGACATTTTTCTCCAGATCCTTGACCCGTGCATTGGCTTCGGCCAACGCCTTGTCTTTTGCGATTCTATCTTCCGCGCCTGCGGCAGTATTGCCGCCTTTGTCGGCGCCCGCGGCAGCGGCGCCTGATTTTGATAATTTCAGCTTGTCTTTGGCTTCATTAGCTGCCGTCGATTGCTCTTCGACTTTGGAAGTAATTTTGCCTGTCCCACTCTGCTTGACTTCATCCGACGCTTGCGGAGCGGCACTCGCGACTCGGCCGGCCAACTTGTTTTGGTAGCTGTTGAAATCGGCTGCCTGCGCAATGACAATGCCCCTGGCTTCCGAATTGCTGATGCCGCGAGCGGTTTCGCTATCAGGCACCGACAGAATCTGGCCGGCACGCAAACGGTTGATGTTATTACCGATAAAAGCGTTTGGATTGGCTCGTTGCAGCGCGATCAGCATCTGGTCAAGCGAAATGCCTTCCGGCTTTACCTGGCCTGCAATCCTGGCCAGAGTGTCCCCTTTCTTGACCTCGTATTCTTCAGACTGTGCTGCAAATTTCGATACGAACGTCGGTTGCTGGGCCGGAGTGGCACGTTGTGCGGGAACCTGGCGTGGCTGCCTGTTGGGGCTGGCCGGCTTTTCTGTCGCCAAAGGCTGCGGCGCCGATTCTGATTTCGCAATCGCCTGCGGCGGCTGGCTGGTGCTCGATAGCGGTGAATTGGGTGTTGCAATCTGAACCGGCTGCGATCTGCGCAAATCGGCCGGATCGAGCAGGAATGTGTATTCGCGCACCAGACGGCTGTTGGCCGCGCCCACTTCCAGCAGCATATCGACGAACGGTTCATTGATGGGCTGGGTGGAAGTTACCCGGATGAACTGTCTGCCGCCACGCTGCTCGACGGCGAACCGCAATGCAAACAATGTCGGGTTGAATTCAATATTGGCCTGGCGGAATGCGTCGGTCGACGCCAGCTTGACCGTCAGCGATCCTGCTTCTTCCTTGGATACCGAAGTCAATTCGATTTCCGCGTGCAATGGCTGCCCCAGCGACGACAATACGGTCAACTTGCCCAATCCTGCAGCGTACGCATTAGAAAACAGCACTGCTGAAACGACAGCTGCACTGAGTGTCTTCAAATTAAACGAAATAAATTTCGGGCGGGTATCTACATGCATTTTTTGTGGCATAGCGTCGGATTCCGTTAGCGTTTCTTGTGATAAAACAAGCATCGCTTCAATTTCGCAGTGTTCTGGGAACTTTCACATTATCATCATGGACTTACGCGCGCAAGCGTAACCATCTTCGCAGGATATGTAAAACCCGCCAATTTCTCCTGCTGGAGAATACTTGGCGGGTTGGCGTTGCAAATTGACAACGCAATGACGAGGATCAATCTTCCAGTACGATTCTCAGCATGCGACGCAACGGTTCGGCGGCGCCCCACAGCAATTGATCGCCGACCGTGAAAGCCGACAGATAGTCGTCGCCCATCTGCATTTTGCGCAAACGGCCTACCGGAATGGTCATGCTGCCGGTCACTGCGGCGGGCGTCAAATCCTGCATCGATGCTTCACGATTGTTCGGCACGACTTTGACCCACTGATTATTGTCGGCAATGATGTCGCTGATTTCGTCGAGCGGCACGTTTTTCTTGAGCTTGATGGTCAATGCTTGGGAATGGCAACGCATTGCGCCAATGCGCACGCACAACCCGTCGATTGCAATCACTTCTTTTGCCGAACTGCCGAACACCTCGCCGCGACCGAGAATCTTGTTGGTTTCAGCGCCGGCTTTCCACTCTTCGCGCGACACGCCGTTACCGAGATCCTTGTCGATCCATGGAATCAGGTTGCCGCCCAACGGAACGCCGAACTGCCTGGTTTCATCTGCGCTCATCGCATGCTGCTTGGACAGCACCTTGCGGTCTATTTCCAGAATCGCGGAAGCCGGATCGTCCAGCAATGCCTTTACCTCCGCATTGATCGAACCGAACTGCGTCAGCAATTCACGCATGTGCTGTGCACCGCCGCCGGAAGCGGCTTGATACGTCATCGACGTCATCCAGTCCACCAGGTCGTGCTGGAACAGCCCGCCCAGGCCCATCAGCATGCAGGATACCGTGCAGTTGCCGCCGATATAATTCTTCACGCCGCCGCGCAATGCGGTCTTGATCACATCCAGATTGACCGGATCGAGGATGATGATGGCATCGTCCTTCATCCGCAATGTGGAAGCCGCGTCGATCCAGTAGCCGTTCCAGCCGCTTGCACGCAGCTTCGGAAATATTTCGCTGGTATAGTCGCCGCCCTGGCAAGTGATGATGATGTCGCATTTTTTCAGCGCATCGATATCATTGGCATCCTTCAGCGTGGTTTCATTTTTTGCCATTGCCGGGGCCTTGCCGCCGACATTGGAAGTCGAAAAAAACACCGGTTCGATATGGGCGAAATCACCCTCTTGTTGCATGCGCTGCATCAAGACCGAACCTACCATGCCACGCCAACCGACCAAGCCAACCAGTTTCATCATCATTTCCTAAAACGTCTCCTGATGCCTCAAGGGTAATTCTTTTAGAGGCGGGAGACTTCTGTTAAACGTAGACGGGTTCTGCGCCAAAGGCTTTTGCCCGTCCTGCTTCCGATACTCTCAATCCAGTGCCTTGACCACCGCATCGCCCATTTCATTGGTACCGACCCTGGTGGTGCCTGCCTCGTAAATATCCGCGGTGCGCAATCCTTGCGCCAGGACTTTCTTGACTGCCGTTTCCACCCGGTTGGCTTGCTCCGCCCTGTTCAGCGAATAGCGCAGCATCATCGCCGCCGACAAGATGGTCGCCAGCGGATTGGCAATGCCCTTGCCCGCTATATCCGGTGCGGAACCATGCGACGGCTCGTACAAACCCTTGTTGTTCGCATCGAGCGATGCCGATGGCAGCATGCCGATCGAACCGGTCAGCATTGCTGCCGCATCGGACAGGATATCGCCAAACATGTTTCCGGTCACGATCACGTCGAATTTTTTCGGTGCGCGCACCAATTGCATCGCGGCATTATCTACATACATATGGTCGAGCGCCACGTCCGGATATTCGTTATGCACATCGGTCACGATATCTTTCCAGAACTGGAACGTTTCCAGCACATTGGCTTTATCGACGCTCGTCAGCCGTTTGCCGCGTTTTTGCGCCGCTTGAAACGCGACATGCGCGATGCGGCGAATTTCCGGCTCCGCGTAACGCATCGTATCGAATCCTTCGCGCGCACCCTTGAACGGGCCATCCGGCGCTTCGCGCATGCCGCGCGGCTGGCCGAAATAAATATCGCCCGTCAATTCGCGGATGATCAGGATATCGAGTCCGGAGACGATTTCCGGCTTCAACGTAGATGCTCCGGCCAGTTCCGGATACAAAATTGCCGGACGCAGGTTGGCAAACAAATTCAGATTTTTGCGCAAGCCGAGAATCGCCTGCTCGGGCCGCAGCGCACGTTCCAGTGTGTCGTATTTCCAATCGCCTACCGAGCCGAACAGAATCGCGTCGGCTTGCCGGGCCAGCTTGAGCGTGCCTTCAGGTAAAGGATGTCCATGCGCCGCATAACCGGCGCCGCCGACCGGCGCGGTTTCCATTTCAAACTTTTCGCCAAGCGTGTTCAATACCTTGACAGCTTGTTCGATAATTTCAGGGCCGATGCCGTCGCCCGGCAAAATTGCAATTTTCATATGGCTTCATTATTGCGGGACAGAGTTTATAAGGCGCCGAAGCGCGCCGGATTATCTCGATCCCTGTTTAGGGACTCTGTCCTCAACAAATTAAAAAATAAATCAAATGGTATTGGCCAGCCACGGCTGTGCCGCCAGGTGGCGCTCTTCGAAAGCGCGAATCTTGTCGGCCTGCTGCAGCGTCAGCCCGATGTCGTCCAGGCCATTGAGCAGGCAGTATTTGCGAAACGTATCGACTTCAAACGGATAGATTGCGCTGCCGTTGACAGTACCGACAAGTTGCTTTTCAAGATCGATGACGAGACGGAAACCCGGAAACGCCTTGACTTCATTGAACAAATGGTCGATCTGCGCTTCGGGCAACACGATCGGCAGCAAACCGTTCTTGAAGCAATTATTGAAAAAAATATCGGCGAAACTCGGCGCAATAATGGCACGAAAACCATATTGCTCAAGCGCCCAGGGCGCATGTTCGCGTGACGAGCCGCAACCGAAATTTTTACGGGCCAGCAAAATCGATGCGCCTTGATAGCGCGGCTGATTCAGCACGAAATCCGGATTAAGCGGACGCCTGGAATTATCCTTGCCCGGCTCGCCATGGTCGAGATAACGCCATTCATCAAACAGATTCGGACCGAAGCCGGTACGCAGAATCGATTTGAGAAACTGCTTGGGAATGATGGCGTCGGTATCGACGTTCGCACGATCGAGCGGTGCGACCAGGCCATCAAGGATGTTGAATTTATTCATGCGATTTCAAGGAAATATTTATGCGACTGATGGCGATTGCCGATAACCATTCTTCACCCGATTTTACCGGGCGCTCTTCTGCTGCACTTTTTCGCCGACTTTTTCCACATCCCGTCCGAAACCGTTGACGGTGTTGCAACCGGTCGATATATAAGCCGTTACGGCCAACAAAAATAACGCGCATGCTTTTTTCATTTTTACTCTCTGACTTTTATATAGAACGGACATCGACAAAATGCCCGGCCACGCCCGCTGCTGCTGCCATCGCCGGACTGACAAGATGGGTACGGCCGCCCGCTCCTTGCCGACCTTCAAAATTCCGATTCGAGGTCGATGCGCATCGCTCTCCCGGCTCCAGCCGGTCGGCATTCATTGCCAGACACATCGAGCAACCCGGCTCGCGCCATTCGAAACCCGCCGCCTTGAAAATCTGATCCAGCCCTTCACGTTCAGCCTGTTCCTTTACCAGACCGGAGCCCGGCACCACCATTGCCAGCCTGACGTTCGATGCACGGAACTTGCCGCGCACCACCGCTGCGGCAGCGCGCAAATCCTCGATCCGCGAATTGGTGCACGAGCCGATGAATACCTTGTCGATACGAATATCCGATATCGCGGTATTGGGCTTCAGCGCCATGTAAGCCAGCGCCTTTTCCATCGCGTCGCGTTTGACGGCATCCTTCTCCTTGTCCGGATCCGGCACCCGGCCATCGATTGCAACCACCATCTCAGGCGACGTTCCCCACGTTACCTGCGGCTTGATCTCGGCGGCATTCAGCGTCACCACGATATCGAATTTCGCGCCAATGTCCGAATGCAGCGTGCGCCAGTATTCAACGGCGCGATCCCAGTGCGGACCAACCGGTGAATACGGGCGACCCTTGACATAGTTGATCGTGGTCTCGTCCACCGCAATCATCCCGGCGCGGGCGCCAGCCTCGATCGCCATGTTGCAGATCGTCATGCGGCCTTCCATCGACAATGCACGAATCGCCGATCCGGCAAATTCGATTGCATAACCGGTGCCGCCGGCCGTGCCGATCTTGCCGATGATCGCCAGCACGATATCCTTGGCGGTCACGCCGGATGGCAGCGCACCATCGACCTGCACCAGCATCGCCTTGGATTTCTTGGTAAGCAAAGTCTGCGTCGCCAGCACATGCTCGACTTCGGAAGTGCCGATGCCTTGCGCCAGACAACCAAATGCGCCATGCGTGGAGGTGTGCGAGTCGCCGCATACCACCGTCATGCCCGGCAAGGTCGCACCCTGCTCGGGGCCGATCACATGAACGATGCCCTGGCGCCGGTCGCGCATGTTGAAATACGTCAGCCCATATTGTTTGGCATTGGCATCCAGCGTCTCGACCTGCAGCCGCGATACCGGGTCAGCGATACCGTTGGCGCGATCGGTGGTGGGCACATTGTGGTCGGCGACAACCAGATTGGCGGAAATACGCCATGGCTGGCGGCCGGCGAGCTTCAATCCGTCGAATGCCTGCGGACTGGTGACTTCGTGCACCAAATGGCGATCGATGTAGAGGATGGTGGTACCGTCGCTGCCGGTATCGACGACATGCGATTGCCAGAGTTTGTCGTAAAGCGTTTGAGCCATGTTTTCAAAGTGTGTAAAAGCCACACGAATTCGTCAATATAGTATTTGATTATGCCATATTTGTGCAACGCAAAACCACGGAGGCCGTTGCAATCTCCTCAATGAAAAACGCCTGCGAATGATCCGCAGGCGTTTTACTTTCGATTCCATTGCAAAACTTGCAATCAACGTCTTTTTCTGGCCTGCTCGTACAGAGGCATCACGCGCTGCGAATAAACGCTCAAATCGCTCAAGCGATCTTCGCGCGACGGATGGGTCGACAAGAACTTGACCGTCGGTCCGCCGCCGACCTGACCCATTTTTTGCCAGAGGGTGATTGCTGCACGCGGATCGTAGCCGGCGCGCGCTGCGAGTTCCACGCCGATGCGATCGGCCTCGGTTTCATGGGTACGCGAATTCGGCAAGCCAACCAAACCCATGTACGCATATGCAGCGCCTTTCTGTCCCAGATCGCCGATGCCCAGAAGCGCCGATCCAACTGAAATCAGGCTGCTGGCGATGGCTTGTTCCGATGCCCGCTCACGCGCATGCTCACGCAGCGCATGCGCCACTTCATGACCCAGTACGGCGGCCAGCTCATCATCGGTTATCTGAAGCTTTTCGATCAGTCCCGTGTACACCGCGATTTTCCCGCCTGGCATGCACCAAGCATTGACTTCTGTGGAAGTCAGCACATTGGTTTCCCAGTTCCAACGCTGCGCGTCGGGCCGGAAAGTGGGCACTTCCCGGATCAACCGGCTGGTAATCATGCGAACGCGATTGACTTGCGCCGGATTCCGATTCAACGCGCCCTTTTGCCGCTCTTCGGCGATCAATTGCGTATATTCCTTGGCGGACGTTTGTTCAATGGATTCGGCGCTGATCGCCATTCTTTGTTGACGATCGACGCCCACCACGCCGCCTTGCGTGGTTTGCACTTTGCAGGAAGCCAGCGCCAGAACCGATGCTGCCAATAACAGATGCTTGAAAATCGCGCGTTTCACATTTAAATTCATTTTTTCTCCTCATGATGCGGTTGCCAGCGATACGACAGCGCTGCTGCCGCCGCACCGGCAAGTGCAAATATTGCCGCGAACGAATAGACTACCCGCGCACCGAATGTATCCCAGAACACACTTAAAACCACGCCCCCCAACGAACCGCCCAGGCCGTAGGAAATGCTGATGAACAGCGCCTGTCCGCGCGCCTGCAACGGTCCCGAAAACCAGCGCTGCAGCATTGCCACCGATGCAGAATGATGCACGCCGAAGGTTGCCGCATGCAATATCTGGGCAATCAACAGCCAGAACAGCGAATCGGCGCAAAAGCCGATCATTAAAAATCGCACCACTGCAATCAGCAGGCTGGCCATCATCGGCTTTTGCACGCCGAACCGGCGGAAAAACGGCGCCTGATAAAAAAAGAACACGATTTCAGCAACAACGCCGAGCGACCACATCAAGCCTATAACCGTTTTGCTGTAGCCGATTTGCGCCAGATACAGCGAATAGAATACATACAGCGACGAATGGGCCGCGATCATCAGGAAAGTCGATGTGAAGAATGCGATTACTTCGCGTCGCCGTAATAATGCCCTGATCGATGGCGCGTCATTCGCTGCATGCGCAGGCGCCGATTCCTGCATGCGCATGCAGGCAACCAGTACCAGCGCGAGCATCGCCAACGCGATCCACGGCATCAAATCGATGCCCTGCCAATCCAGCAGTTGCCCTGCCACTGTTACCGACAGGATGAACCCGACCGAACCCCATAACCTCAGCCGGCCGTAATGCGTCAGGTCGCCGCGCATTTCCGATAACATCAATGCTTCCGACAATGGTCCTTGCGCGCTGGTAAACAGGTTGATCGCAACCATCACCATGAAGAATTGGGCGAATGTCCGGCCGAAGAACATGCCTGAAAATGCCGCTACCGCCGCCAGCGCCGTGATGCGCAACACCAGCATGCGCCTCTGGCTGCGATCAGCCGCCCAGCCCCACAGGTTCGGCCCGAAAATGCGCATGACCTGGATCAGCGACATCAAGACGCCGATTTGCGCAGCCGTCATGCCTTTGTCGGCAAAATACAGGCTGGCATACGGCGAAAATACGCCGACGAAACCGTAATACGCGAAAAAGAAAAGAGCAAAATTGACGGCCTGCCTGGGCCAGGGCTGATGCGGCACGGGATGTTCTATGAAGTCAGGCCAATTGTATTTTTAAAATATTTCACTGCGAGCCTGTCACAGGATGAGCGTTCGTTTGCAGCCGCTATTTGACTTTTGCTGCAATTTTCGGAGTCCCTGTCACCACATCCCCGCACTGCGCCCGATGCCGCAACGCATGATCCATCAACACCAGCGCCAGCATTGCTTCGGCGATCGGCGTCGCCCGGATGCCGACGCATGGATCATGGCGTCCGAATGTTTCGACCATGATCGGGTTACCGTTTTTATCGATCGAGCGGCGCGGCGTGCGGATACTGGACGTCGGCTTGATCGCAATCGATACGGTAATGTCCTGTCCGGTTGAAATGCCTCCCAATACGCCGCCGGCGTTGTTGGTAACGAATCCTTCCGGCGTCAATTCGTCGCCGTGTTCGGTACCCTTTTGCGCGACCGATTGAAAGCCTGCGCCGATTTCAACGCCTTTGACCGCATTGATGCCCATCATCGCAAAAGCGATGTCGGCATCCAGCTTGTCGTAAATCGGCTCGCCCAGACCGACCGGCACGTTTTCCGCAACGACATCGATGCGGGCGCCGCACGAGTCGCCTGCCTTGCGCAGCGCATCCATGTACTCTTCCAGTTGCGGAACGATGCTGGCATTCGCAGCGAAAAACGGATTCGTTCGCACGTGGTCCCACGACTCGAACGGAATCGCCATCTCTCCCAGCTGGCTCATGCTGCCTTTGAATGCGGTGCCGTATTGCTCGTGCAGCCATTTCTTTGCCACCGCCGCCGCACCCACTACCGGCGCGGTCAGGCGGGCCGAAGAGCGGCCGCCGCCGCGCGGGTCGCGAATGCCGTACTTGTGCCAGTAAGTGTAATCGGCATGGCCGGGGCGGAACGTATCGACGATGTTGCTGTAGTCATGGCTGCGCTGATCTTCATTGCGAATCAGCAGCGCGATCGGCGTGCCGGTGGTTTTTCCTTCGAATACGCCGGACAGGATTTCGACCGTATCGGATTCCTGGCGCTGCGTAACATGGCGCGACGTACCCGGTTTGCGGCGATCCAGTTCCGGCTGGATATCGGCTTCGGACAACACCATGCCCGGTGGGCAGCCGTCTATCACGCAGCCGATGGCCGGGCCGTGTGATTCGCCGAAAGTGGTAACGGTAAAGAGCGTGCCGAAAGTGTTGCCGGACATGATGGTGGTTGAAGAAGAATGAAAGAATGAATTTTACCAGCGTACGCCATCGGCTCGATAATGCTTCGACCTTTGCTGGCGGTTGCATAATGATTGCCGTTGCAGCGCAACATGACTTTGTAACGAATGCAAAACATCATAAATACAGCGTGAAACAATTTGTCGATGATTCCAGATGATTAGTTATATACTATTTTCACGCAAGAATTCTTTGATTCCTGGAGATGTATTATGCGTCCTCCGATCACGCATGCGGAAGAAGATTTCGAATTCCTGGACGAAGGTATAGCGGACGGCGTAACCGCGCAATCCGCGCCGCCGGTCTGGCGCGTGATGATCGTCGATGACGACGCCGACGTGCATTCAGCGACCGTTTTCGCACTTGCCAACGTCGAAATGCTGCATCGGCCGCTGGAATTCCTGCATGCCTACACCGCCGCGCAGGCACGCGAAATTCTGGCGCACGAGCAGAACATCGCGGTTATTTTGCTCGATGTGGTCATGGAGCGGCAGGATGCGGGCCTGCAGCTTGTGCGGCACATTCGGGAAATGCTGAAAATGACCGAGGTGCGCATTATTCTGCACACCGGGCAACCCGGTTATGCGCCTGAGCTGGATGCAATCCGGGATTTCGACATCAATGACTACAAGACCAAATCCGAACTGACGCGCATCAAGCTTTTTACGGCGGTCACCTCCGCCATCCGCTCATACGAACAAATCTGCGCAATCAATGCCGGCCGCCGCGGCCTCGATCTGATCGTCCGCGCCAGCACCGAACTGATGGCATTGCGGGGATTGCAGAACTTTGCCGCCGGCGTCATCGTCCAGGTCGCCGGATTGCTCGATATCAAGCCGCAAGGATTGTTCTGCGCGCAGGAGCGGCGCAGCAGCAAGGAGGCCGATCTGGTGGTGATCGCCGCAGTCGGCGGCTATGCCGCATTTGCGAACGGGCCGGTTTCCGATATCGGCGAGGCACGCGCCGCCGATTCTCTGGCACGCACGATGGCCCGGCGCCAGCACATCTACGGCCCGGATTTCATCACACTGTACTTGTCAGGCAATGCCAACCGCGGCTTTGTCGCCTTTCTCGATACCGGCAGGCCCTTGAGCCGGACAGACCGGCGCCTGCTTGAAGTTTTTCGCAGCAATATCATCGTCGGGCTCGACAATGTGGCGCTGGTCAGCCGCTTGCACAATTTTGCTTTTTACGACGATCTGTCCAAGCTGCCCAACCGCACCCGGCTAGTCAATATCATCGACGAAATGCTTGCCGCCGGCGTTCAGCAGGACACGACGCTGTCGCTGGTGGACATCGATCATTTTGCCGAAATCAACGATGCGCTCGGACATCAGTTCGGCGATTTGCTGCTGCTCGCCGTGGCCGACCGCCTGCAATCGCGCCTGGGCGACAAGCTGATCGTGGCGCGGGTCGGCGGCGACATGTTTTCGATAGTCGGCGACGGGTCGCAAGTGAATCCTGCGACGATCGGCGCGCTGTTCGATACGCCATTCAATATCGACGGCCAGCAAGTACAGATTTCCGCCACGGTCGGCCTGATGCGCCTGGGGGAACACGCAGGCGGCGGCGCGGATGCCCTCAAGGATGCGAACATCGCACTCAAGCGGGCCAAGATGCAGCAGCGTGCCGGACACTTTTATTTCACGCGCAGCATGGGTATCGAGAGCCGCGAGCGCGTCCGGCTGATGCATGCGCTGCGCGCCGCGTTCGAAGAAAAAAAACTGTCGATCGCGTATCAGCCCCAGATTGATCTGGCGACGCGCAAGCCGGTGGGCGCAGAAGCGCTGCTGCGCTGGAAAACGGACGACGGAAAAATCATTTCACCCGATGCTTTCATACCGATCGCCGAATACTCCGGGCTGATCATCAGCCTGGGCGAATGGGTGTTGCGCGCGGCCTGCCAGGAACTGGTGCGGCTGCGGACCCTGGGCTTCAACGACTTCATGATGTCGGTCAACGTCTCGCAAGTGCAATTCCGGCATCCCGATTTTCTCGACATGCTGCGCCTGGCGCTAGATGATACCGGCGCGCCGCCGGCGTTTGTCGAACTCGAAATAACCGAATCGGTGGCGATGCAGGAGCCTGCCGTATTGATCAAGACATTGGCACAGATCAAGCAGACCGGGATCAGCATCGCCATCGATGATTTCGGAACCGGCTTTTCATCATTGAGCTATCTGCAGCAGTTGCACGTGGACCGGCTCAAGATCGACCGCTCGTTCGTGAGGGAAATCACCGGCTCCTCGCGCGGCAGCAGCATCGCCGAGATGGTGATTCAGCTGGGACGCAATCTCGGATTGTCGGTCATTGCCGAAGGTGTGGAAAACGAACGGCAAGCCGGCAAACTCGCCTCTCTCGGGTGTCCTCTGGCGCAAGGCAACCTGTTTGCGTTGCCGATGACGAACGAACAGTTGCTGGACTGGCTGAAAGTTCGATGAGATCGCGCAGCGGTGGCGATCGTCGGCATGCCACTGCGGGGCTTCCATGACCGAACATATTCTGACGTTGCGGCGCGCCGTCGTGCTGGCGGTATTGATCGGCCTGCTGGTTCCCGCGATATTGATCAGCGGCATGCCGTGGGTCAGAAGATATGAAGCGGACGTTCGTAATGCGACCCTGGAATTGACGCGGCAAAACGCCGAAGTCTTGTCGGACATCATGCAGGAACCGTTGTGGAACGCCAATCCGCAAAGCGGAAAAGCGTCGCTTGACGCAATCATGATGCGTAATGAGGATATCGTGCGGGTCGAAGTCCGAAACGAATCGCCCGATGTTTTTGCCGCGGCGGAGCGGCCGGAGCGGCGCAGCGGTTTCACCGCGTCGACCGTGACGCCTGTGACCTATCGCGGCAATACGATAGGATCGGTTGAAATCGAGGTCGGCAGCGCGCGGTTGCAAAAAACAATGATTGCCGGTTTGCTGGAACGCCTGCTGGCTCTCGCTGCGCAGATGGCGCTGTCAATCGTGCTGATCGTGATCCTGCTGGAAAAACGCCTGATCCGGCCGCTGCAGCGGCTGGGCATCGGGGCCGAACGCCTGGCCAACCGACAATTGAATGTGCCGTTCACCTGGACACGGCTGGATGAAATCGGCCTGCTTGGCAGGCGGCTGGAAGAAACGCGCATCAGCCTGCGCCGGCTTTTCGACGATCTGGCGCAAAAAAACGAGGCGCTGGAACATGATATCGACAAGCGCAAAAAAATCGAGCAGGAGCTGTACGAACGCGAAGCGCGTTATCGCGCCCTGGTCGAACAAAGTCCGATTGCGATCATTGAATGGGATATCGATTACCGCATCATCGAATGGAATGCCGCAGCGGAAAAGATTTTCGGCTATTCGCGCGCGCAGGCGCTCGGACAGCACGCCAGCTTCATCGTTCCGGATGCGCAGCGCGCAGACAGGATCTTCCGCGCCTCCGGCGCAAGCACCGGCAATACCCGCACCATCCATCAGAATCTCCGGGCCGATGGCCAAATCATCACCTGCCAATGGAGCAACGCTTATATCACCGACAAAACCGGACGCTCCGACCACCTGCTGTCGATGGCGGAAGACATTACCGAGAAGCGCCGCGCGGAAGAAGCGCAAAGCCTGTCGGAAGCCAAGTTTGCCGGCGCATTTCAATGCAATCCCGATTCCGTTACGATCACGCGTATCAGCGATGGCATGATCATCGATGTCAACCAGACTTTCGAAACCAGCACCGGCTTTACCCGCGAGGAATCGATCGGCAAGACTTCGCTGGAACTTGATCTGTGGGTTCATCCGGAACAGCGGATCGTACTGGCCGAACAGCTGCATGTCTACCGGATCGTGCGCGATTTCTCGTGGACCATGCGCACCAAACATGGCGATCAGCGCACCTGCCAGTCCAACGGCACGATCTTCAGCGTCGGGCAGGAACTGTATGTATTGACCGTGGCGCGCGACATCACCGACCAGCGCCGCATTGAAGAACAAAAAGCGGAAGCCGACCGCGCGCTGCTGCGTCTGGCCCAAGGTACCCGCGATATGGCGGGCGAATCTTTCTTCGATCTGCTGGTGGCGGATCTTGCGTCGGCGTTGCGCATCGACCGTGCATTGATCGGATTGCGGATCGCCGATGTGCCGGACCGGGTGCAAACCCTTGCCGTCCAGGTAACAGGCCGGAAAATCGACAACTTTCAATACTCTGCCATTGGCGCTCCCTGCGAGAATATTCTGGCAGGTGAAATCAGCATATTTCCGACCGGCATCCAGTCACGGTTTCCCGAAGACCGCGACCTGGCTGAACAACATTGTGAAAGTTACGCAGGCGCCCCGCTCCACGATGCCGCCGGCAATACGATCGGGGTGCTGGCCGTGATGCATTCGCAGCCGCTTGCCAATCCCGATCTGGTGAGATCGCTGTTGCAGGTATTCAGCGAACGCGCATCGGCTGAACTGGAACGCAAGCATGCCGAGCAGGCGTTGCGCAACAGCGAACAGCGTTTCTCCACGATTTTCCATTCCTCTCCGGTAGCGATGGCGGTTTTTCATCTGGGCGGCGGTAATGCAATCGTCGATTTGAATAACGCCTTCGAACATCTGTTCCTCCTCGATCGCAGCGCATGCATCGGCAAGAACGATGTTGATCTGATGCTCTATGCGCACGAAACCGAAAGACGGGCAGTCAACAAGGCGATCAGGCAAAAGGGTTATATCGGCCGGTATGAAGCCTGGATCAACCGCGGCGACGGCAGCAAGGCATTGTTCATGCTGTCCGGCGCGATGTTCGAATTGGCCGGAGAAAAATTCGTCATTTTCACAGGCGAGGACATTACCGAGAAATACCAAATCGAAAACGAGATTCTCGAACTCAACAGCACGCTTGAGGAACGGGTTATCGAACGTACCGAAGAACTGCAGCAAGCCAATCAGGAACTCGAAAATACGCTGGATACCTTGAACATGGCGCAGGAAGAACTGGTGCGCAGCGAAAAACTGGCCGCGCTGGGATCGCTGGTGGCCGGCATCGCGCATGAGATCAACACGCCGATCGGCAACAGCCTGATGGTGGCCAGCACGCTGATCGACCGAACGCGCGCGCTGGCCGGCAGCTATTCCACCGGACTCAAGCGCTCGACGCTGGAACGCTATATCGACGATGCGCGCAAGGCGGGCGAAATTCTGGAGCGGAATCTGTATCGGGCGGCCGATCTTGTCGCCAGCTTCAAGCAGGTTGCGGTGGATCAGACCAGTTCGCAACGCCGCAAATTCTCGCTCGCGGAAGTCGTGTCCGCAATCATGCTGACGTTGTCGCCGGCCATCAGGAAAACGGCTTTCACGGTGGACCAGAACATACCGGAAGGATTGATGATGGACAGCTATCCGGGGCCGCTGGAACAGGTAGTGACCAATCTCGTCAACAATGCGCTGCTGCACGGCTTTGAAGGGCGCGACACCGGCATCGTGTCGATTGACGCGCAACCGGCTGCCGACGGCTGGCTGGAACTGACCATTCAGGATAACGGCATCGGCATTCCGCCTGCCAACATCAATCGGGTTTTCGATCCTTTTTTTACCACGCGGCTCGGTGCGGGCGGTTCCGGTCTCGGTCTTCCGATCATGCACAATATCGTTACCAGCGTGCTTGGCGGCAAGGTACGCATGCAAAGCGAAGTGAATGTCGGCACGATATTCACTCTCGCGCTGCCGCTGGTTGCACCTCAAATGCAGAGCGCAGAAGGGTCACCGAAATATTCGGCGAGCATCAAATCGTTCTTGGGTTGAAACAGCCGCTTTCCATTGGCAGCGCGGCGCATGCCGCACGATTTATTTCCATTCACCGCGCAACGCCAGCACCTGTTCCTGCAACAACTCCGGCGTCGCCATTGCCGGCGCAATCGGTTTGCCGACAACCAGCGCCAGTTGCGACAGCGGTCCTCGCTTGAACGAACGTTCGAACGGATTGCCGTCGCCGCGCGTCAGCATGCTGCCCCACAAACCGCGCAATGCCATCGGAATCACCGGCACCGGCGAGCGTTCGATGATTTTTTTGATGCCACCCTTGAACTCGTTCATGTCGCCGGTGGCGGTCAATTTCCCTTCCGGGAAAATGCAAACCAGTTCGCCTTCATGCAGCGCTTGCGCAATATCGGCATACGCTTTTTCCATTAGCTGCGGATCTTCTTTTGCCGGCGCGATCGGAATCGCTTTCGCGGTTTTGAAAACCCATGACAGCACGGGAATCCTGAAAATGCGGTGATCCATCACAAACCGGATCGGACGCGGGCTGGCAGCCATGATGACGATCGCATCGACATAACTGACGTGATTGCATACCAGCACCGCCGCGTCTTCCGCCGGTATGCGGTCGGTATCGATGCCGCGCACGCGATGGATCGTGTGAATCAGCAGCCAGGCGATGAATCGCATCAGGAATTCCGGCACCAGCGTAAAAATATAGATCGCCACCGCTGCATTCATGATCGCTGTCGCCATGAATATCTGCGGAATCGTGAAACCCATCTTCAGCAATACCATTGCCGCCAGTGCCGCCGTGACCATGAAAAGCGCATTCATGATATTCATGCCGGCAATGGTGCGTGAAAGATGTTTGGGATCGCAACGCGTCTGAATCAGAGCGAACAACGGCACGATATACAGTCCGCCAAAAATGCCTATCATGATGACGTCGAACAGAATGCGCAGGCTGCCATGCCGCGCGATAAAACCGGACATATCCACCAGGCCGGCATTGGTATAACCCAAGCTGGCGAGAAACAGATCGAAGCCGAATACCGACAGCCCGATCGAACCGAACGGCACCAATCCGATCTCCACCTTGCGGCCCGACAGCCGTTCGCACAACAGCGATCCGGCGCCGATGCCGAGCGAAAACACCGTCAATAACAGCACGAAAACGCTGTGATCGCCATGCAGATAATTTTTTGCATACACCGGGAATTGCGCCAGGATGATTGCGCCGTAAAACCAGAACCATGAATTGCCCAGCACCGATAAAAATACCGGACGGTTCTGGCGCGTAAAGCCGATGTTGCGAATGGTTTCGCTGACCGGGTTCCAGTTGATGTTCAATTCCGGCTCCGGCGCGGGCGTAAGCGGAATGCCGCGGCTGGCCAGCCATCCGATGACTGCAATCGCAATCGTGCCGCCGGCAACCAGTTCGACGCCCCATGGCTTGTACACCACCAGCACGGCGCCCAGAATTTCGCCCAGCAAAATGCCGACGAAGGTTCCCATTTCAATCACGCCGTTGCCGCCGACCAGTTCCTCCGGTTTCAATTGCTGCGGCAGGTAGGCGTATTTGACGGGGCCGAACAGCGTCGAATGCAGCCCCATGCCGACCACGGCGGCAATCAGCAGCCACAGGTCATGCGTCATCCAGCCGGCCGCCGCGATCGACATGATCGCAATTTCAAGCAGCTTCACATAGCGCGCGATGCGCGATTTTTCGAATTTGTCCGCCAGTTGGCCGGCGGTTGCCGAAAACAGCACGAACGGCAGGATGAACAGGCCGGGAATCAGGTTGTTCAACAGGCCGACATCCATCGTGGTCCAGCTCAATGCTTCATAGGTAAGAATTGTCAGCAGCGCGGTCTTGAATACGTTGTCGTTGAACGCGCCGAGAAATTGCGTCCAGAAGAAAGGGCCGCAGCGGCGCTGGGCGAGCAAGGCGAACTGGCTGGAATGGCTCATCTCGGTTTCGGTTGTGATGGCGTGCTGAAATCAATGCACGGCGGCAGCCAGCGCCAGCCCGCTCAAATAGGCATTTTCAATCCGCCCGCTGCCTTCCAGTCCGGCCTCGAACCAGTCGCCGCAGGCACCGATGCGCAGCCTGGCGTCCCACAGGCAATCGCCGGGCAATGGCTGTACCGCCTGCGCATGGCGCCATCGGTGCGCGGCGGCATAAATCGGCTGCACTTGCGAACCGGTTGCCTCGTGAAATGCCTTGAGCAATTTTTCCCTGGCGCGCTCCGGGTCGTCTTCCAGGTGTTCGATGCTCCATTCTTTCGATGCATGCCCGACCCAGTGTTCGCCGGGCCGGCGCTGCGGTTTCGATGCATCGCGTGCAATCCATGCCAGCCGCGATCCGTGTACCCATGCGCCGTCGTAACCAAGCCCGAGCGAATCGTGAAAGCCGAGCATCAGCGCCCAGCACGGCGCGGATCGTGTCCGCGCCGCCTGTTTCGCAAATTTCGGCGCGGCTCCAAGCAAAGGGATCGCCTGATCGGCCGGCACCGCAACGATCACCGCATCGAACGGTCCCGCAGTCGCGTCGATCGGAACGGTCTCCGATTGCACCGCAAGCAGCCACTGCCTGCCATGGGATTCGACGCGCCTGACCAGATGCTCGGTGCGCACTTCCAGTTGCTGCGCGAGTTGCTGTCCGACCGCGCTCATGCCGGGAACGGCAACCAAACGCTGTGTTGCACCGTCCGCACTGCGGCCAACCGCTTTGGCAACGCCGTGATCGAGGCTGACGAGCTTGCCGTTCCAGGGAGCGGCCCATCCTGCCTTGCGCCAGCCTGCAACTTCCTTTTTGAATGGATCGCTGGTGGCGGTGAAATACTGCGCGCCATGATCGAAACCGCCCAGTTCGGTGTACCGGGTGCTCATGCGCCCGCTGACATCGCCGCTTTTCTCGTAGACGACGACAGTATTGCCTTGCGCCTGGAGCTGGCGCGCGCAGGTCAGGCCGGCCAGGCCTGAGCCGATGATGGCGATATGCATGAATGAATCCTTTTAAAATTGCCTGGAGAAAAATACAGGATGGATGCAAAAAAGCCGCTCATGGTTTCGCAATCGCACCATGAACGGCCTTAATCGGAAAATTCAAAAATTTACTCGTCGCCTTCGGTCGGCCAGTCGCGGATATAGGCCTTCAGCATTTTGTTCTCAAAACTCTGCGCCTCGAACACCGCTTTTGCCACATCGTAAAACGACATCACGCCGAGCAGCGTCTTTGCATTGACGACCGGCACATAACGCGCATGCCGCTCCAGCATCAGGCGCCGCACTTCATTGATATCGGTATCGGGCGTGATCGTGATCGGGTGGTCGTCCATATGCTTGCGCACGGTTTCATTGCCCACCGCGCCGTTATTGAGATGAACCGTTTTCATTACTTCGCGGAACGTCAGCATGCCCACCAGTTCGCCGAATTCCATCACGACCAGGGAGCCGATGTCTTTCTCGGCCATCGTATTGACCGCCTGCAGCATCGGCGTATCAGGCGTCACCGTATAAAGGATGTTGCCTTTGACTTTGAGGATTTCGGAGACTTTCATTTTGCCATCCCGCCTGAGTGTTGTTCTGTCATTTGCAATGTAGCTTAACCGCAGCGAAAAATCCAGCGCTGCGCCTCAGGCGACATTGACCGGGGTTCAATGCTACGATTCGCAAAATCTACCAAAACCGATGAGCCACCACATGAGCGGTCCGAAATACCTGGGGTTCGATACCCTTTCCCTGCACGCCGGCGCCGCGCCCGACCCGGCAACCGGTGCGCGTGCCACGCCGATCTACCTGACGACATCGTTCGTATTCAAGGATTCCGATCACGCCGCATCGCTGTTCAACATGGAGCGGGCGGGGCATGTCTATTCCCGCATATCCAATCCGACCAACGCCGTGCTGGAAGAGCGCATCGCGGCGCTGGAAGGCGGCGTTGCCGGGATTGCCGTCGCCAGCGGCCAGGCAGCGATGCATCTCGGGTTGGCCACCATCGCGGGTGCCGGATCGCATGTCGTAGCCTCGCGCGCGTTATATGGCGGCTCGCAAAATTTGTTGGCCTATACGATGAAGCGCTTCGGCATCGACACTACCTTTGTCGATCCGCGCGATCTGGACGCATGGCGCAATGCAATAAAACCGAATACCAAGGTATTGTTTGCCGAAACGCTCGGCAATCCCGGCCTGGATGTGCTCGATATCGCGCAGGTTGCCGCCATTGCGCATGAACGTTATTTGCCGTTGATGGTCGATTCGACTTTTACGACGCCGTATCTGTTGCGCCCGTTCGATCACGGTGCCGATCTGATTTTCCATTCCGCAACCAAATTTCTTTGCGGTCACGGCACGGCGATGGGCGGGCTGCTGGTCGATGGCGGCACGTTCGACTGGCAACAGGCGCATGAAAAAACCGGCCACTTTTCCGAATTGTGCGAGCCGTACGACGGCTTTCATGGCATGGTATTTTCGGAAGAATCGACGGTTGCGCCATTTTCATTACGGGCACGGCGCGAAGGCTTGCGCGACTTCGGTGCGGTGATGAGCCCGCATAATGCGTTCGCGATCCTGCAAGGGATCGAAACGCTGGCTTTGCGCATGGACCGGCATGTGGCCAATACCCGCAAAGTGGTGGAATTTCTGGCGGCGCACAAGGCGGTCGAGTCAGTGTCGTATCCGGAACTGGAATCGCATCCCGACCATGCGCTGGCAAAAAAACTGCTGCCGAAAGGATGCGGCGCGGTCTTTTCATTCAGCATAAAAGGCGATCGCGCAGCGGGCCGGCGCTTCGTAGAAGCGCTCAATATTTTTTCGCACCTGGCAAACGTAGGCGACGCCAAGTCGCTGGTAATTCATCCTGCTTCCACTACTCATTTTCGGGTGCCGACCGAGCAACTGATTGCGTCCGGCACTACCGAAGGCACGATGCGCCTGTCGATCGGGCTGGAGGATGCGGACGACCTGATCGACGATCTGACACGCGGCTTGAAAGCCTCGCAGAAAGGGGCTTGAGATGCTATTGAACGTTCAGGGACACGATGCCTATTGTTACACCGGCGGCAAGCCATTCGATGCGGCGTTACCGACCGCCGTTTTCATCCACGGCGCGCAAAACGATCATTCGGTCTGGATTCTGCAAACCCGTTATTTCGCGCACCATGGCTTCGGCGTGCTGGCAGTGGATTTACCGGGACATGGCCGCAGCAAAGGCGCTGCGCTGACCAGTGTCGAAGCGATGGCAGACTGGCTGCTGGCATTGCTGGATGCGGCAGGCGTGCAACAGGCAACGCTGATCGGTCACAGCATGGGCTCGTTGATTGCGCTGGAAACCGCATTCAAGGCGCCCGACCGCGTCGCCAGAATTGCGTTGGTCGGCACCGCTTACCCGATGAAAGTATCGGACGCGCTGCTCGATGCGGCAAAAAACGACGAGCAGCAAGCGATCGACATGGTCAATATCTGGTCGCACTCATCGATCGCACAAAAGCCTTCCTTTCCAGCGCCGGGGTTTTATGCAATGGGCGGCGCACTGCGCTTGAAGCAACGCATTTCAAGCATCAATCCCGATCGTGTTTTTTACACCGATTTTTTCGCCTGCAACGCTTATGCCAACGGAGAACAAGCGGCGCGATCGGTCAAATGCCCCGCTCTTTTCCTGCTCGGCAAACGCGATCTGATGACGCCGCCCAAGGCCACCGCCGTCCTCACCGGCGCGATACCACACGGCAAAGTCGTTCAGGTAGAAGGCAGCGGACATGAACTGATGGCCGAACAGCCGGATGCGGTACTCGATGCACTGTTCGGTTTTTCTAAAGTTTGATGGTGCTTGCAGGAATTCTGGTTGCATCTATCAACAAGCAGGTCTACTCTGAAAGGACAGACAATAGCCAAGAGGCGAGTATGTCCACCGTGATCGAAAAGAGATATCAGACGTTTGCCGAATTTTATCCGGTCTATTTGAGCGAACATTCCAATCGAGTCTGCCGCCAACTCCATTTCGCCGGTTCGACGCTCGCGCTGTTCAGTCTGGGAGCAATGCTGTTGACCGGGAACCCATGGTGGCTATTAGTGGGCTTGGCGTGCGGTTACGGCTTCGCCTGGATCGGTCATTTCGGCTTCGAGAAAAACCAGCCGGCTTCGTTCAGACAGCCGCTGTATTCGTTCATGGGCGACTGGGTAATGTACTGGCAGATGCTGACCGGGCAGATTTCGTTTTAAGGTTTTCATCGAAATACGCGGCGAGCGTCTGATCCAAACCCTGCTCGACCGCGCCTTCTACCTGCCTGGCCAGCGCTGCATTGCCTGACGCACTGAACACGAACAGCCGGTACACGTCGGCCAGCGTCAAATGATCCGGATTGGCCAGCAGCGTCCAGCGATCCAGCCCCTCGATGATGTGCTTGCCGAACTGCATGCGTTTCGGCGATTCCGGCTTGATACGGCCGACCCAGCCTGCATCCAGCATGGACTGCAGCAGGCTTTCCGATTCATCGAATCCAAGCCGTGTGCTGGCGCGGATCATCGTTGCATCGACCACTGCCGACTCGTTCGCTGTTCTTGCGTCGTACAGCACGCGCAACAATGCCATCGCATCGACAAATGCGCTGCCGGGCTTCGCCACGTGCCACCAGCGCTCGTACTTCACCACCGGCAGCGCCGCTGCCAGTACCGCGCCCATCAGCGTAATCAGCCAGCCCAGATAAATCCAGATCAGAAAAATCGGCATCGCCGCGAGCGCGCCGTAGACGATCGTATAAGTCGGAAACTTGGCGACGAATATCGCGAACAGGCGCCTCATGATTTCAAACGCGATGGCGGCCAGCATGCCGCCGCATGCGGCGTCGCGCCAGTCGACCAGCCGGTTCGGCACAATCATGTACAGCAGCGTGAACGTTCCGCTGGTCAGCAATATCGAGATCAGGGTATACAGCACGGCATCGTTTTTCGCCGTGAACAGAAAGGAGGCAGCCGTGATGGATATGCCGATCAGCAACGGCCCGAGCGTCACCGTCGCCCAATAAATCAGCACACGCTGGGTAAGCGGACGTTTGGTTTTAACCCGCCATATCCGGTTGAATGTCCGATCGATCATTGCGATCATCGCGATCGCCGTTCCTATCAGAAAAACGGCGCCTACCGCGGACAATCTGGTCGCCTTTGTAGAAAACTGATTGAGATAACCGAGTATCGTGTTGGCGATGGTCTTGGGCATCAGGCTTTCAATGAAATATGCTTCCAGCGATGCGCGAAACGTATTGAACAGCGGAAAGGTCGTGAAAATCGCCAAGGCGATGGTCAGTATCGGCACCAGCGCCAATATTGTTGTGAACGTCAGGCTGCCCGCCACTTGCGGCAAGCGCTCTTCATTGAGCCGCCGTCCCGCAAAGCGGAACAGATTGCGCACCTGGGTCCAGGTCAGTCCTCCGGCAGTCGGTAAATTGAAAGGAAGCATTCGAACGGCAATCAAAGGTGCGGCATTGACGGATGTCGCGATTACAGACTGATAAAGCACCCTATAATACCAAGCATGAATCCATCCGATCTTACTATTCTGGTGCTCTATTATTCGCGTCACGGCTCGACCCGCAAGCTGGCGGAATTGATCGCGCAAGGAATCGACAGCGTACCCGGCTGCGCTGCCCGGTTGCGCACGGTACCGGCGGTATCCACGGTGGCCGAAGCGACCGAACCCGACATCCCCCAGGAAGGCGCACCGTACGTCGAACTGAAAGATCTCGACGAATGCGCCGGTCTGGCGCTGGGCTCGCCGACACGATTCGGCAATATGGCCGCGCCGATGAAATACTTCTGGGACGGCACGACATCGCAATGGCTGTCCGGTGCATTGTCCGGCAAACCTGCCTGCGTGTTCACATCGACCGGCAGCTTGCATGGCGGCCAGGAATCGACCTTGTTGTCGATGATGCTGCCGCTTCTGCACCATGGCATGCTGTTGCTCGGCCTGCCGTACACGCAACCGGAACTGATGACGACCGCCGGCGGCGGAACGCCTTATGGCGCAAGCCACTGGTCGGGCATCAACGGCTCGCACGCCATGTCCGAAGACACCAGATCGCTGGCAATCGCGCTCGGCTGCCGGCTCGCGCAAACCGCCTGCAAGTTGCGAGGTGCATGATGCAGAATCCCGTTCAAAAGACTTTTTATATTGGCGCCGTCAGCAGCGTACTGGCGTTGATCGTTCTGTGCGTCGCATGGGAAATGGCATTGGCGCCGTTGCGCCCCGGCGGTTCGTGGCTGGTACTGAAAGTCATCCCGCTGCTGGTGCCGTTGCGCGGCATTCTGAAGCGCGACGTGTATACCCTGCAATGGTCATCGATGCTGATTTTGCTGTATTTCGCCGAAGGCATAGTGCGCGGCGCCAGCGATAAAGGCTTGTCCGCGACGCTGGGATGGATCGAAGTCGCGCTGGTCTGCGTATTTTTCTTTTGCACGCTGCTTTATCTGCGTCCTTACAAACAAGCCGCCAAAAAATGGGCGAAGCAAGCCATTCAAAAAGCATCCGAGTCGGTACATGAATAATTTCCTGGAACTTTGCCGCGCTTCGATCGGCGCCAGCCATGTGCTGACCAGCGAAACCGATATGGCAGCCTACCTGACCGACTGGCGCCGCCGTTTTACCGGGAAAGCGCTCGCCGTCGTCAAACCCGCTTCGACGGATGAAGTGGCAGCCATCGTCCGCCTGTGCAACCGGTTCCAGGTGCCGGTTGTGCCGCAGGGCGGCAACACCGGACTGGTACTCGGCAGCGTGCCGGATGCCGGCGGCACCGCGGTCGTGCTATCGCTGACCCGGCTGAACCGAATTCGCGCGGTCGATCTCATCAACAATACGATGACCGTCGAAGCCGGATGCATTCTGCAAAATGTCCAGCATGCCGCAACCGAAGCCGACCGGCTGTTTCCGCTGTCGCTGGCAGCGGAAGGCAGTTGCACGATCGGCGGCAACCTGGCGACCAATGCCGGCGGCACTGCCGTCCTGCGTTACGGCAACACGCGCGAATTATGCCTCGGTCTCGAAGTGGTCACGCCGCAAGGCGATGTCTGGAACGGCCTGCGCGGACTGCGCAAGGACAATACCGGCTATGATTTGCGCGATCTGTTCATCGGGGCGGAAGGCACGCTTGGCATCATCACCGCCGCCGTGTTGAAATTGTTTCCGCAACCGAAAGCCCGATTGACCGCGCTGGCGGCGATGCAGACACCGGACGATGCGTTGCAGTTGCTGTCGATCGCGCAAAAACAATGCGGCGCGGCGCTGACCGGCTTCGAGCTGATGTCGGATTTTTGCCTGCAACTGGTGACCAGGCATTTCCCGCAGATGCCGCTTCCCTTCGCGCAGCGCCATCCCCAATATGTATTGCTGGAATTGTCCGACGGCGAATCCGAACAGCATGCGATGGCGATACTGGAAAACCTGATCGGCAGCGCGCTGGAAGAAGCGGTGATCGAGGATGCCGTGGTGGCGGCGTCGATTGCGCAATCGAAGTCGTTATGGAATCTGCGCGAGCATATTCCCCTGGCTCAGGCGGAAGAAGGCAAGAATATCAAGCACGATGTGTCGGTGCCGATTTCGCTTATCGGCGACTTCATTCGCGCAACCGACGTTTTGCTGCAGCAGGATTTTCCCGCATGCCGGATGGTGACCTTCGGCCATCTGGGCGACGGCAATCTGCATTACAACGTGTCGCCGCCCGAGAATCAATCGGACGAAGCTTTCATCGCGCAGCAAGATGCTGTCAACCGCGTCGTGCACGATAGCGTTCACCGGTTCGGCGGCTCCATTTCAGCCGAGCATGGCCTCGGAGCCTTGAAGCGCGACGAGATACGTTCGTACAAATCCGAAATCGAACTGAACCTGATGCGATCGATCAAGCACGCACTCGATCCCCAAAATCTGATGAACCCCGGCAAAGTCATTTAACAATCGATCATCATCATTCCATGTCAAAAATCCTGCTGCTATCCCTGCTTGTTTCGATATCCTCTCCTGCGCTGGCAATCTACAAATGCGAATCGAACGGTAAAGTCACCTATAGCGACGAGCCCTGCCGCGGCGGAAAAGTCATCGAGCTGCGCGAACCGGCCGGTAAAACGCCGCTCCCGCCGGATGCAGCCGATGCCAGGCGGCAAATTGCGCGCGAAAAAAGCGAGGTGAAACGTCTGGAAAACGAACGGCACAAGCGTGAAGCGGCAGAAGACAAACAGCAGCAAAAAATCGCCCGGGTTTACGCTGCGAGGCAAAAAAAATGTTCTTTGCAGGCATTGCGCAAAAAATGGAGTGAAGAAGATGCGGCAACGGCCACCGGCAACTCGGCGGAAAAAGCCAAACGCATTGCGCGACGCAAAGCCGAGCAGTACGAGAAGGAATGCGGAAAATGACGCGAAGCGGATGGCCTGCCCGGAGGGACTCGAACCCCCTACCCCAAGCTTAGAAGGCTTGTGCTCTATCCGGATGAGCTACGGGCAGCTTGGATCTAAGTGTACAACGCGACTTTGCTTGCCAACACCAGAAATGACAAAGCCTGTTAGTGAATACTATCACTAGCAGGCTTATGATCTTTGGTCGGAGTACAAGGATTCGAACCTTGGACCCCCTGGTCCCAAACCAGGTGCGCTACCGGACTGCGCCACACTCCGAAAAAAAGAATGATACAGGCCTTGGTCATTTTGGTCAATTCATATGCGCAATTTAATCTTGAAATGCAATCCGGGCAGGTATGGCCATGCGCTTCCCGTGTTAAAAAATGCAATTACGATGCGATGCCGAATTCTGCAATAAATGCGTCCATTGCCGAAGCGGGAATCGGCCGGCTGAAATAATATCCCTGCGCCTCTTCGCAGCCCTCTGCACGGAGGAAATCGCGCTGCTGTTCCGTTTTCACGCCTTCGGCGATCAGGGACAGTCGCAAATTTTTCGCCATTGCAATAATGGTCCGCACAATCGCGACGCTGTCCCGGTCATCCGGTATGTCCTGAACGAAAGATTTGTCGATTTTGACGTAATCGATCGGAAATTGTTTCAGATAGTTTAGCGATGAATAGCCGGTGCCGAAATCGTCGATCGCGATCCGGATGCCGTGACCGCTCAATTCTTCCAGGGTCGCTTCAACGCTTTGCGGATCATGCATCATCAGGCTTTCGGTAATTTCCACTTCCAGCATGTGCAGCGGATAACCGATTTCTCTAGCCACATCCAGAATGCAGTCGACCAAGCCCTGCTTTCGAAACTGCCGTACCGACAGATTGACCGCCATCCGCAACGGATAGCCGGTATCGATCCACGTCCTGCCTTGCCGGCAGGCGGTGTGGATAACCCACTCGCCGATCGGAATGATCAACCCGGTTTCTTCCGCCAAGGGAATGAACTTGTCGGGCGAAATACGGCCCAGGGTCGGATGATGCCAGCGCAACAGGGCTTCGACGCCAGCGATCTTGCCATTGGATAAATCGATGCGCGGCTGATATTCGAGGAACAGCTCGTTTCTCTCCAGTGCCGCATGCAGACTGTTTGCCATAACCATGAATTCCTGAGCGCGCGAATTCATATCGGCGGAAAAGAATTTATACCGGTTGCGCCCTTCTTCCTTGGCCCGATACATGGCGGTATCGGCATGTTTGAGAAGCGTCGCAACGTCGGTGCCATCCTGCGGATAAATACTGATGCCGATGCTGCCCGAGATATACAGCTGGTGGTCTTCGATCTTCATCGGCGTAGTCAGGGATTCCAGCAACTGCTGGGCGATCAGCGTTGCCTCATCCGTATTGCGCAACTGCTCCAGGATGACGGTAAATTCATCGCCGCCGAGCCGCCCCACCGTGTCGCTTTCCCTCACATTCGCCAGCAGACGCACCGTCACCTCCTGCAGCAATTTGTCTCCAATGCCGTGTCCCAGCGAATCGTTGATCACCTTGAACTGATCGAGATCGATAAAAATTACGCAAACCATTTCCTCCTGCCGTTTTGCACGCACAACGGCCTCTTCCAGCCGGTCGTGAAGCAAAATCCGGTTCGGCAGCCTGGTCAGCGGATCGTGATTGGCAAGAAATTCCAGCCGCGCTTCGTAATCCTTGTATTGGGAGATGTCATTGAAGACGCCGACGTAATGCGTCACATCCAGATTATTGGCCCGCACCGCCGTCATGCTCAGCAGTTCGGCATATATTTCGCCGCTCTTGCGCCGGTCCGAAATTTCCCCCTGCCAGTAGCCCGCTTCACGCAGCCTGTTCCACATGTCTGCATAAAAAGCATCGTCATGCTGTCCGGAACCGAACATCTTCGGCGGTTTGCCGATTGCTTCCTCTGCCGCGTATCCGGTGATGCGGGTGAATGCGTTGTTGACTGACACCACGCGTCCGTCGGCATCGGTAATCATGATGCCTTCGATTGTATTTTCCATTGCACTGGCAGCCAGACGCGAACTGCGTCCGGCGTCTTCACGCTCCCGCTCCCAGGCAATCTGGCGCTCCAGCGTCCAGCGATAAATGCCGAAGCAGCCCGCCAACAACAGAAACATCAAAAGATACGGATATTGCGCCTGCTGCCACCATGCAGCTTGAATATTCGATAACGGAGCGGTGACGAAAAGAGTCAGCGGATAACGCGAAAGCCGGTGAAATGCAAAAATCTGGTCGGCGTCCGCCAGACTCGCATTTCCGGTGACCAGTCCGCGTTGGGGATAATTATGCTGCTGTAAAAAATTGATCAGAGCGCCGGTGCGGGGTTGACCATAGACTTCGCTTAACTCGATTTCCTTGGGCGCAGGATACCTGGTCAATAAAAAGCTGTCATCCCGCAGGACGCCGATTGCAGTATTGTCTTGAAGGAATAAATCCTGCCAAAAACTTTGCTGCCTGTTTAAAGGCAATGCTGCGTGAAGTATATACAGCAATTCATTATTTTTATCCCGGATCGCATATCGAAAGGGAATTACCCACTCCTTGACCACCAGACCGACGGATGGCTGTCCGAGATTAAGCCTTTCTCCTTGCAGCAAAGCATCGCGCGCCACCAAAAAAGACGGCACTTTTCCGACGAAGGCAAGGGGCTTTCCTGTATCGGCCGCAGTGGAAGCGAGTATTTGACCATCAGGATTTACCAGATTAACAACCTGAAAATCTGGATTGGCCTGATGAAATCGCTTCAATAATATCTGTGCACGTTCATGATTTGACGCATTGTTTTCATCGAGCAACTGTTGGCCGAGCAAATCGAAAGCGCTTTCGAATTGCGAAAAATAAGCATCCAGCGACTTTCCCGCCAATTCGGCAATCGATGATAGATAACGTAATTGGTCTTCCTTCTCGGTTTTCCATGTAAGCCAGGAAAAAACCGCTCCAAAAACCAGTAAAAACAGAATCAGCAAACCAAAACCCCGTTTCATGTTGCGAATTGGCAGATATTGAGTGCGCTTGATGGACATTGATATAGTCGTATGGAAAAACTGGGGAAATGATGGCTATCGGCAGTATCAATTCGAACACACTATTAGATTTTTGTAACGTTTTTTAACATTTTGCCGCTTGCGCATTTTCATGGCCCCGATTCACAAATATGCTAGTATCGCTTGCGTTATTTCAATATTTATTGAATTATAAAATAATGAAACTGCCGGCACCTCCAATTTCCATTACCGAACGACAAACGGTTCGGGCACTCGCTGCCTTGGCGCAGACGACGCGTCTGCGGATTTTCCGAGCCTTGGTCATCGCCGGCAAAGAGGGCATGCCCGCCGGGGTTCTTTCGTCAACGCTCGACATCGCACCGTCGGGACTGTCCTTCCACCTGAAAGAATTAACCCACGCCGGCTTGATCGAAGTTCGCCAGGCCGGACGTTTCATGATTTACACCGCCTGTTATGCCGAAATGAATGCGCTGCTGGCTTATCTGACGGAGAACTGCTGCAAAGGATCCGACAGCTCATGCGCATGCTGACACCACTCAAAAGGAAATCATCATGAAACGCTTTCACCTTCATATTGCCGTTGCAGACCTGGCTGCCAATATCCGGTTTTATTCGCAGTTGTTCGGCATGCCGCCGACAACGGAAAAACCCGATTACGCCAAATGGATGCTTGACGATCCAAGGATCAATTTCGCCATTTCAGCGCGCGGTATGACCCCGGGACTGGACCACATCGGCATCCAGGTCGACTCGGAAGGCGAGTTGGCAGCCGTCAAAATGCGTTACGACGCAACGGATGCCTCTTCAGTCACCACGGAAACCGGTACCGCCTGCTGCTACGTGGAGTCAAACAAGCATTGGCTGACCGATCCGCAAGGCATCGCCTGGGAAGCGTTCCATTCGCTGTCAAATATACCGACGTTTTCCGGAAACGAAGCTGTAGAACCGAACGCATGCTGCACGCCAAAAAGTGCGGCAGCATCGGCACTGTCGGCCACGCGCGGCAAGCCTGTTGGCATCGCGATTGCGGAAAGCGCCGCGACGAAGTGCTGCTAACGATCGCCGGCGTGCCGGCATTGAAACCATGATTGGAAGGAAATCGATGAATACGCCGTTTAACGTTCTGTTTCTCTGCACCGGGAATTCCGCGCGCAGCATATTGGCGGAATGCCTGCTGAATCATCCTAAAAACCGCAGTTGACCGAAGATTTGTCGCACAACAGCAGCGTTTTGGGTGGCCCGATACCGGCAAGAGTCAGTTTGAGGTGCTCACACACGCAGCGCCAGACGGTCGTGTCCTGCAACTGCTCCGCAGCCT
>DAIDBD010000109.1 GCA_027310305.1 Herminiimonas sp.
CCGGGGTGCGAGTCAGTTCGGCGGGTCACGTTAGAGTCGGGGGCGAACCGCCAAAGTATTGCGCGACCTCTAGCCGTTACCTTCCACCCCGTAGTTTCTTTCATTCTCAGGGGTGGCGCACGTCGCAATGCTCGTTAGAGCGGTTTCCGTGTGCGTGTGTGGATGATGCGGGTTGGTTTGGGGTACAGGGCAAGAAAGGAGTATCGCCTTGCAGGGCGATACCGTTGCACAGGCAGGCGGCATGCCGCCTGAAATTCCCTGCTCCACCGGGAGGAGCGCCGTGTGGCGAGCCACACCAGCGACGAGCAACACGTTCGCTACCAACGAAAAAGGAACACGCTCTCTGCAATGCGCCCCAAAGCAGCCGGCAGCGCCCATACTCGCACACGGAAACCGCTCTAGAACTTACGCAAAGTTCAGTGTTTGATTTGTTCGCACTCCATAAACCGTTCGCCCCGGCGCACCCTTTGGGGCGTGAGTAGGTCCGTTCGCCCTGAGTAGCCGTGCAGCGGCGTATCGAAGGGTACGCCGGGACGAACGGTTTGTTTTATGCCGAAAAATCAGATGCGCCATCGAGATTTGCGTAAGTCCTGATGCTGATATTTTGCTTCCGGAAAGGAAGCATTTTTCTCTTGAAAATCGCCATGCCGTTCCCAGATAGAACGCATGACGATTTTTTATGAATGAAAAATTCGTAATAGAAACAAAGTGTTATTGCCTGATGTTAAAGTAAAAAATAAATATATGTAATCATGTTATTTTTGGTTGCAAGGCTACCAAACTAGTACTAATATCACTATCCCTGTTGACTTTGCCGTCTATCTGGCGTGCTCGAAAATAGAGCGAAATCGTTCGTTATTTTTAGTTGATTTTTCCTTGGCAATTTCCGTTGTGCTTCCCGCGCCCGCGTCGAGCGCCGATTTCAGGCGCGCATGGTCTGCCGGCAAAGAAGCCATCGATTTGAACCGGATTGTTTGACGTCTTTTTTGGTCGCAACAATCCTGGCAACGGGGAAGGACGGTCAACGCAACGCCGGCGCATCGGTCGTGCGCTGGATTCGACGAGTGAGTGAGGGAAGTGCCGGCGCCGGATCAGGCTGCGACGTGAAGCCGCTGGCGCAGCAGGTCGATCATCATTTCACGCGCTTCGTGCGGTTGGGCGCGGAACAGGGTCAGCGCGGTTTCGACGAATAATTTTTCCTTGTCGTCGGCCGGCAGGTTGAGCGTGTCGTGTTCCCGGTCCATCCAGCCGTGCGGCAGCTTCAGCCGCTCTTCAATGGCGCGCGCGACAATGTTGCCGATGTTTTTGCGATTGCACTTGATGTGGCTGAGGTAGCGGTCGGACAGGTTCAGCCGTTCCGCGAACAGTTTGAGCATGCCGCGTTGCGGCGCATCCGGATGGCGGTCGATGAAGTCGTTGAATAGCCGCAGGAAATTTTTGTGTCTTATCTGTGCGCTGTCCATTGCCATGTTGATGCTCCGTCTGTGGTCGCGTCGTTTGCTGATGTTCCGGTTGCGGTTGAAGAGCAATTGGATTTGCCGCCGGATGATGAATAGTGTAACCCAAGATCACCGTATTTTGTTGGTCTTATGCAACCAAATCAGTCGTTTTTTTACTTTGCATTTCTTTCCAACACAATCTTGATACCCGGAAGCAATGATGAATCTGCCAGTCATTTATTTTGTCCGCTACAAACCGATTTTCGATCACGCCGATTGCAGCAATCATGCCGCATGGACTTTATGAGGAAGATGAAAATGCGCTATTCGCACCTGGCCGACCAGGATGCTTTCGAAGCCGGCATGCATCGCGCAACGCCCGGACGCGAGTTGGTGGAAGCGATCGCGTTGACGTCCGAATTGTGCGGGATGGTGCTGTCGCCGGCGGCGGCGGAAATGCTGGCGCGCGACCTGGCCGATTTCAATGAGAATGCCGTTCTGGAAGCGCTCGGGCGTTGCCGGATGGAGTTGCAGGGAGCGCTGAAAATGGCCGACATTCTGGCGCGACTCGACGATGGCCGTCCCGGCGTCGAAGAGGCATGGGCAATGATGCCGAAAACGGAGCTGGCATCGGTAGTGTGGACCGATGAAATGGCGCAGGCATGGGGCATCGCATCGCCGTTGCTCAATAACGGCGATGCGATCGGCGCGCGGATGGCGTTCCGGGAAATCTATGCAAAGGCCGTGCTGGATGCGCGCATCAGGCGCGCGCCGGTGCGCTGGATGCCGTCGCTCGGCAGTGACGTCGCCAGCCGTGAAAGCGTATTGCTGGAAGCCTTGCAGAAGAAGCGTCTGACCGCCGCGCATGTCGCGCATTTGCTACCTTCTAGAGCGGTTTCACGGGAAATTCAGGAAATTCTCGCGCAGCTTAAATTGAAAAACCTCCATTGAAAAACATGATTTTTGCCCCATTTATTTTAAATATTTGAACTACCTTTTCAGTAGCAAATAAATGATGCAGTTAAATGATTTTCCGACACTTTTCCGAAGGTCAAGGAATGGAAGTTCAAGCAATTTACGACGATGGCGGCATGCAGTGGTTTGAGCAGATCGGCCGTCTTGAGCAGATTGAAAACGACGATGCAGAAAGGAACAACACCATCATGGGTGCATTTGAAATTCACAAGGCTACCAAGCGCCGCGCCAAGCTGCGGCTGGGCATGTCGGGTCCGGCAGGAAGCGGCAAGACCTATTCCGCGTTGCTGATCGCCGGCGGGCTGGGCGGGCGCATCGGCATGATCGATACCGAGCACGGCAGCGGCGATCTGTATGCCGATTTGCTGCCGGAAGGCTACGACGTGCTGCCGCTGGCGCCGCCGTTTACACCGGCGCGCTATATCGAGGCGCTGCATACGCTGGAACAGGCGGGCGTGACGACCATCATCGTCGACAGCCTGACGCATGCATGGAGCGGCGAAGGCGGATCGCTCGACCGGCAAGGCAAGATCGCGGATAAATCCGGCAACAGCTGGCAGGCTTGGCGGCAAGTCACGCCGGAGCACAATGCGCTGGTCGAGGCGCTGCTGCAAAGCCCTTGCCACATCATCGCGACGATGCGCGCCAAGACCGAATACGTGCAGGAGAAGGACGAGCGTACCGGCAAGCAGGTGGTGCGCAAGATCGGCCTCGCGCCGATCATGCGCGACGGCATCGAATATGAATTCACGACGTTCCTGGAACTCGATGTGCAGCACATGGCATTCGTCGGCAAGGATCGGACCCAACTGCTGGACGGCACGATTTTCAAGCCGGATGTCGATACCGGCAAGCAGTTGCTGAAGTGGCTGGATTCCGGTTCGGATGAAATCAAGGTTGCGCCGAGCCCGATGCGCGACGAACAGAAAATCGAGCTGATCGATGCGATCAACCGCGCCGAGACGGTCGATGAATTGTTCAATGCGTTTTCCACCGCGTACCGTGCCGCGACTGCGTTGTCCGATGCCGCCGCGCTGGCGGAACTGACGAAAGTGAAAGATGCGCGCAAGGCTGCGCTGGAGGCGCACAGCGATGAACTGTTCGGGGTGCACGCGTGAATCCGGTATTCGAAGCGTTCGAACTGGCGGCGCAATATCGCCGGCTGGCCGAAGTGCTGGCCGAGCGGCATGACGATGCGCAACTGATCGCCGATACGCTCGACAGCATTTCCGGCCCGCTCGACGAACGGCTTGAAAATCTGGCGAAGATGGTGCGCAACCTCGAAGCCGCCGGCAGCGGCGTGCAGCAAACCATCGCCAATCTGGAAGCGCGCCATGCCGCACTGGAGCGCGCCGCCGAACGCGGGCGGGCGCTGATTCTCGACGTGATGAAAATGGCGCAGCGGGAAAAAGTCACCACCGCGCTGTTTGCGCTGGCGATCAGGAAAAATCCGCCGCAAGTCGTGATCGACCGGGTGAACGAAGTGCCGCCTACATATTTCACCTACCACGAACCGCCGCCGCCGACGCCGGACAAGAAGGCGATTGCGGCGGCGTTGAAAGCCGGCATGCAAGTGCCCGGCGTGCACAGCGAACAGCGCGTGCGGCTTGAAATTCATTAACTCAATCAATTAACTCGACAAGGAGTCTGTTATGGCAACGCTCAATAAAGCTACCCTGATCGGTCACCTCGGACACGATCCGGAACTGCGTTACATGGCCAATGGCGACGCGGTCGCGCATCTCGCGCTGGCAACGTCTGAAACCTGGAAGGACAAGGCTACCGGCCAGAAAAAAGAAGCGACCGAATGGCATCGCGTCGTGCTGTACCGGAAGCTCGGTGAAATCGCCGGCCAGTATCTGAAAAAAGGGTCGCTCGTGTATGTCGAAGGCCGTCTGCAGACCCGCAAGTGGACCGGCAAGGACGGCATTGAACGGCACACGACGGAAATCATTGCGGACGACATGAAGATGCTGGGCGCGCGGCCTGCGGGACATGATGCCGGCAACGATGCGCGCAACGTGGAAGATGACAATGCACATGCGCCGGCAGCATCGGAACGGCAGCGGTCACAACCGATTTTTGACGAGGATGCAATTCCGTTTTGATGACAGGATTGCTTGGGCACCTTTCCCTTTAAGGGTGCAGCAAATTCGGACGGCATGCGGCGCAATGCGCTGCGCTTATTGACGCCTTACGACCGAATGGCATAAAACCAACTGCTGCCACTAGGGAAGTCCTTTTCCGGAGCGGCCACGAAAGCCTGGTAGGGCGTCAATAGCGCAGCGTATTGCGCCGCATGCCGTCTCGCACAGGGGCAAAATCACTATTGAACAGGAAGGAAAGATATAGCGTACAAGAGTGTGCGCGCACATCATTTCCGCAACCGAAAGCGCGGCGATAACCGCTCTGCGATATCAAACAAAAATTGCGTTGCCAGCGCCAGCAGCGCAGCCGGAATCGCACCCGCCAGCAGCATGTCATTGTCGTTGAGCGCCAGCCCGATCGAAATCCGTTCGCCGTAACCGCCGGCTCCGATGAAGGCGGCAATGGTGGCAGTTCCCACGCTGGTGACAGCGGCGATTTTTATGCCGGTCAGCATCACCGGAAAAGCCAGCGGCAGATCGACGTGAATCAAGCGATCGCGTGAAGTCATGCCCAATGCCAGCGCAGCCAGCCGCAACCCCTGCGGCACCTGTTCGATGCCGGTGCAGGTATTCCTGACGACCGGCAGCAGCGCGTACAGCGATAACGCGATCAACGCCGGTACCGTCCCGATCATGCCAAGCACCGGAATCAAAATGGCCAGCAACGCCAGCGACGGGATCGTCTGCATCACGCCGACGGCCGCCATCACCGCGTGCCGCAACGGCGGCACGAACGCCGCCAGCACGCCGAGCGGAATGCCGATCGCGCACGCAACCAGCACCGATACCAGCACCAGCACGACATGCTGCCGGGTCAGCCGCCACAGATTTTCATCGAACATTTTTTCCCACAATCCGGCGCGGACTTGGACGGACTTTTTATCGGACAGAAAAGATCGTGCGATGGCGGAAAATGTATTGCCGTTCAATTCCGCGGCGCTGTTCAGTTCGATCATTTTTTCTTCGCTGATGCGGCCTTCCAGTTGCTGGATGGCGCGCCAGGCCAGCGGAAAACGTTGTGCGATATCGAGCCGGTACAGCACGACTGCATCGTAGCGCGGGAAATAATTCAGGTCGTCCCGCAATACCTGCAAGCCGAATTTGGCGATCTTTGCATCGGTAGAATAAATGTCGGTCATGTCGATCTGTCCGGCCGCGATTGCATCGTATGCAATGCCGTGATCGATGCCCACCGGTTTTTGCGGCAAGCCGTACCGCTTTGCGAGCCCCGGCCAGCCATCCGCGCGGCCGAGAAATTCATGCGACAGGCCGAGCCGCATTTCAGGATGGCGCGCGAGATTGCTTAGCGTCGCAATCGATTTTTGCGCGCTATCGGTTTTGCGCATCGCCAGCGCATAGGTGTTGTTGAAACCGAGCGGCACGGCCGCGCCAAGACCGAAAGGCGCCAGCTCGCGATTGATTGCCGCGAGCGATGTCGGCGCCTTGTGTTTCAGGATTTCGAGGTCGATCGTGCCGAG
This sequence comes from Herminiimonas sp., assembly GCA_027310305.1. Lineage (GTDB taxonomy): Bacteria > Pseudomonadota > Gammaproteobacteria > Burkholderiales > Burkholderiaceae_D > DAIDBD01. The sequence goes on from DAIDBD010000109.1 coordinate 6,040, forward strand.
ATATTCCGGGTACAGATCGATGCTGCCGGCCTTGAGGGCTTCGAACAGGACAGCGGTATTGCCCAGCCCCTGCTTGTGCTCGGCCTTCGCCCCAGCGGCAGCGGCGGCTTGCATCAATATCTCACCGAGTATGTACGACTCGGTAAACCGTTTCGAACCGATCCGCAGCACGTCGTCGGCATGGGCGGCGCATTGCAATAGCGCGAACAAGGCGATGACGAAAAAGCCTGAGCGATACCAGCCGGCCGCCTTGATCACGTCACGCTTTCTGCTGGTAGGTGTCGCGCAATTCACGCTTGAGCACTTTGCCGATCGCGCTGCGCGGCAAACTGTCGGCCAGCACCACCGCAGCTAGCCGCTGCGTTTTGCCGAGCCGTCCATTCGCCCATTCCAGCAATTGTTCGGCTGTCAGCGCGGCACCGGATTTGAGCACGATGAACGCCACCGGCGTTTCGCCCCAGCGCTCGGACGGCACGCCGACCACGGCCGCATCGGCGATGCCGGCATGTTCGCGCAGCACCGCTTCCAGATCGCTCGGGTAGATGTTGAATCCGCCTGAAATGATCATGTCTTTCTTGCGATCGAGCAGCGTCAGGAAACCATCCGAATCGAAGCGCCCGAGATCGCCGGTGCGGATGAAGCGCTTGCCGCTCGGATCATGCCATTCCGCTTCCGCCGTCTTGGCCGGCTGATGGTAATAGCCGCTCATCATCGCGGCCGAATGGCCGACCACCTCGCCCGTTTCACCGTTCGCCACTTCGCGGCCCTGTTCGTCGATCAGCCGGATGTCGTGCTCCGGCGCCGGCATGCCGACCGTATGCAGCTTGTCCGGATGCTCGTGCGCCGCCAGCATGCAGGTGCCGCCGCCTTCGGTCATGCCGTAATACTCGATCAGCCCGCCAGGCCAGCGCCGCAAAATATCCGCTTTCAGCGCCGCCGCAAACGGCGCGCTGGTACAGAATTTCATGCGGAACGACGTCAGATCGCGCCGATCGAAATCCGGATGCGCCATGATGCGCTGGTATTGCACCGGCACCAGCATCGTGTGCGTGACGCGGTGCTTTTCAGCCAGCGCCAGATAAGCAGCGGCGTCGAACTTCGCCATCAGCACCACCGTGCCGCCCAGCGCCAGCGTCGGAAAAAAACTCACCAGCGTCGTGTTCGAATACAGCGGCGTGGACAGCAGCGTGACCGCATGCGGGCCATAGCCGTTCAGCGAGCCGCGCCGCACATGCAGCCAGCGCATCGCGTGCGGCTGGATGATGCCTTTCGGCGCGCCGGTGGTGCCGGAGGAATAAATGATGTTGAACGGCCAGTCGGGCTGGATCGCAACGGCGGCAGGCACGGTATCCGGCGCGGCCAGCCAGTCGTCCCAGTGCATGCCGGCATCGCTGTTATCGAGCGCGATGCGCTTGGCGGTGATGTGCTGTTGCACCGGCGCCAGCGACTCGGCTACCGCGCGATCGAGAAAAAGATACTGCGCGCCGGCGTCCGCCACCATCGCCGCCAGGCTGTCGGCGGTGGACGACGGCGCGAGCGGCGCCACCGCAACGCCGGCGCGCAGGCTGCCGAGAAACACCGCCGCGTATTCGATCGAGGTGCCGGCGCACAGCGCGATCTTGTCGCCCGGTTTTGCGCCATCGCGTTGCAGCGACGCCGCTACCCGGTTCATCAGGTGATCGAGTGCAAGGTAGTCGAGCGTGCGGCCGTCCTGCACCAGTGCGGGATGGTGCGGGCGAGATGCGGCATGCATGCGGATCAGGTCGGGGATGGTGCCGAAAGGCTGGTCGAGATAGGCGTCGATTGTCATGATCGAGACTTGTAGGTATAAATAAGGGTCCATCCGGGTTTGCTATGGCTGGCCAGAACGCTATCGCGCGTTGCCGGTAACGGAAAATGGTGGTTGATGAGGAGATAGCTAATGCAGTTCGCTATATCGACTCAACCTGCTAATTCAACCCTTTCTGAACCCGGAGTAAATCCAGATGAAACAAAATAATAGCAGCCGTGTCGTGCTGTAAAAAAGTATACGGGTTCTGTGGCTAATAGTGTGTTGTACGACGTAGCGGGAATTGCGATGATTATGTGCTGTGATTGATGATCGGCTCAGTCCGTCCAAAAGTGGAAATTGAAGCACGTACTGGCGCATCATTTGTGGCTTCAAGTAAGGGTCGTAGATTTTCAAGATCAATTGTTGCAACTACATTTAGGTGGCCTGCAATATAATTGCTTTACTTGAAGCACTTACGCGCACCACAGATAACTCTCGCCGACTGCCGACTGTCATAGCTGCAAAATGGCAAAGTTTTAAAAAATAATTCCTTCAAAGACTTAAATACATATGAAACCAATGCGCTTACTGCATGCCATAGCCAATGGAAACTGCTTGAAAGGCCATTTCGGTCAATGGGCCGAAGATGTCGTTATTCACAAATTGTTCCCCAGAGAATACAAAACAGGGATATACGTTGATATTGGGGCCTACCATCCTTTCACCCATTCTAATACTGCGTATTTATGGCTCAAGGGTTGGCGAGGTGTAAATGTAGATGCCAATCCAAATTCTATAGAACTCTTTAAGAAAACTCGCCCGAACGATATCAACATCAACGGTGCCATTGTGCCGCAAGATTTTTTTGACGAGAACAACTCTCGGAAAACTGTGCCCTTGTATTTACCAAAATCGGTGCTGGGAAAAAGTACCAATGCATGTGGGACATGTGATGTTGTTACTGCGAATAATCGGGGATTTGCCAATGATGCAGCATTGCAAATCCCAGCTTACACGATCAATGAAATTCTTGAAGCAAGCCTTCACGCGAACGAAAGAATTGACTACCTCAACATAGACATCGAAGGGATGGACGAGGCAGTCTTGGTTGACGTGTCCTGGCAACAGTTTACGCCAATCATAGTTAGCATTGAGGACTATTCTGAAAATCTTGTATTGGCTACCAAATCAAAAATATGTCAACTGATGAATGATGTAGGGTACAACATCGTTGCGCGTGTTGGGCCTACCTCGATTTTTAAATGGCGCTAGATTTTGCACGCTTAAGATTATTGAGGTTCCCTCGATATTTCGTCTGCCATCAGGTGAAATTTATGCCGCCAGCTTTTCCTGATTCTGTTCGCTTTGCCAGCGCGTATCTATGGACTCCACCCGATTTGCAAGAAAAAAATCAACGTTCACCATAAGGAAGAGATTGCAAGTATCTATGCGTCCTAAAAGTTGAGCGGTTTATTGCTCTGTCCATAATGCAATACGCGCATCAGGATCCAGATAGGTTGACGGCTTCGAGAGCCACTACGTGCTACGGATTTACCCGATGCCGGTCCGGCCTGTTGGCATCAGTCTTTTTCGCCTTCGCAACCTTGGCGGGGCTACCCTCCAAAACTTGTTGAACGGTACTTCTATCGTATTCGGCTTATTTTTCAAACCGGCCTGGTCATGTTTTTGGACCAGGCCGGAACATACTCTCTGCCATGCGCCAGCAGCGCCCATACCACTCGCGCCAGCTTGTTCGCCAATGCCACCGCCGCATCATTGGTGTCATTCTTGTTGCCGCTGACATAGGCGCGCGTATGCTGAGCAGCGATCAGTTTGACATCATGACCAAAGGCAATCAGCTTGCGCGCCCAATAGTGCGAACCTGCACAGCTTTCAATTCCGATCGCACTCGCCGGCATGTTGGCAAAGGTGCTGGGTACGTCGCCTCGACAGAGCGTGCGCTTCAAAACAACTTTGCCATGCGTATCTCGACCAACCGCAACAAACACGTTTTTGGCAATATCCAGACCGATCACTTTTGCAGTAGCATTCATGGCGGACTCCTCCTCTTGATTGTCGCTTGCCAGCCCATCTGGCACGCTTGGCACATTATGATGCCGTCGTCGGGAGGGTGGAGTCCATTTCATTAGGGTGGGCTAACGCTGTTGTTCAGCATGGAGACATAGGTAGCGTTAGCCCAATCTACCTTCTGTTTCAGAGAATTTTTGAAATGACCGCTTCTGGCCGATTTCAGAACTTCAAGCATGGTTCTGTTCAGATTAAATCTGCCACGCTTTATAAGCTCAAGTCTAGCTTACAAATCACTCGCGCGGCATCCACCCCAAGCCATTCACCGTACCATTGCGCGGCCGATATTCGCATCCCAACCAGCCATCGTAACCAAGTTCATCCAGCAGCCGAAACAAATACGGATAATTGACTTCGCCGGTGTCCGGCTCATTGCGTTCCGGCACGCCGGCGATCTGGATATGGCCGATGTGCGGCAGATACTGCCGCAGCTTCATCGCAATGTCGCCTTCGACGATTTGCACATGGTAGCAATCCATCTGCACCTTCAGATTCGCTGCGCCGACCTGTTCGCGAATCGCGTGCGCGTCGGCTTGCGTATTCAAGAAATAGCGCGGGATGTCGCGCGTGTTGATCGGTTCGATCAACAGCATGATGCCGTGCCGCGCGGTTTCGGCGGCCGCGTATTTCAGGTTGTCGATGTAGGTGGCGCGGTGCGTCATCCGGTCAGCGCCGTCCGGCAGCAAGCCCGCCATCGCATGCAGCCGCGGCGTGCCGAGTGCTTTCGCATACGCGATGGCGGTGGCCACGCCGGCGCGGAACTCCGCTTCGCGGCCCGGCAGGCACGCCAGCCCGCGCTCGCCGGCGGCCCAGTCGCCGGGCGGCATGTTGAACAATACATTCTGCAGCCGATGTGCTGTTAGCTGCGCGGCGATTTCTTTTGCGCTGTGCTCATATGGGAAAAGGAATTCAACGGCTTTGAATCCGGCCTGCGCAGCCGCTTCGAAGCGTGCGATGAACGGCACTTCATTGAACATCATGGTGAGGTTGGCGGCGAATTTCGGCATGATGTTTCCTGTTCGTTCAGTGGTCGGTGATTAATGGGACTTACGCAAAAAGCCTGGAATAGATTTTGGTTTTGCAAATATCCGTTCGACCTGAGTAGCGAAGCGTATCGAAGCCTGTCCTGAGCTTGTCGAAGGGGTCACGTAGCCCCTTCGACAAGCTCAGGACAGGCTTCGATACGCTTCGCTACTCAGGTCGAACGGTTTGTTGGGGGCTGAAAAATCAAGCGCAACACTGCGGTCTGAATAAACATAGGAATATGCGCAAGTTCTAATCGAGATTGAATACGGCGTTGAGTTCGGCAATCTGCGCCTCGTTCAACACACGCGGATTGTGCCCGCGCAGCAGCAAAAACAGCTTGGCGGTTTCTTCCAGTTCTTCGGACGCATACATCGCCGCTTCCAGCGTCTTGCCCGAGACTACCGGGCCGTGGTTGGCGAGCAGCACCGCACTGTGCTTGCCGGCCAGTCCGCGGATCGCATCGCCCAGTTTCGGGTCGCCGGGGCGGTGATACGGCACTAGCGGCAGCTTGCCGATCTTCATCACGAAGTAGGCGGTCAGCGGCGGGATGCAGTCGCAAGGATCCAGTCCCGGCATGCACGACACCGCCGCCGAATGGGTCGAATGCAGATGCACGACCGCGCCGGCGCCGGCGCGTTCTTCATACATTGCGCGATGCAAAAATGCTTCCTTGGACGGTGCATCGCCCGATATTAAATTGCCCTGCCAGTCGAGCTTCGACAGCCGGGCCGGATCGAGCGTGCCGAGGCAGGCGTTGGTCGGCGTCAGCAGCCAGCCGTCATCCAGCCGCACGCTGATGTTGCCGCTGCTGCCGGCGGTGAGGCCGCGGTCGTACAGCGATTTGCCGCAGCGGCAGATGTGTTCGCGCAATGCAGATTCATTCATCGCAATTGGTCCCATGCCTTGGTAAAAAAATCGACGCTGCCGAAGTTGCCGGATTTGAGCGCCAGCGCCAGCGATGGATCGCCCAGGCTTGCGGTCCACGGCACGCCGGGATCGATTTGCGGGCCGATGCGCAAGCCGGCGACACCCAGTGCGGAAACCACCGCGCCGGATGTTTCGCCGCCGGCCACGATCAGTTGCCGTACCCCTTGCGTAACCAGCCCTTTGGCGATCGCCGCCAGCGCCTGTTCGACCAGCGCGCCGGCATGTTCGGCGCCGAGTTCGGCTTGCACTGCCTTCACGCTGTCGGGCGCGGCGGTTGCATACATCAGCACCGGGCCGTGCGCAATCAACGGTGCGGCCCATGCCAGTGCGGCGCTTGCCACATCGTCGCCGGCGGCCAGTTTTAATGGATCGACCGCGAACGCCGGCGCACCGGTGCCGATCATGTGTGCGACCTGGGCTTGCGTTGCAACCGAGCAGCTGCCGGAAATCACTGCGCGCAAGCCCGAGATGGTCGGCAACGCATCGGCGTCGCCCGGTTGCACAGCCAGCGTTCCATCGCGCCGGAAATTCTGCGGCAGTCCGAGCGCGATACCGGAACCGGCGGTCAACAGTTGCAGGTCCGCGCACGCCGCGCCGATCTGCAGCAAATCATCGTTGGAAATCGCATCGACGATCGCGATTTCAACGCCCTGTTCGCGCAGCTTGCCGATCTTGCTGCTGATTGCCGCTGCGCCGGCCGCGACGCTATCGTGACCGATCAACCCGACCTTGCGCCGGGTCTGGCGCTGCAAGACCCGAACCAGGTTGGCGTCGGTCATCGGCGTCAGCGGATGGTGCTGCATGCCGCTTTCATTGAGCAGCGTTTCGCCGACGAACAGATGGCCGTTGAAAATGGTGCGCTTGTTCTCGGGAAACGCCGGGCAGGCGATGGTAAACGGCGTATCCAGCGCGGTCATCAGCGCATCGGCGACCGGCCCGATATTGCCGCGCTCGGTGGAATCGAAGGTCGAACAATACTTGAAATAGAACTGGCGGCAACCGGCCGCTTGCAGCCAGCGCAGCGCGGCCAGCGATTCGGCAACGGCAATATCGGCCGGCACGGTGCGCGACTTCAGCGCGATCACGACCGCGTCGAATTCCGCCGGCAGCGGCGCATCCGGCACACCGATCATTTGCACGGTGCGCATGCCGGCGCGCACCAGCATGCCGGCCAGATCGGTGGCGCCGGTGAAATCGTCGGCGATGCAGCCGAGCGCGGGAGCGGTATTCATGACAGGCGCGCGGCGCGTTGTTTACCGTCTGTTTTCAGGAAAGCCGGATTCGCGACGCCGAGCCGGTGGCCCGCCATTTCCATGTGCCGCCGCGCCGCCGCGCGCGCCGCTTCCGGATCCTTGCGGGCAATCGCCTCAACCAGTTCCTGATGCTCCTGCAGCACTTGCAGCATCATTTCCTTCTTGCGCGCTTCCAGCGTGCGGCTGACGGTCATGCTGCCTTTCAGGAATTGGCCGAGGAAATCCCACAGCGACAGGAAATACGGATTGTTCGTGGCGCGCGCGATGCTGCGATGGAATTCCATGTCCGCATCGACGCCATCCTTGCCGGCTGCCACATCGCTGTCGATTGCGTGCAGCGCCGTGCGTATTTCCGCGATCTGTTTCTTGTTGCAGCGTTCGGCGGCCAGCGCGGCGATTTCGGATTCCAGCCCGCGCCGCAATTCGACGATCTGCATCACCGACCTGATCGAATCGACCGCGCCGGGATCGATCCGGAACGGCGTGTCGAGACTGAGTTCGCGCACGAACACGCCGCTGCCCTGGCGCGATTCCACCAGCCCTTCGGATTTCAGGCGCGATACCGCTTCGCGGATCACGGTGCGGCTCACGCCAAAGCGCTTCGCCATTTCCATCTCGGACGGCAGCCGCGATTTGGCCGGATAGTCGCCGCTGCGGATCAGTTCCAGCAGTGCAGCCGTCACGCGATCCGGCATCTTGACCGGATTCAACAACGGTTCAACCCTGAATTCGGGCGCGTTCGCCATCTGAATTTCCTTGTGGAATGCTGATTGAAATAGTCTGGATATGTATTGTCATCATACAACTGCGTGGGATATGCTTCAATCATTACCTCGGAAGTCAGTATTTAAAGTAAAGCGAAAAAATTGATGTCGTCCCCGCGCGGGGACGACATGCGGCGCATTGCGCCGCATGGTTCGTTTAAATTACTGACCTCTGTGTAACTTGATGGTTTTCAAACATGTGTCCGTGCCTGCTTTATACCGCACGTACCGGCAAAAGCTGACAACACGAGAGAAAAAATGCAGATACTGATTACCGGCGGCGCCGGATTTTTGGGCGCGCGGCTGGCGCGGCAACTTCTCAAGCGCACGACGCTGGCCGATGCGAACGGCAAGCAGCAACTGATCACGCAGATCACGCTGCTCGACCGGGTGCCGGCGCAAGGGTTCGACGATCCGCGCATCAAGGTCGTGACCGGCGACATTGCCGACCAAAAAGTCATCAACGCCAGCCTGACCGCGCAGACGCAATCGGTTTTTCATCTGGCGGCGATTGTCAGCGGCCAGGCCGAAGCGGATTTCGAACTGGGCATGCGGATCAACTTCGACGCCACCCGGCTGATTCTGGAGCGCGCGCGCCGCAACGGCAATCGGCCGCGCGTGGTGTTTACCAGCTCGGTCGCGGTGTTCGGCGGCGAACTGCCGGCCAAGGTGCTCGACACCACCGCCCTGACGCCGCAAAGCTCGTACGGCGCGCAAAAGGTCATGGGGGAATTGCTGATCACCGATTACAGCCGCAAGCACTTCATCGATGGCCGCGCGTTGCGCATGCCGACCGTGTGCGTGCGGCCCGGCGTACCGAACCAGGCAGCCTCCAGCTTTGCCAGCGGCATTATCCGCGAGCCGCTCAACGGCATCGAAGCGGTGTGCCCGGTGGCGCCGGAAACGCCGATGTGGCTGCAGTCGCCGCGCAGCGCGATCGACAATCTGATCCACGGGCATGAAATCGACGGCAGCAACCTCGGCGCCAGCCGCGCGCTGAACTTGCCGGGCCTGGCGACGTCGGTCAACGAGATGGTGGCGGCGCTGACGCGGGTGGCCGGCGCGGCGGCGGCCGGGCGGATTCGCTGGCAAGCCGATCCGGCGATCATCCGCATCGTCAATTCATGGCCGGGCGATTTCGCGGCGGCGCGCGCCGACCTGCTGGGTTTTAAACGCGATGCCAGCTTCGATGACATCATCCGTGCGTATATCGACGATGAAATGCAAGGGATCGTGCCTGGCTGATGGGTGCTGCGGTTTGAAAAAAACTATCAGGAAATACACAAATTACAATGATTATTCACACTACGACAAAGCATTGGGTTTATCGGCCTCAACGAGCCGTTAATCCTGGAAGGGTATATCCGTTCGTCCTGAGTAGCGCAGCGTATCGAAGGATCTCTGGGCATAACCGATCCTTCGATACGCCCTGCGGGCTACTCAGGACGAACGAATCTACGAACGGCCCTGCTCAGGACGAACGGTTTATTGAGTGCGAGCAAAATAAACATCAAGCTTTGCGTAAGCCCTAAATCATTTTGGAAGAAGAATGCAATGCACGCAAAACACTTTATCGGCAATCGCCATGTGAATCCGCACGGCGGCCTGAACATTGCCGTCATCGATCCATCGGACGGCAAGCCATATGCCGAAATCGCGCGCGGCAATCCGCATGACATCGATCTGGCCATCCAGACCGCGCGCGCCGCGTTCGAAGGCGAATGGGGCAGGATGCCGGCGGCCGAGCGCGGCCGGCTGCTGCACAGGCTGTCGCTGGCGATCACGGAGCGGGTCGAGGAATTCACGCAGATCGAAGCGCGCGATTGCGGCAAGCCGCTGAAGCAGGCGCGCGCCGATGCCATCGCGGTGGCGCGCTATTTCGAGTTTTATGCGGGCGCCTGCGACAAGCTGCACGGCGAGACGATTCCGTATCAGGCCGGCTACACCGTCCTGACGCTGCGCGAACCGTTCGGCGTGACCGGCCACATCATTCCGTGGAATTATCCGCTGCAGATTTTCGGGCGTTCGATCGGCGGTTCGCTGGCAGCCGGCAATGCGTGCGTGGTCAAGCCGGCCGAAGACGCCTGCCTGTCGCTGCTGCGGCTGGCGGAACTGGCGGCCGAGGTCGGCTTTCCGGTCGGCGCGATCAATATCGTCACCGGCTATGGCAATGAAGCCGGCACCGCGTTGGTCGCGCATCCCGGCATCGATCATGTGTCATTCACCGGATCGCCGGCCATCGGCAAACTGGTGGCGCAGGTCGCGGCGAACAATCATGTGCCGGTCACGCTCGAACTCGGCGGCAAATCGCCGCAGATCGTGTTTGCCGACGCCGATCTTGAACTGGCGCTGCCGGTCCTGATCAACGCGATTGTGCAAAACGCGGGGCAGACCTGTTCCGCCGGCAGCCGGGTGCTGATCGAGCGGTCAATCTACGAACGTGCAATGGATAAGTTGGCCGATGCATTCGAGCGATTGCGGGTGGGACCGGCGCAGATGGATCTCGATTGCGGCCCGCTGATCCGGCAGCAGCAGCAACAACGAGTCTGGGATTTCCTGTCCGATGCGCATGCCGACGGCATTGCCGTGATGGCGCAGGGAACCATCGTGCCGGACGCGCCGGAGAGCGGTTTTTATCAGGCGCCGACATTGCTGCGCGATGTGCCGTTCGATCATCGGCTGGCGCAGCAGGAAGTGTTCGGTCCGGTGCTGGCCGCGATGCCGTTCGATGACGAAGCGCAGGCAATCAAGCTGGCCAACGGCACGCAGTTCGGCCTGGTCGCCGGCGTCTGGACCGAGAACGGCGCGCGCCAGATGCGGATGGCCAGGGCGGTGCGCGCCGGACAGGTATTCATCAACAACTATGGCGCCGGCGGCGGCATCGAATTGCCGTTCGGCGGCGTCAAGGCCAGCGGCCACGGACGCGAAAAAGGATTCGAAGCGCTGTACGGCTTCGCCACGTTGAAAACCGTCGCGATCCGGCACGGCTGACCGCCATCACAATCAGGAACAATCAGGGAGACAGCATGCGCTTGAAACAGAAAGTCATCATCGTCACCGGCGCCGGTTCCGGCATCGGCGAAGGCATCGCAAAACGGCTGGCGCAGGAAGGCGCGGCGATCGTCGTCAACGATCTGCAAGTTACGGGCGGCGAGCGGGTGACGGCGGAAATCACAGCCGCCGGCGGACAGGCGACCTTCATTCAGGCCGATGTGACGGCGAACGACAGCATGGCGGCGCTGGTGCGGCAAACGGTCAAGACATACGGCCGGCTCGATGTGATGATCAACAATGCCGGCTGGACCCATCGCAACCAGCCGCTGCTGAACGTGACCGAAGCGGAATTCGACAAGTGCTACGCGGTCAACGTCAAGAGCATCTATCTGTCTGCGCTCCATGCGACGCCGGTTTTCCGTCAGCAGGGCGGCGGCGTGTTCATCAACATCGCATCGACCGCCGGCGTGCGTCCGCGTCCGGGCCTGACCTGGTACAACGGCAGCAAGGCGGCCGTGATCGTCACCAGCAAATCGATGGCGGCCGAACTCGGGCCGGACAATATCCGCGTCAACTGCATCAACCCGGTATTCAATCCGGATACCGCGTTGTCGACCGAATTCATCGGCGGCGAAATTACCGAAGAGCGCCGCGCGAAGTTCCTGGCGACGATACCGCTGGGAAGATTTTCGACCGCGCTCGATGTCGCCAATGCGGCGCTGTACCTGGCGTCCGATGAAGCGTCGTTCATCAACGGCGTGTGCATTGAAGTCGATGGCGGGCGTTGCGTGTAAATCCGCGAGAAACCGAAGGCTGGCAGCGGGACGCGCGCTCGCCCCCGCGCTGCTTTGCCAGGGCGATTGCATGAAGACCCGCATGAAATGAGGCTCTGAGAGATGGCAAGGAAGTCGCCGTTCGCCCTGAGTAGGCCTTTAGGGCGTATCGAAGGGTGGGTTGTGCCCAGAGACCCTTCGATACGGCCTTCGGCCTACTCAGGGCGAACGGCAATCACGGTTAACCTCAATCAATATGTGCATCTTCAAGCAATCGCCCTGGCTGCTTTGCCATGCCGTACTCCTTACCGGTAGTCGAGCCGGTATAATCGATGCTCCCGGTAACACTTTGCGCTGCGCCATGCCGCGCGACACATATATTCATCCATGCTAGTCCAACAGAAACAACAGATCATCGACCTGTTCCAGGCCGCGCTCGCACCGATCGTGGCCGGCACCGATTTGCGGCCGACCGTCACGCTGGAGCGGCCGCGCGATCCGTCGCATGGCGATATCGCCTGCAACGCCGCCATGCAGCTTGCCAAGCCGTTGAAGAAGAATCCGCGCGAACTGGCGCAGGCGCTGGTGGCGGCGGTCATGTCCGATCCGGCCAGAGGCGCTCTGATCGAGTCGGCCGACATCGCCGGCCCCGGCTTCATCAACCTGCGGATATCCGCCGCCGCGAAGCAGGCCGTGGTCAAGGCGGTGATGCGCGAAGCGGCGCGGTACGGCAAGAGCCGGCTCGGCGCCGGCAGGAAAGTGCTGGTCGAATTCGTGTCGGCCAACCCGACCGGCCCGCTGCATGTCGGTCACGGCCGGCAAGGCGCGCTGGGCGATGCGATGTCGGCATTGTTCGATGCGCAAGGCTTTGAAGTGACCCGCGAGTTTTATTACAACGATGCCGGCGTGCAGATTGCGACGCTCGCCAATTCGGTGCAGGCGCGCGCCAGGGGCTTGCTGCCGGGCGACGCCGACTGGCCGGAACCGGCTTACAACGGCGATTACATCGGCGACATCGCCGGCGATTTCCTGGCAAAGAAGACGGTTGCCGCCAGCAACGGCGCGCCGGTGACCGCCAGCGGCGACATCGATGACATCGAATCGATCCGCCAGTTCGCCGTGACTTATTTGCGGCGCGAACAGGATCTCGACCTGCTCGCGTTCGGCATCAAATTCGACAACTATTATCTCGAATCGTCGCTGTACACCGACGGCAAGGTCGCCGCTGCCGTCGATGCGCTGATCCAGGCCGGCAAGACCTACGAGCAGGATGGCGCGCTGTGGCTGCGCACCACCGACTACGGCGACGACAAGGACCGCGTGATGAAAAAGTCCGACGGCACCTATACCTATTTCGTGCCGGACGTCGCCTATCACATCACCAAATGGCAGCGCGGTTATCAGAAGGTGATCAACGTGCAGGGCAGCGACCATCACGGCACGATCGCGCGCGTGCGCGCCGGCCTGCAGGCGGTCGACATCGGCATTCCGCAAGGCTATCCCGATTACGTGCTGCACAAGATGGTCACCGTGATGAAAAACGGCGAGGAAGTGAAAATCTCGAAACGCGCCGGTTCTTATGTGACATTGCGCGACCTGATCGAATGGTCGGCCGGCGATGCGGCAACCGACAGCGGCGAACGCGACCTGGGTCGTGATTTAACCCGCGGCCGCGACGCGGTGCGGTTCTTCCTGATTTCGCGCAAGGCCGATACCGAGTTCGTGTTCGATGTCGATCTGGCATTGGCGCAATCCGATGAAAATCCGGTGTATTACGTGCAATATGCGCACGCGCGGATTTGCTCGGTGCTGGCGCAATGGGGCGGCGACGAAACGACGCTCGACGCGGCCGATCTGTCGCCGCTGACCGCGCCGCGCGAAGCGCTGCTGCTGGCGAAGCTGGCCGAATATCCGGAAGCGCTGCAAAAAGCGCTTGAAGAAATGGGCCCGCATCAGGTAGCGTTCTACCTGCGCGATCTGGCCGGCGAATTGCACAGTTACTACAATGCGGAACGGGTGCTGGTCGATGACGCGTCCATCAGGATGGCGCGGCTGGCGTTGATGGCGGCGACGCGGCAAGTATTGCAAAACGGTTTGGCGCTGATCGGCGTATCGGCGCCGTCAAGGATGTAATGGAATGATGATGAATAACGGCAACAAGCAGGCAGGCGGCACCTTACTGGGTTTGATCATCGGTTTGATCATCGGCCTGGGCATCGCGCTGGTGGTGGCGATGACGATCAAGAACACGCCTTTCCCGTTTGTCAACAAGTTGGGCAAACATGAAAAAACGGCCGATCCCGGCGCGGGCCAGATAATCGATCCGAACAAGCCGCTGTACGGCAACAAGAATGCGGCGAAAGAGGCCGCGAAGGATGTCGCCAGGAAAGCGGAAGACGACAAGGCCGCCGATCCGAACCAGCCGCTCGTGAAAAGCCCGGAACTGAAACCGCTGGCTCCCAAAGTCAATGAAAAGGACGGCAGCAAGCCGCCGGTCGTCGACAAATCCAGCGTCGGAACGCCGGCGGCAGACAATCCGCAAAAAACGGATAATGCAGACGAGAAGTGGATTTATTACTTGCAGGCAGGTGCGTTCCTGCAAAAAGCGGATGCAGAAAACGCCAAGGCCAAGCTGGCGTTGCTCGGTTTTTCCGCCAGCATCGCGGAACGGCAATCCGATAACGCCACGCTGTATCGGGTACGGATCGGCCCGTTCGGCCAACTCGAAACGATGAACCGCATACGCAGCAAACTGTCTGACAATGGCGTGGATGTGGCGGTCGTGCGCATCCCCAAATAACACAACATGAATACAGCGAAGGAATTCCCATGCGTTTAATCCAAAAATTACTGGTTGCAGTCGGTTTCGGTGTGGTCGCCATGGCGGCCGGCGCGTCGCCCGCCAGTCCGGTCAACGGGGTCGATTACCGTACGCTCGACAAGGTCCAGCCGACCGATTCGGGCAAGAAAGTCGAAGTCACCGAATTTTTCTGGTATGCCTGTCCGCATTGCAATGCGTTCGAGCCGGCGCTGGAAGACTGGGTCAGGAAGCAGGGCGACAAGATCGTGTTCAAGCGCGTGCCGATCGCTTTCCGCGAATCGTTCATGCCGCAGCAGAAGCTGTATTACACGCTTGAAGCAATGGGCAAGGTCGACGAATTGCACCAGAAGGTTTTCAATGCGATCCATGTCGGCCGCCAATCGCTCGATACCGATGCGGCGATCATCGCGTTCATTGAAAAGCAGGGCGTCGACAAGAAAAAATTCGTCGACCTGTACAACTCCTTCGGCGTGCAAACCAAGGTGCGCCGCGCGAGCCAGTTGCAGGAAGCGTACAAGATCGACGGCGTACCGACCATTGCGATCGATGGCCGCTACATGACATCGCCATCGATCGTCGGCGCCGGCATCGGCAATCAGCCGGAACCGGTGCTGCAATCGGCGGCGCTGCAGGTGATGAGCTGGCTGGTCGCCAAGGCGAGCAAGGAACAAAAGGCCCAGGCAGCCGACACCAGGCCGGTTAAACTGGCGCATCACGCAGAGGCAGGCGTGAAGACGAAGTAACGCTTCCCATCGCCCTTCGCAAGTCCGTCACTCGCAAGAGGGCGGACTTTTTTATTGACGGATGTTCCGCACATCTTGAATGTCGAAGGGCGCGTCCACGAAAGACCCGAAAAAATCGATAGGAAAATTTAATTCGGAAAAGAATGCAATCAGATTACGATTGTTATACGAAGGCAACAGTAGCAATAATCGCAACAGTCAAAAAGATCATGCCGTGAAACTTTTTCGTGCCTTTCGTGCTTTTCGTGGACCATGCATTACATCCGTTAACAATTAAAAATCACCTGTAAAGGCAACCGATGAAACGTGTATTCATCACCGGCGCATCGAGCGGCATTGGCGCCGCGCTGGCGCAACGTTATGCGGAGCAGGGCGCAGTGCTGGGCCTAGCGGCGCGGCGCGGGCAAGCGCTGGAACAATTGGCAGCAAGTTTGCCGAATGCCGCAGCGCACCGCATTTACGCGCTCGATGTCACCGACCACGCCGCACTGGCGGCGGCGGCGGCCGATTTTATCGCCGCGCATGGCGGGGCCGATGTCGTGATTGCCAATGCCGGCATTTCGCGCGGCACGCTGACCGAATACGCGGAAGACTTGCCGGTGTTCGCGCGCATAGTCGCCACCAATGTCACGGCGACCGTCGCAACGTTCGCGCCGTTCATCGCAACACTGAAAGCGCAGGCGCAATCCGGCAATCCGGATTGCCGCCTGGTCGGCATCGGCAGCGTCGCCGGCATGCGCGGCTTGCCGGGCGCAGGGGCCTATAGCGCGTCGAAAGCGGCGGTGATCAGTTATTGCGAATCGCTGCGGGTGGAGCTGAAAACCAGCGGCGTCAAAGTGGTGACCATCATGCCGGGTTACATCGATACGCCGATGACGCGCGGCAATGCCTATCCGATGCCGTTCCTGATGCCGGCTGAAAAATTTGCCGCGCAGGCGATTGCCGGAATCGAAGCCGGCGCCAGTTCCCGGGTGATTCCGTGGCAGATGGGGATCGTCGCCACGCTGCTGAAAATACTGCCGAACCGGGCGTACGATTTCGCGTTTTCAAAAGCGCCGCACAAGGCGCGCAGCGTGCAGGAATAATCATGAAGCTGATCGATGCCATCGGTCATGAGCATCGCGCGATTGCCTCGTCGCCGGCGCCGCGCATCGTGTCGCTGGTGCCGTCGCTTACCGAGTTGCTGTGCGATCTGGGTCTGGCGCAGCGGCTGGTCGGGCGCACCGGCTTTTGCGTGCACCCGGCGCAAACCGTGCGCGCGATCGCCAAGGTGGGCGGCACCAAGGATGTCAACCTCGGCAAAATCCGCGCGCTGGCGCCGACGCACCTGATCGTCAATATCGACGAGAATGAAAAGCCGACGGTCGATGCGCTGGCCGAATTCATTCCGCATGTGATCGTCACCCATCCGCTGGCGCCGCGCGACAATCTTGCGCTGTATCGTTTGCTCGGCGGAATTTTCGGCGCCGAAGAAAAAGCGCGGCAGTTGTGCGCGGCATTCGAGCGCGAATATGCAGCGCTGGCCGGCTTGCCTGCCCGTGCGCCGAAAGCGGTGTTGTACTGCATCTGGAAAGATCCGTGGATGACGGTGTCGCGCGATACCTATATCGCGCAAATGCTGGCACTGATCGGCTGGCGGCACTGGACATCGGCCGATCCGGCCGAATCCGGCCGGCGCTATCCGGCATTCGACTGGTCGCAGCCACTGGCGGATGCAATCGACGAAGTATTGCTATCGAGCGAACCCTATCGCTTTACCGAAGCACACGTCGATGCGCTGGAACGGCAGATCGGCAGGCCGGTGCAACTGGTCGATGGGGAAATGCTGTCGTGGTACGGCAGCCGCGCCATCGGCGGCCTGCGTTATCTGCGGCAAATGGCGCTTACTTCTGGCGATTGATCCGCACCAGCATGCGGATGATTTCGCGCGCAAGCTGCCTATTGTGTTCATCCAGGCGTTGCAGATCCGCAATCAGCTTGATATCGGCCGAATTGAAACGGGAATGCAGGTCGCCGGCACTGCCCGGTACCGCCGCATCGCCGGCGTCGATGCCGCCGAAGCGCAGCCATTCCGCACCCACGCCGAGCCATTGCGCGATGGTGCGCAATTTTTCCTGAGTCGGGATCGCTTCGCCGACCAGCCACTTGCGTGCCGCATGGACAGTGATCGCGTGGCCCGCGAATCGCACATTGAATTCCCGCGCCATCAAGGTGGGACTGTCCGCGGGATAGCCTGCATTGCGCAGTGCCTGTTGCAGGCGTTCGCTGAAATCTTCGCGTTCGGTGGATATTTTCATTACCGCGCACTATTTCATGTCGGCAGGTAACAGTCAGTCGTTATCGGGCAGGAACTTTCTGTGACCATTTGTAAGGCCAGCAAGCAATGTTGCACATGGGATTGAATCCGTCTATTTCAATTCCCGATAGTTAAATTTATTGATCAATCTCAATATGAGATTCCTGAAATCTGTTAGGCCGAAGCAATATATTGGGATATTTTCCCGCAGGCAAATCAACAACTGCTTTGGAGTGCTGTCATCGCGATCGACAGTTCAACTGCATGCGCGTTCCGCCATGCATGGAAAAAATGACGATCGACTTAGAGCGGTTTCCGTATGCGTGTATGGCTGCTGCCGGCTGCTTTGGGGCGCATTGCAGAGAGCGTGTTCCTTTTTCGTTGGTAGCGAACGTGTTGTTCGTCGCTGGTGTGGCTCGCCACACGGCGCTCCTCCCGGTGGAGCAGGGAATTTCAGGCGGCATGCCGCCTGCCTGTGCAACGGTATCGCCCTGCAAGGCGATACTCCTTTCTTGCCCTGCACCCCAAACCAACCCGCATCATCCACACACGCACACGGAAACCGCTCTAGCGGTTGGCCAGCGAGACGCCGATGATCACCAGCACGCCGCCGACCAGCATCGAGATCAGGATCGGTTCACGCAGCAGCAGCGCGCCGAGCGCGATGCCGAATACCGGGACCAGGTTGTTGAAGACGGCGGTGCGGGCCGGGCCGATCGCCTTGATGCCTTCGTAATACCAGATGAATCCGATCACGGTGCCGAACGCGCCCAGATAAACGATCGCCGCAATCACTTGCCAGGTTATCCGCGCCGCGTCGAGCGCGGGCCACTCGAATGCCGCGCCGCCGGCCAGCAACAGCAGACCCCACAGCGCCGCATAGGTGGTCGCGGCAACCGGCGACAGGCCCTTCAATGCATGGCGGCCGATGATGGTATAGGCGGCCCATGCGGAGATTGCGCAAAACATCAGCAATTCGCCGGCGCCGATCGACTGCGACAGATCATGCAGCGCGCCCAGCAGGTCGCCGCGCGTGATGATGATTGCCGCGCCGATGAACGCAATCGCAATGCCGAGCCATTTGCCGATGCCCAGGCGTTCGCGGAAAAACAGCGCCAGTGCCAGCGCGGTCACGATCGGATTGAGTGCGACGAACAATGCCGAACGGCCGGCCGGCATGCGCGCCAATGCGGCAAAAAAGCAGATGTTGTACAGAAAAATGCCGGTCGCGCCGAGCGAAAAAGTCGCCAGCAATTGCGCGCGCGTCAGGCGCGGCAAACCGCCTTCCAGCTTGTATGCCAGCGGCAGCAGCAACAGGCAGGCCACGGCGAAGCGGCCGGCGGCCGGAATCATTTGCAAGCCCGGCAATGCGTGCGTCACGATGCGGCCGGCGGTGAACGTGCCGCCCCAGAACAACGCGACGAAAACCAGCTTGATGTAAACCCGCAGCGGCGTGGCTTGCATCGGGCTTTTATTTCGTCGTAAACCGGATAATGCCATCGCTGCCCAGTGCACGATGCAGCGTGCCGTCGAGCCACAGCATGTGCAGATGCGCCAGCGCTTCGCCCAGTGCGAACGTGAGCTGGTGCGCATCAAGCGAGCGCGGAAACATGACCGGCACGATGTCGGCCGCCGATTGCGGCGTCGCGCACGCGTCGACCACTTCCGCCAGCCGCGCCGCGTGATGGTCGCGCAGTTGCGTGATGCGCGTATGCAAGCCGCGGAACGGCTTGCCGTGCGACGGCAGTATCAGGGTATCGTCCGGCAGGTCGCCGTATTTCGCGAGCGAGTCGAGATACTGTTGCACCGAATTGGCTTCCGGTTCGATCGCGAATACCGATACGTTGGTTGAAATGCGCGGCAACACCATGTCGCCTGAAATCAGCACGTTCAATTCCGCGCAATACAGCGCCGCGTGTTCGGGCGAATGGCCGAAACCGGTGATGACGCGCCAGTCGCGGCCGCCGATGGCGAACACCTGATTGTCCCGCAGCCGCCGGTAAGCGGACGGCACCGACGGCACCAGCGATTGATAATAATTCTTGCGCTCGCCCAGTTTTTCCAGCATCGCGGCATCGGCCAGGCCGTGCCGCCGGAAATGCGGCAGCATCGCGCTGCCGTCGACGCCGGGCAGCGAAGCGCACATCATCCGCGCAAACGCATATTCGCCGGTCGTCATCCACAGCGGCGCCTGCCAGCGCGTGCACAGCCAGTCCGCCAGCCCGACATGGTCGGGATGGCAATGGGTGGCGATGACGCGCACGATCGGCAAGCCGCGCAACCGGGTCGCGAAAATCGTTTCCCACGCTGCGCGCGTCGCGTCGCTGGCAATGCCGCAGTCGATCGCGGTCCAGCCGCGCACCGGTCCGGTTTCGGTCTCGAAGGTATCTTCCAGCAGCCATAAATTGATGTGGTTCAGCGCGAACGGCAAACCCATGCGCAGCCATAGCAGGCCGGGTGCGATTTCATGCACGGCGCCGGGTTCGGGCAGCGTGTCGCCCAACGGATATTCGAGTTGCGATTCAAGTGGATTCATGGAGGCGTTCTATTAAGATTCACATTTGCGGCGCGCGCGCCTACAATACGATTGCTGCGATTGACGTTTACGTAAACGGCCATTCTAAACACAAACCTCATTTCCTGTTGAACAGACGCCCAACCATGCCGACCTACACCATCACCGAACTGGCGCGCGAATTCGATATCACGCCACGGGCCATCCGTTTCTACGAAGACCAGGGCTTGATCAGCCCGAAGCGCGAAGGCGCCGGCGGCCGCACCCGTGTATACACCGCGCGCGAACGCACGCGGCTGAAGCTGACGCTGCGCGGCAAGCGGCTCGGCCTGACGCTGTCGGAAATCAAGAGCCTGGTCGACATGTACGAATCGCCGAGCGACTCGACGGCGCAGCTGAACCGTTTTCTGATCGTATTGGCGCAGCACCGCGAAACGCTGGAGCAGCAGCGCGAGGATCTGGAAGTGACGCTGGCTGAGATCAACGCGCACGAGGCGCAGTGCCGGCGCATGCTGGAAAGCGGCAAGGCGGCCAGGAGCAAGGAAAAACCGGCGGCCAGGAAGCCTGCCGCCAATCGCGCCAAGCAGGCGGCATGAGATTTTTTATGCCGTTCCGGCGCACAATAACCGTTCGCCCTGAGTAGGCCGCAGGCCGTATCGAAGGGTTGCATGCGCCGATAGTCCCTTCGATACGGCCTGCGGCCTACTCACACCCCAAAGGGTGCCCCGGGGCGAACGGTTTCGGTATCACTGGGTCGTTCGTGCGGACCTTGGATTATTGGAGCATAGTAGAATTACGCTGTGCTTGTGTTACGTTTACGTAAACGTCAATCAAGCGTATGATTTCGACACCGATTTTTGTAAAAATCCGACTATTTAAAGACCGCGAGTGCACCATGATCGATTTACCCGGCTTGAGTTTTGCCCACGGCGAAGACATCGCCGCACTGCGCGAAACCGTTCAGCAATTTGCGCAGGCAGAAATCGCGCCGCGCGCCGCCGAAATCGACCGCACCGATCAGTTTCCGATGGATTGCTGGAAAAAAATGGGCGATCTCGGCGTGCTCGGCGTCACCGTCGAAGAAGAATACGGCGGCACCGCGATGGGATATCTGGCGCACATCATCGCGATGGAAGAAATTTCGCGCGCGTCGGCTTCGGTCGGGCTGTCGTACGGCGCGCATTCGAATCTGTGCGTGAACCAGATCCGGCGCAACGGCACCGCGGAACAGAAAAGCCGGTATTTGCCGAAACTGGTGTCCGGCGAGCATGTCGGCGCACTCGCGATGTCGGAGCCGAATGCCGGCTCCGACGTGGTCAACATGAAGCTGCGCGCCGACTGGAAAGGCGACCGCTGGGTGCTGAACGGCACCAAGATGTGGATTACCAACGGCCCCGACGCCGATGTGCTGGTGGTCTATGCGAAAAGCGATCTGGAAGCCGGCTCGCGCGGCATGACGGCGTTTCTGGTCGAAAAAAACTTCAAGGGATTTTCCGTTGCGCAAAAGCTCGACAAGCTCGGCATGCGCGGCTCGCATACCGGCGAACTGGTGTTCCGGGATTGCGAAGTGCCGGCTGAAAACATCCTGGGCGGCGCCGGCCGCGGCGTCAATGTCTTGATGTCCGGTCTCGATTACGAACGCACCGTGCTGTCCGGCGGGCCGCTCGGCATCATGCAAGCCTGCATGGACGTGGTGGTGCCGTACATCCATGAACGCAAGCAGTTCGGCCAGCCGATCGGCGAATTCCAGTTGATGCAAGGCAAGCTCGCCGACATGTACACCACCATGAATGCCTGCCGCGCGTATGTCTACGCCGTGGGCAAGGCGCTCGACCGCGGCGACATCAAGGGCACCGGCGCGCGCAAGGACGCCGCCGGCGCGATCCTCTACGCCGCGGAGAAGGCCACCTGGATGGCGGGCGAGGCGATCCAGGCGCTGGGCGGTATGGGTTACATCAACGAGACGCCGACCGGAAGGCTGTGGCGCGACGCCAAGCTCTACGAAATCGGCGCCGGCACTTCGGAAATCCGCAGGATGCTCATCGGCCGCGAACTGTTCGGGGAGACGGCCTGAACGCGCATCGCGCGATTGCACCATTTAACGTAATTGGAGGTTCTTATGGCTAATGATCCTATCGTCATCGTATCCGCAGCCCGCACTCCGATGGGCGGTTTTCAAGGCGAGTTGAAGCAGTTCACGGCACCTGAACTCGGCGCAGCGGCGATTCGCGCCGCGGTGGAGCGCGCCAAAATCAAGCCGGAGCAGGTGGACGAAGTCATCATGGGCTGCGTGCTCCCTGCCGGCCAGGGGCAGGCGCCTGCGCGCCAGGCTTCGCTCGGCGCGGGGCTGCCGCTCGCGGCCGGCTGCACCACGGTGAACAAGATGTGCGGCTCGGGCATGAAAGCGACGATGTTCGCCCACGATCTGCTCGCCGCCGGAACCAATACCGTCATGGTGGCGGGCGGCATGGAGTCGATGACCAACGCGCCCTACCTGCTGCCCAAGGCGCGCGCGGGCCTGCGC
>DAIDBD010000111.1 GCA_027310305.1 Herminiimonas sp.
CCGGGGTGCGAGTCAGTTCGGCGGGTCACGTTAGAGTCGGGGGCGAACCGCCAAAGTATTGCGCGACCTCTAGCCGTTACCTTCCACCCCGTAGTTTCTTTCATTCTCAGGGGTGGCGCACGTCGCAATGCTCGTTAGAGCAAAATAGCCAATGAAAGTTGCGTGACGTCAAGCAACTTAAAAATTTTTAATAATCAACATAAACGGCTCTTCATCCACGGCAAATAAAGCGTGGTGGTACAAGCGGCGATTTCCTCTGGCGTCAAGTCATCCTGGTCCAATATCCCGGCTGCGCATAAATCGTCTTTAACGCATCGATAAAAAACCGGATCTTGGCCGGCAGATGCCGC
Organism: Herminiimonas sp.; assembly: GCA_027310305.1. Classification (GTDB taxonomy): domain Bacteria; phylum Pseudomonadota; class Gammaproteobacteria; order Burkholderiales; family Burkholderiaceae_D; genus DAIDBD01. Next base: position 351 of record DAIDBD010000111.1, read on the forward strand.
TGCTGCGGATAGACAGCCATGATGTCGTAGTGCGGCAATGCGTATTCATCCAGCACCGTAATCAATTCGCCCGATGCAAGCTGGTTCTGAATTTCCCAGGTCGAGCGCCATGCCAGCCCCAACCCTTCGCTCGCCCAGCGGTGCAGCAGCTCGCCGTCGTTGCAGTCCAGATTGCCGTTGACGCGGACCGTGACCGGTTTGCCGCCTTGCTGGAAATACCAGCCGCGCTGCTGTCCTCCTTGCAGATTGAAGGCCAGGCAATTGTGCTGATCGAGATCGCCGAGTGTCCCGGGAATGCCGTTGCGTTCGAAATAGTCAGGCGTGGCGCACACGACGCGCCGATTGCTCGCGAGCTTGACCGCGACGAAATTGGGATCGATCGCGCCGCCGATACGAATGCTGATGTCGTAACCTTCGCGCACCAGATCGACCACGCGGTCGGTGAGATTGAATGAAATCTGCACGTCCGGATTGGCAGCGACAAATCCCGGCGCATGCGGCGCGACATGCTTGCGGCCGAACGCAGCCGGTGCCGACACCACCAGATGGCCGGTCGCTTTGTGCCGGCCTTCCGAGATGATCTTTTCCGCATGCCCCAGGTCGTCCAGCAGCTTGCGGCAATGATCGAGAAACACCGTGCCTTGCTCAGTCAGCGTCAGATGCCGGGTGGTGCGATGCATCAGTTTGACGCCAAGCCGCTTTTCGAGCGCGTCGATGCGTCGTCCCAGCATGACCGGCGTGATGTTTTGCCCCAGCGCCGCACGTGCCATGCTGCCTTTTTCAACGACATCGACAAAGGCCTCGATCTGTTTCAACTTGCCCATGATCCGCGTCCAATGGATAGGCGACAGGCGTTTATAGCCTGTTGCTACTGGCGCAGTATTCCATACTTGAAATACCGGATAAAGCAATTTTTATCGCTTTATCAAACAACAAGTTTATCTATAGTATGTGTGCCAGCGGCGTAACTGGATGACGAACGCGTGGCCGACCATCAAAGAACAATTGATGGCAGGCACGTACCGGCCCAGTCCGGTGCGTCGCGTCGGCATCCCCAAGCCGGATGGCAGCGAACGCGAATTGGGAATCCCCACCGTGGTCGACAGGCTCATCCAGCAAGCGCTTCTACAGGTGCTGCAACCGCTGATCGATCCTACTTTCAGTGAGCACAGCCACGGATTCCGTCCGGGGTGTCGTGCGCGACGCGGTGCTCGCAGCACAGCAGCATGTGCAGGACGGCTATCGGGTCGTGGTCGATGTCGATCTGGAGAAATTCTTTGATCGCGTCAATCACGATGTGCTCATGAGCCGCCTCAGGCAACGTATCGAGGATACCGGTGTCATCCGACTGATCCGTTCGTACTTGAACGCGGGCATCATGCACGGCGGCGTGGCGGCCCAGCGAGAGCAAGGTACGCCGCAAGGCGGGCCTTTGTCCCCGCTGCTGGCCAATGTGCTGCTCGACGAGGTGGATCGAGAACTGGAACGCAGGGGTCATCGCTTCGTGCGCTATGCCGACGACTGTAATGTGTATGTGCGCAGTCAGAAGGCAGGGCAACGGGTGATGGCGTTGCTCAGGCGTCTTTACGACAAGCTGCACTTGAAGATCAATGAATCCAAGAGTGCAGTGGCCAGCGCATTCGGCCGCAAATTTCTGGGTTATAGCTTGTGGGCGGCCCCGAAAGGCGCGGTCAGGCGCGCGGTATCGGCGACGGCGCGGGAGAGGTTCAAGCAGCGGATACGGCAATTGACCCGCCGTTCTGGCGGACGCAGCATGACCGAATTGGTCGAACCGCTCCGTCGCTATGTGCTGGGATGGAAGGCGTACTTCGGGTTGGCGCAAACACCACGAGTCTGGCGCGAGCTGGACGAATGGTTGCGTCACCGGCTGCGCGCAATCCAGCTCAAGCAATGGCGGCGCGGCAAGACGATCTATCGGGAACTGCTGGCACTTGGCGCGACAGCGAAGGTGGCGCAACTGGTGGCGGGGAACAGTCGACGCTGGTGGCGCAACAGTCGCATGGCGCTCAACAATGTGCTGACAATTGCCTACTTTGACCGCCTTGGCGTGCCTCGACTCTCATGACCTCAACTTCTCGAACCGCCCGGTGCGGACCCGCATGCCGGGTGGTGTGGGAGGGACCGATCAGGTTAAACTGGGCGCCCCTATCCCGATACACCATAACGAGTCGCGGCGGGCAAGCGCTGTCGCGTCCGGCCTCTCTTGTCGAGACGCTGGACGCGGCTTATTTCGCGCCGCCTCTCTCGACCCACTTCGCGATCGTGTCACGTTCCTCGGCTGTGATCCTGGTCAGGTTCCCCAGCGGCATTGCACGTTGCAGCACCACCTGCTGATAGATCAGTTGCGCATGGTTCCTGATCTGTTCCGGACGATCGAACATCAATCCCTTGGCGGCGCTCGGCATCAGGGTCGGATGCGCGGAATGGCATTGCACGCAGCGCGCCTGCATCACCTGCTCGACCTGTTGCATGCCGATTCCCTGTACGGGGACGGCGGCGACCGCGGCGGTGGAACCCGGCGGATTGATCCATGCGATGACGCCGACCAGCACCGCGATCGCGACCGCCGGGAACGCAAAGTTGAGCTTGCCCTTGTGGCGCAGGATGAAGAACTGGCGGATCAGCACGCCGGCGGCCATGATCAGCACCAGCACCAGCCAGTTGTACCGGTGGCTGTAGGTCATGTTGTAATGGTTGGACAGCATCGCGAACAGCACCGGCAGCGTGAAGTAGGTGTTGTGCACGCTGCGCTGCTTGCCGCGCCGGCCATGAATCGGGTCGACCGGTTGGTTCGCCTTCATCGACGCGATGATCTTGCGCTGTCCCGGAATGATCCAGAAGAACACGTTCGCGCTCATGATGGTTGCGATCATCGCGCCGATGATGAGGAACGCGGCGCGCCCGGAGAACAGATGGCAGGCGGCCCATGACGCGGCGACCACGTACAGCACCACCAGTGCGGCGAGCAGGCGCTCGTTCTTTTGCAGCGTGCGGCACAGCAGGTCGTACACCAGCCAGCCGACGATCAGGAATGCGAGCGCGAGAATGACGGCAACCGGGGGCGTCAGGCTGGCGACGTTCGGGTCGATCAGGAACACTTTGGGATTGAACAGGTACAGCACCGAAAACAGGCCGAGGCCGGATAGCCAGGTGCTGTACGACTCCCAATAGAACCAGTGCAGGTCATCCGCCAGTCTGGGCGGCGTGCCGAGATACTTCTGCGGATTATAGAAGCCGCCGCCATGCACTGCCCACAACTCGCCGCCGACGCCTTTTTCCTTCAGTTCGGGGTCGTGCGGGACTTTCAGGCTGTTATCCAGCCATACGAAATAAAACGACGATCCGATCCATGCGATCGCAACGATCACATGCAGCCAACGCAGCAAGAGATTGGCCCAATCCAGCAAATACGCTTCCATCGATATGTCTCCTGATTTTTAATGCGGTCGTTAGCTGCCGCGATAAGTCGAATAGCTCCATGGCGTCGCGACCAGCGGCACATGATAGTGCTGCGATGCATCGGCGACGCCGAACCGCAGCGTGACGACGTCGAGGAAATTCGGCGTCGGCATATCGATACCCATGCCGGAAAAATAGCTGCCGATGTGGAAATCCAGTTCATAGACGCCGGGCTGAAAAACGTCGTTTTCCAGCAGGGGGCCATCGCAGCGGCCGTCGCGGTTGGTAATTTTTGTTAGCAATATATTCCTGTTATTGTTAACAATTTTATATAGATCGATCTTGATATTCTGTCCCGGCTTGCCGTGTGCGGCATCCAGGACGTGCGTCGTCAAACGGCTCATCGTGACTCCAGATAAATAGTATGGAAGGAAGCAACCGAGGCGCAGAAACGGCTTCGGTGCCAGGCGTGAAGTGTCTCCGCGCAAGAATGGGGAGATTGCAGCCGCCAGAAATATTGAACATATTAGCCAACAAATTGTTGACAATTCTAGGAGCCTTTGGCATCCTCGTCAACATGCTTTGTCCCATGCTTGAAAAAGCGGGGCCGACGATCCCGGAAACGGATTCCTTATGCTGATTGGATGGTAAATGGCAACTCGCCCTAAATTAGGGGTCGCTTCCGCCACCTCGCAAGAGCCGCGCATGTCGTCGGAAGACCGCATGTATTTCGAAATCTACGACGCGATCATGGAGCATCGCCTGCCGGCCGGCACCAAGCTGACCGAACAGGCGCTCGGCGAGCTTTATGAGCTGGCGCGTCACAACGTGCGCAAGGTGCTGGCGAAGCTGGCCGCCGACGGCCTGGTCGATCTTGAACCGAACCGCGGCGCCTATATCGCCAGCCCGAGCGAGCAGGAAGCGCACGACATGTTCGAACTGCGCCAATTGCTGGAGCAGCGGGTGGTGCAAAAAGTGGTGCAGAGAGCGACCGACGCCGATTTCGACAAACTGCGCCAGATGGTCGGGCGCGAGCGCGAGGCCTATATGCAGGGCAATCGTCCGCTGTGGATCAGGTTGTCCGCGGATTTCCATATCGAACTCGCCAAGTTCAGCGGCAACACGCTGCTGGTCGACATGCTGCGTCGGCTGGTGTCGCGCACCACCTTGCTGATTTCCACCGCCGAAACCCTGGGCCAGCAGCCTTGCTCGTTCGATGAGCATCTGTCTGTAATCGATGCGCTGCAAAAGAAAGATCAGCGCGGCGCAATGAAGGAAATGGCGCACCACCTCGAACAGTGCGCATGCCGCATGCTGCGCCGTCCCGAAAAACGATTTGATTTGCGTTCGGCTCTGGGCAAGCCGGACGTTTGATATCTTTCGCCCGACAACATACCAATAACAACATTACCTTAGACGATTTGGAGAAGACAAATGAGTACATCCCACACGGCCGCCGCGACGGCTGAACCGCACGCCGATGCGCATACCGGTGCAACTTCCTCTGCGGAGGTATTTTCCGCGGTGGACGAGCGTCTGCCGGCCGGCAAATTGGCTGCCCTTGGCCTGCAGCACGTACTGGTGATGTATGCCGGAGCGATCGCCGTGCCCCTGATCGTCGGGCGCGCATTGAAACTGCCGCCGGAGCAGGTCGCCGCGCTGATCAGCGCGGACCTGTTTTGCTGCGGCCTGGTGACGCTGATTCAATCGCTTGGCTTCGGCAAATGGTTCGGCATCAAGCTGCCGGTCATGATGGGCGTCACGTTTGCGGCCGTCAGCCCGATGCTGGCAATGGCCGGCAACCCGGCGCTCGGCATCACGGGCATATTCGGCGCGGTGATCGGCGCCGGCGTGATTTCGATCCTGATCGCTCCCTTCGTCAGTCGTGTGCTGGCGCTCTTTCCGCCGGTGGTGACCGGCACCATCATCGCGGTGATCGGCATTTCGCTGATGCGCGTCGGTATCAACTGGGCGATGGGCGGACCGCCGAACATGGCGACCATTCCCGATCCTGCCTTTCTCAAGCTGATCGCCGCGGCCAAAGAGGCGGGTGCTGCCGTGCCGGCCGGTCCGGTGCCGATGATCCCGAACCCTGCTTATGCCGCGCTGGACAATCTCGGCATCGCGCTGTTCGTGCTGATCGTCATTCTGCTGGTGGCAAGGTACGGCAAGGGCTTCTTCGCCAACATCGCGGTGCTGACCGGTATCGTCGCCGGCACCGCGCTGGCGTTTTTCCTGGGCAAGGTCAACTTCGCCAAGGTCGGCGCCGCGAAAGCCTTTGCGATCGTTACGCCGTTTCAGTTCGGCATGCCGACCTTCGATGCTGTCGCCATCCTGACCATGACGCTGGTGATGCTGGTCGTGATGATCGAATCGACCGGCATGTTCCTCGCGCTGGGCGAACTGACCGGTAAAAAAATCACCAGGGATGACATCAGCCGGGGCTTGCGCGTCGATGGCCTTGGCACCGTGATCGGCGGCATCTTCAATACCTTCCCGTACACTTCGTTTTCGCAAAACGTCGGGCTAGTCGGCGTGACCGGCGTCAAAAGCCGCTGGGTATGCGTGGCGGCCGGCATCATCCTGCTCGTGATGGGCGTAATTCCGAAGATTGCACAAGCTGCGGAAGCCGTGCCGCAATTCGTGCTCGGCGGCGCGGGCCTGGTGATGTTCGGCATGGTCGCGGCTACCGGCATCCGGATCCTGTCGTCCGTCGATTACAAGACCAATCGCAACAATCTGTTCATCGTCGCGATCTCGATCGGTTTCGGCATGCTGCCGCTGGTCGCCGACAAGTATGCGCAGCACATGCCGAAGGCGCTGTCGCCATTGCTCCATAGCGGCATCCTGCTGGCAGCGATCGCCGCCGTGCTGCTGAACATTTATTTCAACGGCATCGTTTCGCAGAATGAGGCGGAAGCATCTGCCAAAGCCAACAGCCACGGCAGCGAATAACTTGCCGGACCGATCGCCTCGTCTCGCCATGCATGAACGGCACGCTTATCCTCGCGACCTGATCGGCTACGGCCGTCAGGTTCCTCACGCACGCTGGCCCAACCGAGCGCGCATTGCGGTGCAATTTGTCCTGAACTATGAAGAAGGCGGCGAAAATTGCGTGCTGCATGGCGACCAGGCATCGGAGCAGTTCCTGTCCGAAATCATCGGCGCCGCCGCCTTCGAGGCGCGGCACATGTCGATGGAATCGATCTACGAATACGGCTCGCGCGCCGGATTGTGGCGGCTGCTGCGCGAGTTCGAGGAGCGCAATCTGCCGCTGACGGTGTTCGGCGTGGCGATGGCCTTGCAGCGCAATCCGGATGCGGTTGCCGCGTTCCAGTCGCTCGGCCATGAAATCGCGTGCCATGGCTTGCGCTGGATCAGCTATCAGCAGATGGATGAAGCGACCGAGCGCGCGCACATGGCCGAAGCGGTGCACATCATCCGGGAGCTGACCGGCGCCGCGCCGCAAGGCTGGTACACCGGGCGCGACTCGCCCAATACGCGCAAGCTGGTGGTCGAGCATGGCGGCTTTACTTACGACGCCGATTACTACGGCGACGACCTGCCGTTCTGGACGGATGTCGTCCTGTCGGACGGCAACGCCAAGCCGCATCTGGTGGTGCCGTACTCGCTCGACAGCAACGACATGCGCTTTGCCACCGTGCAGGGCTTCAACACCGGCGAACAGTTTTACCAGTACTTGAAAGACAGCTTCGACGTGCTGTATGCGGAAGGCGATCCGCAGGGGCAGGATAGGCCGAAGATGCTGTCGATCGGCATGCATTGCCGCCTGCTCGGCAGGCCGGGCCGCTTCCGCGCGTTGCAGCGCTTTCTCGATTACGTGCAGTCGCTCGACAAGGTCTGGATCTGCCGCCGTATCGATATCGCCAATCACTGGATCAACACTCACCCGTACCAGGCAAAGAAATGAGCAAGCAATTTTCGATCGACATTTTGAACGCAATGACGCAGGAAGAATTTACCGCCGCGCTCGGCGCGATCTACGAACATTCGCCGTGGGTCGCGCAACGCGCGGCTGCAAAACGGCCTTTCGGCAATTTGCAGCAGTTGCATGATGGGATGGCGGATGCCGTGCGCGCCGCGCATGAAGAACAGCGCCTGCAACTGATCCGGGCTCACCCGGAACTCGCCGGCAAGGCTGCGGTGCGCGGCGAACTGACCGAAGAATCCACGCGCGAGCAAAAAGGCGCCGGACTCGACCAGTGCAGCGCGGAAGAGTTTGCGCAATTGCAAACACTGAACCATCGCTATAACGAAAAGTTCGGCTTTCCGTTCGTGATCGCGGTGAAGGGCCTCAACCGCGACAGCATTCTCAGGCATTTTTCCGAGCGGCTTGAAAACGAACGCCATGCCGAGGCGAACGAATGCATTGAGCAAATCATAAGAATTGGCGGCTTCCGTCTTGCGGAAGTCGTGCAATAGCCGGGCAGGGTGCGCAACGCACGCTTTGCCCGGCTATTTTTTGGCGCGCTTTCAACAAGCGCATTTTTCGAGCATAGTGGGGGAGACATGATGAAAAAAGCAACAGCAGTTCTTGGGGCGATGTGCTGCATCGCGGCGAGCGGCGCGATGGCGCAAACCAATGTGCAATTGATGGGAACGGTGGATGTCTTCGCCGGTTCAATGCAAAACAGCGGCGACGCGGCGCGCCGTTCGGTGGTCAACAGCGGTGGCATGACCACGTCGTATTTCGGTTTCAAGGGTAGCGAAGACCTTGGCGGCGGCCTCAAGGCCGAAATGGTCTTGAGCGGCTTCTTGCAGGCCGACACCGGCGTGTCCGGCCGTTTCGGCGGCGACAACCTGTTCTCGCGCGATGCCAGCGTCGGCCTGTCCGGCGGCTTCGGCAAGGTGCAGCTCGGCCGTGCCGTGGCGCCGAGCTTCCTGCCGTCGATTTTGTTCAACCCGTTCGGCGATTCTTTCGCCTTCTCGCCGCTGATCCTGCATTCGTATGTGCCGTCGGGCGCTTTCGGCGCGCGCACCTGGACTGCATCGAATGCCGCCGACAGCGGCTGGAGCAACCAGATCATTTATTCGACGCCGGACTTCGGCGGCCTGAAGGCCAATGTGCATTACCAGTTCGGCGAAATCGCGGGAAATTCCGGCGTGAAGAACGTCGGGGTGAACCTGCTGTACTTCAATGGCCCGCTCGGTTTGTCCGCGTTCTATCACGACATACAGGCAAGCAATCCGAATCCCGGTGCGGCGGTGCTCGACGCAACTGTGACACCCGTCAACTACCGGTCGATCAATCGGCAGAAAGCCTACTTCGTCGGCAGCAGTTACAACTTCAACGCCGCAAAACTGTTCGCCACCTACCAGATCAGCGACAACGACACCGCGACCGCAGCCGGCATGAAGGACAAGACCTTCAGCCTCGGATTGAGCGTGCCGGCGGGCAACGGCGATGTGCTGCTCGGCTATGCGAACACCAAGCGCAGCGGCAGCCTGGTCGGCGCGGATCTGAAGCGCGATACGGTGTCGATCGGTTACGACTACAAGCTGTCCAAGCGCACCGACCTGTACACAGTGCTGATGTCCGACAAGATCACGTCGGCCAGCCGCGCGGGAAGCTTCGGCGCCGGCATCCGCCACCGGTTCTGACGCAGCCGGGAAGCGAGCGGAGAACATCCGCCCGATTGCCAAAGGCTCGCCGGCGGCGCGCGTAATACCGCGCCGCCGGTCTTGCGAGCCTATCATCCCGCGCCTTTCAAGCAGTTGCGCCTCGCCCAGCCACGGCGAGTCCATGTCTCGAACCGTTACAAGGGAAATCACATGAGCGTTTTACGAAGTGCCGCACTGCTGTTCGTCTTGACGCTGTACGGGTGCGGAGAATCGACGCAACGCCACTCATCCAAAGAAGAAACGCGCGTTGCCGAATCGCGGCAGCAGCAGGCGGGGTCGGGCAATCCGCTCAAGATCGCGTTCGTGTATGTCAGTCCGGTAGGCGACGGCGGCTGGACCTATACCCATGACACAGCGCGCAAGCTGATCGAAACGGAATTCGGCGCGCGGGTGCAAACCAGAACCATTGAAAACGTGCCGGAAGGCCCTGCCAGCGAAAAGGTTTTCCACGGGCTCGCCAAAGACGGATACAAGCTGATCTTCGGCGCATCGGTCGGTTACATGGGGCCGATGCTCAAGGTTGCGAAAGATTATCCGGACGTGAAATTCGAGAATGCGTCAGGTTCCGAAACCGCGCCCAACGTTGCGAATTACCAGGCGCGCACCTATGAGGGCGCGTACCTCGCGGGAATCATCGCCGGCAAGATGACGCGTACCGGCAAGCTCGGCTTCGTCGCGTCGTTTCCGGTGCCGGAAGTGATCCGCAACATCAATGCATTCACGCTGGGAGCGCAATCGGTGAATCCGGCGGTCATCACCATGGTCGCGTGGGTGGATACCTGGTACGACCTGGCGAAGGAACGCACGGCTGCGGAACAATTGATCAGGCAGCAGGCCGATGTGCTGATTCAGAGCACGAATTCCTCGGCGGTGCTCAAGACGGCGCAAGAGAAAGGCATGATGGCCTTCGGCTGGGATTCCGACATGACCCAGTACGGGCCAGACGCGCATCTCGGTTCGGCGCTGATCGACTGGTCCGCTTATTACAAGCAGCGGGTAGCGCAGGTTCTCGGCAATCAATGGCAGCCGGCCAGCACCTGGCTCGGCGTCCGCGAACGCACGATTCGTTTGGCGTCGCCGAATCCCCATTTGCCGGTCGATGTCACGCTTCTTCTCGGCGAACGCACAGTGGCGCTGCGCGACCGGACGCTGCATCCGTTCCGCGGGCCTGTCGTCGATGAAGCAGGTGTGGAGCGCGTCCGGCCGGGTTCCGTCATGAGCGACAGCGAAATCAAGAACTTCAATTTCTTCGTCAAGGGCGTCACCGGCACGCGGCATCAGGGCAAGGCGGCGATCTGAGTCAAACAATTGCAGAATGCGTTGCGACCGGGATAGCTTGCGATGTCACCCAGATATTCCTTGATGCTCGTTCACTGTGTGCATCATGGCCGCTACAGAGACTGATTAGACGAACTGTCCGATTTTCTGTTCGACTGCGGTGCGCACCGATCCGCTGACCACGAACAACTGCGCCATCACGATATCGTCATGGAACCAGCGATCGCCATCCAGGCAAGCCGGGATCTGGCGCCGGATCTCGTCATAGGCGGCCTGCGTGCCCTGCCCCAGCACGAACCCCGGCAGCAACGATTCCGTCATCGTCAGCGCCTGCGCCGCCA
>DAIDBD010000128.1 GCA_027310305.1 Herminiimonas sp.
GCCAGCAGGAAGCCGTTGCGGAATGCGATCCGGAAATCCGGATCGTCGAAAATGAAACGGTACGGTTCAAGGCTCAATACCCTGACCGGCGAGAAAAACGGCGCCGACAGAAAACTTTGGTAAAAAATCAGCAGCAGCGGCACGAAGATCGCCATCGCGGCCAGCGTGACGACCACGCCGCGCGGCCAATTGATGCGTGCCAGAAATCGCGGTTTCGGAAGGGTGCCGGACGGCGTGACGCGCGGAAGAGGAAGCGTTTGCATGGAAGTCTCGATTTTTTAAGATGCGCCCGTCTCTTGCGGGTATTCAGACAAGGAAGGAACGTCCCGCGCTGCATGATCGCGGCCCGGGGACACCCGCATTATTTCTTGCTGGTGACTTCTTTCCACTGCTTCAGGAAAGCAAGCCGCCTGGTCTGATCAAGATATTGCAGCATTTGCGGACTGATGGGCAGCGGCTTCAATGCGCCGCCAAGTTTTTGAACCAGTTCGGCAGAGGTGGTTTCGCCGGTGACATCGGTGCGAACGGCAAACAATTTCGAGTCGTTGGCAATTACGGTCTGGCCGCGCTTGGACAATACGTAATCGAGCCACAGCTTGGCGGCATTCATGTTCTTTGCAGTCTTGTTGATGAACATCACGCGCGACAGCACCAGATTGTAATCTTTGGAAAACTCGACGCCGATCGATGGATCTTTCTTGGCGCGGGCCAATGCATACGAACCGATAATGTTATAGCCGATCAGGTTTTCGCCGGAAGAAATCCGCTCCAGCATGGTGCCGGTCGAAGACTGAACGCGCAGTTCGGAACTGCCAAGCGCTTTCGCAAAATCCCAGAACTGCGGGTTCTGCTTCAGGTCATTGATAATGAACGTGAAGCCGACGCCTGCCTTCTCGATATCGTAGGTAGTGACTTTTCCCTTGTATTTGTCTGCCTTGCTGGTGAGCAGTTTGGCAAATCCCGCATGGGTGGTCGGGACTTCGGCAGCCGGCACCAGACGCTTGTTGTATACGAAGACCAGCGGTTCGAACGTGGTGCCGTAAGCCGAATTGTTCCAGTTTGCCCATGCCGGCAACGCCTGCGCTTCCGGCGATTTGTAGGCCAATGCATAGCCGTCGGATACCAGCTTGACTTGCAGGTCCATTGCCGATGACCACAGCAGGTCTGCCGTGGCACCGCCCGCGGCGGCTTCCGAGATGAATCGATTGTAGACTTCGGTCGAATTCATGTCGTTGTACTCGATCTTGACGCCGGGATAGAGCGCGCTGAAATCCTTGATCAGCGGTTCGACCGCCTTGGAATCGGTCGCGCTATAAATTACTATCTTGCCTTCTTTTTTTGCGCCTTCGACGGTTTTCGCATAATCGGCCGGATAAGTTGACGGATAAGCGGCCGGCGCCTGCGCGGAAACGCTGACGGATGCGGCGGTGAATACGGCGGCGACGACTGCTGCGATGAGGCTTTTTGAAAACATGATGCAATCTCCTGATTGTTGTTGACAACGCTATCGAACCAGGCCGAATTCCCTGGCCTGCCTGCCGTAATTTTCCACGGTCTTTTTCACATATTCCGTCAACGCCGCGCCGGTCATCGCGAAGGGATACAAGCCATGCGCGGCACGCAGTTGATCGAAAGATTTTGCCGCCATCATGCGGTCGAATGCGGCAACCCATCTGCGGTAATCCGCGTCCGGCACCTGCGGCCCCATGTAGACGCCGCGGATCAGCGGCCAGGTCACATCGAAACCCTGTTCGCGCGCGGTCGGCACATTTGCCAGCGGGCCCGGCAGGCGCGCGTCCGACAGCACCGCCAGCACGCGAATCCTGTCCGTCACCGCATGCAGCGATGCTTCCGATACATCGCCGGACACCGCCTGCACATGGCCGGCCAGCAACGCGGTAAACGATTCGCCGCCGCCTTCGAATGCGACGAAGCGCAGCGACCTCGGATCGATTTTGCCCTGCTGCGCGATCAGCGCCACTTTCAGCCAGTCCTGGCTGCCGATCGTGCCGCCGGCGCCGATGCTGATCTTCGCCGGATCGCGCTTCAATGCATCGACCAGATCGTTCAGCGTCCTGTAGGGCGAATCGGCGCGCACCGCGACCATGCCGTAATCGGTGCCGATTGCCGCCACCCAGCGCACGTCGGCAGCGGATGCCTTGCCGAACTTGCCCTGCGCCAGATTGAGCAGCGACCCGCCCGAAAAGGCGATCAGCGTATCCGGCTCGGCACGCCGCTGCGAGATCACCGAACTCCATGCGACGGCGCCGATGCCGCCGGGCAGATAGCTGACATGCAATGCCGCATCGGCCGGGTTTTTGGCGGGATTCTCTTGCAGCGCCTTCTGCGCCAGCTTGCAGGTCAGGTCGAAGCCGCCGCCCGGTTTGGACGGCACGATGCATTCGCCTGCCGCATGGCGGCCGGCGGCAAACGCATGCGTGGCCAGTGTCGCGGCCAGCAAGCCTGCCGCCAAAATTTTCATTGCCCGTGGGCCGATGCTGCGCATGGTTTCTGACGTTTCATCAAATGAGTGGTGCGGATATTAGCCGGTGCGGCCTTTCAGTTTGCTTTCAGCGGAAACCGCTTTTGCAAATGACGCGAATATGGGTATGATGAAAAAGAGGTCGTCCACGAAAGGCACGAAAGACCCGTCACGCGCCTTGTTCCTATTTTTCGTGCCTTTCGTGGACAATGTGCTGCATCGGTTGTGCAGTCAAACCATACGCGCACGAAGCTTTCAAACCGCTTTCATTTCCGGTCCGTTATTCTGAATCATGCGCATTTTACTGGTCGAAGATCATGCCGAACTGTCGCGCTGGCTGACCAAGGCGCTGCATGACGCGCATTTGTCGGTCGAATGCGCGATGAACGGCGCCGACGCCGACACGCTGCTGCATACGCAGCAATACGCGCTGGTGATTCTCGATCTGACGCTGCCGAAAATGGACGGGCTGGAAGTGCTGAAGCGGCTGCGCGCGCGCGGCAGCAAAACGCCGGTATTGATCCTGACCGCGCGCGGCGGACTCAACGACCGGGTGCAGGGCTTGAATCTCGGCGCCGACGATTATCTCGCCAAGCCGTTCGAACTGGCCGAGCTGGAAGCGCGCGTCAAAGCGTTGCTGCGCCGCGCCCAGGGCAATGAAGCCGTCACGCTGAGCTGCGGCGCGCTGTCGTTCGACACCGTATCGCGCATGTTCACCTACGGCGATGCGGCGCTGGCGCTGACGCCGCGCGAATACGCGGTGCTGGAAGTGCTGATCACGCGCGCCGGCCGCGTGGTGCCGAAGGAGAAACTGTTCGGCGAAGTATTCGCGCTCGACGACGACGCCAATCTCGACGCGATCGAAATCTATATTCACCGCCTGCGCAAGAAGCTGGAACGCGCGGCCGCCGGCCGCGTCGCCATCACCACACTGCGCGGGCTGGGTTATATGCTCGAAGCGCAGGAACAGAAATGACGCGATCCGAAGCGGCGGACAATGCGCCGCGTGCGAAAGCGGCGGCCAGGCCGCTCGGCAGTCTGCGCGGCCAATTGCTGCGCTGGCTGCTGATTCCGCTCGGCGTCCTGGTGCTGATCGATGCGGTGTCGGTTTACCGCAATGCGCTCGACGCGGCCGATCTGGCCTACGACCGCTCGCTGCTGGCATCGACCCGCGCGCTGGCCGAACGGGTCTCGATCGTGGACGGCAAGGTGGTGGCCGATGTGCCCTATGTCGCGCTCGACAGTTTCGAGACCGACACGCTGGGCCGCATCTATTACAAGGTGACCGGCATCAACGGCGAATTCGTGTCCGGCTACGATGACCTGCCGGCGGTGCCGCCGAATGTGCCGCGCTCCGACATCTACCCGGCGCTGGTGCGTTTCTATCATGCCGCCTACCATGGTGCGCCGGTGCGCATCGCGGCGCTGCTTCAGCCGGTGTACGACAGTTCGATGCGCGGCATCGCGCTGATCCAGGTCGGCGAAACGCTCGATGCGCGGCGCGGCCTGTCGCGCAAGATACTGTTCGATACGCTGGCGCGGCAAGCGGCGCTGGTGCTGGCCGCGGCGCTCTTGACATGGTTTGCGGTGCGCTTCGTGCTGCGTCCGCTGATGCAGTTGAAAAGCGATGTCGAAGCGCGTGCGCCGACCGATCTGTCGGACTTCGACCAGGCGCTGGTGCACAAGGAAGTGCGGCCGCTGGTGGAAGCGATGAACGGTTACATGGCGCGCCTGCAAACGCTGATCGCCGGCCAGCGCCGTTTCATTGCCGATGCATCGCACCAGCTGCGCACGCCGCTGACGGTATTGAAAACGCAAGCCGAACTCGCGCTGCGCGAAAACGATGCGCAGGCGATGCGCGAGATTGTCGAAAGCATCGCGAAAACCACCGATTCCACCGTGCATCTGGCGAACCGCCTGCTGACGCTGGCGCGCGCCGAACACGGCACGGCCGAAGGCGACATGGCGGACCTGTCTCTGACCGATATCGCACGCCGGGTCGGACTGGAGCTGGCGCAGCAGGCGGTAAAAAAAGGGATCGACCTGTCGCTGGAAGCGCCGCGCGATGTGCACATAACCGGCAACGGATTGCTGCTGCATGAACTGGTCGCCAACCTGGTCGACAACGCGATTCGATATACCCCGTCCGGCGGCAAGGTGGCGCTGCGCGTGTCGGCCGACAGCCGGCCGCTGCTGGAAGTCGAAGACAGCGGCGCGGGCATTGCCGCCGGCGAGCGCGAACGCGTATTCGCGCCGTTCTATCGCGCCGTTTCGGCGCAGCAATCCAATTCCGCCGGTTCCGGCCTGGGGCTGACCATCGTGCGCGAGATAGCCGCCTTGCATGGCGCTCGCATCGCGCTGACGGAGGGCGCCAACGGCATCGGGCTCAAGGTCGCCATACATTTTGCCGTCTGAAATCCGGTTGCCGTTTTTTTAAAATCCGGCAGGCAACAATGTACTGCCCATGCCGCCCGGCATGATTGATATTGAGCAAGCTCTTCGCAAATTCCCCTGTTCCAGGCCTTCTCGCATCTATCAATTTGAAACGGAATCCCCAACACTGCGTCTAATCGGGGTTTGCGCTTGTCATCGCCATCGCATGCGCAGTGTGTTCACCGTTTTATCTTTTGTAGAGAAGGGCATGTCATGGCACGATCGCAACATTTTATTTCCGGCGTTGCCGCATTATTGGCAACCCTGTTGCTGGCCGCCTGCGGTGGCGGTGCCGGCAGCGGCAATGCGCCTGCCCCGTCTGCCGCCGCCGCGCCACCGCCGCCGATCCAGTCGCCGCTTGCGCAATTGCCCAATGCGCCGCGCGTGACCGGCAGCAGCGAGGTGGATGGTTTCAACTGGTTCAATTATCGGCGTCAGCAAATGGGCCTGGCCGCGGTGGCACGCAACAGCCAGATCGATACCGCGGCGCAAGGCCATTCCAATTACCAGAAACTGAACGGCATCATCACGCATGATCAAATAGCCGGCAAACCCGGCTTCACCGGCGCGACGCTGATCGATCGCCTGAATGCCGCCGGATATGCGTTCACGCAAGGCAGCTATGCGTACGGGGAAGTGATTTCAGCCACCGGCAGCATGTCCGGCTTCGACGCAGCCGACGGATTGATTACCGCGATTTATCACCGCTTCGTCATTTTCGAGCCGGTGTTCAAGGAAGCCGGCGTCGGCACGGCTTCGGTGTCCGGCGGCTACACTTACTTCACGACGAATTTCGCCGCCAATGGAGTGGACTCCGGGGTCGGGCGCGGCAATTTCGTACCCTACCCTTTTGCAAATCAGACACAGGTTCCGGTGATTTTTTACAGCGACAGGGAAATGCCCGATCCGGTACCGGACCGGAACGAAGTCGGCTATCCGGTCAGCATCCATGCGGACATCAATGCGGTCGTGAACGTGCAGAGTTTCACGCTGAAGCCGCGTGGCGGCGCGGCGTTGCCGGTACAATTGCTGACCAGTGCGACCGATGCCAAAACCGCCAGATCGGTTGCGGCAATCATCCCGCTCGCGGTGCTGGCAGCCAACACGACATACGACGCGCAATTCGCCGGCACGGTGGACGGTGTGCCCGCCAATCGTTCCTGGTCGTTTACGACGCAGTGACAGTGCTCGGCCCGCAAGCTTGAAATCGTTCTAGTAGTCAGTCAGCTTGAAACGATTGGGTAAAGCCGGCGCAGCTTGGTCCGCGCATCGTTGGTCGTGAAGCGCCATTTGACCGGTTCGGGCCGGCGATTACGTTCAGCGACATTGGCGGCGATGACGCGCTTGAGCGTTTCTTCATTTCCCAACCTTTGTTTCAGACACATGTTCGACAGCACGGCGAATTCGATTTCGGCGATATTGAGCCAACTGCCATGCTTCGGCGTGTAATGCAATTCCAGCTTCTTGGCCAGCGCACGCGCCTCGTCCGGCGGGAACGCTTCATACAGCGAGGCGATCTTGTGCGTGTTCAGGTTGTCCAGTACCACGCGGATCACCTCGGCACTGGCATACGCCTGCACCAGATGGTTCATCGCGTGCGCGAAATCAATTTTGTTGCGCGTCGTTGTCACCAGCACCTCGCGTGTGCCGCGGCGCGGCTCGGAGATCATCAGCAAATTGCGCACGCCGTTGCGCTTGTATTCCACGTCGTAACGCGCCGGCTGCCCCGGTTCCGGCGGCAGCGGCTGACGCACTTCCTCGATCAATTGCTCGGGACTCTCGTCGAAACACACCACCGGCCGCTTCTCGTCATAGATTGACTGACTACTAGACGCTCTCGAAATAATTCGCCGATACGGGCCGCACGTAGGGCTTGGCATGGCCCGACAGATAAAGCGCCATGGCGTTCATCCATCGATTGGTCGGAACCGGTTCCGCATACGACATCGGCAGCAAGACAAGCAGGCTTAAACCGACGAGCCGGCGGTTCAGCAGCGGTTTCGGCAGGCGTTTCGATATCCGGATGAAACCGACGCTTACCGCGCCGCCCAGCAGCCATCCCGAAACGGCATCCGAAACCGAGTGCGCATCCAGCACGACGCGGGCAACGCCGATCAGCGCGCCGAGTGCGAGGCCCAGCAGTATGCCCGATGTCTTGACAGGCGCCGGCGATTTTTGCAGCACCAGATAGAAAAGTACCGGGAAGACGGCGGTAGCGCGCATCGAATGGCCGCTGATGCCGACGAAATTCAGCGCGCCGATGCCGATACCCCAACCGATGAAAGCGATCTTCGTGGCGATCACGATAACCAGGCCGAGCCCAAACAGGCAGCACCACCACAACGCCATGCGCCACGCGCGTCCTGCAAGCAGCCACAGGACGATTGCCGCCGCCGCCGACAACATGACGATGGAACTTCCGAGACTGCTGATTTGCATCCATGGAATCATAAAATGTCGGGACGGCCGCTGTTGTCCGGTAAATGAAATTAGAGGAACAATCTGTTTTGGTCAGGGAAGAATGCGGATTGCGCATGAATGCCGGCCGCGCTTTAAATGATGCAATGACATCCGTTATCCAGTGAATTCGCGGTATTGCCGCGAACAGCTACGCCTATCGCCAAAACATTGCATGAGCAATTTCTTTATACCCGATGTAAAAAGCGCACTTGAGACATGGAACAAAGTATTTGCATCCAATCGGATTGTTACCCGATGGGCGTCGCTTCATTGCAACGTGCGATACGGAAGCGGGCGGCCAAGCGGAGAGCGAAGGCGGGCAGTGGTTTGCGCAAGCAACGCAAGATTTGCGTACTTGCCTGCGTACTAAAAACCGGAAGCGCCGCAGAGTTCAAGAATCGAAAATCCATTTGCCGGTAGTGCGGTTCCGCGACAGGTTGCCTGTCTCGATGCGAGAGTCCGGCGTTCGATATCGATCCGCCATTCGCTGGGATGGAAGTCGCGCAGGACCGATATGGCTTGCTACGGCTTTATCTTTTCGACCGCCTTTTCCAGCAGCACAATCCGTTCCCGTAATATTCTGCCGCTGATGGTTTCAACCATGGGCATCAGGGGCACGGCTTCCGCTGCTTCAGCTTTGATTTTCATTCGCGAAATTCGTTGCTTTAAATTTTTAACGCGACGTTCGTCGAGCCATCTCGTTATCCAGTTCATCGGTGCAATTCCTCGCAAGATTGATGCCGCAGCGGTCGATCAAGAATAGCATTTTTATTTGGCAAGGGCTTATCGAAAATTTCCAATCAAACAATCCGGCGACCGGCTCATGCGCTGAATGAGGACGTAAAAAAGCCCGCCGAGCTTTCGCAGGGCGGGCAAGTACACCCAGGAGGAGACTACGGCTTTAGATTACCCCGATGCGCAGGAAAGGTATTGATAGGGCGTAAAAAGCCCGTGCATCTTCCGGTAGCGGGCCTCATGAATTCGAATATCCATTTCGACACTTGCGTCCGAAGAACCAAAAATCCCTTGCGGATTTAATCTGATGATAGCGGCCAGACAGCATGCGGCACGATTGCGCATGGCGCCGTCCCGCGATCAATGCGAGTCATTTTTTCCGCCAAATCTTCGTTGGATCTCCGTTTCACATTCCGCGTTTTCTTTTGCGTAATCGCTGCCAGATGGGATATTTGCTGCGGGACTCATTGCGTTTCCCAAGCGATAAGGTTGGAGAGTAATCCCGGTAACGAATTTCCGTGTGGCGGGTTTGGCCTATTGAAGCGCCGCATGCGCGTGTAAAATGGCGCCTTTTTTCGGGCGTTCATCATGTGGTTCAAGAATCTCCAGATTTACCGCCTTCCCGCTCCGTGGGCCATGACATCCGAACAACTCGAAGCATGTCTGGTGCCGCAAACATTCGCGCCGTGCAGCAGCCTCGACATGCAAAGCCAGGGCTGGGTCTCGCCGCGCGACAACGGCATGCTGGTGCATACCGTCAACCGCCAGATGCTGATCCTGCTCGGCACCGAAAAGAAACTGCTGCCGGCCAGCGTCATCAATCAGGTCGCCAGGGAAAAAGCGGCGGAACTTGAAGAGCAGCAGGGTTTCAAGCCCGGCCGCAAGCAGATGAAGGAAATCAAGGAGCAGGTTGCCGACGAACTGCTGCCGCGCGCGTTCAGCATCAAGCGCGCTACCTGGACCTGGATCGATCCGGTCAACGGCTGGCTGGTGGTCGATGCGGCCGGCGCGTCGAAGGCGGAAGAAGTATTGAAGCTGCTGATCAAGGCGATCGACAAATTCCCGATGGACAGCCTGCGCGTGACGCGCTCGCCGCTGGCGGCGATGACCGATTGGCTGGCGGCGGACGAGGCGCCGGGCGGCTTCACCGTGGATCAGGATACCGAGCTGCGCGCCAGCGGCGACGGCAAGGCGACCGTGCGCTACGTGCGGCACACGCTGGAAGCCGACGACGTGCGCCGCCACATTGCCGCCGGCAAGCAATGCACGCGGCTGGCGATGACGTGGGCCGATCGCGTCTCGTTCGTGCTGACCGAGTCGCTGACGGTCAAGCGGCTCGCCGCGCTGGATGTGTTGAAGGAATCTGCCGACCCCACCGCGAAAAACGACGACGAGCGATTCGATTCGGATGTCGCGTTGATGACCGGCGAACTGAACCGGATGCTGGCCGATCTGGTGGCAGCGCTGGGCGGCGAAATGCAGGAAAAGAAGGCGGCGTAACGCGCGGCAATGCCAGGTTTCTAAGTTGCCAACAGCAAACTGCGTCTGGCCCGCCCCATCATCGCGTCCTGTTCGCGCTCGACCAGTTCCTTCAGAAAATCCCACGCGGCGCGCACGCGCGCAAGCTTGAGCAGTTCGCTGCGCGTCGTGATCCAGTAGGAACGGGTGAGTTCCACTTCCTTGTCAAGCACGACCTCGAGCCGCGACTCGGGAGCCGCCATGTAAGCCGGCAAAATCGCAATGCCGGCGGCCGCCACCGCTGCGTGGTATTGCACGATGATGCTGGTGCTTTTGAGCACCAGCCGCGGTGCGCGGCACACGCTATCGAGATAGCGCAATTCCTTGGTATATAAAAGATCGTCGACATAGCCGACGAAGGTATGGCCGTCGAGTTCCTTGCGCGAACGAATCGGCGCATGCTTGGCGAGATAGGCCGGAGCGGCGTACAGCTTCAGCGTGTAGTCGGTCAGCTTGCTGGCGATGATGCGGCCGGCCGTCGGGCGTTCCTGGCCGATTGCGATGTCGGCTTCCCGGTTCGACAGATTCACAAAGCGCGGAATGGAAAGCAGATCCACTTCGACATTGGGCAGCCGCTCGTTGAATGCCGGCAAATGTTGCGCCAGGAAATAGCTGCCCAATCCTTCTGTCGCTCCGGTCCGTACCGGGCCTGAAATTGCGTAATCACGGCCGGCGATTTCTTTGCGCAGCACCGCTATTACGCCTGAAATCTCCTGCAGCAGCAGCTCAAGGCGAAGCACCTTGCTGTTGCAGATGCGAGGCTGCAGCCCTGAACTGTTGCGACAGCCTTTGATGCTGTTCCAACTTCGCCAAGTTGGCGATGACCTTGCTGCGAATAGCGCAGCGATGCTCTTCACAGCATCCCTGAACCAAGGCGGTCATCAAGACAAATTCGGAAGTGAAGGCCGATTCCCCCCATTTTCGTTGTTCATCCCCGCGCACCTCCTTGAGGCTTCGGGCCAAACCTAAATGAGAATAATTCGTATATACTCATAGAACGGCACTATGGACGTCAAACTAAATCTCCAAGGACAGCATGAACAACCTCACCCCGACGGCAATCGCAGCCGCCCTCCTTCTCCACGCCCATGCAGCGACGGCGCAGCAGGCGACTTCCGGGGAGCAGGCAGCGGTCACGCTGCCTACCGTGACGGTCAACGCAAGCGCTGATGCGTCATCGCAAGGCCTGTCGCCGGCTTACCCAGGCGGCCAGGTTGCTCGGGGCGGTCGCGCGGGCATCCTGGGCACCCGTGGCAACCTTGAGACGCCCTTCTCCATCACTAGCTACACCAACGACCTGATCCAGGACCGGCAGGCACGGAGCGTGGGCGAGGTGCTGCAGAACGATCCGACAGTGCGAGTGGCGCGCGGCTTCGGCAACTTCCAGGAGTCTTACTTCGTCCGCGGCTTCCTCCTCAATTCGGACGACGTCGCCTACAACGGCCTCTACAGTCTGCTGCCGCGCCAGTACATCGCTACCGAGCTGTTCGAACGGGTGGAAGTGCTGCGCGGCGCGTCCGCTTTCCTGAGCGGCGCGAACCCCGGAGGCGGTGGCATCGGCGGCGCCATCAACCTGCTGCCCAAGCGCGCGCCCAACGAGCCTCTGAGCCGGGTCACGGTGGGCGTGGGCAGCGGGGGGCAAACGAACCTGGCGGCAGACATCGCTCGACGCGTCGGACCGGACGGAGCCACCGGCGTGCGTGTGAATGCCGCGACCCGCCAGGGGGGCACTGCGGTGGACGACGAGAAGGCCAGCCTGGCGCTCGCATCCGTCGGGCTCGATTGGCGCAGCCGCGACGTCCGCCTCTCCGGCGATCTTGGCTACCAAGACAACCGTTTGAAGCGCACGCGCACTAACGTGGCGCTCGATGGTACCGTCACTGCGGTCCCGGCGCCGCCTGACGCTTCATCCAATTTCGCGCAACCTTGGACATACTCGAACGAGCGCGACCTCTTCGGCACCCTGCGCGGCGAATGGGACATCTCACCCACAACAACGGTCTGGGCAGCGTACGGCTTGCGGCGCAGCGAAGAAGCGAATTCGCTGGCCAACCTGACCGTGAGCAGCGCGGCGACCGGCGCCGGCACCATGTCCCGCTTTGACAACACGCGCAAGGACAAGGTCGACACGGGCGAGCTGGGCCTGCGCGGCAAATTCCGGACGGGCGGCATTGACCACGAATGGGTGGCGGCCGCCAACTGGTTCCGACTCGATCTGCGCAATGCATTCGCCTTTGACTTCGCAAGATTGGCAACCAACTTGTACCGCCCGGCCTTCTATTCTCAGCCAGCGTTCAACGCCTCGACCTTCTTCGGAGGAAGGCTGGAATCGCCGAACCAGACGGGCCTGACGCAACTGACCAGCTATGCGCTGGGCGATACCCTGTCGCTGCTCGACCATCGCTTGCTGCTCACGCTGGGATTGCGTCACCAGAAGTTTGAGATCGAGAGCTTTGCCTACGGTAGCGGCGTGCGCCAGAGCGACTACAGCGCCAGCCGCACCAGTCCGGCGGTGGGTGCGGTGTGGAAGGTCGGCAAGCAGCTCTCTGTGTATGCCAACTACATCGAGGGCCTTACCCAGGGGCAGACCGCTCCGGCGACTTCCGGCGGCACACTGGTCGCCAACGCGGGGCAGGCATTGGCGCCTTACGTCTCCAAGCAGAAGGAGATCGGCGTCAAGTATGACGGCGGCAAATTCGGCGCCGGCGCCGCCCTCTTCAGTACCTCCCGACCAAGAGCGTTCGTGAATTCATCCAGCATTTTTGCCGCCGCCGGCGAAGATAAGCACGATGGCTTGGAACTCAACGTGTTCGGTCTTCCAACATCCGGACTGCGCCTGCTCGGCGGCGCGACCTGGCTGAGCGCGAAGCAGCGCAGCACCGGCTCGGTCGCGACGGATGGCAAGCGCGTGATCGGGGTCCCGCAGTTCCAGGCGACGCTGGGCGCCGAGTGGGACGTGCCCGCTATGTCGGGACTCGCGCTGGACGCCCGTGTCGTGCATACCGGTAGCACGTATGCGAACGATGCCAACACCCTGAAGGTGGCAGGCTGGAACCGATTGGATGCCGGCGTACGGTTCATGACCGACGTGGCTGGCAAGTTGCTCACGGTGAGAGCGCGCGTGGACAACGTGACAGGGCGCAACTACTGGGCCTCGGTCGGCGGTTATCCCGGTGCCGGGTATCTGGTCCTCGGTGCGCCGCGTACCTTCACGCTAAGCGCCAGCGCCGACTTCTGACGTGAATCGGAGTCGCAGGATGCTCACCGTGCGCGCCATACGCGTTTGGTCCTGGCTGCACAAGTGGAGCAGCCTCGTGTGCACCCTATTCATTCTGCTGTTGTGCCTGACCGGCCTGCCGCTGATTTTTCAGCACGAGATCGGACATGCACTCGGCACCGAAGTCGAAGCACCCGACATGCCGTCTGGAACCGCGCAGATCAGCCTTGATCGCGTGCTGGACGTCGCCCGTTCTCAATACCCGCGGCGCGTGGTGCAGTTCGCTTCACAGGAGTCGGACAGCGCGGATGTTTGGTACGTCACGATGACGCCGACGCTGTCGCCGACCCCCGACTTCCAGCAGGTGCCGGTGGACTCTCGGACCGGCGCGGCGCTTCCCCGTCCGCCGCTGCATCAAGGTTTCATGTGGGTCATGGACAAGCTGCACGTAGACCTGTTCGCGGGCCAGCCTGGCAAGCTGTTCCTGGGCGTGATGGGCCTGCTGCTGCTGGCGTCCATCGTTAGCGGCGTCGTGCTGTACGCGCCCTTCATGCGCAAGCTGGCGTTCGGCGAAGTGCGGCGTGACCGATCACGCCGCATCCGTTGGCTGGACATGCACAACCTGCTGGGCATCGTCACGCTCACCTGGCTGGTTGTCGTCGGCGCCACAGGCGTGCTCAACACCTGGGCCGAACTGCTGCAACAACGCTGGCAGTCGACCGAACTCGCCCGGCTGCTGGGTCCCTACAAGGACCTGCCGGTGATCACAGATGCCGAACGGGCACCCATGCAGCGCTTATTGGAAGCCGCGATGGCTTCCGCCCCGCTGACGAAGGTCGCATTCATCGCGTTTCCCGGCACCACATTCTCCAGTCCTCGTCATGTGACCTTTTACCTGCGCGGCAATAACCCCCTCACCTCACGCCTTCCCCAACCGGTCCTGGTCGACGCGGCGACCGCGAAAGTGACGGCCGCAGCGCAACTTCCCTGGTACCTCATTGCGTTGCAGGTCTCCCGCCCGCTTCACTTCGGCGACTACGGCGGCATGCCCATGAAGATTTTATGGGCCGCGCTTGACCTCGCGACGATCGCCGTCCTGACAAGCGGCTTGTATCTCTGGGTTGCGCGTCGCCGGACTCAGACCCTCGTCACGGAAGTCGGCGCGGTCGTTGCCGACGGTGCGCAATGAGCATGGCGTTCCCGCGCCTTTGGGGCTGGCCAGTGGTCATCGCCGCCATCAGTGCCAGTGGCCTGATCACCGCATTGCTGTCCGACGGCTGGGGCGACCTGTGGTCGTGGCTGGCACTGGGCGTGCCCGTCGGCATCTGCGCCTGGTGTCTCACTCCAAGAAGGCCGTCTGACCCGGCAGAGAGAACTTAATGAATTCCCCCGCTTTTCGCACCGCCTTGTGTCGCATGGTGCTGTGGCTCTTTGCACTGGCATGTATAAATAGCGGAGTAAAAATATACCACTGAAGCGCGCTGGAAACGCGGCTGTTATTGATTCAGTGTGGGTCCTTGAATTGCCTGCTGCAATGGTTCACCTCTTTTTCGCCGGAATAGAAAAAGGCCCGACGAATCGGGCCTTAAGATTTTTGGCGGAGTGGACGGGACTCGAACCCGCGACCCCCGGCGTGACAGGCCGGTATTCTAACCAACTGAACTACCACTCCG
>DAIDBD010000001.1 GCA_027310305.1 Herminiimonas sp.
TACGCGCAGGATCTGCAAATATCGATACGCGGATTCGGCACCCGCTCGACCTTCGGCGTGCGCGGCGTGCGCATCCTGATCGACGGCATACCGGCCACCATGCCGGACGGGCAGGGCCAGGCATCGACCGCCAGCCTGGCGTCGGCACAGCGGATTGAAGTGCTGCGCGGCCCGATGGCGCAACTGTACGGCAACGCCGCCGGCGGCGTGCTGCAGGTATTCACGAAAGATCCGCCGACCGCGCCATTCGGCGCGGTATCGGCCGGCGCCGGCACATACGGCCAATGGCAGATCGGCGCGGCGGCCGGCGGCGGCACCGACACGCTCGGCGCAGTGCTCGACGTATCGCATTATTCGACCGGCGGCTATCGCGATCACAGCGACGCCGCGCCGGGTTATGCCGTGCTGAACGTTCGCGCCGGTTACGAATTTCCGGTCGGACCGGCAAAAATTTTCGTGTTCGGCCGAATCGACAATCTGCTGGACAAAACCTATGCCGGATCGCTCATCGTCAACGATTCCAATCGGCGGTTTTTCGAACCGGCCGCAGGCAGAAGACTGTTTGTCGGCTTGCGCAGCATGTTTTGAGACGCGCCGGATCGCAGGGAAAGTTGCCCCATGGCACTAAACGGCAAATGAACGTTCGGCCACTCGCTGCAATGATGGCTGCCGCAACATCTGTCGCAGCATTGTTTGATAAATATCAATCTTTGCT
Organism: Herminiimonas sp.; assembly: GCA_027310305.1. Lineage (GTDB taxonomy): Bacteria > Pseudomonadota > Gammaproteobacteria > Burkholderiales > Burkholderiaceae_D > DAIDBD01. The sequence goes on from DAIDBD010000001.1 coordinate 716, forward strand.
TTTGGGAACTGTCCATAGTGTTGGGTTAGTTTACTTCCGGCAATGATCCAATGATTCAATCTGTACAGAACCAGCGATCCGCCCTGGTCGCCTGGCTTGACGACGGCAACCTTTTCAGCATCAATTTATATTGGGTGGCATTTATCAAAGACGGGCATTGCTATTCATCGTCGACGCTGAAATGGCTCGGCCCGTTTCAGGAAAATGTTTTCTGGGATACCGGCGGCAAACCGGTCGCCATGCTGGACGGCGCCGCGCCCGCCGCGATGCAGATAAAGCCGCTGCAACCCGCATTGCCCGTGAAAAGACCCATGTTCCCGTTAAGGCCGACGCAAGTGCCGCAGCAATGGAAACCCGTCAAGGCGGCATTGCCGATCGGAGCGTGGTCGCCATTGGATTTCGAACAATGGCTGGCGCAATAACGCACGAAGACATCTTCATTGCATGAACCATCCGTGGCTGACGACCAGCGATTGCCCGGTCAGCGCGTTGCTCGGGAAGGCCGCGAACATCAGCGCGATCCGCGCCACGTCCTCGACGGTGGTGAACTCGCCGTCGACCGTTTCCTTCAGCATGACTTTCTTCACCACATCCTCCTCGGAAAGCCCGAGCGCCCTGGCCTGCTCCGGTATCTGCTTGTCGACCAGCGGCGTGCGCACGAAGCCGGGGCAGATCAAGTTGGCGCGGATGCCGTGCGGCGCGCCTTCCTTGGCGATCACCTTGGTCAGGCCTTCGAGGCCGTGCTTGGCGGTCACGTACGGCGCTTTCAAAACGGATGCTTCCTTCGAATGCACCGAGCCCATGAAGATCAGCGAACCGCCGCGGCCGCCGGCGACCATCTGCCGCATCGCCGCGCGCGAGGTCAGGAATGCGCCGTCCAGATGCACCGCCAGCAGTTTTTTCCAGTCGGCGAAGCTGAAGTCGACCATCGGCGCAACGATCTGGATGCCGGCGTTGCTGACCAGCACGTCCAGACCGCCGAGTTCCGCCACGGTGCGCGCCACCGCCGCATCGACCGCCGCTTCATCCGTGACATCGACGCCAACGGCCAGCGCACACGCACCCTGACCGCGCAGTTCGGCCGCAGCCGCTTCCGCCGCCTGCGGGTTCAAATCGGCCACCGCGATCGCCGCGCCGGCCTGCGCGTATACCTGCGCGATATGCTTGCCGATGCCGCTGGCGGCGCCGGTGACGAATGCCACTTTTCCGTCGAGTCTCATGATGCGCTCCTTGCTGGTTGGTTGAGGTAATCGTATATCACCCGGCCGAGGCCGAGCGTGAGATCGGTGTTCAGGTGCAGGCCGCCCAGCACCTGCAATACCGGCAGGCGGGCCACCGGCGCCAGCGCATGCTCGAACAGTTGCAAGGCAGCCGGCCCTTCCCATGCACCCTTCAGTGCAATTTCTTCAAGCCGGTACTCCACCAGCTCGCAGACGCGCGGGCTGCAGTCGACGTCGGGCATGATCTTCAGCAGGAAATTCGGCTGGCCCAGCGAGCGCAGCACCGCATCGCGGTCTGCGGCGCGGTGCTTGTAACCCATCGTGCCGGTGGCCACGCGCACCGCGCCGTAATCGAGCGTGCCCAGCAGCGTATCCTTGTCGACGCGCAATGCCGGACTGCCGAGCTTTTTCGGAAAGCCCCAGATTTCGCGGCCGCCGGCGATCGGCGCGTCGTCGTCGAGAAACATGCTGTGAACGTAGGCGCCGCTGCGGCCTTCGAAGGTCACCGGGATCACCTGCCCCGACTCGGTATAGTCGCCGAATCCGGTGGAGTCGGGCATGCGGATGAACTCGAAGCGCACCACGTCTCCGGCCGGCAGCAACGGTTCCGGCACCAGCGCCGCCAGCGCGGCGGGGTCGGTGCGGTAGCTGATCACGAGAAACTCGCGATTGACGAACCGGTAAGGTCCGCGCGGGTACGAAGGGCTGGACAGTGGCATGGCAAACGCATTGCGGCGCACATCGTCGGCATTCATCGGGAGGCTCCTTGGGTTGAACGGGGGGTGTAGTCGAAGACCCGGAACGCGCCCGGTTCCGTATCGGCGGGTGCGGCAGCCAGTGCGCGCAGCGAATGGGCCATGTCGCCATGGCCGGCCTGCCAGTGTTCCAGCATCGAGGTCCGTGAGAACTCGTAGTCCTTGGTCTGCGTCTCGCAAGCCTTGCGGCGGTGGATCAGGTGAACCAGCGTGATCGCGGTGTCGGTGGTATCGGCCAGCATGCGCTGCACTTCGGGGTCGGCGCGGCGCGCGGCGGGCAGCATCGCCGCCAGCTCGCGGATCCGGCGATGCATCTCCTGGCGTTCACGCAGCATGTCGGTCACCATCCGGGTGCGGCTGGAAAAACGGATGTCTTTCTCGCGCTCGGCGATCTGCGCCATCGTGCGCGGCAGTTCGCCGCGGGCATTGAACAGGTCCACCTGAAAGATCGTCGCATGTTCCCCCGCCAGATGTTCGACGACGTGGCTCAACGGCGTATTGGAGACGATGCCGCCATCCCAGTACCAGCGGCCCTGAATCTCGACAGCCGGAAAGCCTGGCGCGAGCGCGGCGCTGGCCATGATGTGCTCCGGGCCGAGGCGGCTGCGGCGGTTATCGAAGTAGGCAAAATTGCCGCTCTGCACATCCACCGCACCGACGCTCAGGCGCGTCGGCCCGTCGTTGAGCAGGCCGAAATCGACCAGCTCCAGCAGCGTCGCCCGCAACGGAGCGGTGTCGTAATAGCTCGGGTTTGCCTGCGCGCCCGGCCAGCCGAAGGCGCCGGCACGCGGCGAGAAAAATCCGGGCAAGCCGAACGCAACGCCCCAGCCCGCGCTCCATTCGTTGGACCAGGTGCGCATCAGATCGGTCGGCAGCGTCCAGGGCAGGCTCGGCAACCCGCTGCTGACCAATTCCCAAAACGCACGCAACCGTTCGATCCGCTTGTCGGGCGGGTTGCCGGCGATCAGCGCCGCATTGATGGCGCCGATCGAGATGCCGGCCACCCAGCCCGGCTGGCGGGCGTCGGCGGCCAGGGCTTCGCAGGCGCCGGCCTGATACGCGCCGAGCGCACCGCCGCCTTGCAAGACGAATACGGTCGAGTTTTCCGCGCCGGCGAGTTTTTGTTTCGATGGTTTCATGACGGGGTCCTGGATCGGTTATCACAAACGCCGGCCGAAAGGCAATTGCCCGCGCCAGTAACGAATCACCATCCAGCCGCCGAACAGGCCGCCGAGGTGGGCAAAGTGGGCGACGCCGCTGGCGCTGCCGGTGACGCCGAGCGTCAGTTCGAGCAATCCGTACAGCATGACGAACAGCCATGCCGGCATCGGAATCGGCGGCAGCAGCGGTACGATCGTGCGTTTGGGAAATATCATCGCAAAGCCGAGCAGCAGTCCGAACAGTCCGCCGGAAGCGCCGACCGTCGGCGCGGCGCTTCCGAGTACCGAAGTCACCAGCAACTGCGCGCCCGCCGCCGCCAGCACGCTGACGCCGTAAAAGACGCCGAAGCGCCGCGCGCCCCACACCCGTTCGAGGTCGGCGCCGAACATCCACAACCCGAACATGTTGAACGCCAGATGCGCGATGCCGGCGTGCAGGAACGCATAGGTCACGATCTGCCAGGGCATGAAGAGCCCGGAACCCGGCGGCCACAGCGCGAACCAGCCGGTCAGCGGGACGCCGAGCATCTGCTCCAGCAGAAAGGCAGCAATGTTGACGAGGATCAGCGCTTGAGTCATTTGCGGCATGTTCGGTTCCTTGCGGGTGGGATTTCAGTTGCGCCGGATCCAGTATCGATACCGACGGGCGCGTCCGCCAGAGCCGGACGTCATTCGCAAGTCATCCCGGGTGCATGACCTTGGTCACGACAAGCGGAGTGGGAGAGCGCCGCGGCAAACGTCAGTTGCGCCGGACGACCGCGCGCACGGCCAGTTCCGTGCGGCTGCGCGCATGCAGCTTGTCCATGATGCGGCTCACGTAATTCTTCACCGTGCCTTCGGCGAGAAATACGGTGGCGGCGATTCGCTTGTTGCTCATGCCTTCGGCGATCAGTCCGAGGATGCGCTCTTCCTTGGCGGTCAGCGGTTCGTCGAGCATGCCGCGCGCCGCAGGTGTTGAAGCCAGCGACGGCGGCGCGGCGGCAGCTTCATCCGGCCCCGGAGTGCGGGTCGCGAAAGCGCGGAACTGCTCCATCACCTTGCGCGCGATGGTCGGCGACAGCCGCGACTCTCCGCGATGCACCGCCCTGATCGTTTCCAGCACCTCGGCTTCGGAAGCGTCCTTCAGCAGGTAGGCCTGGGCGCCGGCGCGAATGGCTTCGAAAACCAGGTCGTCGTGGTCGTAGGTCGTCAGCACCACCACCCGGGTCGCCGGCAGCTTCGCCGTGATCTCGCGGGTGGCGACCACGCCGCTGGCGCGCGGCATCTGCAGGTCCATCACGACGACATCGGGGGAAGCAGCCAGCGCCATGTCGATGGCCTCCAGCCCGTCGGCCGCCTGTCCCACGACCTCGATGCCGGGTTCGGCCGCGAGCATCATTGCCAGGCCGCGTCGGATCAGCGGCTGATCGTCAACGATGAGCAGCCGCAGCGGGCGCTCCGCGGCATCAACCGGCGTCGTGCTCATGCATCCTCCCGGGGAATGGGCGAACCCTCGGCTGCATGAGGCGCCGACGGCGTGCGCAGGCGGGCATGCAGCTCGCCCACCAGCGCGGAAGGCAAACGCGCGGTGAAAAAGCGCAGCATGGCTGCCACGGCCAGACTGGCCTGCTCCTGTGGCAAACCGGCGGCGCGTGCCACCGCTTCAGTCAGTTCGTCTATCATAAACAGTGCGGCCGGGCTTTCGGCAGAAAATGACAAGGAAGATGGGATCATATGCCCGACAGTTTATCCGACTCGAATCGCGACGACATAGTGACGAACGGCACATCCCGGTCACGACTTCAGCCGATTTCCAGGCCGCCGGATGCATCGATGAAAAAGAAAAAGGGGAATCTGATACAGCGACTCGACCCGCGGCTCCACCTTGCAGCCGCCATCGGCTGGTCGGTATTTGCACTGGTGATGCTGGCGGCACTGGCGGCGGCCAACCTGGCGGCCGGCGATGCCGAACGCCGCGCCCGCGCCGATGCCGAACGCCTGCTGACGCAATTCGCCACCCAGATTCGGTACGCGCTGACGATGAACCTGCAGACCCGGCGTTCGATCGTGCAGGCCAGTGCGGCCCAGATCACGGCTTCCAGCGACCGCAGCAACGACGCGCTGCGCCGCCACCTGGAAGCGGTGCAGGCGCAATTTCCCGAATTCGCATGGCTCGGGGTGGTGGACGACCGCGGCCGCGTGGTAGCCTCCAGCGGAGGCGTCTTGCACGGCACGGACGTTTCGGCGCAGCCGTGGTTCCGGCAAGGCCGGCATCGCCCGTTCGTTGGCGATGTGCACGACGCGCGCCTGCTTGAGAAGGGTCTTCCGCAGGCGCCGAACGGTCAGCCGCTGCGGTTTGTCGATGTCGCCGTGCCGCTCGCGCAGACGGCGGGCCGCAACGTCGGCGTGCTGGGCGCTCATATTTCGTGGACATGGATCGAACGGTTGCAAGCCGAACTGCTCCGCACGCTGGACCGGCGGCAGCGTATCGACCTGCTGCTGGCTGCCGAAGACGGCACCGTGCTCGTCGGACCGTCGAATTGGCTGGGCCGGAAACTTGCCGCGGATTCCGACGTGACCGATGCCGGCGCCTACCTCGTCGGTCGGCACGCCGTGCAGACGGCGGATGAAGGCGGCCTGAACTGGACCGTCATCGTGCGGCAGGACGTCCAATCCGCATTGGCGCCGGCCCGAACGATCCATCGGGAAGTGTTTCTGGTCGTGCTGATGGCCGGCCTGGCATCGGCCGCCGCCGCGGTCCTTGTAACAAGCATGCTGATGCGCCGGCTGGCCGCGCTGGCCGACGAGGCCCAGGCGGTTCGGCGCGGCGCGCAACGCATGCTCGCCGTGCCGGCAGGCAAAGATGAAGTTCATCGGATCGGCGCGACGCTGGCCGAAGTGGTCGAACATCTGCAGCAGGAAAAACAATCCCTGCTGACCCTCAACACCGAGCTCGATGCGCGCGTGACCGAGCGCACGGTCCGTATCGAACGCATGGCCGACGAGGCCCGCCACGCCGCGGTCAACCGCGAACGGCTGCGCCTCGCGCGCGACCTGCACGACACGCTGGCGCATTCGCTGATGGCCTTGCTGACGCAGATCCGCCTGGTGCGCAAGCTGCGCAGCCGTTTCGATGACGGCGAGCTCGAGGCCGAACTCGGACGCGCCGAGGGCGTGGCCGCCAGCGGTTTGGCCGAGGCGCGCGCCGCGATCGCGCAAATGCGCCACAACGGCGTGCGCGACGCCGGGCTCGGCCCCGCGCTGCGGGAACTGCTGGCCCGCTTCGGCGAGCGCTCCGGCGTCGCCGCATCGCTGCGCGCCGACCGGCAGGCGGCGGATCTGGCCGGCGAACGCGCGGAAACGGTATTTCGCATCGTCGAGGAAGCGCTGCATAATGTCGAGCGCCACGCGCAGGCGCGCAGCGTGCGGGTGGCCTTGCAATCGACCGCGACGCCGGCGAAGCTGGCGGCTGACGGCAAGAGCGCTCCTTCGGCGCGGGTGCGCGTCGAGATCGTCGACGACGGCATCGGCTTCGATCCGGCATTATTGCGCCCGGGCCACTACGGTCTGCGCGGAATTCAGGAACAGGCGGCGCTGATCGAAGCGCAATTTGAGATGCACAGCCGGCCGGGCGAGGGTACCCGGATCAACCTGGAGTTCGACGCATGAATACGCAAATCCTTTCCGAGCCGCGCGGCGCAACCGCGATCGCGCTCGCACCGATGGCCTCGGCCCTGGCCGGCATCGCGGTCTTGTGGCTTGCGGTGCTGTTGCTGCACCTGACGCCCGCGCTGTTCGCGGCGCTGATCACCTATGGCGGCACGCGCGCGCTGGCCGGGCGGCTGGAACGATGGCGGCCGGGCCTGCGGCACGCCCAGGCCTGGGGCCTGGCGCTGCTGCTGGCGGTATTCGGCGGGCTGGGTTCGGTGCTGATCGAACGCACGGCCGAAACGGCCGCCGCCGGCAGCGGCTATGCCGGGCTGCTGCAGCAGATGGCCGGCGCGCTGGAGCAACTGCGTGCAATGGTGCCGCCATGGCTGGCGGCGCATCTGCCGGTGACGCTGGAAGCATTGCGCGAGGCGGCCGTGTCGTGGCTGCGCAATCACGCAGCACAAGTGCAACTGTGGGGCGGCCATACGGTGCGCGGCATCGGCTATGCGCTGGCCGGCGTGGTGATCGGGGCGCTGATCGCGCTGCAATTGCCGGCGCGGCCGGCGCAAGCAGGCGCGTCGCCGCCGCTCGCTGACGCACTGCGTCGCGGATTCGATGATCTGGTGAACAGCTTCACCGCCGTGGTATTCGCGCAGTTTCGCATCGCCGCCATCAATACCGTACTGACGGCGGTGTACCTGCTGGGCGTGCTGCCGCTGCTGGGCACGTCGCTGCCGCTCGCCGGCACGCTGGTGGCGGCCACCTTCATCGCCAGCCTGCTGCCCGTGGTGGGCAATCTGGTGTCCAACACGATGATCGTGATCGTCAGCCTGACCCATTCGGTCGCCGTGGCCGGCATGTCGCTGGTCTGGCTGGTGGCGATCCACAAGCTCGAATACTTCCTCAACGCGCACATCATCGGCGGCCGGATCCGCGCCCGGGCGTGGGAACTCCTGGTAGCCATGCTGGCGTTGGAAGCGGCGTTTGGCCTGGCCGGACTGGTCAGCGCGCCGGTGCTGTACGCCCAGCTCAAGCACACGCTGCACGAGCGCGGCTGGCTGTGAAGGCGACGGCCGCATGAATCCGACGACCATCAAGATTCTTCGCCCCGCGCTGCGCGGTATGCGCCGCCTGCTATCAAGGCTGGACGGGCCGTGGCGCAGCATCATCGTGGGAGCGCTGGCCGGTGTGCTCGGCGCCTTGGCGGTCGAGGCATTCCGCGCGTTGCTGTTCGCGCTGGAAGCCTCTTTCGTCGGCGCGCAAGAGGGGCATCTGGTGGCCGCCGCGCGCCATCTGAGCCCCGAAGTGCGGCTGTTTGCGCCGGCAATCGGCGGGGTGGCGGCGGGCCTGCTGCTGTGGATCGCCGCGCGTCGCCGGCGGACCGAACCGTTGCCGCACCGCGGCGATTACATCGAGGCCGTTGCCATCGGGAATGGGCGGCTCGGCCTGCGCGGCGGCACGCTCAAGGTGCTGGCGTCGCTGCTGGTGGTCAGCACCGGCGGCGCGATCGGCCGCGAAGGGGCGATGGTGCTGCTGGCCGCGATGCTGGCCTCGGCCATCGGACGCCTGCTGGGCCGAACGGTGGAACTGCGGCTGGTGGTCACGTGCGGCGCCGCAGCCGGGCTGGCCGCAGCCTACCACGCGCCGCTTGCCGGCGCGGTATTCGTGGCCGAAATCCTGATCGGGTCGCTGGCCCTGTCGCAGCTCGGCCCGGTCGTGGTGGCGGCCGTGATGGCGTACGGCATGACCGTGGCGCTGAGCGGACGCGCCGTGCTGTTCCCGCTGGCCGCGGTCCCCGATATCGGCGCGCCGCAGGTGGTGCTGATGCTGGCGCTGGGCCTGGCCGGCGGCGTTGCGGGCGTCGGCTTGCTGCAATGGCTGGAAATGTCGCGCAAAATATTTTCAAGGCTGGCGCTCCCTCTGCCGCTTGCCTTCGGGCTCGGCGGCCTCGCGGTCGGGCTGCTGTCGCTTTGGCGGCCGGAGGTCTGGGGCAACGGCTACAGCAGCATCCAGCAGCAGTTGACCGGGCCCGGCGCATGGCAGGTGGTGGCGCTGGTGCTGGTTCTGAAGCTGCTGGCGGTCGGCGCGACGGCCGGATCGGGTGCGCCGGGCGGCGTGTTTACGCCGACGCTGTTCGTCGGCGCCGCCTGCGGCGCGCTGGTCGCATCGGTGCTGCACGCGCTCGGCTTCGCGCAAGCGGTCGAGCCGGTGTATGCGCTGTTGGGCATGGCCACCTTGCTGGCCGCCACCACGCACGCGCCGGTCATGGCCGCGCTGATGGTGTTCGAGATGACCGGACAGTACCAGCTGCTGGTCGTGCTGCTGCCGGCCTGCGTGATAGCGACGCTGGTGTCCCGGCGCCTGCACCCGGTATCGGTGTACGGGCTCGACGGCTCGATGCCGACGCCCGAAGTGACCAAGGTCACGGCCCGCCGCTGACAGTCGGCACTGCCCGCGATGCTCTCGGGTGCCGTATCCATGACCTTGCGATGACCAACGCACTGCCGAAATGGTGACCGCCGCCACTGCCGGGCGGCGGCAAGACTCCTTACAGTGCATGCAACGGCGGCAATCGCGCCGTCCGTCACGCAAGCAAAAAGGAGCACATCATGAGCACGGCCAATATCGTCGTTGCCGTCTACGACTCGCACGGACAAGCCGAAGATGCCATCCACAAGCTGGCCCGGACCGGCTTCGACATGCGGACCATCTCGATCCTCGGCAAGGACTATCACACGGAAGAGCATGTGATCGGCTACTTCAACGCAGGCGACCGTGCAAAATTCTTCGGCAAGCTGGGCGCCTTCTGGGGCGGCCTGGCGGGTCTGCTGTTCGGCTCGGCGCTGATGTTCGTGCCGGTCGTCGGCCACATCGTCGTGCTGGGGCCGGTCGCTGCGACCATCGCCGGCGGCCTGCAGGGCGCGGTGCTCGGCGGCGGCGTCAGCGCGCTGTTCGGCGCGTTGATGGCACTGGGCCTGCCGAAGGATTCGGTGCTGCGCTACGAAACCGCCGTCAAGGCCGACAAGTTTCTCGTGATTGTCCACGGCGACGCCAACGACATCTTTCACGCGCACGGCATGCTTGCGTCCGCCGGCAGCAACGATGTGCAGGCGCATCACGCCACCGCCTGAAACCGGCGTCATCGCAAGCTGGCCCGGAAACAGTACGCGGCGGCCGATATCCGGCCGCCGATCGGAGCCAGCGCCGCTTCGGCCGTATGCCGCCACCGGAATGCTGCCAGGGAAATGTTGAGGACATTGTCAAGTTAACCGCCGATCGGGTACGATGAGAAATGCCCTTGTCGAAACCACTCTGTTACCGGCGATGCTTGCCCGCTGAAATCATTAGCCATGGCGTCCGGCTTTACTTTCGTTTTGCCCCGAGTTGTCGCGCTGTTGAGAAAATCGCGGCTTCTCGCGGCGTGGTACGTGCCTATGAAACCGTGCGCGAGCGGGCGCTGAAATTCGGCGGCATTTACGCCAACCGGTGGCGCGCGAAAGCGGCACGGCCAGGCGACCGCCGGCATCTCGACGCGGCGTGCTTATCGCGCAACGGCAAGTTGCAGTACCTGGGGCGCGCCGTTGGCCGGGATGGCGAAGCGCCCGATCGTCCGGTGCCGCCGCGCCGCAATAAACAGGCTGCAAAGACAATACGCGGCCAGCTGCCGCTTCCGGGATAATGACCCGGGTATCTTTTTTGTCGTTGCCCAGGCGGCTAGGCCTCACAATATGGGCGTGGCTTGGCAGCTGGTGGCAAATCGTGTTGTTTGGCGTGGTAGTGGTGACGCTGACGCTGTCGCCATCGACCTATGGCCGCGCCAGCCGCAGTGCCATCGCGCGCCAGATCGTGCGCGCGACGGCGCCGAATCTGATGTGGTTTACCGTGCTCTCGGCTTTGATCAGCGTAGTGTTGACCAGGATTGTGGTGGTCACCGCATTCAGTTATGGCCTGTCGCGCTTTGCGATCGAGATGGTCGTCCGGGTACTGGTACTCGAACTGATTCCGCTCACGGCCGCCATGTTCGTGGCGCTGCGCTTCATGCTTCCGGACAGTGCGGAGATCGAACAGTTGCGCGCGCAGGGTGCCTTGGAGTCCTTGCGGCGCCAGGGGATGGATCCGGTCCGGCACGAATTGCTGCCCCGCGTGATGGCCGGCATCTTTTCCGTCTGGATGCTGGGCGTGGTCAGCTGTACCATGACACTGGTATTGGCATATTTGGCCATCTATGGCTTTACCCCGTGGGCGATGGCGGGCTATACGCGGGTGGTCGGCCAGGTGTTCAATCCGGCCGTGACCATGATCCTGGTGCTTAAGATTTTCTTTTTCAGCCTGGCCGTGTCGTTTATCCCGATGGCCTCGGCGTATTACGACGGTCTCGCCGATGCGCGCCGCAGGGGGACCCGCCTTGCCACCGGCTTGACCGGCATGGTGCGCCTGTTTTCCGTTGTGCTGGTAATTGAAATGGCTTCGTTGATGGGCAATTATTATTAATCCACCTGATATTTATTCAAGACCATTGGCACAACCGGGCGCACACCTTCATGACAGATAAAGCAAACGACCCATCGCCCCTGCCGCTCGCGACGACAATTCCCAACATCGAGTACAAGGCGGTTCTGCTGCTGGTCTTGTTTGCAGTATTGATGTCGGCAGCGGTGATTTATCTGATGTATGCGCGCGGCGCGTTCGAGTCGACCCAAAGGCTGGTGCTGGTAGCTGACGATGCCGAGGGCATTGTGATCGGCATGGACGTCACGTTCTCCGGCTTTCCGATCGGGCGCGTCAGCCGCATTGAACTGAACAACGAAGGCAAGGCCAGAATGATTGTCGACGTGGCACGCAAGGATGCTCACTGGTTGCGCAGCTCCAGTATCTTCACGATGGAGCGCGGCCTGGTGGGCGCAACGCGCCTGCGCGCCTTCAGCGGCGTTCTGAGCGATCCGCCGCTGGCCGAAGGCGCGGTGCGCAGCGTGCTGGTGGGCGATGCCGCCGCCGAAATTCCGCTTCTGCTCGCCTCGGCCAAGGAATTGGTCCAGAACCTGAACGCCATGACCGCCGCCGACTCGTCGCTGGAACTGAGTTTGCGCAACATAAAATCCGTTACCGAGAAACTGGCCGGAAAAAGCGGCGCGCTGGGCGTCCTCGCCGGCACCGATCAAAATGCACAAAAATTGCTCACCACCATCGACCGCGCCAACAAGTTGCTGGCCACTGTCGATAATCTGGCTCTCAAGGCCGACAGCCAGGTGTTTGGCAAGAACGGCGCCATACCTGAAGCGCAGGCCGCGATAGTTCAGCTCAATGGCTTGCTGACCGATGCCAGGGCGAGCCTGAAAAAAATCGATGCGGTGCTGGCCGAAGCACAGGCCGTCGGCGCCAACGTCAAGGATGCAACAGCCGATCTTGCCCCGCTGCGCGCCGACGTCGAGAGCAACTTGCGCAAGGTCGAGCAACTGGTCAATGAAATCAACCGCAAGTGGCCGTTCAAGCGCGAAGCGGAGGTCAAACTGCCATGAGGTCGATTACATTGCTTGGCATTGCCGTGATGTTAAGCGCCTGCGCCGGCGGGCCGGCCGTGCCCGACTGGCAGATGAATGCCAAGAGTAGTATGGAACGCGCCATCTCCGCTTACATGACGGGCAACGACCGGGTCGAGGCTCAGGAGTTTGCCAAGGCGCGCAGCGAAATGGCCGGCACCGGGCAAATCGCGTTAGTGGCGCGCGTGGAACTGATACGCTGCGCCAGCCGCGTGGCCAGCCTGGTGCTGGCGGACACCTGCATCGGTTTTGAAAAGCTGCGTTCGGACGCGGCTGCGCCGGAACGCGCGTACGCCGACTATTTGGCCGGCCGCATGCAACCGCAAGACGCCGCACTGCTGCCCGCGCAGCACCGCGGCGTCATGCAAGCAACCGCGGATTCTGCTGCCGGGGCCGTGGCCGGCATAAGCGATCCGCTTTCCAGATTGGTGGCTGCCGGCGTCTTGCTGCGCACTGGTCGCGCCAACCCGGCGCTGCTGACGCTGGCCGTCGATACGGCTTCGGCCCAGGGCTGGCGCCGTCCTTTGCTGGCATGGCTGGGCGTGCAAGCGCTGCGCGCGGAGCAGGGCGGCGATAGGGTCGAAGCGCAACGCCTGCGTCGCCGCATGGCTCTGGCGCAGGAGACTGCTCCCTGACGGCCGGATTATTGCGGGGATGCGCCCGGCGCAGCAAGAGCATGACGCCATAGCTCCACCTTGTCCAAAGAAAATATCGATTGGACAGAGTTTGGAAAATCAATCGATTTTTGCGGCGAGAAGAAAAGTCTACGATGTAGAAGCACTGACAACGCGGCCGCCCAATTAACGACTAATTTGCCAAAATTGTCGCTTGGGCTCTGAAAGTTGCCTTTTGATCAGTCAGCCGTTAACGACATCGGTTCCGAATTTCGCCGGAATTGTCATTTCCCGTCCTTTTTCTTGCCGCCTTCCGCGAGCCGAAATTCGCTCCAAAGCAGCCTCGGCGCTCGTCGCAATCCCATCAAATGCCTTCGCTCGTGAACTAATTACACCTTATAATGAACTACTTCACCTCGTCTTAACACTTTGAAATTAAAGGCGAATTTCAAAAAATTAATGAAAACGACCTGCACCTATATCTAGAACCACCTCGCTAAGGCTATTAAAGTACGAACTATGCAATTTCCTTGGAGATAAACATGGTCGAAACTAAGCAGATCATCGAAAGCCTTATAAGTCTTGCGCCCGCAGACATTTGAAACCACCGTGCCGCTCGGCACATTCCGCATTCGTTACGCTACTGGGAAAGTCTGATATGGAGAGGATTTCTTGTTCGGCCCCGAAACTGCCTACAGCGAAACCGACAAAACCTTTGAATTTGCGGTCGACGGAAACAAAATAAGCGGCTTCACAGTAGAGCTGATCAAACAGCGCTCGGGAAACCTCCGTACAAAAACCATCGGTGCACAACAGTTCTAGCAACGCTTCTCCTTCCAACTATGGAGCCTACATAGCCAGCGGCGAATTTGCGCTCGTGCCGCCCGGCGCTTTATTACCCTTCTTTGCGTGCAGCCGCTGGATCAAGTTTCGATGAACTACGCATTGACACGACGATGACGGGGGCCGCCCGATCTTCTGTGTTGTAAGCTCCGGACCAAGAAACATACTGGCGACCTGCACCATGGATGTAATAGGTGCTTTTGGATAAAGTATCGACTTGATCGCTTCAGCCACGACTAGCGCAGCTGCGGCGGTAGCTACGAACGGAGCGGACGGTTTAAATCCGGCGCTGGATTCGACGCCCAAACGCGTCGCAAGCGTCGCCTCACTTATTAACGAACACACTGTCTTTCCATCCTTTGCCTGCTGTCGGACCCATTCTCGTTTCTCGGGGGCCGACCGATCGACGTCCGCGTCGTTTAGCACGCGGCCCATATCAGTTAGCGAATCTAGGCTCAATCCGGTTAGTTGGCTTTGAAGCTTCTTTTCATCTACTTGTGGCGTTTCGAACCAGCACTTTATGCAAGCCATGTCCGGCCGATCTAGTCTGTACTGAACCACCGCAGCGCCCACCTCGTTAATTCCGCCGTCAATGATCACAGCCGGCCACATGTCTTGCGCATCTCGTCGAGCTGATACGTCGTCTAGCGCATTGAGAATCAGGTCAATTTGCATGCTGGAAGCAATCGCCCCGGTTCTTGCGGTCTCTATTATATTTTTTTCGCCTGTGACCTCAAGCTTGCCGTTTTTAGCAAGCCAATCGCCGAGATGGGTTGCTTTCGGTTTCGTGATCCAATCTGCCTGTGCCAATATGCAAGTCTCTAGATTTTCGTCCGCGTAGTCTTGCTTATCCACGATATGAATACGACCACGAAGCGGCATCTGCGCGGCCAAGAGCGCAATGCCGTTACCGAGCGCACCTGCTCCGACCAACAAAGTATCAGGTAGCTGAATTTCGCTTGGCAGCGGCGGTCCAATCGACTCAGGAGACGATGAATGATCGAATAGGGAAAACTCGGTTTTCCCGAGCATGGGCGCTACGTTGGACGGCACACCAAAAATGCGCTTGAATACCTCAGTTACCCCCGGAAATTTTCAAGCTAGTTGTCGCCTGCATGTTGCATCTATGCTGCTTTTTTGAGTACTGGTTCCCCCTCCTTCTTATTGACGACGTCCGTGGTATTTTTTTCTGGATTCAGGTGCACCACCGTGACCGGCTGCCAGTT
>DAIDBD010000016.1 GCA_027310305.1 Herminiimonas sp.
CCCAGTTTCTTTGCCATTTCAATTCTCCATCGCTCAAAGGCGAGATTTATTTCCAGTGCATGCAAGTTCGCTTGGCGCCGGTCTTTCGTGCCAAGGCTAAACGCAATTTTAGAACGATTGGTGATGTGCTGAAGAAACTGCGGAATGAGCAGGCGGATATAGTAGACACCGCTGGCTTTTTGGTAGGTTCTTGGGGGTGTTGGCATCACGCTTTCCAAGTGATGACTTGGAAAGGTGCTACCCTTTGTGCTACCCGGATCTAAATTCTGACTTGCTTAAGTCCTTGAATTTAAACCGAAATAGAGAATTTGGGGTGGCCGATGGGGCTCGAACCCACGACAACAGGAATCACAATCCTGGACTCTACCAACTGAGCTACGGCCACCACTGAGGAACTACAGACTTGCCACGATAAGGACTGCATCGAAGCAGCTGGCTATTATACAAACTTCGGCACGGGCTGGCAAATCAAATAGATGGGATTGCCGGCTTACCCGATCGCGGATTCGGCCGCCAGCCGCTGGATGACCGGATGCAGTTGCAGCAGATTGGAGAATGCGGTTGCCAGCGCGGTTTCGCTGCCGGTGGTGAAGGCTGCGAGCGATCCGCCGCCTTGCTCGATGCGCTGCAAGCCATGCCGCGTCAGCAGACGCAGCAATTGGCGCGCCACCGCTTCGCCGGTATCGACAATCGCGATCGGCTGCGGTTGATCGACAGTCGCGCCTCGGGCGGCGCTTTCAATCAATTGCCGCACAAAAGGGTAGTGCGTGCAGCCCAGCACCAGCGTGTCCGCGCCTTGCTCGATCAATGGCGCGACATGGCGCCGGACCAGCATGGCGGTAGCGGCGGAATGCAGTTCGCCTTTTTCCACCTGATCGGCCAGGCCGATGCACGGCTGCGATAAAAACCGCACGCCCGTCAGCGCGGCGATTTGCTCGCGCAACAAAGAGAACTTGGTACTGGCAAGCGTTCTTTCGGTCGCCAGTACGCCGACTGTTCGCGTTTTCGTCATCGCCGCCGCCGGTTTCAAGCCGGGCTCCACGCCAACCAGCGGCAATGCCGGATGACGTGCGCGCAATCCGCTGATCGCTGCGGCGGTAGCGGTGTTGCAAGCCACGACCAATGCTTTTGCGCCGCGCGCCAGCAGAAAATCGGCGATTGCCAGCGAGCGCGCGACAATCGCCTGTTCTGATTTATCGCCGTAGGGCGCAAAACCGGAATCGGCAACATAGATCAAATGCTCGTGCGGCAAATAAGCATGAATATGGCGCAGCACCGACAGGCCGCCGATGCCGGAATCAAAAACGCCGATCGGGGCATCGCACCCGGCCGGCGGTTCGATTGCAATGCCGTCCTGCGCGGATCGGCTGTCAGGCTTTGTATCAGCCAACGGTGACCGGAATCTTGCCGACGCTCGATGCGATCCGTTCCTGCCATTCCTTCGGCCCGGTGTTGTGCACCGAGATGCCGTTGGAATCGACCGCGACCGTCACCGGCATGTCTTTCACGTCGAACTCGTAAATCGCTTCCATGCCGAGATCGGCGAAGCCGACCACCCTGGCCGTCTTGATCGCTTTCGATACCAGGTAGGCCGCGCCGCCCACCGCCATCAGGTATGCCGACTTGTGATTCTTGATCGACTCGATGGCAGCCGGGCCGCGTTCGGCTTTGCCGATCATCGAAATCAGTCCGGTTTTTTCCAGCATCATGTCGGTGAATTTATCCATCCGGGTCGCGGTGGTCGGGCCGGCAGGGCCCACCGCTTCATCGCGCACCGGATCGACCGGGCCGACGTAGTAAATCACGCGGTTGGTGAAATCGACCGGCAGCTTTTCGCCTTTGGCCAGCATGTCCTGGATGCGCTTGTGCGCGGCATCGCGGCCGGTCAGCATCTTGCCGTTCAACAGCAGCGTCTGGCCCGGCTTCCACGATGCGACTTCTTCCTTCGTCAGTGTATCGAGATCGATGCGTTTCGATTTTTCGGTATCCGGCATCCATTGCACGTCCGGCCAGTCGGCCAGCGAAGGCGGCTCAAGATAGGCCGGGCCGGAACCGTCGAGCACGAAATGCGCATGGCGGGTCGCCGCGCAGTTCGGGATCATCGCCACCGGCTTGGAAGCGGCATGGGTCGGATGCATCATGATCTTCACGTCGAGCACGGTGGTCAGGCCGCCCAGCCCCTGCGCGCCGATGCCGAGCGCGTTGATTTTCCGGCACAGTTCGATCCGCAGTTCTTCCGTCTTGTTTTGCGGGCCGCGCTTGAGCAATTCATGCATGTCGATGTCTTCCATCAGCACTTGCTTGGCCATCAGCATCGCCTTCTCCGCGGTGCCGCCGATGCCGATGCCGAGCATGCCCGGCGGACACCAGCCGGCACCCATCGTCGGCACGGTTTTCATGACCCAGTCGACCAGCGAATCGGAAGGGTTCAGCATCACGAACTTGGATTTGTTTTCCGAGCCGCCGCCTTTGGCCGCGACCTGCACATCGACCGTGTCGCCGGGCACGACTTCCATGTGCACCACGGCCGGCGTGTTGTCCTTGGTGTTTTTTCGTTCGAAATGCGGGTCGGCCACGATCGATGCGCGCAGCTTGTTGTCCTCAAAATTATAGGCGCGGCGCACGCCTTCGTTGACCGCATCGGCGATCGATCCGTTGAAGCCTTCGAAGCGCACATCCATGCCGATTTTCAGGAACACATTGACGATGCCGGTATCCTGGCAGATCGGCCGTCGGCCTTCCGCGCACATGCGCGAGTTGGTCAGGATTTGCGCAATCGCGTCTTTCGCCGCCGGGCTTTGTTCAGCCTCGTAGGCACGCGCCAGATGCTGGATGTAATCCGCCGGATGATAGTAGCTGATGTATTGCAGCGCGGCGGCAACCGATTCGATCAGATCGTCTTGCTTGATGATGGTCATGGTGAAATTCTCTGAAGATTAATGGGGCTGCTTGATTCGGTCTTGCGTGCCGGACATGATGCGGTCGCTGTAGGCGATGGCCAGTGCGGAAACCAGGAAAACGACGTGAATGCCGGTCTGCGCCAGCAGCGTTTTTTCATCGTATGCCTTCGCATTGATGAATGTCTTGAGCAGATGGATTGACGATATGCCGATGATTGCCGTGGCGAGTTTCACCTTCAGCACCGACGCATTGACGTGCGACAGCCATTCCGGTTGATCCGGATGGCCTTCCAGATTCATGCGCGACACGAATGTCTCGTAGCCGCCGACGATCACCATGATCAGAAGATTCGAGATCATCACCACGTCGATCAGGCCCAGCACCACCAGCATGATCGTGGTTTCGTTGAGCTTGGTCGGCCGGATTGTGCCATCGATCGCGACAGCGTCAAGGATATGCTTCAATGCTTTTTCATTGCCCAGAACGGCGCCGATCAGGTCGGACAATTCGACCCAGAAGTGGAAAACATACACGCATTGCGCAAGAATGAGGCCGAGGTACAGCGGCAATTGCAGCCAGCGCGTCATGAAAATGAAATTCGCCAGCGGATTAATCGGTTTCTTGCCAGTAATGGGGGTCTCGTCGGGTTTCATGGTGCGGTTTTCAGTTGATATACAGTAAAAAATCAATTCGACATTTTACACGGGCCGGCAATTTAGTCGCGGGCCGGTTGCCGTATTGGCGAGCCTCGTAAACCGATGCAATGCTGTGCAATATCAATACTTTGACGAATACCAGTTAAACTTGTGAACCGATCAGTGTAAGGCTTGAGTAAGTGTAAAAGCCTATCGTTTGCGCTAAATTAACATCCGTGCAGGAGAGAACCATGGCAGATATTGAAACGCTCAAGCAAGAGAACCGGATTTTTGCGCCGCCGGCTGAATTTATCAAAAACGCAACCATCTCCGGCATGGACGCCTATCGTGCCCTATGCGCGGAAGCCGAACGCGATTACGAAGGTTTCTGGGCCAGGCTTGCGCGCGAAAATCTGGATTGGCACAAACCTTTTGCGAAGACGCTGGATGAATCGCAGGCGCCGTTTTATAAATGGTTTGAAGACGGCCAGTTGAACGTCTCGTACAACTGCCTCGACCGCAACCTCCAAAACGGCAACGCCGATAAAGTCGCGATCATTTTCGAAGCCGACGATGGGCAATCGACCAAATTCACCTATCAAGACTTGTACAGGAAAGTCTGCAAATTCGCCAATGGCCTGAAATCGCTCGGCATCAAAAAAGGCGACCGCGTCGTCATCTACATGCCGATGTCGGTCGAAGGCGTGGCTGCCATGCAAGCCTGCGCCCGCATCGGCGCTACCCACTCGGTCGTATTCGGCGGCTTTTCCGCCAAATCGCTGCAGGAACGCATCATCGACGCCGGCGCCGTGGCCGTCATCACCGCGGATGAACAGGTTCGCGGCGGCAAGCAGTTGCCGCTGAAAGCCATTGTTGATGAAGCGATCGGTCTGGGCGGTTGCGACGCCATCAGGCATGTCATCGTCTATCAGCGCACCAAGGCCGGCGTCAACATGGTCGCGGGGCGCGATATCCGGTTGCAGGAACTGGTCGACAGGCAATCCGATTTTTGCGAGCCGGAATGGGTCAGCGCCGAGCATCCGCTATTCATTCTCTACACCTCCGGTTCGACCGGCAAGCCGAAAGGCGTGCAGCATTCGTCCGCCGGCTATTTGCTATGGGCGGCGCTGACGATGAAGTGGACTTTCGACATCAAGCCGACCGACGTGTTCTGGTGCACGGCCGACATCGGCTGGGTCACCGGCCATACCTACATCACCTATGGCCCGCTGGCGGTCGGCGCCACCCAGATCGTATTCGAAGGCATCCCGACCTATCCGAATGCAGGCCGCTTCTGGAACATGATCGCCAAGCACAAAACCACCATCTTCTACACCGCGCCGACCGCCATCCGCTCGCTGATCAAGGCAGCCGACGGCGATGCCAAAATCCATCCGAAGCAATACGATCTGTCATCGTTGCGCCTGCTGGGCTCGGTCGGCGAACCGATCAATCCGGAAGCATGGATGTGGTACTACAAGAACATCGGCGGCGAGCGTTGCCCGATCGCCGACACGTTCTGGCAAACCGAAACCGGCGGCCACATGATCACGCCGCTGCCGGGCGCGACACCAATGGTGCCGGGTTCGTGCACGCTGCCGCTGCCGGGCATCATGACGGCGATCGTCGATGAAACCGGCAACGATCTGCCTAACGGGCAGGGCGGCATCCTGGTCGTCAAGCGGCCCTGGCCATCGATGATCCGCACCATCTGGAACGATCCGGAACGCTTCAGGAAAAGCTATTTTCCCGAAGAGTTCGGCGGCAGGATTTACCTGGCAGGCGACGGCGCGATCCGCAACAAGGACACCGGCTACTTCACGATCACCGGCCGCATCGACGATGTGCTGAATGTGTCCGGCCATCGCATGGGCACGATGGAAATCGAATCGGCGCTGGTCGCCAACCCGATCGTGGCCGAAGCGGCCGTGGTCGGCAAGCCGGACGACACCACCGGCGAATCGATTTGCGCATTCGTCGTACTGAAGCGCGCGCGTCCGGCCGGCGACGAAGCGAAACAGATCGCCAAGGAACTGCGCGACTGGGTCGCAAAGGAAATCGGCCCGATCGCCAAACCGAAGGAAATCCGCTTCGGCGACAACCTGCCCAAGACCCGCTCCGGCAAGATCATGCGCCGCCTGCTGCGGGTGCTGGCCAAAAATGAAGAAATCACGCAGGACATTTCCACCCTTGAAAATCCGGCAATCCTGGAGCAGTTGAAGCAAGCGCAATAAATGTGCAATTCGATAGTCAGCGTGCGGCAGTTGCTGGCTGTGGCCAGTTCATTGCAGGTTTTGGCGGCTTGTGAATTTGAAAGTTGGCATTCGGTGCGGCGATGTTTGCTATAATCTGCGGCTTCGTTTAAAAGCACTCAAGCGAAGAACGGATACGGGAGAGATGGATGAGTGGTTTAAGTCGCACGCCTGGAAAGCGTGTGTAGGTTCATAGCCTACCGGGGGTTCGAATCCCCCTCTCTCCGCCAAGCAGTCAGTTGTTCAGAGATATCTCTGATGACAAGTTCTAAAAGCGCCGGAAAATCAAATGCTTAGTTTGATTTTCCGGCGCTTTTGCTTTTAGAAAGTCCGGTATTAGGCATGATGCGCACGATGTATAGTGTCCGCGTCTCTGGCTGACGATATAAAGATAGGAAGTACTATCGGAAATGAGAACCGTGGCCCATGTCTCGGTGCCCTCGTCAAGAGCTTGGGAAGCTTCTGCTCTGCCATTGAGCTACACCCGCGTGGGGGCATTTACGCAAGTTTTACGGCAGTCTGCAAACGTGTGCGATCGAAGTGGGCACTGTACGATGCAATCGCTTCTTACTACGGCTCCAAAACATTCGAACGCCTGATACAGCATGTTTTATTACTAGGCGAATTCAAGTTCAAGGTGGTCCAATTATTCCATCAATCGATAATCAGGCGTCGTTGATCAATCCTTTATCGAACTCACCGCCTTGTTTACTAAAACGCTTTACCAAATGGAAGTTTTCACCATCAATTAGTGAGTCAGGCATGTCGTTATCTACGACAATCACTTGGCATTTTCGACCAGCCAATTTTGCTTCGCTGGTTACTTGGATAATTTGCTTAAAAATATTCTCGTAGAGCTTTGGATCCGACACCTCAGATGTATCGTCTTGACCTCTATGTCTTCCAATATTTTGGCCTGGCGTGTCGACCATCAAAAAGGTAGGCAAATTACCTGCTTTGGACAATAAATATTGTAGTCTCGCCATAAACATCGCAATGGATGTAATTGTACGAACACCGCCTGACGAAGTGACGTAGTAGGAAATTCCTCTGAAATGCGCAATGAACCGCTTATCAAAGTAAACATCGCTAACGTTTTGCAGTCCGCTCCGTTGCATATGTGTGTTTAGCAGAACCGTAAGCTCAGCGATAACATCGTCGAGCCCTAACAAACCATCCTGAACAATTTTTATTGCGCGCTTAAGTTTCGATATGAGCGCGGTCTTAACATCAAGCTTAGAGCCAATATCAATAAACTTGTTAGCGATTGCACTGTTTCTTTCGGCTTCCGCCAAATTCAGTTTGATCTGTGTTCTAGAAATTTCAATCGCTTCAATTGACGCAATTAAAGGCGAAATATTCGAAATATTATTCTCATCGAAACTTCTACTAGCCTCTTTCAAAGCCAAATTTAGCGAATCTCTTTCTGCGATTGCATTTTTTTGCTCTGTGCGTAGCTGCGCAAGCATCGTTTGGATACCTGAACATCACGGCCGGTACCATGGAAGAGATGTACCGGCGCGCCGAATTCGCGAAGGAACTGGGCTCGGTCATCGTGATGATCGATCTGGTGGTCGGCTATACCGCAATCCAGTCGATGTCGTACTGGTGCCGCCAGAACGACATGCTGCTGCACCTGCACCGTGCCGGGCACGGCACCTACACGCGCCAGAAAAATCACGGCGTGTCGTTTCGCGTGATCGCCAAATGGATGCGGATGGTCGGCGTCGATCATATCCATGCCGGTACTGCGGTCGGCAAGCTGGAAGGCGATCCGATGACGGTCCAGGGCTATTACAACATCTGCCGCGACGCGCAAACCAGGGTCGACCTGCCGCGCGGCATCTATTTTGATCAGGACTGGGGCGCCTTGCGCAAGGTGATGCCGGTGGCGTCGGGCGGCATCCATGCCGGCCAGATGCACCAGCTGATCGACCTGTTCGGCGACGACGTAGTGCTACAGTTCGGCGGCGGCACGATCGGCCATCCGCAAGGCATCCAGGCCGGCGCAACCGCAAACCGGGTGGCGCTCGAAGCGATGGTGCTGGCGCGCAACGAGGGCCGCGACATCGCCAACGAAGGCCCGGACATCCTGCGCGACGCGGCGAAATGGTGCAGTCCGCTGAAAGCGGCGCTGGACACGTGGGGTGACATCTCGTTCAACTACACATCGACCGATACGTCGGACTACGCAGCGACGCCGACCGCTTCCTGAGCGACGGCCCAACCCATACAACGAGGACATCATGCGCATCACACAAGGCACTTTTTCCTTCCTGCCCGACCTGACCGACGAGCAGATCATCAAACAACTCGAATACTGCCTGCAGAAAGGCTGGGCGGTCGGCATCGAATACACCGATGACCCGCATCCGCGCAACACCTTCTGGGAAATGTTCGGCAACCCGATGTTCGACCTGCATGACGCGGCCGGCATCATGCTGGAAATCAACAGCTGCCGCAACACGTTCCCGCACCACTACATCCGCGTAACCGCGTTCGATTCCACCCATACGGTCGAATCGGTGGTGACATCGTTCATCGTCAACCGGCCGCGCGACGAACCGGGCTTCCGGCTGGTGCGGCAGGAAGTCAATGGCCGCTCGATGCGCTACAGCATCGAAAGCTATGCGACCGACCGTAATCCCGAAGGCGCGCGTTACCAGTAAGGCGGCATGGACATGGCAATCGTCGAACTTTCTCCTTCCGCCGGCGCAGCACCGGCCGGCACGCTCGGCGATGCGCTGGCGGCATCCGGCATTACGGAGCTGCTGGCGCAACTGGACCGCGAACTGGTCGGTCTGGCGCCGGTGAAGTCACGCATCAGGGACATCGCTGCCCTGCTGCTGGTCGACAAGCTGCGCAAGGAACGCGGGTTTTCCGCCGGCGCACCAAGCCTGCATATGTCCTTCACCGGCAATCCCGGCACTGGCAAGACGACGGTGGCCATGCGCATGGCTGAAATTCTGCACCGGCTGGGCTATGTGCGCAAAGGTCACCTGGTGGCGGTGACGCGCGATGATCTGGTCGGCCAGTACATCGGCCACACCGCGCCCAAGACCAAGGAAATCCTGAAGAAGGCAATGGGCGGCGTGCTGTTCATTGATGAAGCCTACTACCTGTACCGGCCGGAGAACGAGCGCGACTACGGGCAGGAAGCGATCGAGATCCTGCTGCAGGTGATGGAAAACAACCGCGACGACCTGGTAGTCATTCTGGCTGGCTACAAGGACCGGATGGACCGCTTCTTCGAATCGAATCCCGGCATGTCGTCACGCATCGCGCACCACATCGATTTCCCCGACTATGGCCGCGACGAGCTGGCGCAGATTGCCGATCTGATGCTGCAAACCATGCAGTACCGGTTCGACGAAGAAGCGCAACGGGTGTTTCTCGACTATCTGGAACGCCGCATGGCGCAGCCGCATTTCGCCAATGCACGCAGCGTGCGCAATGCGCTCGATCGCGCGCGCCTGCGGCATGCATCGCGGCTGCTGGGCGATCCGCACGCCACCGCAGACGACGCATCGCTGACCACCATCACCGCGCCCGATCTGCTCGCCAGCCGGGTATTTGCAGCTCCGGCCGCCACCGATGCCGCGAAAGGAAAATCGCCATGCTGAGCGCCCTGATCTTCGACGTCGACGGCACCCTGGCCGATACCGAGAGCGCGCACCGCGCCGCCTTCAACGCCGCATTCCGCGACTGCGGCATGGACTGGGCCTGGAGCGAGCCGCTCTACACGCAGTTGCTGGACGTCGCCGGCGGCAAGGAGCGGCTGCTGCATTACTGGCGGCTGGTCGATCCGGCCGGCGCCGATCGTCCCGGCGTGGCGCAAAAGATCGAGCAGATCCATGCGGCCAAGACGCAGCATTACGAGGCGATGGTCGGCGGCGGCAAGCTGCCGCTGCGACCGGGAATTCTGCGTCTGCTCGGTGAAGCCCATGCGGCGCGGCTGCCGCTGGCGATCGCGACCACCACCACGCCTGCCAATGTGGATGCGCTGCTGCGTTCGCCGCTCGGCAGCGGCTGGCGTGAACTGTTTGTCGCGGTATGCGATGCATCGACCACGATTGCGAAGAAGCCGGCGCCGGACGTCTATTTCGCCGCGCTGCGGGCGCTCGGCCTACCGGCCGGGCAATGCCTGGCCATCGAGGACTCGCGCAACGGACTGCTGGCCGCACGCGCCGCCGGCATCCCGACCCTGATCACGCCGACCGCGTACACGGCAATGCAGAAATTCGATGACGCGTTGCTGGTGCTGCCGCACCTCGGCGATCCGGAACTGCCGATGCCGCAGCACATCCCCGGCGCCGACCAGCGCTGGGTCGATCTGGCCGCGTTGCGCCGCTGGCACGACGGCCTGCTGTTCGAGGCGGCCTGACATGGACGCTTCCGCCATCCGTATCGCGCCGTCGATCCTGTCCGCCGATTTTGCCCGCCTCGGCGAAGAAGTGCGCGCAATTGAAGCGGCCGGCGCCGACCTGGTGCATTTCGACGTGATGGACAACCATTACGTGCCGAACCTGACGATCGGTCCGCTGGTATGCGAAGCGATCCGGCCGCATGTAACTCTGCCGATCGACGTCCATCTGATGGTCGAGCCGGTCGATGCGCTGATTCCGCTGTTCGCCAGGGCCGGCGCCAATATCATCACCTTCCATCCGGAGGCGAGCCGCCATGTCGACCGTACGCTCGGCCTGATCCGCGAACACGGCTGCAAGGCCGGACTGGTGCTGAACCCGGCGACGCCGCTGGCGCTGCTGGACCATGTGCTGGACCGGCTCGACCTGGTGCTGCTGATGAGCGTGAATCCCGGCTTCGGCGGCCAGGCATTCATTCCGTCCACGCTGGACAAGATCCGCGCCTTGCGCCGTCGGCTCGATGCGTTCGAGGTCGGCAGCGGCCGCCGCATCTGGCTGGAAGTCGATGGCGGCGTCAAGGCCGACAACATCGGCGCGATCCGGCAGGCGGGTGCCGACACCTTCGTCGCCGGCAGCGCGGTGTTCGGCGCGCCCGACAGCGACCGCGGCTACCGCACCGCAATCGGGCAACTGCGCGCCCGCGCAATCGAATAATGAACCAAACCCATCGGAGACGACCATCATGCAGCCAGCCCAGCATCGCACCACCCTGACCCGGTTCCTGATCGAGGAACGGCGCCGCTATCCGCAGGCCAGCGGCGATTTCAACAGCCTGATCCTGAGCGTTGCGCTGGCCTGCAAGAGCATCGCGCGCGAAGTCGCGTTCGGCGCGCTCGGCAATATGCCTAGCGCCGCCGCCGGCGGCGTCAATGTGCAGGGCGAGGTGCAAAAGCCGATGGATGTATTGAGCAACGAAGCCTTCCTGCGCATCACCGAATGGGGCGGCCATCTGGCCGGCATGGCGTCGGAGGAAATGGAAACGCCGTACCAGATTCCGGCGCACTATCCGAAAGGGCGCTACCTGCTGGTGTTCGATCCGCTCGACGGCTCGTCCAACATCGATGTGAATGTTTCGGTCGGCAGCATCTTTTCGGTACTGCGCGCACCCGATGGCGAAGGCGCCGCGACCGAGCAGGATTTCCTGCAGCCCGGTACCGGGCAGGTCGCCGCCGGCTACGCGATCTACGGCCCGGCCACGATGCTGGTGCTGACCGTCGGCAATGGCGTCAACGGCTTCACGCTCGACCCGAATCTGGGCGAATTCATGCTGACCCATCCGGACCTGCAGGTGCCGGCCGACACCCGCGAATTCGCCATCAACGCCTCCAACAGCCGCTTCTGGGAAGCACCGGTCAAGCAATATGTGGATGAATGCATGGCAGGCCGCACCGGGCCGCGCGGCGAGGATTTCAACATGCGCTGGATCGCATCGATGGTGGCCGAGGCGCATCGCATCCTGATGCGCGGCGGCGTGTTCCTGTATCCGCGCGATTCGAAGGACCCGGCCAGGCCGGGACGCCTGCGCCTGCTGTACGAGGCCAACCCGATCGCCTTCATCATGGAGCAGGCCGGCGGCCGCGCCAGTACCGGACGGCAGCCGATCATGGCGGTGCAGCCGGGCTCGCTGCACCAGCGCATCGGCGTCATCTTCGGCTCGCGCAACGAAGTGGAGCGGATCGAGCGCTATCACAACACGCCGCAGGCGGTCGATCTGCCTAATCCGCTGTTCAACGAGCGCAGCCTGTTTCGCGTGCCTGGCTAACCGAGCGAGAAACCACCATGTCAGAACGCCATCCCATCATTGCCATCACCGGATCGTCCGGCGCCGGCACCACCTCCGTGACCCGCACGTTCGAAAACATTTTCCGGCGCGAGCAGGTCACGTCCGTCATCATCGAAGGCGACAGCTTCCACCGCTACGGCCGCCAGGAAATGAAAGTGCGGCAGGCCGCCGCCGAACAGGCCGGCGACCTGAACTTCAGCCACTTCGGCCCCGACACCAACCTGTTCGCCGAACTCGAGGCGCTGTTTGCGTCATACGGCAAGACCGGCCGCGGCAAGCGCCGCAAATACCTGCACGACGATGGCGAGGCCGCCCCGTACAAGCAGGATCCGGGCACCTTCACCGACTGGGAAGACCTGCCGCAGGATAGCGACCTGCTGTTCTACGAAGGCTTGCATGGCGGCGTCGTGACCGACGAAATCAACATCGCGCGCCATCCGGATCTGCTGATCGGCGTGGTGCCCGTGATCAACCTGGAATGGATCCAGAAGCTCTGGCGCGACAAATCCAAGCGCGGCTATTCGACCGAGGCGGTGACCGATACCATCCTGCGCCGCATGCCGGATTACGTGAATTACATTTGTCCACAGTTCTCGCACACGCATGTGAATTTTCAGCGCGTGCCGTGCGTGGATACGTCGAATCCGTTCATCGCGCGCGAAATCCCGGCGCCGGACGAGAGCTTCGTGGTGATCCGGTTTGCCAATCCGCGCGGCATCGATTTCCAGTATCTGCTGGCGATGATCGGCGACTCGTTCATGTCGCGCGCCAACACCATCGTCGTGCCGGGTGGGAAAATGGAACTGGCGATGCAACTGATCTTCACGCCCTTCATCCTGCGCATGATGGACCGCAAGAAACGCGCGATGAGCGCTCTGTAGGGAGATGACCGTGAATGCACCCGAACATGCGGCGGCAATGACCGCCACCACCGCGGACGTGCTGCGTTTTCTGGCAGCCGATGCAGTCGAACAGGCAAAGTCCGGCCACCCGGGCGCGCCGATGGGCATGGCCGAGATCGCCGATGTGCTATGGCGGCGGCACCTGCGACACAACCCGGCCGACCCGGCATGGGTCGACCGCGACCGCTTCGTGCTGAGCAACGGCCACGGCTCGATGCTGCTGTACGCGCTGCTGCACCTGACTGGCTACGATCTGCCGGCAAACGACCTGCGCGCATTCCGCCAGATGCATTCGAGGACGCCGGGGCATCCTGAAGTCGGCATCACGCCGGGGGTGGAAACCACTACCGGCCCGCTCGGCCAGGGCTTGGCCAACGCGGTCGGCATGGCGCTCGCGGAAAAGATGCTGGCCGCCGAATTCAACCGGCCCGACCATGCGGTGATCGATCACCACACCTATGTGTTTGCGGGCGACGGCTGCCTGATGGAAGGCGTCAGCCATGAAGCCTGTTCGCTGGCCGGCACGCTCGGACTCGGCAAGCTGATCTGCTTTTACGACGACAACGGCATCTCGATCGATGGCGACGTGCTGGGCTGGTTCGCCGAGGATACGCCGCAGCGCTTTGCCGCCTACGGCTGGAACGTGATCCCGGCGGTGGACGGGCATGACGTCGGTGCGATCGACCGCGCGATCCGGAAAGCGAAACAGCGCACCGACCGGCCGACGCTGATCTGCTGCACCACCGTGATCGGGCACGGCGCACCGACCAAGGCCGGCAGCCACGAGGTGCACGGTGCGCCGCTCGGGCCGCAGGAAATCGCGGCGATGCGCGCCGACAAGGGCTGGAATGCGGCGCCGTTCGAGGTGCCGCCGGCACTGGCCGCGCAGTGGGATGCGCGTGCCACCGGCCAGCGCGCGCAGGCCGACTGGAACGAAAGGTTTCACGCATATCGGCGCGCGCATCCTGCGCTCGCGGTGGAGCTGGAACGGCGCACGGCCGGCACGCTGCCGGCTGGGCTGGCTGCCGCCTTCGACCGCCTGCTCGACAGCGCCGGTGAACTGCATTGCAAGATCGCAACCCGCAAGGCATCGCAGCTGGTGCTGGAAGAAGCCGTCGCCGCACTACCGGAACTGTTCGGCGGATCGGCCGACCTGTCCGGCTCCAACCTGACCAGCGTCAAGGCGTCGGTCTGGGTCAACCATCACGGCAAGGGCAATTACCTGAGCTATGGCGTGCGCGAATTTGCAATGGCGGCGGCGATGAACGGCATGGCGCTGCATGGCGGCTTCATTCCGTACGGCGGCACCTTCATGACGTTTTCCGATTACAGCCGCAATGCGATCCGGATGGCCGCGCTGATGAAGCAGCGCGTGATCCATGTACTGACGCACGACTCGATCGGGCTCGGCGAAGACGGGCCGACGCACCAGCCGATCGAGCACGCCGCCTGCCTGCGGCTGATTCCGAACAACCGCTTCTGGCGGCCATGCGACGGTGTCGAAACCGCTGTCGCGTGGCGTGCCGCGATCGAACGCACCGACGGTCCGACCTGCCTGGCATTGTCGCGCCAGGCGCTGACGCCGTTCGAACGCGACGTCGTGCAAGTTGAGAACACCGCGCGCGGCGGCTATGTGCTGGTGGAGGCGGCGCAGCCGCAGCTGGTGCTGATCGCGACCGGCTCGGAAGTGGAAATCGCCAGCGCGGCTGCCGCCAGCCTCGGCGTGCGCGACATCGCGGTGCGGGTCGTATCGATGCCGTGCGTTGAACTGTTCTGCCAGCAGGATGACGGCTATCGGCGAAGCGTGCTGCCGGACGGCGTGCCGCGCATCAGCATCGAAGCCGGCGTCACCTGGTTCTGGCGTGCACTGGTCGGCGAGCGCGGCGTCGCGCTCGGCATCGACAGCTTCGGCGAATCGGCACCGGCCGGCGAGCTGTACCGGCATTTCGGCCTGACGCCGGAGCATGTCGTCGCACGCGCACTCGATCTGATCGGCGCCCGATGAACCGCGCGCAATCGAATCCGAAACCGGCCTTCCTGTTCGATCTGGATGGCACGCTGGTCGATACCGCGCCGGATATCGTCGCAACGACCAATTGCATGCTGGCCGATCTGGGCGCAGCGGCACTGCCGTTCGATACGGTAAAAGGCTTCATCGGCCGCGGCGTGCCGTACCTGGTGCATTGCACGCTTGATGCTGCCAAGCCCGGCAGCGCGGCCGATGAAGAGCGGGCACGGCAACTGTTCCATCGGCATTACGGCGCGCTCAACGGCCGGCTGTCGACGGTGTTTCCCGGTGTACGCGAAGGCCTGGCCGCGCTGCATGCGCAAGGCTGCCGGCTCGCGTGCGTGACCAACAAGCCGGCCGTTCTCGCGCGCCGCCTGCTGGCGATGACCGGGCTCGACGCGTATCTCGAATTCGCGGTCGGTGGCGATTCATTGCCGCAGATGAAACCGGCGCCGGAACCACTGCTGCATGCCAGCCGCGGACTTGATGCCGATCCGGCGCGCTGCTGGATGGTCGGTGATTCGGCGGTCGATGTTGCCGCCGCGCGCGCCGCCGGCATGCCGGTCTGCATCGTCCGTTACGGCTACTGCGGGCCGGACGGCGCGCAAGCGCTGGCGGGCGACCGCCTGATCGATTCGCTGCTGGAACTGTCAGCGTTTTCTCCAACGCATCCAACAGAAGCTGAACGGGAGTTGGCTCCATGACCATTCGCGTCGCAATCAACGGCTATGGCCGCATCGGCCGCAACATCCTTCGTGCGCATTACGAAGGCGGCAAGAAGAATGACATCCAGATCGTTGCGATCAACGATCTCGGCAATGCGCAGTCGAACGCGCACCTGACCCGCTACGACACTACGCACGGCAAATTCCCCGGCACGGTCGAAGTCGACGGCGAATTCATGACGGTCAACGGCGACAAGATCAAGGTGTTCGCGCAGCGCAACCCGGCCGAAATCCCGTGGGGCGAACTGAACGTCGACGTCGTGCTCGAATGCACCGGCTTCTTTACCACCAAGGAAAAGGCATCGGCCCACCTGGAGGGAGGCGCGAAGAAAGTCATCATTTCCGCACCGGGCGGCAAGGACGTTGACGCGACCATCGTGTTCGGCGTCAACCACGGCGTGTTGAAAGCGTCCGACACCGTCATTTCCAACGCATCCTGCACCACCAATTGCCTGGCGCCGCTGGTCAAGCCGTTGAACGACAGCATCGGCGTGGTGAACGGCCTGATGACGACCGTGCACGCGTACACCAACGACCAGGTGCTGACCGACGTGATGCATGAAGACCTGCGCCGCGCCCGTTCCGCGACGATGAGCATGATCCCGACCAAGACCGGCGCTGCCGCCGCAGTCGGCCTGGTGCTGCCGGAACTGAACGGCAAGCTCGACGGTTATGCGATCCGCGTGCCGACCATCAACGTGTCGATCGTCGACCTGTCGTTCATCGCTGCGCGCGATACCAACGTAGATGAAATCAACAAGATCATGAAGGCCGCCAGCGAAGGCGCACTGAAAGGCATCCTGACCTATCAGACCGAACCGCTGGTATCGGTCGACTACAACCACAACCCGGCATCCTCCAACTTCGATGCGACGCTGACCAAGGTCTCCGGCCGGCTGGTGAAGGT
Organism: Herminiimonas sp.; assembly: GCA_027310305.1. Classification (GTDB taxonomy): domain Bacteria; phylum Pseudomonadota; class Gammaproteobacteria; order Burkholderiales; family Burkholderiaceae_D; genus DAIDBD01. The sequence goes on from DAIDBD010000016.1 coordinate 16,538, forward strand.
GTCGTCGTGGTACGACAACGAGTGGGGCTTCTCGAACCGGATGCTGGATACGACCGTGGCGTTGATGTCGGCCAAGTAATCAATCCGGCGCAGTTCGGCATGAGGCGAACAAGGAGAACAGCATGCGATTCAAAAAATTGACCGACCTGCCCGATGGCGAACTGCGTGGCAAGCGGGTCTTCATCCGTGCCGACTTCAACGTTCCGCTCGATGCGGTCTGCGCAATCACCGACGACACCCGCATCCGCGCTGCACTGCCGGGCCTGCGCCATGCGCTGGCAGCCGGCGCCCGTGTGATGGCGACTTCGCATCTCGGGCGGCCGGTCGAGGGCAGGCTGGCGCCGCAGGATTCGCTGGCCCCGGTGGCGGAATGCCTGGGCCGACATCTCGGCCGGCCGGTGCGGCTGGTCCGCGACTGGGTCGGCGGCGGCTTCGATGTCGCGCCGGGCGAACTGGTACTGCTTGAAAACTGCCGCGGCAACGCCGGCGAAAAGGCGAATGATCCGACGCTGGCGCGCGCGATGGCCGCGCTGTGCGACGTGTATGTCAATGATGCGTTCGGCACCGCGCACCGTGCCGAGGCGACCACCGAAGGCATCGCGCGGTATGCACGCGTCGTGTGCGCCGGGCCGCTGATGGCGGCGGAGCTGGAGGCGCTGGGCGCTGCGCTGGCGGCGCCGGCCAGGCCGCTGATTGCGATCGTCGCCGGATCGAAAGTGTCGACCAAGCTTGCGGTGCTCGAAGCGCTGGCCGACAAGGTCGACCAGTTGATCGTCGGCGGCGGCATCGCCAACACCTTTTTGCTGGCGCAGGGCGCACCGATCGGCAAGTCGCTGGCAGAACCCGGCCTGATCGACGCGGCGCGCCGCATCCTGGCGAAAATCGCGGCGCGCGGCGCCACGCTGCCGCTGCCCGCCGATGTGATCTGCACCAAGCGCTTTGCCGCCGAGGCGAAAGCGACGTGCAAGCCGGTGTCGGAGGTGGAAGCCGATGACATGATCCTCGACATCGGACCCGACAGCGCGCTGGCGCTCGCGCAATCGCTGCATGCAGCCGGCACCATCGTCTGGAACGGGCCGGTCGGCGTGTTCGAGTTCGATGCGTTTTCCGGCGGCACCCGCGTGCTCGCGCGCGCGATTGCCGAATCGCCCGCGTACACCATCGCCGGCGGCGGCGACACGGTCGCGGCCATCAATGCATTCGGCATCGGCGCGCAGGTGGACTACGTTTCCACGGCTGGCGGCGCCTTTCTGGAATTTCTGGAAGGACGGCCGCTGCCCGCCGTCGAAGCCCTGCGCGAACGCGCCGCACGCTGAGCGCCGCACGACTTTTACAACCGATCGAACACACCGCCACCTTCAGGAGAACATCATGGCCCTTGCTTCCCTGCGTCAATTGCTCGACCACGCCGCCGACCACGATTATGCGCTGCCGGCATTCAACATCAACAACCTGGAACAGGTCCTCGCGATCATGCAGGCGGCCGACGCCTGCGACAGCCCGGTCATTCTGCAGGCGTCGGCCGGCGCCCGCAAGTATGCCGGCGAAGCCTTCCTGCGCAAGCTGGTGGAAGCGGCGGTGGAAGCTTATCCGCATATCCCGGTGTGCATGCATCAGGACCATGGCGGCAGCCCGGCAATGTGCCAGGCATCGATCCGGTCCGGTTTTTCCAGCGTGATGATGGACGGCTCGCTGCTGGCCGACATGAAGACGCCCGCCTCGTACGAATATAACGTGCAGGTCACGCGCGCGGTGGTCGACATGGCGCACTGGGTCGGCGTATCGGTCGAAGGCGAGCTCGGTTGCCTCGGCTCGCTGGAATCCGGCCAGGCCGGCGAGGAAGATGGCTCGGGTGCCGAAGGCACGCTGTCGCGCGAGCAAATGCTGACCGATCCGGCGCAGGCGGCGGACTTCGTCGCCAAAACCGGCGTCGATGCGCTGGCGATCGCGATCGGCACCAGCCACGGCGCCTACAAGTTCAGCCGCAAGCCGACCGGCGACATCCTGGCGATCGACCGCATCCGCGCCATCCACGCACGCATTCCGGGCACGCATCTGGTGATGCACGGCTCGTCCTCGGTGCCGCAGGAGTGGCTGCACATCATCCGCGAACATGGCGGCGACATCCGCGAAACCTACGGTGTGCCGGTCGAGGAAATCGTCGAAGGCATCCGCCACGGCGTGCGCAAGGTCAATATCGACACCGATATCCGGCTCGCCATGACCGGCGCGATGCGCCGCACGATGACACAATCGCCATCCGAATTCGACCCGCGCAAGTTTTTCAAGGATGCAACCGTGGCGGCGCGCGATCTTTGCCGTTTGCGTTTCGAGGCATTCGGCTCGGCCGGTCATGCTGCGAAGATCAAGGTGCTGTCCCTCGATACGATTGCGCGGCAATATTTACTAATAAGTCAGGAATTTAGGTAACAGATAGGGAACTGCTGGTTGTCATGTTGGTCATAGTTTGCATGAAACGAGACGGACGCAAGATGGATCATGGGACGCTGGAAGCAATCCGCAAGATGGCGATCGAGCGGGTTCGGGAAGGCGAACGGCCGAGCGCGGTGATTGCCAGCTACGGCTTTCACCGGTGTGTGATTTATCGCTGGATGAAAGCGGCGGCGGGCCGCGGCAAAGGCCTGCGTGCGCTGACATCGCGCAAGGGGACCGGGCGCCCGAAGAAGC
>DAIDBD010000088.1 GCA_027310305.1 Herminiimonas sp.
AAAAAAGACCGCGTTGCATTGCGGTCTTTTTTGAACAATGTTCGTCCGCTCAATCTTCGCGGCGCAAATGCGGAAACAGAATCACGTCGCGAATGTTGGGCGAGTCGGTAATCAGCATCATCAGGCGATCGATGCCGATGCCGCAACCGCCTGCCGGCGGCATGCCGTATTCCAGCGCGCGAATGTAATCGGCATCGTAATACATTGCTTCTTCATCGCCCGCATCTTTAGCTGCCACCTGCGCCTGGAAGCGCGCCGCCTGATCTTCCGCGTCGTTGAGCTCCGAGAAGCCGTTGGCGATTTCACGGCCGGTGATGAACAGCTCGAACCGCTCGGTGATACCCGGCACGGTATCGGAGGCGCGCGCCAGCGGCGACACTTCGACCGGATAATCGACGATGTAGGTCGGCTCCCACAACTGCGATTCGGCAGTCTCTTCAAACAATGAAAGTTGCAACGCACCGAGGCCTGAGATCACATGCGGCTTGACGCCGAATTTCTTCAGTTCCGCCTTGATGAACGCGGCGTCGTGCAATTGTTCAGCCGTGTAATGCGGTGCATGCTTGTTGATTGCTTCGACGATCGTCATCCGATGAAACGGCTTGCTCAAATCGAGTTCGCGGCCCTGATAGGTGAGCGCTGCGGTACCATGCGCATCGATCGCTGCCTGACGGATGACCGCTTCGGTGAAATCCATCAGCCACCGGTAATCGACGTAGGCCGCATAGAATTCCATCATCGTGAATTCCGGATTGTGGCGCGGCGATACGCCTTCGTTGCGGAAGTTGCGGTTGACTTCGAACACGCGGTCGAAACCGCCGACCACCAGCCGCTTCAAATACAGTTCCGGCGCGATGCGCAAGAACATTTGCATGTCGAGCGCATTGTGATGCGTGATGAACGGCTTGGCTGCCGCACCGCCGGGAATGGCATGCAGCATCGGCGTTTCAACTTCCATGAATTCATGTTCGGCCATGAAGCGTCGGACCGATGACATCGCCGCGGTACGGGCCTTGAACGTGCGGCGCGTCTCTTCATTCATGATCAGATCGACGTAACGCTGGCGGTACTTGGTTTCCTGATCTGCCAGCCCATGGAATTTGTCCGGCAGCGGCCGCAGCGACTTGGTCAATAGGCGCAGCTTGCTCACCTTCACCGACAGTTCGCCGGTCTTGGTCTTGAACAGCGTGCCTTCGGCGCCGAGTATGTCGCCCATGTCGTAATGCTTGAATGCTTCATGCGACGCTTCGCCGGTCAGCTCATTGGTAATGTAAAGCTGGATGCGGCCATCCGCTTTCGCGCCGGAAGCATCCTGGATGGTCGCAAAGGACGCCTTGCCCATCACGCGCTTGAGCATCATGCGGCCGGCGACAACCACCTTGACGGCTTGCGCTTCCAGCGCATCGCGCTCAACATCGGCGTAGTCGGCATGCAGGGCGGCGGTCTTGTGCTGCGGACGAAAATCGTTCGGGAACGCGACGCCTTCCTTGCGCAGCGCGGCCAGCTTGCCGCGGCGCTCCACGATGATCGAGTTTTCGTCTTTTTCTTCCTGCATTGCTTCGTATTTGTCAGTCATCATGGTTCTTAAACGCCTTGTTTGAGTGAGGCTGCGATGAAGTCATCCAGATCGCCATCCAGAACGGCCTTGGTGTTGCCCGTTTCGAAACCGGTTCGCAAATCCTTGATCCGCGACTGATCCAGCACGTACGAGCGGATCTGATGGCCCCAGCCGACGTCGGTCTTGGAATCTTCCAGTTTTTGCTGATCGCTCATGCGCTTGCGCAGTTCATGCTCGTACAAACGCGATTTCAGCATTTCCCACGCCTCGGCGCGGTTGCGATGCTGGCTGCGGTCGTTCTGGCACTGCACCACGATGCCGGACGGCGCGTGCGTCAGCCGCACGGCAGAGTCGGTCTTGTTGATGTGCTGGCCGCCGGCGCCGGACGCGCGGTAGGTGTCGACGCGGACGTCGGCCGGGTTGATGTCGATTTCGATCGACTCATCCACTTCGGGATAAACAAACAGGCTGCAAAACGAGGTATGGCGACCATTGGCAGAATCGAACGGCGACTTGCGCACCAGCCGGTGCACGCCGGTTTCGGTACGCAAAAAACCATACGCGTAATCGCCTTCGACCTTGAGCGTCGCGGTCTTGATGCCTGCAACTTCACCGTCGGATTGTTCGAGAACTTCGACCTTGAAACTCTTGCGCTCGCAATAGCGCAGATACTGGCGCAAGATCATCGAAGCCCAATCCTGCGCCTCGGTGCCGCCGGCGCCGGCTTGGATATCGATGAAGCAGTTATTGGCGTCCATCGGATTGCCGAACATCCGGCGGAATTCCATGCCCTCGACCAATTGCCTGAGTCCGTCCACATCCTGCTCGATGGCAAGCAGCGTGTCTTCATCCTGCTCTTCGCGCGCCATCGTGAACAGGTCGCTCGCATCATGCAAGTCGGCAGCGATTTTGGTGAGAGTATGGATAATCGCTTCCAGCGATTTCTTTTCTTTGCCAAGTTCCAGCGCGCGCTTCTGGTCGTTCCAGACGGTGGGGTCTTCCAGTTCTTCGTTGACTTGTTCTAGCTTCTCCGACTTCGTATCGAAGTCAAAGATACCTCCGCAGCTCGGCTTCGCGGATGGTCAGATCGGCGAGCAGGGCTGAAAGGGAGTTGAGGCGTTCGGCTTCCATGATATTTTCTTCTGCGATCAAACCTGAGATTATACCCGACCGGCCTCGTGCCGATGCCGATGTATAGGCCAAAAATCCCGACGGCATGTAGCAAATAGCCTTGCGCTATCTGCAAGACGTGCTTGTCTTTTGCCGCCTGCTTTTCGCCAAATTGGAAGATCGTTTCAGAAGCCGGAAACCGAACTGAAGAAGGCGAATCGGCAACATTTCATTCACGGAATATTATTAAGTAAAGCAAGGAAAGGAACTACCGCCTTAAAAAAAAATCAAGATTTTGTAGATTCGACGGTTATTGGTGAAACGGGCTTTGCCCATTCACAACACTTGATGCTGCATGCGTTCATTCCAAAAATCACACGCAGAAGCGTTGCAGATTCACTTAAGAGGAAAACACTCAGCCCTGTCTTTTTCATGAAGAAACTACTCAAGGAATTTCCATCCAGCGCCGCTTCTTCCATGGCTCGGGTCCTGCCATGAAGGAGTTTACGGCTGACTGGTCGCAGACGATTCTTTACGCAGTCATGCCCTGGATCGCGATCGTTCGCCAAATGCCTTGGACCGTCGTCGCTGTTGAAATTTTAGCGGCTTGGTTTGCAGTATTGATTTTCCACAGGATAGGCACCGATGCTTTGCGCCATATCGCGGCGCCATTCCCATTCTCCAGGCGGCTTGTCTGGTACGGGAACAAGGCTGGCAGGATGGTGGTATTTCTGCTGGTTCTGCAAGTTATTTTGCGTAACGCAGGAGAGGCAGGAGAGTCGGGCAGATTTATTGCGGGCTTGCTCCATCTGAATGCCTTGTGTTTGATTGCCGCGCTAACCTGGTTCGGCGTGCGGTGCGTGAAAGCGATAGCTGACACGATCGTTGAGCTGAATCCGGCAGATGTCTCGGACAATCTGCGCGCCCGTCGCATACAGACGCAGACCAAGGTGTTGTCGCGCGCGATAACGGTGTTGATCGTCTTGATCGGTTCCGGGATGGCGCTGATGACGCTGCCTCTCCTGCGTCAGCTCGGCACCAGCTTGCTGGCATCTGCCGGCGTGGCCGGTCTCGTGGTCGGATTTGCCGCCCGGCCGGTTCTGAGCAATCTGCTGGCGGGTCTGCAACTCGCCTTGACCCAGCCGATACGGCTTGAAGACGTGGTAATCATCGAGAACGAATGGGGGCATATCGAGGAAATTACCGGCACCTATGTTGTAGTGCGGATATGGGATCAGCGCAGAATGATCGTGCCGCTGCAATGGTTTATCGAGCGTCCGTTTCAGAACTGGACCAGAACGAATTCGGAAATACTCGGAACGGTACTGATCTGGGTGGATTACCGGCTGCCGCTTGCGCCGGTTCGCCAGGAAGCCGAGCGCATTTGCAAGAAAGCGCCCGAATGGGACGGGCGTTTGTGCCTGTTGCAGGTAGTCGATGCCAATGACCGTGCAATGCAACTGCGCATGCTGGTCAGCGCCGGCGATGCCGCCCGATCGTGGGATTTGCGCTGCCGGGTACGTGAAGGACTTGTCGATTTCATTCAACGCGGCTATCCCGAATGCTTGCCGCGTGTCAGGGCGGATGTTATCGATAAAGGCAAGCATGTTAGCGATCCCGAGGGGCATCAGGATCAGGCCGGTTGAGCAAAACGGGAAAAACAGGTGCGCAGTCGGCGCACATCGAAAACGTCCGCTGCCGCGCAATCATGCATTCGAGCTTGTCTTGAATTAGACTGCTGCGCAGCGCCAAGCGGCGCGCATGTAAACCAGGAACTGCGAAAACCGGAGCAAGGGAAACGTCATGAGTGAAATCAATCCAAAATGGATAGAGTCGGTTGACAAGCGGCTCTCTTATATGGGAGGGCAAGTGCTTGCTTTGAACATTGCAGTCGGATGCCTATTGAAAACGCACCCGATGCATTTGTCTGCCGCCAGGGCAATACGCCAGGAATGTGAAGATGCGATGTCCCACCTTTTGCCGTCAATGCTCGACGATTCATTTCTGGAAGGAATGACATTCGTCAAAAACAGGTTTCAATCGACAGATCCTGAAGACTGATTCAGGCCCGGGTTTGCGCCGTTACGGCTTGATGAAGCCAACCCGCAGGAAGCCTATCGGGTCGGTATTTGAAGGGAAAGTAAAAACTCCGTATATTCAGGCAGCGGATAAGACGCCAATAAAAAGCGCAGTCGCAACAGCGAACCAAAAAAAATATTTGTAAGCATGGCGGCTGTTGATTCGTGTTTTATCGATCGTTATTGCCGTTTGAAAGGCCCATTTGCGGAATTCTTTCTTGTGGAGGACGCAACGGGATGCTTCCCGCATGCCTTCCACGGGTTTTTTTTGCGTCGGCTGCGACGGATATGCAAAATCCAGGACGGTTTCCGATGCGCGTTTCCGATTTTCTGTTGCAGCAATCCATTCGTCGTGTTCCTTGCGCTTGACCGGATCCGACAAGACTTCGTATGCCGAACTGATGATCTGGAAGGTGCGGGTAGCATTTTGCTTATCCGGATTCCGATCGGGATGAAATTTTTGCGACAGTGTTTTATAAGCCGCGCGAATAACCTCCGGCGGGGCATTGCGCGTGACTTTCAAATTATCGTAGTGAGTATGAATCTGCGCCATGGCGAGTGGGTCCTGTCAGCACAGGCTGGATCGTTTAGCGACGTGAAAATGCTTTGCATATTAATACCATATTGCACATGTAGCGTAGTTGCGTATTCTCAAGTCGGCGGCGATCAGCAGGAAAACGCGGCTTGATGGCTGAAATCGGCATCAACACATCAGTTGGCGATTATTCTATTGGAAATTAATCTCAAGCAAATCTACTGGCAAAAGGCAAAGCAGGCGATATACTGAGATCAACTATTGCTCCAGGATCGGAGGGAAAGATGTATCAAAAAATATTGGTTGCCTATAACGGAACAACTGAAAGCCGTTCCGCATTGCGGGAATGCATCCGCCTTGCACCGGGCTCTTCGGCTGAAATCCATTTGCTCATCGTCGTCAACGTGCCTTCGTATCTGCTGGTGGGCGAATATGCGGCGGCGGCCGTGCTCACCGCGGAAGAAGAACTGATCGCCGAAAAGCAGAAAATGGAGGTCGAATTATCGAAGAGCCATGCGCTTCTGACGGATGCAGGATTGAACGTGGTGACCCATCTGGAAGTGGGCGAACCTGCCATTGTCATTGGCGAGCTGGTCGATAAATTAGGCATTGAACTTGTCATTGTGGGACATTCGCGCCACAAGCCGTTAGCATTGCGCTGGTGGCGCGGTTCGATGGATGCGTTGCTGGTTGAAAAAATCCGATGCAGCCTCTTGGTGGCCGCAGACAAGCAGTGATATTTCGCCGGGCAGCCGCACCGCTATCGCACGCAGTTCGATCAATTCCATTTGCCGGAACCGCCGGCAACGCTGTAACGACCCGCACCCAGCAATACAACCGCAATGGCGGTAATAAAATAAAAGGCTTGCAGTTCGAGCGCCCATCCGCCTGTTGGCGACAGGGTAAAGAATTGGCCGGTATGTACCAGGAAAATTGCCACAGTCATGTTGATGATGACAATGCATGCCGCCAGCCGCGTCCATAGGCCTATCAGAATCAGCGCAGGTGCAACGACTTCGCCAATGAGGGCCAGATATGCCAAGGCAGGTGGAATACCTGCTTTCGCCAGCATTCCTGCAATAGGATCAAGCCCGTTCATCAGTTTTGATATGCCATGGAAAAGCAGTAGAACCGCCAATCCGGTGCGCAGTACAAGTTTTCCTAACTCAGCAGTATTTTGCATTTTTATTATCTCCAGTAAATATGATCGCTATTACACATATGCATTCCGAAGCATTCCGAACGATTCGGGGCACTAATTATGTCATATTGGAAAAACCTTATTCGCGCGGTTTTTATTTAGTTACTGCAATGGCGTTTTTGACAGGGTAAATCGGTCTTCTTCGTTTGTTGTCAAGAATGGTTCAGCCCGCAGCCCATGGCATGCGGGCTTTTTTTATGGGCGGAAAAACGGAGCGTGATACAAGGGCGCGTATGCATAGCAACGCTTTCGGTGTTGTGCTTTCCTGTGTCAAAATTTTCGTCATAAGCTAAGCTGGTAACGGAACAAATATCCTGAGCCATTTATCATGGAAAGAATCCGGATGGCATGGCGAAAATGCGAAGCGCGGATAAGAATATTCAACGATGCAGTGATCAATGCAAAATGCAAGACCTGTTTTTGCATCGCGCATATCTAATGCGGAATGCACCGTTGATATCGGTTTCTGTTCAAATCGAAATGATGAATCATGTTTTGGAGTTGACGATGATCAATCAGCAAAGCTGGCAAACCGAAGAATACAAGGGAATGGATGTTCATGTGACTGCCTTGCCGCATTCCGGAACGATATGCCGGTGGGACTTTACCGTACGCGTCACCGATCCCGGCGCTGATTCCAGTGCGGCGAGTGCGCTGGCTGCGGGTTCCGGAGACGACGATGACTATGCAACCGAAGAAGCCGCCGTGCAGGCCGGATTTGCCAAAGGCTATGCTTTGGTCGATGAACTCAAGCGATAAGTCAAATCTGCATGTAGTGCGATTTATTCGGACGAATGACGATCTGTGCACGCAAATTGCGTGCTTTTTCAAAAAGGAGATACAAATGACAGAGTACATTTTGCAAAGCGGCACGCATATCGCCAGAATCGCCGCCATTCAGCAGCCAGACGGCACATATGAAGCGCAGGTTTTCGTCCGGCTCACGCGTGAACCGGAGATTGCCGAAACCTATATTCCGGCAGGCATATGCGCGACGGAAAAGGAAGCGTTGAAGGCAGCGGAGCAACGGGCAAACAGGGCGCTCAAGGAGCACGAATTTTAATTGCTGCCTTTCCCCGTAATGAAATACATTTCAAAATTTTGCGACGCTCCCCACGAGCATGAATGCGCGCGTCTGAAAGACTGACCGCAGGTCGATGCCATCGACAAAAGCAGGCGTTGTATCAACATCCAAACATCAACACCCAAACCATGCGTTGCCAGGCAGCGCATGGTTTAACAACTTGACACAGCGCAATGGGTGATCGCGTCGATCGTCATACACTGGCATTCATTCCGTATTTTTCATCGAAACAGGCCATGAGCAAAAAAATATTGCCGACTGCTGCATGGGTGCTTGTATTTGCAGTATGTATCGGCCTTGTCGTATGGCTCGTCAGAGCGTTGATCGCAGCGTTTCCATAAAAGATTGCACCAGATCAGGTAGTGAGCATTTACATAAATTGCATTGCGATATATCAAAAACGCATTGTTACAAATAGTCACAATCAAGCTAATTTAATCAAAAAGTGAGGGAAAAAATGAATAACGAAAAACTTGTCGAGCAACGCCAATACGATCCTGATAATTTGCTGGCCTCTCTGATCGGCAAGCTTAATCTCAAGAACGATGCCGCGTTGTCGAGAGCCCTTGAGGTAGCGCCACCTGTCATCAGCAAGATTCGCCATCGCAGGCTGCCGGTTGGTGCATCGTTGTTGATCCGCATGCATGAAGTGACTGAATTGAGCATTCATGAATTGCGTTTGCTGATGGGCGATCGGCGCAACAAGTTTCGCATCAGCGACAAGCAATTCAAACCTAGGCCGGCGTAGATTCAATCGGCCGACATCGGCTCGAACCGTTTTGACACGACAGCGCTGTCGGCGCTTGCATTGAAACGGATTTTCTACTGCTGTCATGCTTGAAAATTGGTTGCCATCGCCCAAAATCCAGGCCGATTGAATAGGCGATTTTAAAAAACGACGAAACAGAAGCCCGCATTGAATCATTGTTGCGGGTTTTTTCATGCCTTGATTTGCATCAAGATGCTGGATGCTTTAAAAATCAATGGCTTAATCCACGTTATTGCTGGTTATCCACAGCATTGTCCACTGGAAATGTGGGTAAGTCGAAAAAAGTGTTTTCGACAATGGGATGAATAAGCCGGAGATTGCATCATTGCGATGCTTTATCGCATCATAATTTGTTCCACATCAAATGTCGTTGTTCTTGCCTGTTCATAATATTGGCATAAAAAAATGTTATGAGGCTTCATATGACTATCTGCAAGGTAAAAATGCCCCCTGAAGGCAAGGAAGTATTGGTAAGGGTGGGCTATCGTTTTGCAGTGGCTTACTGGCTAAGAGTGGAGGGCAAGCCATGCTGGTTTCCCGGTGCCGTCATTGAGGGCGATTTCGGAAATTGCGGCGAATTAAGTGGCGAACCAATTGAATGGTCTTATTTGCCTTCCGGTATTTCTCAAGCCGCTCCGTCTTACGCATCGCAGTAAAAGAGGGGAGAAGCGATGAGCCAGCGTTATGTTTTATATCCCGGTCCGGTGTGCGACGGTGTGGATGGCCAGCTTCATTTCATCAGCGCTTCCGCATTGACACGCATGTACGGTGTAGATATGCGAGACTGCATGGTATTCGAACCCAGTCCGCATAATCGCGCAGAAAATTACGAAGGATGCATTCATCTGCGGCCGTATCGCGATGAAAATAGCGCCAGACCGGCAATCGTTGCATTGCGCTCTTGCTGCGCGACACAGGGTTCCTGAAGAGAGCGGCCAGCGCACTTTTGTACAAATCACGGGAACATCAAGATTTGTTTTTCGCTTGTGCAGGATCCGGTTTAATCTGATCGAGCTTGCCTGCTTCGCCGGACTGTATGCCGGACGGCAAGCCGATATCGTCAATACCTATTGGATTGTCTTTGGTGCGAGCCTCATGCGGCCCCGCGCTATTTTCCAGACGGGTTTGCTGCTCCTTTGTATTCATGACATACTCCAAATTCGATTGGAGATCCGCGCTGCTCGAATGTTCCGCCAAATTGCCGAATGCCTCGGTCTTTCTATGTTATTCAGCAACGCAAGCATGAAATGCGGCCAAGGCTTTAACGGCGTTGCTTTTGTTTTCATGCAAATCCGTCCTGATTTCCCATTTCTCGTCAATTGCCCTGCAATAAATTTGCACGAATCATCCATCATCTGCTTTTCCGCAAGTCCTGTTCGAGTTGGTTAAATAAGATGTAACCAATCGTTACGAAAAGCTGTCGTAAATATATTTATTTGCATCGATAAAATATTTGAACTTTTTCCAGGTTCATTTCGCCTTGCAAAGGTGATTGCAGCAAAAAATTTGCTCGACATTAAATTGGGCAATTGAGTAAGTGCTGATGCAATTTTAAAAAAGCGTAGGGTCAATGGGTGGATACGGGAAGCCGAACATGAAAGCCCTATTGCTCGCCAATGAAGCGGAGCGCCTGCAGGCTCTGCGCAAATACAAGATTCTCGATACGGCGACTGAACAGGTATACGACGACATCGTGTTTCTCGCCGCGCTTGTCTGTGAAGCGCCGATTGCCTTGATCAGTCTGGTCGACGAAGACCGGCAGTGGTTCAAGGCAAGAATCGGATTGGCCGCCACGCAAACGCCGCTTGAAACTTCTTTTTGCAGCCATGCCATTCTGGAACCGGACGACGTCTTTATCGTGTCCGATGCGAGCCTTGATTCGCGCTTTAGCAATGCCGCATGGGTGATATCGGAACCGCATGTGCGTTTTTATGCCGGGGTTGCCATGGTTACGCGAGAAGGACATGCTTTAGGCGCGCTGTGCGTGCTCGACCGCGTTCCGAGAGAACTCGCTTCGACGCAAAAAGAAGCGTTGCGCGTCTTGGCGCGCCAAGCGGCTGCGCAAGTCGAAAGCAGTTATCAGGTTACCGCACTGCAGGAAAGCGAGATGCGCTTCAAGGGATTCATGGACAATAGTCCTGTATTGGCGACTTTGAAGAGCGAGGAGGGTCGATATATCTATGTGAATCAGCCCTTCCTGGAAAAAGCCGAATTGCAACTGCCGGACATCATCGGTAAAACCGATTTCGAATTATGGCCGGAAGAGATGGCCGCTCGCTTGCGGAATCGGGATTTGCGCGTGCTGGCAAATGGAAAACCTGTCAACGAAGTCGAAATCACTACTTCTCGCGATGAGCGAAAACACTATTGGCAAATATCCCAGTTTCTATTGCAAGACGATCGACAATTACTGGGCAGCATGGCGCTCGATATTACTCAGCTTAAGCAATACGAGCAGCAGTTGATGCAATATCAGAATGATTTGAAACAGGCGCTTGCGAAAATGGAAGTGCTTAGCGTAACGGACAGCCTTACCGGCCTGTATAACCGGCGCGCTTTTGAAGAGAAACTCAGGGATGAGTTCGAGCGTGCCCGCCGCTATAACTCGCCTTTGTCGCTGCTGATGCTGGACGCTGATAATTTCAAGGAGTTCAACGATTTGCTGGGCCATCCTGCCGGCGACGGCCTGCTGCAATCGATTGCACGGATGCTGAAAGACAATGCGCGGGCCAACGATGTGACGGCGCGTTACGGCGGCGATGAATTTGCGGTAATCCTTCCGAACACCGACAGCAAAGTCGCCTATCACCTGGCGGAGCGCTTGCGCTGGGCTGCCAGGGAACTGTGCTGTGACCCGCATCAGGTAACGATCAGCATCGGCGTAGCGGCATTGAGTCCCGCTATGGCCGACCATAGGGCGCTGGTCGTGGCGGCGGACAACGCGCTGTATGACGCCAAGCGCAAAGGGCGCAATCAGGTTTCCAATATCGTATTCAACAAATAAAGTACGCAATCTTCATCGCCGATGCGATTTCGTGCAGCGCAGCGTTTGTATCCGCTCGGTATTCATGCAGGCGCCGATTCTTCAATCATCAAATCACGGAGCATACTTTTTTTGTGTGATCTCAAAGACAACATATGAGACGTGCATTATCTTTGTTCCATGCACTTGCAATTATTGCGCTTCATTATTTGTCGGCTGTAGTGATGATCGCGACATTCTTTCAGCCATGTTTCGCCGTTACTGCCGGTAATCGCCAGGCGGGCATTCATTGACCAAAGACGGAATTTTCAAGACCAGAACCCACATGCGACCGCTAATCTACTCCGATGATGTGATCGAGGCCATGGTCAATGCGATGTGCGGCGACAAGGTTTCCGCATACGACAAGAATGTATACAGGGAAGCGCTGCATGGACTGGTGCGTTTGGGGCAGGCGGAACAATTGCTCAGCATGCAGTTGGATTTCAACAAGATGACAAACGGTTCGGTCATGCGCTACGGTCGGCATTGATCAAATGATTTCTAGCGGTTTTGCAAAAGCTGCGCCACGGCATTGGCCACATTATCGGTTGTAGCGACATGCACGGCAGTCAACCCCGAGCGCCGTGCACCTTCGATATTTTCGACTGTATCGTCAAAAAACATGATGCGATCCGGCGGTATGCCGATTGCCGACGATACATGAAGAAACGCCTCATGCTCCGGCTTGCGTTTTCCGATATCGGACGATACGAACAACGCCTGGAAGTGACTCAGCATCGGTGCAAATTTCGTTGCCCAGCAGCGGTGATGTAGCGGGTTTGAATTGCTGAACAGGTATAACGGATAACGCTGTTTCAACTGAGCGAGAAGCGCTGTGGTCTTGCGAATTTCCTCGCCGAGGATGGCATTCCAGCCTTCTGTAAATTCCGCATCGGACAAATCGATGCCGAGCGAGGTGCGCAGCGACTGGAAGTATCCGCTCGCGTCAATCGCGCCGCACTCGTGTTGCTTGTAAAAGGAATCCACGTTAAATCGCGTTCGCAGTACGGAAGCCGGTACGCCGCAATAATTGCCCCACGTCCGGAAAGCATTGTCGAAATCGACATCGATCAGTACTCCTCCAAGATCGAACAATAGTGCATCGATGTTATCGGGGTAGCGAATCACATTCTTCTCCAGTTTTGTTGTTTACGGCTATGGTCCGAACCGCCATTGTTCAACATCGACGTTTCAAATTGAACATGGTTATTCCAGTAAGCGGAACCGGCCGATACGGATTTCCAGTTATGCCCATGGCCGCCATTGATATCGACAAACGATTTTCCATGAAAACGCCTGATTGCACATTACTACCTGATGTTATTTTGTCCATGGGAAACACGAAAGGCATGAAAGATTCATAACCCTCTTTATTTATTTTTTCGCGTCTTCGTGTTTTTCGTGGACCATATTTTCTGTCATCAAGGACATGTACAGCATCAATTACTACTTGAAATTAATGTTTACAGAGAAAGAAATATTGCATTTTCTTGATCTATCGCTATAAGCGTTTCGGTTTTCAGCTTGAATGGGATTTTTGCTTTACATCTTCCGGTACAACTTTTATGATAATTTTCATATCAGAATTAAATTCCGCCATGCAGAATAAAGAAAAAGATCTGAATTCTGCTTCAATCGGACGAGGAAATACCTTTCCAATAGGTAAATAATCTAAAACATAACGGAGACAAAAATAATGAAAATGAATATGAGAAAAACCGTTGCGCTCACGCTGCTGAGCAGCCTGTGGCTGGCCGGATGCGGCGGCAGCAGTTCGGTCCCGGAAGAAACGCGTGCACAGGATGCACGCATATTTACAACGCCGAACTTTGCCGCAGCGAGCGATTATGAAGCGGGGATCGGCGGCGCTGCGAGCTTCAAGGTTCAAGCCGGCAGTGCAGTAGCAACCGACCGCTGGACCGGCGTGCTGAATGGTGCGGGCTACCGGATTGAAGTACCCAAGACAGGCTGGAACGGAAAACTGGTCATGTATGCGCATGGCTATGTAGGTGAAACACCTGGCTTGGTAGTTAATAATCCGCCGATACGTCGCTACCTGATCGATAACGGCTATGCCTGGGCGGCATCCAGCTACAGCAAGAATTTTTACGATGTGCGCGCCGGCGTCGAAGATACCAACGCGCTTGCGTTGAACTTCACGAAGATCGCAGCGGAAAAAGGGCGCACTCTGACCGCACCGAGCCGAACTTACATTACGGGCCACTCGATGGGCGGACACATCACCGCGGCGGCGATCGAAGACGAGACTTACAACACGGCAATCAACAAAATCCGCTACAACGGTGCGGTACCAATGTGCGGCGTGACCGGCGACACGGAACTGTTCGATTATTTTGCAGGCTACCAGTTGGCTGCGCAGGCGCTGGCTGGCCAGGCGGCTTATCCATTTTCCAAATTCGCCGATATCGCAGCAGCGGTCAAGGCAGCACTGTTCACTACATTCACGACTGCGCCGACTGCACAAGGGCTCAAACTCAGCGAGGTCGTCAAAAACCTGACCGGCGGCGAGCGTCCCGTGTTTACTCAAGGTTTTGCCAACTCCGGCTTGCAATCCGTCGTATGGGGCACGTTCGGCAGAGATGGCACGGTGAACGGCATCCTGAACAAGAGCTCGGTGGATACCAACCGTTTCGTCTACCAGCTTGATAATAATCCTGCATTGACAGCGGAAGAAACCGCACTGAATGCGGCCATCCAGAAGGTTTCCGCGGCTCCCGATGCAAACCGGCTGCGCACCGACGGTTTGCGCTGGATTCCGAAAGTGAATGGCGAGTTCAAGATTCCGGTGGTGACAATCCACACGTTGGGCGACATGTACGTACCGTTCAGCATGGAGCAGATTTACCGCGCCCGTGCGAATGCGGAAGGCAACGGCGCCTGGCTGGTACAGCGCGCAATCCGTGCTCCCAGCCACTGCGATTTCACGATCGCGGAACAGGCGGAAGCGTTCAATGCGATGGTGACGTGGGAGCAAACCGGCGTGAAACCGGCGGGCGACGATGTAACGACGCCGGCAACAGTTGCCAGCCCGACCTATGGCTGCACCTTTACCAGAAACACCGGCGGAGTGGATGATAGTGCGACAACAGTCAACACACGCACTGCCATCGCGCCGGCACTTGCACCCTGTCCTTGAGTGCGGGCTGACGTGCAGCCATCGAAACGCCCGCTTCACGCGGGCGGTTTTTATTTGATTCGATTAGTATCGTTTTACGGATCCATGACGCTTTCAAGAAAATCATCCCGCTTATGCCAGCAATGATGATTCGACCGAGATGAAAACAAACGCCATCACATTCCCCGCCGGGTTTTCCGACGAGCGGCTCGCCGCGATTACGCGCATCATGCAAGCCGATATTGATGCACGGCGCATTCCCGGCGCCGTGATGCTAATCGAAAGCAACGGCGAAATCGCCTACGAACAGGCGCTGGGATTGCAAGATCCGGCCAGCGGCGTGCCGATGGCGATCGATAGCATTTTTCGCATTTACTCGATGACCAAGCCGATCGTTTCGGTCGGCGTCATGATGATGGTCGAGGACGGAAAACTGTTAATCAGCGACCCGGTGTCGAAGTATTTGCCGGAGCTGAAAGACTTGAAAGTCGGCATCGAAAAAATCAGTGTCGATGGCAAGCCGATGCTGGAACTGGTGCCTGCGAAACAGGAAATGACGGTACAGGATTTATTGCGCCATACCTCCGGCCTGACTTACGGCATCTTCGGCGAATCGCTGGTGAAGTCGGAATACATCAAATCGGGGGTGGAAAGCAGACGGGTCACGAGCGCCGACTTCATGCAGCGCCTGTCGCAACTGCCGCTGGCGTATCAACCGGGCACCGTATGGGAATACAGCCGTTCGACCGATGTGCTCGGCGTGCTGCTGGAACGCCTGTCCGGCTTGACGCTCGACAGCTATTTGAAACAGCGTATTTTGATGCCGTTGAAAATGCATGAAACTGGTTTTTCGGTCGAACCGTCGCAACAGCATCGGATCGCCGAACCGTTTGCAACCGATCCCGACAGCGGCAAACCAATCAGGTTGCTCGATCCCAGAAACCGGCCAAGCTTTTTATCGGGCGGCGGCGGCATGGTTTCCACGCTGCATGATTATCTACGCTTTGCCCGGATGCTATTGAACGAAGGAGAACTGGACGGTGCGCGCATCCTGTCGCGCAAAACGCTACAGTTCATGATCAGTGATCATTTGAGCAGCATGCCGGGCGCAACAGAGGGTGTTAGCTACCTGCCTGGACCGGGTTACGGCTTCGGCCTCGGATTCGCGGTACGCACGGCAACCGGCGCCGCCAAGACGGCGGGTACGATAGGGGATTACCTGTGGAGCGGCTTGGCAGGCACCTATTTCTGGATCGATCCGCATGAAAAAATGGTGGCGATTTTCCTGATGCAGGCACCCGAGCAGCGCGATCATTATCGGCAGTTGTATCGCAACCTGGTCTATGCGGCGATGAACTGATCCGCCGGCGCACGCAGCCGGATCGCCCCGATGTGTTTAAAATTGCATTCTCGATGAAAAACACGGATTTCCATTTTTCGATCAAGTCATTAGACTTCAACGTCAAGAGCCGGTAAACTCCTCGGCTTTTTGCAAGGGCTCATCATGGCCACCACTCCTGATCTGCCATCGGCCGGCGCAGACGACGTTTCAGCAGCCGCACCCCGCAATGTACCGCTGGAACTGATTGCGCGCGAAGTCGCGCGCCGCCGCACCTTCGGCATTATTTCCCACCCCGACGCGGGCAAGACCACGCTGACCGAGAAGCTGCTGCTGTTTTCCGGCGCGATTCAGCTGGCCGGCACCGTCAAGGCGCGCAAGAGCGGCCGCCATGCGACATCGGACTGGATGGAAATCGAAAAGCAGCGCGGCATTTCGGTCGCCAGTTCGGTCATGCAGTTCGAATACCGTGATCATGTCGTCAATTTGCTCGACACGCCCGGCCACCAGGATTTTTCGGAAGATACGTATCGCGTGCTGACTGCGGTCGATTCCGCGTTGATGGTGATCGATGCGGCCAAGGGCGTCGAAGCGCAGACCATCAAGCTGCTCAATGTCTGCCGCATGCGCAATACGCCGATCATCACCTTCATGAACAAGATGGATCGAGAAACCCGCGATCCGCTGGAACTGCTCGACGAGCTGGAATCGGTGCTCGATATCCGCTGCGCGCCGGTGACTTGGCCGATCGGCATGGGCAAGACGTTCCGCGGCGTTTATCATTTGCTGCGCGATGAAATCATGCTGTTTGCCGCCGGCAGCGAAAAAGCCGATCAGACGTTCGAAGTCCTCAAGGGCATCGATAATCCGCGCCTGGCCGAGATGTTCCCGCAAGAGATAGAACAATTGAAAATGGAAGTCGAACTGGTGCATGGCGCATCGCATCCGTTCGATCTCGACGCTTTTCTGGCCGGTACCCAGACCCCGGTTTTTTTCGGGTCCGCGATCAATAATTTCGGCGTGCGTGAGATTCTCAATGCCCTTTTGGATTGGGCGCAACCGCCGCGCGAACGCGATGCAACGGTGCGTTCGGTGGCGCCCGCCGAAGCGTCGTTTTCCGGCTTCGTATTCAAGATCCAGGCCAACATGGACCCGGCGCATCGCGACCGCATCGCTTTCCTGCGGGTCTGCTCGGGACGTTTCGAACGCGGCATGAAAATAAAGCACTTGCGTCTGAATCGGGAGATCAAGGTATCTTCCGTCGTCACGTTCATGGCATCGAGCCGCGAACAGGTCGAAGAAGCGTATGCCGGCGACATTATCGGTTTGCCGAATCACGGCAACATGCAGATCGGCGACAGCTTCTCCGAGGGAGAGCTGCTGCAATTCACCGGCATTCCGTATTTTGCGCCCGACTTTTTCCGCTCGGTGCGTATCCGCAACCCGTTGAAGATCAAGCAATTGCATAAAGGCTTGCAGCAGCTCGGCGAAGAGGGTGCGGTGCAAGTGTTCAAGCCGGTGCATAGCGGCGATCTGGTGCTGGGCGCGGTAGGCGTGCTGCAGTTCGAAGTGGTCGCCAGCCGGCTGCTGAATGAATACGGCGTCGATGCCGTATTCGAAGGTACCAGCATCAGCAGTGCGCGCTGGGTATCGTGCGACGACAAACGCGTGCTGGCCGATTTCGAGAAATCTTCCGCCGGTCATAATATTGCGTATGACGCCGCCGGCAATATGGCTTATCTGGCAACCTCCGGCGTTAATCTGAAGCTGACGCAGGAGCGCTGGCCAAAATTGACGTTCCATGCGACCCGCGAGCATGCGGTGAAACTGGCATAAAAAGTAAAGCGCAAGCCATTGCGCCGCAAGCTGTTTTCTAGTCCTTTTGCCGAACAAATGCCGTTGCAGCACTTTCCATTCGGTTAGTGTTGCAGCGGCATTTGCTTTCATCGGTTTGCGCCATATCAAATGGCATGTGATGCATTTATCTATACTCATGCACACATTTACAACCGCTTCGCCCCTACTTTTTCCGTTTAAAAAAATTCGGTTCAATCGGGTTCTCCGATATATCGGGTTCTCCGATATATCGGGAACGTCAGGCGTAATGATCGAAGGAACACAATGCTGACCACTACCTATTCGTTGATCGCTCTGTCGGTCGAGCAAAAAAATGCACGCGGCAGCCTTTCGGCGCTCCGCCAATGCATTAAAAGCAGCGTCGACAATCTCGATGAGTCCGATCCCGTCGCTCTGGAATCGGCAGTCGATAAACTGTCGCAGTTTGATCAATATTGCCACGAACGCAAGGTGGAAATATATGTGATTCCGGCAATTAAAAAGGCGACCAGGGAAGCGGATTCGTTGCTGGCCGAACTGGAGCAGCTGAGTTTGGCCAGCGTCAACATTTTGCGGTCGGTGCGGGATGGTCTGCGCTCGGCCTGCGAGCAGGGTGCAGCGAAAATCGAAGAACTGTGCAGTTCGATGGAACGCTATTGCAATAATCTGTATCAGCGGCTGGTCAAGGAAGAAGAATTGTTCAGGATTGCACAGCGCGTCATATCGATCGATGAATGGTTTGCCATCGCCGCCGATTTCCTGTCATACGATGCCGAAATCGATCGGCGCAAGCGCCATGTCCGCACGGGTCATGCCACCGCGTAGCATCCGTCATTTGCGTCGGGTCCGGCTTCCGTCTGCCGATACTTGATCGTTAAAACGGTAAGCAGTTGCTGCCTAATGCTGATCAGGCAGCCCATGGATTTTTCCTTGCATAGTCAGCTGTTTGTTGGCAATGTGTGGCCACATGCGTTTCTACAAGCCATCCATGCCGAAAATTTTCAACTTCACGCAATTTTCCCTGCGCGACCTCATCGTTACCGCCGGACCGGCAGCCCTCGCCATTGCGCTGGTCTGTTTGATCGCCTATCGGTTGATTGACCCGTCGCCGCCGCAGCATGTCACCATTTCCACCGGACAGGAAAATGGCGCGTATGAAGAATTCGCGAAAAAATATGCCCGCGCGCTGGCGAAGCAGCACATTGCGGTGACGTTGAAACGATCGCTCGGCTCCCAGGAAAACCTGGAGCGCCTGAATGATCCTCGATCAGGAATAGATATCGCTTTCGTGCAAAGCGGTTCAACCGAGCAGGCAGAAGCCGAACGCAAAGGGCTGATTTCCTTGGGCAGTTTATTTACCGAACCGGTATGGCTGTTCCTGCGCGATACCAGGGACGTGACGCAGTTAACACAATTGAAAGGATTGAAAATCAATGTCGGCCCGGAAGGTACCGGCGTGCCGCAACTGTTCAAGAAAATCCTGTCGGTCAACGGCGTCGAGCCGAGCGATCTCACGCTTGGCACGCTGGAGAATACGCCGGCGACGGTGGCATTGCTGGAAGGCCGTATCGATGGCCTGGTATTCAGCGTCGCGCCGGAAGAACTGCTGATCCAGATGCTGTTGCAAACGCCGGGCATCAAACTGTTCGACTTTGCGCAGGCCGAGGCCTACACGCGGCGCTTTCCGTTCCTGTCGCACGTGGTGCTGCCGCGCGGCATCGTCGATCTGGGGCGCGACCTGCCTCCCAAGGACTATCATTTGATTGCACCGACGGCGACGCTGGTCGCGCGTGAAAACATGCACCCGGCGTTGATCGACTTGTTCGTGCAAGCGGCATCGGATATCCATGGCGGCACCGGCTGGTTTCGCAAGCAAGGCGAATTTCCGACCGCGAGTTATACCGAAATCCCGGTTGCGCGCGATGCGGAAAAATTTTATAAAAGCGGCCCGCCTTTTTTGCAGCGTTACATGTCATTCTGGCTCGCCAATTTCTTTGAGCGGATGTGGGTCGTGATCGTCGCGCTCGGCGCGTTGCTCCTGCCGCTGTCGCGTGTCGTTCCGCCGTTATATGTCTGGAAAGTGCGTTCGCGCGTGTATCGCTGGTACGGCCAGTTGCGCACCGTGGAGCAGGCGGTCGAGGATGTGCCGCGGGAAAAGCGGCTGGCGGTGTATCCGGCCCAACTGGCACGTCTGAACGAGATCGAAGAAAAAGTAAACCAGATATCGATCCCGCTATCGTTTGCGGAAGAGTTGTACGGCTTGCGCAGTCATATCAATTTCGTACGCAAGCGAATAACAGGATTGATGCAGACGCAATAAGCGTTGAAAAGGAGGCGCCGGTTTTTGACTGCGGATGTTCAGGCCCCCAGCCACGGCAAGCCCGCCTTGCACCAGCCGGCTACGGTCTTGCGATGGCCTTCGGCATCCTTGTCGCCTTCGAATCCTTCCAGGATATCGAAGCATTGCGTATAGCCGTCTTCCGTTGCGCGCTTGGCGGCATGGCGCGAACGTACGCCGGATCGGCACAAAAACAGCAGGATGTCATCTTTGCCGGCAGCCTGCGCCAGTTGGGTCATGAAATCCGGATTGGGCGTCGCGCCGGGATAAAGATTCCATTGCACCATGCAGTACTGGGTATCGGAAACAGCAACACGGCCGACCCAGTCCCGTTCCGCATTGGTTCGCACATCCACCAGCCTGACACGGGCATCCGCTTGCAATAGCGCATAAGCTTCTTGCGGCGTCACGGCGCCGGCATAGGGCAATTGGCCGGCGATACCGCGCTCGCGGGCAATCGCGAGAATGTCAGTAGAATTGGTCATTTTGGCTTCCTTGAAAATCAGCGAATTTATTATTTATCATTATAGCTTTGCGGTTTTGCAGCAGGTCTGTTGTGCTGAGGATGTTTCAAGCTGAGCCGTCATCGCTAAAACGGTGCGTTTTCAAAAATTTCAGAATTAAAATCACTGAAATGGTGCGTAATTGCATTGGTGCACTATTCCGGTGAGCTGTTTGAATTTACATGAAATTTCCAACTTCCTTTAAAATTGCACCTTTTTACAGCAAAAAGCTTGCTTTAGCATAGTGCATTCGCCGCATTATTGATTTAGTTGATGGCATGGAATCTGCTATCATTTCGCGTTGAGTTCCGGTCGCGCAAACGTATTCACACAGCCGCTCAAAATTACTTCACCAATTTTTACTTTGCTCATTTTAGGAGATTCGCATGGCAATGACGGCCGCAGAGGTCTTGAAAATGGCGAAAGACAACGAAGCCAAATTCGTTGATTTCCGCTTTGCTGATACACGAGGCAAGGAACAGCACGTCACCGTTCCCGTTTCTCATTTCGACATGGACAAATTCGAGTCCGGCCATGCGTTCGACGGTTCGTCGATCGCCGGCTGGAAGGGTATCGAAGCATCCGACATGCTGCTGATGCCGGACCCGAACACGGCCAACATCGATCCGTTCATGGAAGAGACCACGCTGTTCATGCAATGCGATGTGATCGAGCCATCCGACGGCAAGGGCTATGACCGCGATCCGCGCTCCATCGCCAAACGCGCCGAAGCGTATTTGAAATCCTCCGGCCTGGGCGACACCGCCTACTTCGGTCCGGAGCCGGAATTCTTCATTTTCGACGGTGTGCGCTGGAAAATCGACATGTCCGGCTGCTTCGTCAAGATCGATTCCGAAGAAGCTTCATGGAGCACCGGCGAAAAGCTCGAAGGCGGCAACACCGGCCATCGTCCTACCGTCAAAGGCGGCTATTTCCCGGTTCCTCCGGTCGACAGCTTCCAGGACATGCGTTCGGAAATGTGCCTGATTCTCGAATCGCTCGGCATTCCGGTCGAAGTGCATCACCATGAAGTCGCCGGCGCCGGCCAGAACGAAATCGGCACCAAGTTCTCGACGCTGGTCGAGCGCGCCGACTGGACCCAGAACCTGAAATACGTGGTCTGGAATGTCGCGCACACCTATGGCAAAACCGCCACGTTCATGCCGAAACCGATCGTCGGCGACAATGGCTCGGGCATGCACGTGCATCAGTCGGTCTGGAAGGACGGCAAGAACCTGTTCGCAGGCGACGGCTATGCCGGCTTGTCCGAGTTCGCGCTGTTTTACATCGGCGGCATCATCAAGCACGCCCGTGCATTGAACGCGATCACCAACCCCGGCACCAACTCCTACAAGCGTCTGGTCCCGGGCTATGAAGCGCCGGTCAAGCTGGCCTATTCGGCCCGCAACCGTTCGGCATCGATCCGCATTCCGCACGTCGCCAACCCGAAAGGCCGCCGTATCGAGACGCGCTTCCCGGATCCGCTGATGAATCCGTATCTCGGTTTCGCAGCACTGCTGATGGCGGGTCTGGACGGCGTGCAAAACAAGATCCATCCGGGCGAAGCTGCGTCGAAAGACCTGTATCACCTGCCGCCGGAAGAAGACGCAAAAATACCGACCGTGTGTTCTTCGCTCGAGCAAGCGCTCGAGGCGCTGGAAAAGGATCGCGAATTCCTGACGCGCGGCGGCGTATTCAGCGACAGCATGATCGATGCTTACCTTGAATTGAAAATGCAGGAAGTCCAGCGCTTCCGCATGACGACTCACCCGGTCGAATTCGATATGTATTATTCGCTGTAAAAGTCAGCCGTAATTCGCCGCAAGGCGACGAGGCGGGGAAAGTGAAGGCTTTTCCCGCCTTTTTTGTTTTTTGGCATTGTTGCTCGGATGAGAAAATCTTGTATGGAATGTTTGTAATGCCTTGATTCTTATCCTAAACTGACAATCCGCTTCAATAGTTTCGCAGAAGAAAGTTTATGAAAACACAACTCTCAGCATTGATATTGCTTGGTTCCGTGATTGGATATGCGCATGCGCAGGGTGAAGTTTACGTATGCATGAACGATAGCGGCACGAAGGAATACAAGAATACCGGCGCAACCAAAGGTTGCAAGCGAGTCGATTTGCAGGGCGTCACCATGATTCCTTCGCCTTATAGAAAGCCGCTGGTGCAAACGGTTGCAGCCAGAACGGCCGCCTCTCCTGCCGGGTTTCCAAGAATCGACAGCGCTACGCAAAGGGCGCGCGACAACGATCGCATGCAGATTTTGCTGAATGAAATGAAGACTGAAGAACAAAAGCTCGCAAACTTGAAGAAGGAATTCAACAACGGCGAACCCGAGCGGCAAGGCAATGAGAAAAATTATGCGAAGTACCAGGAGCGCGTCGCGTCGATGAAGGACGATATGAATCGTGCCGAAAAAAATATCGAAGCGTTGAAACGCGAGATAGGTAATTTAAAATAAGGCAGGCATAACGTTTGCATCAACAAGGCCGCGTCATGCGGCCTTTATTATTTCATGGATGGCGTGACAAAATTAGGCACACTATTCGTCCTGCGCAGGTTCGTTCGCCCTGAGCGCAGCGTATCGAAGGATACTATGCCATCAACATTATGGAAAAGAGTGGCAAAGTTAAGCGCGGCATGCTCCCATCTTCAAAAAATCAGCCAGTGAAAACACCATCGACTTCATTGGACGGCCTCGACCTGCTTGCCTCAGCCGTTCTCATACTCGACGCAGAAGGCTGCATCATCTATGCGAACGCTGCCGCGGAAAATCTGCTGGAAAGCTCATTCAAGGCACTGTCGCATCAAAAGCTGACCAATCTTTTTCTGAATGGAGAAAGTTTGACGGCAGTATTCGAGCAAGCCGTGGCGCACCAGTTTGCCGACAAGCGCCAGGATCTGGTGCTGGAACGCGCCGGCCGCGAACCGCTGCAAGTGCATGTCATCGTCACCGCACTCGATAATCCCGACGCGCCGGTGCTGATGGAAATGCGCGAAAACATACAGCAGCTCAAGCTGGATCGGGAAGAGCGGCTGCTGGACCAGAGTCAGGCCAACAAGGAACTGATCCGCAATCTGGCGCATGAAATCAAGAATCCGTTGGGCGGCATTCGCGGCGCGGCGCAGCTGCTTGAACTGGAATTGCCGGAGCGCCATTTGAAGGAACTGCGCGAATATACGCAGGTCATCATCAAGGAAGCCGACCGGCTGCAGACGCTGGTCGATCGGCTGCTGGCGCCGCATCGCAGGCCGCATATCGTCGGCGACGTCAACATTCACGAAGTATGCGAACGAGTGCGCAGCCTGATCATGGCCGAATTTCCGAACGGGCTGACCATAGAGCGCGATTACGATTTATCGATTCCCGAATTTCGGGGCGACAAGGAGCAGTTGATCCAGGCCGTATTGAACATTGCTCACAATGCGGCGCAAGCGCTGTCAACGCGCATCAAGGCCGGCGATGCGGTGCTGACTTTGCAAACGCGCGTGGCGCGGCAAGTCACGCTGGCGAAGGTGCGCTATCGGCTGGCATTAGACTTGCATATACTCGACAACGGGCCGGGTATCCCGCCCGATATCCAGGACCGCATTTTTTATCCGCTGGTATCGGGCAGAAATGGCGGCAGCGGACTGGGGCTGACTCTGACGCAAACGTTCGTGCAGCAGCACATGGGCGTGATCGAATGCGAGAGCCGGCCGGGATATACGGATTTCAGGATATTGATACCGCTGCCCTGAAAGTAAGCGGCAGCACAAGACTGCCGTTACATGAATGCGAGATAACGAAAAAATATGAAACCGATCTGGATTGTCGACGACGACGAATCGATTCGCTGGGTACTGGAAAAAGCGCTGGCTCGGGAAAATCTTGTCACCAAAAGTTTTTCCAATGCGCGCGATGCAATCGATGCGCTGCAAACCGCCACGCCGCAGGTCCTCGTTTCCGATATCCGCATGCCGGGCGAATCGGGTTTCGAACTGCTTCAAGCCGTCAAGGCCAAGCATCCCGGATTGCCGGTGATTATCATGACGGCATTTTCCGATCTGGATTCGGCGGTGGCCGCATTTCAGGGCGGCGCGTTCGAGTATCTGACCAAGCCGTTCGATCTCGACAAGGCGGTCGAACTGATCCGTCGCGCGCTGGAAGAAAGCCTGCGCGAAGCGAGTGTCGAGCAAGCCTCTGCCGAGACGCCCGAAATACTCGGCCAGGCGCCTGCGATGCAGGATGTATTTCGTGCAATCGGCCGCTTGTCGCAATCGAATGTAACGGTCCTCATCACGGGTGAATCCGGTACCGGCAAGGAACTGGTCGCGCATGCGCTGCACAAGCACAGTCCGCGCGCATCGCAGCCTTTCATTGCATTGAATACCGCTGCGATTCCGAAAGACTTGCTCGAATCGGAATTGTTCGGCCATGAGCGCGGCGCATTCACCGGCGCACAGGCGACGCGGCGCGGCCGCTTCGAGCAGGCCGAAGGCGGCACGCTGTTTCTCGATGAAATCGGCGACATGCCGTTCGACCTGCAAACGCGGTTGCTGCGTGTGCTGAGCGATGGACATTTTTATCGCGTCGGCGGCCATCAGCCGCTGAAAGCGAATGTGCGCGTCATCGCCGCAACCCATCAAAACCTGGAGCACCGGGTCAGAGAAGGATTGTTCCGCGAAGATTTGTATCATCGGCTCAACGTGATCCGCCTGCGCTTGCCGAGCATGCGCGAACGGCGTGAAGACATACCGGTTCTGACGCGTCACTTTCTGGCACAAAGCGCAAAACAGCTAGGCGTCGAAGCCAAGCGGATGTCTGAGTACGCGATGCAGTTTCTGACCGGACTGGATTTGCCGGGCAATGTGCGGCAACTGGAAAATTTATGCAACTGGATTACCGTGATGGCGCCGGGACAAACGGTTGAAGTAAAGGACTTGCCGCAGGAGTTGACCGAAGGCCAGGGTCTTGCACCCGCTACCCCTTTGTCTGCGGCTGCCCAGCCGCAGACCGCTGCATTCCAGTTGCCGGGTGCCGCAAGCAACGGCAAGAGTATCGGCGAAGCCAGCTATCCATTTGATGGTGCGGCGCCGGCGGTCGGCAACGGTTTTCCCGATCATGCAAGCTGGATCGCGCTGCTCGAAACCGAAGCTGCCCGAATGCTGGCTGCCGGACGGCCGGAAGTGATGGATGCATTGGGCCGCCAGTTTGAATCGGCGCTGATTAAAACTGCGTTGAAGCATACCCATGGCCGCAAGAACGATGCAGCGGTGCGTCTCGGGATCGGGCGCAACACCATCACGCGAAAAATTCACGAATTAGGCATCGATGGCGCCAAGGACGAATGATCGCGGTGTTGGCAGGCATTGGCATTGCTGCCGCTTGCATGTGACCATAAACTGGTGGACGATGCTGTAAAGTGCAGACAGCTTTCTACGCCATTTCATTTCTCTCCTATCATCCCGAGCGGATTTCGGCGTTCTCCCGGCAAGGCATACAAGTTACGTTTGCCTCTGCAAATACTGCAATTCCCGTTTATCTGCACCGGATAAGCGAATTTTTGGGGAAAAGGAAAAGCCATGCAAAAGAAAGTAGTAACACTTGCGTTGCAGGGCGGCGGCTCCCACGGCGCATTCACATGGGGTGTGCTTGACCGGTTACTGGAAGACCGGCGTATCAGGATCGAAGGGATCAGCGGTGCGAGCGCCGGTGCAATGAACGCGGTTGTGCTGGCGCACGGCTTTGCTGTCGGCGGCCGCGACGGTGCGCGTCAGGCATTGAAGGATTTTTGGGGCAGTGTCGCAATCAAGGCGCCGTTCAGCCTATTCTCCGACGAGTCTTACGTACCGGTTGCGGCCGAGGCGCAGTCGGTACCGGTACCCGCGCTTAATGCCTATCTTTCGACAGTAGTGTCCGGTTAAAAATCGAACAAAATCAATTGGTTATCGACGGGTGATGCAATTGTTCTGGTGGCATCGGGCTGTAAGGCGCATGACATAAGGGTTTTCTCGAAAACCGAGACCGACAAAATCTGTAGCAAAGTGT
>DAIDBD010000071.1 GCA_027310305.1 Herminiimonas sp.
AACAGCACGCTGTACAAGGATAAGGAAGAACTGGAAGCGCTGCAACTGGGCGCGGTGCAGATGCTGGCGCCGTCGCTGGCCAAGTTCGGCCCGCTCGGCGTGAAGGAATTCGAAGTGTTCGACCTGCCGTATATTTTCCCGAGCAAGGAAGTGCTGTACCGCGTGACCGAAGGCCCGATCGGCAAGGAACTGTTCAAGAAGCTCGAAAGCAAGGGCATCACCGGCCTGGCGTATTGGGATAACGGCTTCAAGGTGATGTCGGCCAACAAGCCGCTGCATGTGCCGGCCGATTTCAAGGGACTGAAGATGCGGATCCAGTCATCCAAGGTGCTCGATGCGCAAATGCGCGCGCTCGGCGCCAACCCGCAGGTGCTGGCGTTCTCCGAGGTGTACCAGGCATTGCAGACCGGCGTGGTCGACGGCACCGAGAACCCGCCATCCAATCTCTACACCCAGAAGATGCATGAAGTGCAAAAGGATGTGACCATGTCGAATCACGGCTATCTGGGTTACGCGGTCATCGTCAACAAGAAGTTCTGGGACGGCTTGCCGGCCGATATCCGTACCGAGCTTGATGGCGCGATGAAGGAAGCGACCAAGTATGCGAACGCGATCGCGCAGCAGGAAAACGACAAGGCGATGGCAGCCGTCAAGGCATCCGGCAAGACCACGATCTATACGCTGACCGACAAGGAAAAGGCGGAATGGCGCAAGGCGTTGTTGCCGGTGCAGAAGCAGATGGAAAGCCGCATCGGCAAGAATGTGATCGATGCAGTCAACAAGGAATCGGCCGCGCTGGGTTTCAAATAAAAATCGGCTAACCCGAACGGGGCTGGCAGGCGCATTCCTGCAAGCCCCGCAAAAACGCGGTTGCAAGGGAGGCACGGCTTGCGCTGTGCCTCCGTCACACATGGAGACTTCATGAAATTCCTCGATCACCTGGAAGAATGGCTGATTGCGACCCTGATGGGGCTGGCGACCATCGTCGTTTTCATCGCGGTGGTGCATCGCTATCTGTCCGGACTTCCCATTCCGGTTGTGCAGGACGCGCTGATCCAGCTCAATACCAGTTGGGCGCAAGAAATAACCATTTACATGTTTGTGTGGATGGCGAAGTTCGGCGCCGCCTACGGCGTGCGCACCGGCATCCACGTCGGTGTCGACGTGCTGATCAACCGGATGAACAAGCCATGGCATTACCGGTTCGTCATCATTGGATTGCTCGCAGGCGCGCTGTTTACCGGCATCGTCGGCACGCTGGGCGCAACATTCGTCTATGAACTCAGCCATACCAGCAGCGTATCCGAGGTGTTGGAAATCCCGATGTGGATGGTTTATCTCGCCGTACCGCTCGGTTCCTACCTGATGTGTTTCCGTTTTCTACAGGTGACATGGAACTTCATCAAGACCGGCGAATTGCCTAAACACGACCACGCGCATGTCGAAGGCCTCGACCCTGAAAAAGAAGACATCGCGGGAGCAAAAATATGAATGCACTGATTATTTTCGTACTGCTGCTGGCCCTGATGCTGACGGGCATGCCGATCTCGATTTCGCTCGGCCTGACCGTACTGACCTTCCTGTTCACGATGACGACGGTGCCGATCGAATCGGTCGCGCTGAAGCTGTTCACGGGTATTGAAAAGTTCGAGATCATGGCGATCCCGTTCTTTATCCTTGCCGGCAACTTCCTGACGCACGGCGGGGTGGCGCGGCGCATGATCAAGTTTGCCACCTCGATGGTCGGCCACTGGCATGGCGGCCTGGCGCTGGCCGGCGTGATGGCGTGCGCACTGTTTGCCGCGGTATCCGGTTCTTCGCCGGCAACAGTGGTCGCGATCGGCTCGATCATCCTGCCGGCGATGGTTCGCCAGGGTTATCCGAAGGGTTTCGGCGCCGGCGTCATCACCACTTCCGGCGCGCTGGGCATCCTGATTCCGCCCTCGATCGTGATGGTGATGTACTCGGTATCGACCAACACATCGGTCGGCAAGCTGTTCATGGCAGGCGTGATCCCGGGCCTGATGCTGGCAACATTCCTGGGCCTGACTACCTGGTACCTGGCGCGCAAGCATAATTATCCGCGCCTGCCGAAGGCAACCTGGGCCGAGCGGTTTGCGGCATTCCGGAAAAGCGCCTGGGGCCTGCTGCTGATCGTGATCGTGATGGGCGGCATCTATACCGGCATCTTCACGCCCACCGAAGCGGCGGCGATGTCGGCGGTCTATGCCTTCATCGTTGCGGTCTTCATCTACAAGGACATGGGATTCAAGCAGGTTCCCAAGGTGCTGCTCGATTCCGCATCGATGTCCGCCATGCTGCTGTACATCATCACGAACGCCGTGCTGTTTTCGTTCCTGATGACCAGCGAAAACATTCCGCAGGCAATGGCCGGCTGGATCATGGACAAGGGCTTCGGCATCATCACCTTCCTGCTGGTCGTCAACGTCCTGCTGCTGCTGGCGGGTAACGTGATGGAACCATCGTCGATCGTTCTGATCATGGCGCCGATCCTGTTCCCGGTTGCGTCAACGCTGGGCATCGACCCGGTTCATTTCGGCATCATCATGGTGGTCAACATGGAAGTGGGCATGTGCCATCCGCCGGTGGGATTGAACCTGTATGTGGCGTCCGGGATAACCAAGATGGGAATATCGGAGCTCACTGTGGCGGTGCTGCCATGGCTGCTGACCATGCTGGCCTTCCTGGTGCTGGTAACGTATGTGCCGCAGCTATCGCTGTGGCTGCCGAATCTGTTGTATGGAAAGTGAATGAGTTTTAGTTAATCTTGCCGAAAAGCCACCGCCGCCAAAAGCGCGGTGGCTTTTTCCATTGCGCGTTATCGCGGACCGCTGATTGCATCTCATTCTTCGCAGCCGGCAAAATCACGCGGTTAAAACGCTTTTGTTTTATGCTGTCGGCATGCGAAACACACAAAGCGAATTATTCTCGGCAATCGTCGCCGCGCCGTTCGGCGCGATCGGCATCCGCACCGAACCCGGCGTCGTGCGCGAGATGGTTTATCTGCCGCCGCACTTCGCGGAAAAAGCGCCGGCGGACCAATTATCGGAACGCGCCGCAAAACAGGTCGAGCGCTATTTCGCACAGCCGGATTTCCGGTTCGATCTGCCGCTGGCGCCAGTCGGCACCGCATTCCAGCAAAAAGTATGGCAGGTCATCGCAGCAATTCCGCGCGGCGACGTGCTCACTTACGGCGAGGTGGCGCGCATCATTCAATCGGCGCCGCGAGCGGTCGGGCAGGCGTGCGGCGCCAACTGGTTCCCGCTCGTCATTCCATGCCACCGCGTGACTGCAACCGGCGGGCTCGGCGGCTTTTCCAATCACGACGATGAAGCCGGCTTTCATCTGGGCGTGAAGCGCTGGCTGCTGGCGCATGAAGGCATCGAAGGCTACTGATGCGCAACAATGACTTGCCGAGCCAGGCAATGATCGATGAGTTTTGCGACACCTTGTGGCTGGAAGACGGCCTCGCGAAAAACTCGCTGGATGCCTACCGGCGCGACCTGACCCTGTTTGCAAGCTGGCTGCAAACCGAACGCGGCAAGAGTCTGTACGCTGCGCAAGCCGACGACCTCAATGCGTACTTTGCAGCTAGGCACGCGACCACCAAGGCGACCTCCGCCAACCGCCGCCTCGCGGTATTGAAACGCTTTTATCAACTCGCGCTGCGGCAAAACAAGATCAGCGCCGACCCGTGCCTGCGCATGAAATCGGCGAAGCAGCCGCCGCGCATGCCCAAGACATTATCGGAAGCGCAGGTGGAAGCGCTGCTTGCCGCGCCCGATGTCACGACCCCGCTCGGCCTGCGCGACCGCACGATGCTGGAGTTGATGTACGCCAGCGGCTTGCGGGTATCGGAGCTGGTGCTGTTGAAATCGGTTGAGACCGGCATGAACGAAGGCGTGCTGCGCATCACCGGCAAAGGCAGCAAGACGCGAATGGTGCCGTTCGGCGAAGAGGCGCGCGCGTGGATCGAGCGCTACCTGAAAGAGGCGCGCCCCGCCATTCTGGGCGGCCAGATCGACGACGCGTTGTTCGTGACGGCGCGCGGCGGCGCGATGACGCGGCAGATGTTCTGGACGCTGATCAGGAAATACACGTTGAAAGCCGGCATCCACGCACCGCTGTCGCCGCATACGTTGCGCCACGCATTCGCCACGCATCTGCTGAACCACGGCGCCGATCTGCGCGTGGTGCAACTGCTGCTGGGGCATGCCGATATTTCGACCACGCAGATTTACACGCATGTGGCGCGGGAGCGGTTGAAGAAGCTGCATGCGGCGCATCATCCGCGCGGATGAAAAGCGGCGGCAGGCGATTCCAGGAAGAGCGCCTCAACCTGCGTTACCGTCGCACTTTGCCGAGATGCATTCAATGACTGAGCCAATAACGTATCGAGAGGACTTTGCACGCCGCCCGCTACCTTCAGCACATGTGTGTAAATCATCGTAGTGCTCACATCGGCATGGCCCAGTAATTCCTGCACGGTGCGGATGTCGCACCCGCGTTGCAACAAGTGAGTGGCAAAACTGTGACGCAGGGTATGCGGGCTGGCCGGTTTGGTTACACCCGCATGGCGCAACGCGCCGGCAAACGTCCGCCGGAATGTTTGCGCATACAAATGATGGCGGCGCACGATACCGCTACGCGGATCTTTGGACAAGGTTTGCTGCGGGAATACCCAAAACCAGGCGAGGCTTTGGTCGGCTCGCGGGTACTTGGCTCCCAATGCGAAAGGCAGTTCCACCCCTGGCGCCTGCGCTTCCCGGTCTGCCTGCCATAGCGCCTTGCTGCGCTCCAGTTGCATCTTCAAAGACGCCCGCACGCTTTCCGGCAACATGACCACCCGATCTTTTGATCCTTTGCCCTCCCGGATAACGATTGCGCCATGCTCAAAGTCCACATCTTTCACGCGCAGCCGAGCCGCTTCCATGATGCGCATGCCCGTTCCATAAAGTAGTTTCGCAAACAATCCAAACACCGGGTTGCCTGTCTCCATCAGGGTCAGGGTCTGCTGCACTTCATGCGCAGTAAGTACTACCGGCAACCGATATTGGGGTTTGGGGCGTCCGATTTGCTGCAACCACGGCAAATCAATTTGCAACACTTCCTTGTACAAAAACAGAAGCGCACTCAATGCCTGTTTATGAGTGGAAGGCGCCACTTGCCGCTCTGCCGCCAGCATGGTCAAAAACGCCTCCACCTCGATTACCCCCATCTCTGTCGGATGCCGCATCCCGGACCAGCGAATGAAAAACCGTATCCAGTAAACGTACAGCTTTTCAGTAGACAGGCTGTAATGTTTATAGCGCAAACGTTCACGCACTTGATCGAGCAGGCGCGGTTTTAAAGGGGGCGATTGATGTTCCATAGGTTATACTGTTATTAATAACAGTATAACCATATAAGTCCAGTATCTGTGACAGAAATGAGGAATTTTAATGCACGTTGGTCATGTTCCATTTATCGGATATATTCCGGATATGAAAAATAAATCACGTTATGCCACTTAGGAGAATCACGGTGAGCCGTACCGACCATATCTGCCTTATGGCGAAGTACAACGAATGGATGAATGGCAAATTGTATGAGGCTGCGATGACCTTGCCCAGCGAGGAACTTATCGCCGATAGAAAGGCATTCTTCGGCTCCATTCTTGGAACGCTTAACCACTTGGCTGTAGGCGATACAATTTGGTTAAAGCGCTTCGCAACCCATCCTGCTAACTACTCAGCGCTTGAACCAGTACGAAATCTCCCAAACCCAACAAGCCTTGATCGGCTTCTCTACACAGACATTCAAAGCCTTTCAAAACACCGAAAAGTACTCGACCAGGTCATCACGGAGTGGGCGCGCTCAATTACAGACCACGACCTAGATCACGTTCTGCGTTATACAAGCACCAAGGGCACTGGTGCAGACAAGAACTTCTTCTGCCTTGTCATGCATTTTTTCAACCATCAAACGCACCATCGAGGCCAAGCTACAACTTTGCTTTCACAGATAGGTGAAGATGTTGGGGTAACAGATCTACTTGCTCTTATACCAAATGAAGCAGTGGCATAACCCGGCAGTCAACCGGACGCTGCGCGATAAAGCCGCGCAGTGCCGGTTACTTCTACGTTAGCAGTCAAAGTTCGCTGATCAAAAGAAGCGGGGTAAAATGCCAATAGTATTTTCTACTAAGGGGTTCCCATGGTATCTTCTCTCCTCGAAATTGAACAGCAAGCTTCTCAATTGCCTCCGGGAGATCGGGCAAAACTTGCCGAGTTTCTTCTTGAATCCTTGCAAGACCCAGTTATGGCCGAAATCGAGCAAGAATGGGAAAAAGAAATCGCGCTTCGTGTAGCTGCATACGAGAAAGGCGAAACTCCTATCTTTCCGTCTGAAGCGGTCTTCGCTGAAGCCAGACGCCTTTCATAGTGAGGAAAGTTGATTTTGTTGCTGCAGCTCGCGAAGAATTTTTGGCCGAGGTGGAGTACTACAACAAGGCGCAAGCGGGATTAGGTGCTAGGTTTGCTGAAGCAATTGAAAAAGCTGCTGCGCTTGCTTTGGTGTTCCCCGATGTCGGGTCTCCATCTTCATCAGGCACTCGGCGTGTAGTGGTTAAAGATTTTCCGTTTTCTCTTCTCTACAATTCATCTCCTGGCGGCATAGTTATTTTCGCGGTTGCACATCAATCGCGCCGACCTGGATATTGGCGCGAACGTGTCGTCCATGCCAGCTAACTTGCGGTTCGACACCGACGCTGCGCGCCGGTCATTTTCACGTTGAGATATCCTGCGTGCGCTACAACCTGCCGTATCAATTACTCGCGGATCTCGTGCTTGCGTTGCACTTCGCCGTTGTCGCCTTCGTCGTTGGCGGCCTTGTTTTCATTATCATCGGCAATCTTAACAAATGGCGGTGGGTCAATGCGCTGTGGTTCAGGCTTGCACACCTGGGTGCGATCGCGGTCGTCGTGGCAGAAGCATGGCTGGAAATTACTTGTCCTCTCACAAGCCTAGAAATGTGGCTGCGCGCGGAATCCGGCGCAACAATTTATCGCGGCGGTTTCATCGAGCACTGGTTTCAGCGGGTGCTGTATTACGAAGCCCCGCCTTGGGTTTTCGTATTGGGCTATTCACTCTTCGGTCTGCTCGTCGTTGCAACATGGCTGCGCTTTCCGCCGGCTTCCAAACACCGCAGCCTTAACGCGTATCAAAAAGGAAAAGAGCAATGAACGTAAAAGACCGTAACGGAAATGCTCTTGCCGATGGCGACCCGGTGCAGATCAGCAAGGACTTGAAGGAGAAAGGCGCTTCCGTTACTTTGAAAAAAGTGTAGTGGGCCGCAACCTATGACAATTCGATACATCCCCGAGACTGTTCAAATCCCGATGCCGCGCGTGGAAGGCACTGCATGAGCGGCCACCCGGTTATCATCTGGACCGAGGCGGACGAAACCCGCTCCGCCCGTTGGCGCTCGGAGGGCGGCGCGCCGCCGCCGAAGCGTGTCGTCATCGCCGACGACCGCATGACGGCCGATGCAGCATATCGGCTGGCATGCGAAGGCACCGCGCTGCTGTGGCGCGGCGATTTTCAGAATGCGCGCCAGTTGCTGCAGGCGCTGGCGCGGCGCACCGATCGCACCTCAGGCAAGTCGCGCAAACCACCCAAACCCGTTTCATCGCCGATCGAGGCATTCAATCTGCATCGCCAGGCCCAATCGCAACGCGCCCGCGTGCTGGCGATGCTGCTGTTGCCGCTCGATGCCGATTACAGTATTCCGTTGCGGCGTGCGCCCGATGTGCGGCAGGCTTGCAACGAAGCTTACGGCGCAGGCGACAAACCTTCCGTTGTGTCGCTGCGGGAATTGCTGGGCTTGATCGGCGCGCACGAGTGGCGCAAAAAAGGGGTCGAGATACCGGCGCTGGGCGACCGCATTCATCCGCACTACGGCGTATTCTCGCCGGTGCGCGGCGAGTACGTGGGACTGGTGGCCGACGCGCCGTTGCCTGCGTGCGCGCGGTCGCTGGCGTTCGACATCGGCACCGGGACCGGCGTGTTGGCCGCAGTGCTTGCGCGCCGGGGCATCGCACGCATCGTGGCCACTGATCAGGACCCGCGCGCGCTGGCATGCGCCCGCGAGAACATGACGCGGCTCGGGTTGACACCGCAGGTGCAAGTGGTGCAGGCCGACCTGTTTCCCGAAGGGCGCGCGCCGCTCGTGGTGTGCAATCCGCCGTGGCTGCCAGCGCGGCCAAATTCTCCCATTGAACATGCGGTGTACGATCCCGACAGCCGCATGCTGCGCGGATTCCTCGGCGGCTTGGCGGCGCATCTGGAACCGGGCGGCGAGGGCTGGCTGATCCTGTCCGATTTCGCCGAGCACCTGGGCCTGCGCTCGCGCGGCGAACTGCTCGCGATGATCGAGGCGGCAGGATTGAAAACGGTGGGCCGGATCGATGTCCTGCCGCATCATCCGCGCGCATCTGATGCTGCCGATCCGCTGCATGCTGCGCGTGCGGCGGAGTTGACGACGTTGTGGCGGTTGGCGGTGCGTTAACCGCTCAGACGCTGTGCTTATCTGACGACGGTTGCGCCTTCATTCGCCGCCAGCGATTTTCCCGAGCGGCATGTGATCGATGAAGCCGGGTTCGATGATCGGCATGCGGCTTCGTCGGCGTATTCGGTCGTAATCACCAATCCGGCGCGGCTACTGCTGGCGTACCATGCATCGTTTTTGTAGGAAGGCGCAGTGCTGACCAGGCCGGTTTTCCACAGCATCAGCGCCAATATCAGCATCAGCGAAACGAAGCCCATCAGATAGCGCGCGCGACGCTCAAGGGTATGCAAAAAATCAGCCATTTTGATTTCCTTAAAGCAATCAAAACAGCATGACATGATTCTCTGGATTTAGCATTTTCCGGATTGAAAAAACGCCGCAATCGCGTCGATTTTGTGGCGTATATGTTGCAGGTATTGTCAGCTTGTCAGCGCCGCCCGATGCAAACCGTGTGCGGCTTCTGTTACAGTGCCGCCATGAGCAAACTGACACTGGACCGCATCCTGCAATCGCAGGGATTCGGCACCCGAAAATGGTGCCGCGAACTGATCGCCGATGGTGAGGTTACTGTCGCCGGCGAAGCCGTCACCGATTATCGCGCCGCTTACGAAACGGACGGCTTCGCTTTCACCTTGTTCGACGAAGAATGGCTGTATCGCGCGCATGTCCATATCGCGTTGAACAAGCCGGCCGATTTCGAATGCTCCAGAAAGCCCAGCCACCATCCGGGCGTACTGACGATCTTGCCGGAACAATTTACCTGGCGCGATGTACAGCCGGTCGGCCGTCTCGATCACGATACGACCGGCTTGCTGCTGATGTCGGATGACGGCGCGTTCATTCATGCGCAATCGTCGCCGAAGCGGCACATTCCGAAAGTTTATGTGGCGACGACCCATGATCCGGTCACGCCGGAACTGGTCGCGCAATTGCTGGCCGGCGTCAAGCTGCATGACGAGCCGGCGGCATTGGCGGCGCTGCACTGCAAGCCGCTCGATGCGCACCGGCTTGAAATCGTGCTGGAGCAGGGCAAATACCATCAGGTCAAGCGCATGCTGGCCGCTGCCGGCAATCATTGCAGCGCGTTGCGCCGTACCGCGATCGGCGCGCTGACGCTTGATGCGCTGGAACTGGACGAAGGCGAATGGTGTTATCTGGACGATGCGCAGCGGGCATTGCTGGCGCTTGCCTGAAACCGGCGTTTTATCGCGGCAGCGGTCAGCATGCTAGCATTCGTATTCCCGGCCTGATTAATTCAGGCCTTTCCTTCATCGCAGTTTTACTTAAAGAGCGACAACTTGGCAAAGACAAACTTTCAATACGAAAAGCGGCAAAAAGAACTTGAAAAGAAAAAAAAGAAAGAAGAGAAGCTGAAACGCAAGTCGGAAAAGGACGCCCAACCGGACCCAGGCTCGGAGCAGGGCGCGGAACAGCCGGTTCCGCAGGACGGGGACGCGCAAACCGGCACGCCGTAATCAGCCGTATGGCCGAAACGTTAATGCGGTTGCCGCTTAGTTGTCCGCAGGCATCTACGATGGGGTTGCCAGACCGTTGACGCTGTTTTCCGTGCCATACAACTTGATGCGCACCAGCACCACGCCATGATCCGATGCTTCCGGCGGCCGCAATACGACATGGTCGTTGAGATAAGCCACATCCAGCACTTCACCGATCGCAAAACGCGACGCCGGATTGAATTCTTCCGATACCAGCACATGGTCGATGGTTTCGACATTGCCGTCATGCATATGGGTGTAGCCAACATCGCGCAATGGATCGCGGCGCGATTGAATCCGGTAGCTTTCGAATAGCCGGTCGTCGAAACCGTTCTTGCCGCGCCGTCCCGATCCCATCACGAGTTGCGTCGACACCGCAGCGGCGACATCATTGAAATCGCCCATCACGACCAGCGGCACCCGATTGCCTTTTACATAATCGGTCAGCAAATAACGCAATCCCAGCGCTTCGGCGCCGCGCCGCACCAGCGAGCGCAATACCGCCGTGCCAAGCTGGTACGGATCATCATCATGTTCGCCGTTGCGATAATCCGGACGCTTCGATTTCAGGTGGACCACGAACACATTGATCACCAGTTCTTTTGACAACACGACTTGCGCATGCAGCACCGGGCGCGTGAACCGGGTCATCGGTTCTGTCACCTCGGCCAGCGGCACCGACAGGTTGCGCGGAAAGTCGGCATAGGCAGCCGCGCCTGCGGCAAGCGGCAGGCGCGATACCAGCGCGACGCTGGGCGTCAGGCGGCCCGCTTGCGGCATCGGGTCAAAGCCGGCATGCTGCGCGTGCCGGTATTTCTGCGATCTGGCCAGCACGTCTTTCAACGCGGCCTGTGAAAAAATTTCCTGGAATCCGATCACGTCGGCATCGAGCAGGTCGATCTGCCGTGCAGTCCACGCGATTTTCGCATCGTACTCCGCCGGCGTGTACGGTTCCAGGTTGTCATAGAATTTCATGCCGGGCAGAGCCAGATTGTAGAGATTGAACGTCGCAAAGCGGATTTCTTGCTGCATAATGTGTTCCCCGTTTTTGTGATTAGCGTATCACGCATGGCAAAAAAAGAGCATGTTTCCGAGACGCCGGCGACGCATTTTTTGCGCGGCCGAGGCATCGTTTTTTCCGAACATCCGTATCCGTATCAAGAACACGGCGGGACGGCGGTGTCGGCGCGCGAACTCGGTGTCGATGAGCATCATGTGGTCAAGACGCTGATCATGCAGGATGAAACGGCCAAGCCGCTGATCGTGCTGATGCATGGCGACCGCAAGGTATCGACCAGGAATCTGGCGCGCCAGATCGATTGCAAATCGATCGAGCCGTGCAAGCCGGAAGTCGCGAGCCGGCACTCCGGCTATCTGGTCGGCGGCACGTCGCCGTTCGGCACGAAAAAAGCGATGCCGGTGTATGCGGAGCAGAGCATTCTTGCACTCGACCGGATCTATATCAACGGCGGCCGGCGCGGCTATCTGATCGGACTCGATCCGGCGTCATTGAGCGGGCTGCTGCCGGTCAAGGCGGTGAAGTGCGCATTGGAAGAATAAAAATTATCAAGAGGAGAATATGAATACAGTCCTGTTCGGCATCGCGGCTTATCTGATCGGTTCGGTTTCGTTTGCCGTCGTGGTCAGCAAATTATCCGGTCTGGCCGACCCGCGC
Organism: Herminiimonas sp.; assembly: GCA_027310305.1. Classification (GTDB taxonomy): domain Bacteria; phylum Pseudomonadota; class Gammaproteobacteria; order Burkholderiales; family Burkholderiaceae_D; genus DAIDBD01. The sequence continues at coordinate 11,740 of DAIDBD010000071.1, forward strand.
ACCTATGGATCGAAAAACCCCGGCGCGACCAATGTCCTGCGCAGCGGCAACAAGAAGGCCGCGATCGCCACGCTGCTGGGAGATTGCCTGAAAGGCTGGTTCGCGGTATGGCTGGCGCAAAAATTCGGCCCGCAATACGGTGTTGAAGACGGCGGCGTCGCGCTGGTTGCCATCGCGGTATTTCTCGGTCATTTGTGGCCGGTGTTTTTCAGGTTCGCCGGCGGAAAAGGCGTCGCCACGGCGCTCGGCGTACTGCTGGGACTCAATATCTGGCTGGGCGTGGCGACGCTGGTTACATGGCTGGTGATTGCCTATGCATTCCGTTATTCATCGTTGGCCGCACTGGTCGCCAGCGTGTTCGCCCCGTTTTATTACGGGTTGCTGTTTGGCGCCGACGTGACGCTACTCGCGGTATTGGTGATGGGTTGCCTGCTGGTTTATCGGCATGGAAAGAATATCGGCAACCTGATGGCTGGCAAAGAGAGCCGCATCGGCGGCAAGAAAAAGTAAAGACAAGGGTTCGCGCGAGCCCTTGTTGCATCAAACCGTCATCCACAACTCGCTTTGCTGGCGCACCACATCGCTCAACGAGCCGCTTTTCAGATGCCTGTCACGCAGCCAGATTGAGTCGCACTGATTTTCCAATACGCGTTTGCGCAGGAATGCAATCGCGTCGGCCGTCCCCAAATCCTGCGCCACATCGGCGAGCAATTGGAACGTGTGCAGGATGTCTTCGCGGATCGTCGGCTGCTGTCCGGTGACCGGATTGATCGACATGCCCGCCAGGCCGAAACGGCAAGCCTGAAAGCGATTGTACGAATAGGTCAGGTAAGTATCCTGCGCCGGCGCCAGATTGCGTTGCGTAAAAAAATATTTGCTGAGCGTTTGCGCATAGGCGGCCAGCGCCACGGCAGTCTCGATTTTCAGCGGCGTATCGCAGACACGGATCTCGACCGTGCCGTACTCCGGCTTGGGCCGGATGTCCCAGTAAAAATCCTTCATGCTGGCGACGATGCCGAGCCGCGCCATTTTTTCGAAGTAGGCATTGAACCCATCCCAGTCGGCAAGAAAAGGCATGTAGCCGGACAGCGGAAATGCGTTGATGGACGTCAGCCGCGAAGACTGGAACGTGGTATCGACGCCCTGATAAAACGGCGACGAAGCCGACAGCGCAATGAAATGCGGAATGTAACGCGCCAGCAGATGCACCAGCCGCACCGCCTCGTCGCCGTTGGCGCAGCCGATATGAATATGCTGGCCGTAGACGGTAAATTGCTTGGCCAGATAACCATACAGTTCCGACACCAGTCGGTAGCGTTCGGTCGGGAAAATGCGCTGATCCTCCCAATGCTGGAACGGATGCGCGCCGCCGCCGGCCAGGCCCAGGTTGAGCTTGTCGGCGGACGACACCAGCAGCTTGCGCATCGCGGTCAGCTCGGTCAGCATTTCCTGGTGATTGGTATGCACCGACGTTGCAATCTCGATCATGCTCTCGGTGATTTCCGGCTTGATGTCGTAACCGTGTTTTTGCTTGTCGAGCAGCACCAGCAAGTCGATCGATCCGCGCGTCAGGTTGTAGTCGCGCCGGTTGACAATCTGCAGTTCCAGTTCGACGCCCATCGTGAGCGGCGTGGATGATGTGAATTCGAGCATGGGAAATTCCTTCAGGTTTTCGCTTCGCCGGAAGCGACCAATGCAAACCGGGTGCAGATCGGTCCGATGATTTCCAGTATCACCAGTATCGATACCATCAGCGCCGATAACTGCGCGCCGAATTGCGGATAAAACACGGCGGCTTGCTGTACCAGCACGATCTTGAAGCCGGACAGCGGCACCAGCGCCACGCCCAGCAGCGCGCCCTTGCGCAGCGTCATGCCGTTGATGCCGGCCAGCGAGGTTGTCAGCAACACCGTAACGGTAAGCCGCAACGCGATGAATGCGAATACCACCGGCGCCAGTTCGCGCAGGTGCGTCAATTCGAGCCTGGCGCCGGCGAACACGAACAGCAGCACGTAAAGCAGCGACGTAAACTGGCTCAAATCCGGTTCGATCACGATGCGGCGCGGATCGCGGCTGCGGCTGGCGATGCCGAACGCCAGCAGGGCGATCAGCGCCGACAGCTTGAACATGGTCGCCACGCCGACCGTGGCGGCGATCAGGGCCAGCATCAGGATCAGATGCGCCTGGCGGTCGCGGCCCAGCCATTGGCCGAGCCAGATCAGCAGCCGGCTGGCCAGCCAGCCGAGTGCGGCCGAGCCGAAAAACAGATAGAGCGGATGCAGCACGTAGCTGCGCCAACCGGCCTGATATTCAAGATGCAGCGCCGACAGGCCCATTGAAAATCCGACAAATGCCAGTACATTGCCGATTGCCACGATATTGAGCATGCGTTCGCTCAACTGGCCTTCGGCCTTGACTTCGCGCACGACATTCAATGCGACGGCGGGCGATGTGGCCATGCCGATCGCGGCGACCATGCTGGCGATCAGTTTGCCGAAGCCGAATTGCGTGAGCATCCAGTACAACGCAGCAAAAGTAGCCAGGCTGATGACGACGCCGGTCGCAAGCAATCGCTTCTCGCGCAACAGCCATTGATAATCGACCCGGCGGCCGAGTTCGAACAGCACCAGCCCGAGCGCAAGATCGACCAGCAGGCCCAGCTTGTCGAGTATCGTTGCATCGACCAGATTGAGCGCCGCCGGTCCGATCAATAATCCGGTCAGCACATAGCCGGTGATGGCCGGCACCGGCAACATGCGCGCTGCAAGGCGCGACCCGAAGATGCCGGCAATCAGGATCAGGCCGGCCGCCGTCAGGAAGTTGAGCCCGTCGGGCAGATCGGGTAAAAAATTCAGTGTTGGCATGTCGTTCCTGGTTGGTGCGTCATCGCAGTGCGATCAAAACAGCAAAAAGCATAGTGCTGCAACGGTGGTTGGCAATATGGCCGCCAGAAAAAGCCCGAGCGGGCTGATTGCTTGTTCATCGAACGTTTCTTTCAATATTGAAAAACCGGCCGGATTGGGCGCATTCGCAATCACGGTGAGCCCGCCGCCGGTAACGGCGCCGGCGACCAGTGCATATTTTGCGGCATCGGAAATGCCTTCCACCAATGAACCCAGATAAGTCAGTGCTGCATTGTCGGTAATTGCGGTCAGGAAGATCGCGCCGAAAAACAGTACGGTAGAGTCCATGCCGGCCAGCAGCGGTTGCAGCCACCACTTTTGCTGGCCGCCCAGCACCACCAATCCTGCCAGAAAAAATGCAACCAGCAAACCTTCGCGCAACATCAAACTATCCTGATGACGCCGGTAGGCCTCGGTAAAGCCGAGAAAAAACAGGAACAGTCCGATGAATATCACCGGATTGTGGCTGAACACGACCGTGCCCGCCAAAAACAGCAGATGCACGATCACCATCGTTGCCGGCATCGCCGGTTCGTCGGCACGCGCATCAGGGATTTTCAATGTCGATAATTCGGCACGAAATATCCAGGCCGCTCCCACCGCGTTGAGCAGCACTGCGATCACGGCTTTCCAACCGAACACGCTGGACATGAAGCCGATGTCCCAGCCCCATTTGCCGGCGACCATCAGCACCGGCGGCGCGGCGTACGGCGTCAGAACGCCTCCGATCGATACATTGACCAGCAGCACGCCGAGCGTCGCATATTTCAGGCGTTGCGAAATAGCGTTTTTGTAATAACGTTCGCGCAACATCAGCGCCGCCAGGGTCATCGCTGCCGGTTCGGTGATGAATGAACCGAGCAGCGGCAACAGCGACAGACTGACCAGATAATAAGCTACCGGTTCGGACAACGGCAGCACTCGCATTACCTGCACCAGCCGATCGACCAGCCGTTTGGCAATATAAAGGATCGGTCGGGTGCCGGCAATGACCAGAATGACAAATACAAACAAAGGTTCGGTGAAATTCTGCTGTTCGAGATAATCCACTGCCGACGCCATGCCGGCGATTGCGGCAATGAAGAGCACCAGCACCAATGCCCAGAAGCCGAACACGACTTCCACTTCGCCCATCAGATGCCATAAGCCCGCGTGTTTTTTGCTGGTATGGGATAAGTGATCAAACCGCTTGGCGCAGAATGTGTGCAGCACGGCCAATGCAAACAGGATCGCCCCGGCGTATTCAATCGAACTGGTTTGCATCATTGTCTCCCCTGATAACGACAGGCGCTGCGCTGATTTGGCACGGGCCCGGCATTGCTTGCCGGCGGTAGTATCCGGAATTGCCTGGATGCTGCGCGTCAATGCGCAAGGGCTTATCTGCTGAAATGGCGATGGGCGGCGTCATGTTCATCGCGTTATCGCATTCACTGCCATCAATCCTGCAGTGCTGTTCGGTAGTCAACAAGTACGGACGGGAAGCGTTCCGAATACTTTATCAGATTTTGTATGGCGGGCGCGATAACCGGATTCGCCGCGATCGCTATTCACGTGATACGCAATTCGTCCAGAGGCCAGCGCGGCCGCACATTGAACGCATAGTCGCGTTTTGCGGCATCGGGATGGATCTGCAATCGCATCGCGCCGGCAAACGCGATCATCGCGCCGTTGTCGGTGCAAAATTCCAGCGCCGGATAGTACACGCGAAAGCGTTTTTTTGCCGCCGCCGCATTCAATGCGTCGCGCAACTGCCGATTGGCGCCGACGCCGCCGGCGATGACGAGCCGCTTCAAGCCGGTCTGCTTCAACGCGGCCAGACATTTCGCCGTCAGCACGTCGACCATCGCATCGACGAATGCGCGCGCGACATTGGCCTTGTCCTGTTCGCAGATATTCGTGATCCGGTTTTTCACCACGGTCAGCACGGCGGTCTTCAATCCGGAAAAACTGAAATCCAGATTCTTCGAGTGCAGCATCGGCCGCGGTAACGTGTAGACATCTGGATCGCCGAATTCCGCCAGCCGCGAAATCGCCGGTCCGCCCGGATAACCGAGGCCCAGCAATTTGGCCGATTTGTCGAATGCTTCGCCGGCGGCGTCATCCATCGTCTCGCCGAGCAATGCATATTGCCCGACGCCGTCGACCCGCATCAATTGCGTATGGCCGCCGGAGACCAGCAGGGCGACGAACGGAAATGCGGGCGGGTCGTCCGCCAGCAGCGGCGACAGCAAATGTCCTTCGAGGTGATGCACGCCGAGCACCGGTTTGTCGAGCGCAAGCCCGAGTCCGCACGCGATCGACGCGCCGACCAGCAACGCGCCCGCCAGCCCCGGCCCCTGCGTGTAGGCGATCGCATCAATCATGCCGCGCTCCAGCCCGCCTTCCGCCAGTACCTGCTCCAACAGCGGAATCGCGCGCCGGATATGGTCGCGCGACGCCAGTTCGGGCACCACGCCGCCGTACTGCTCATGCATCGCGACCTGCGAATAGAGTGCATGCGCGAGCAAACCCCGTTGCGTGTCGTACAACGCAAGACCGGTTTCATCACAGGAGGATTCGACGCCTAGAACGAGCATGGGGAAATTGTTGATGTGTGGCTGGTGCGATTCTTGCAGGGATTGTAGCGTATTCCGTTGCATGCTCGCAGTCTGTCGCCGGCAGATTTTCGGTCCGATATCTTTTGAATAACGTCACGATGATTCAAACCGCCAAAACCGATGTGCGTTCATTGCGCATCATTGTCGTCAACACCGTCGTACCGCCGGACGGCGAGCACGACGATCCGGCCTGGGATCAGGCGGAACGCGCGCGTGCGCTGCGGATCGGTTTGCTGGAAGCCGGATACAACATCATTGCCGTGTTCCCGGCCGATATACATTTGCCCGAGCGGGTTGCGCAACTGCAGCCCGACATGATCATCATCGATGCCGAATCGGACGCGCGCGATGTGCTGGAGCATGTTGTCGTGGCGACCCGCGGCGCGCGGCGTCCGATCGTGCTGTTTACCGAAGATCACGATACCTCCAGCATGGCGGCGGCGATGGACGCCGGCGTGTCAGCCTATGTGGTCGCGGGTTTGCAATCCGACCGCATCAAGCCGGTGCTCGATGTGGCGATGGCGCGTTTCAACTCGGAGCAGAAATTGCGCACCGAACTGAGCGACACCAGGCTCAAACTGGCCGAGCGCAAGACGATCGAGCGCGCCAAGGGCTTGCTGATGGAGCGCCACAGGATGTCGGAGGACGATGCCTACCGCAAGCTGCGCAGCCTGGCGATGGACAAGAATTTGAAGCTGTCGGAAATCGCGCAGCGGATACTGGACGTGGCCGACTTGCTGGGCTGATCGCGACCGCACTTTTTCAATGCATCGCACAAACATGGCGCATCGAATCGGCCGAATTGCGATGAAAACCGATTAAAAGCGCTATATCGGGCTGGCACACCAATTGCTGATGTAAGGCAAGCGCCAACGAAGGTGCGGCGATCATTATGTGTTCCGGCCAGCGGCGGTCGGAATTATTGGGACAAAGGCGTCCGAGTCATGCGAGCGAAGCTTGCATAGACCGGACGCCTTTTTTTGTCGGTATCAATCAAATGCATCACAAGGGATATTCATGACAACCAGAGACAGCAAAACCGATTTGACTCGCCGTACCATCCTGAAGGCGGGCGCAGCAGTGACAGTCAGCGCCTTGGGCGGATTGGCCACGCAGGGCGCATGGGCCGCAGGCTCCGACAAACCGGAAAAGGAAGAAGTCAGGATCGGATTCATTCCATTGACCGATTGCGCATCGGTGGTGATGGCTTCGGTGCTCGGTTTCGACAAGAAATACGGCATCAAGATCGTGCCGAGCAAGGAAGCTTCATGGGCCGGCGTGCGCGACAAGCTGGTCAACGGCGAACTCGACGCGGCGCATGTGCTGTACGGGCTGATTTACGGCGTCCATCTGGGCGTCAGCGGACCGAAGAAGGACATGGCGGTCATGATGGCGATCAACAACAATGGACAGGCGATCACGCTGTCTCGGAAAATCGCGGAAAAAGGCGCGGTGGACGGCGCCGGCCTAGCCAAATTGATGAAGGCCGACAAGCGCGAATATACCTTTGCGCAAACGTTCCCGACAGGCACGCATGCGATGTGGCTGTACTACTGGCTGGCGGCGAACGGTATCGATCCGATGAAGGATGCCAAGGTCATTACCGTGCCGCCGCCGCAAATGGTAGCCAACATGCGGGTCGGCAACATGGACGGTTTCTGCGTTGGCGAACCGTGGAATCATCGGGCGATTGTCGATGGCATCGGCATCACCGCGACGACGACGCAGGACATCTGGAAAGACCATCCGGAAAAAGTGCTGGGCACCACCGCCGAATTCGTCAACAAATATCCGAACACTGCACGCGCGATGACCGCTGCCGTGCTCGAGGCCGGCCGCTGGATCGACGCATCGCTGTCCAACAAACTCAAGATGGCTGAAACCATTGCCGGCAAGTCGTATGTAAACACGTCGATCGATGTGATCAACCAGCGCATCCTCGGACGCTATCAGAACGGCCTGGGCAAGACCTGGGACGATCCGAACTACATGAAGTTCTATAACGACGGCGCGGTGAATTTCCCTTATCTGTCCGACGGCATGTGGTTCCTGACCCAGCACAAGCGCTGGGGCCTGTTGAAGGAAGATGTGGATTATCTGGCTGTGGCCAGGTCGATCAACCGGATCGATCTGTACAAGGACGCAGCCGGCATGGCCAAGGTCAATGTGCCGAAAGACCCGATGCGCAGTTCCAGGCTGGTCGATGGCGTGACATGGGACGGCAAAAATCCGAAAGCGTATGCCGCCTCGTTCAAGATCAGGGCGTGACCAACCATCAGGAGTCATCATGAGTGCTGTCATGGAAACCTTTGCAGGCAAGCCGGTCGAGCCGGTATCGAAACCCGCACCTGCGTCCGGAAAAATAAATGCGAAAGCGGAACAGGCGGAAGCCAGGCGGCGGCTCGCGGTCGGCGCCGACCTGTCGAAAACCGGCGGCGGGAAGTCGCCGCTGCGCCCATTCCTGCTGGCGGCGCTGCCGCCGATTTTCGGGCTGGCATTGCTGGTGCTGGTATGGCAGATCGTATCGGTGAAAAGCAGCGGCATCCCGTCGCCGATGGCGACGCTGAAAGAAGCGATCGTTATTTTTTCCGACCCGTTTTACCGGAAGGGGCCGAATGATCAAGGCATCGGCTGGAATATCCTGGCGTCGCTGCAGCGCGTTGCGATCGGTTTCGGCCTGGCGGCTGCGATCGGCATTCCGCTCGGCTTCCTGATCGGCCGCTTCAAATTTTTGGCCGGCATGTTCAATCCGGTCATCAGCATCCTGAAGCCGGTGTCGCCGCTGGCTTGGCTGCCGATCGGCCTGCTGGTGTTCAAGGCCGCCAATCCGGCATCGATCTGGGCGATTTTCATTTGCTCGATCTGGCCGATGATCATCAACACCGCGGTCGGCGTGCAGCGGGTGCCGCAGGATTACATGAACGTCGCCAGGGTGCTGAATCTGTCGGAATGGAAAATCCTGACCAAGATTCTGTTTCCATCGGTGCTGCCGTACATGCTGACCGGCGTGCGGCTGTCGATCGGCACCGCGTGGCTGGTGATCGTCGCGGCGGAAATGCTGACCGGCGGCGTCGGCATCGGCTTCTGGGTGTGGGACGAGTGGAACAACCTGAACGTGCCGCACATCATCATCGCGATTTTCGCGATCGGCGTGGTTGGATTACTGCTGGAGCAGGCGCTGGTTGCACTGGCCCGCGCGTTTACTTACGAGGAAGTGCGGAGCTGACATCGATTGCAGCAACGTTCCTTTCCCCTGCAACGGAAAAGGAACGAAACGGAAAAAACGAATCATGGAAAATTTCAACAGCAAATTCATCGATATTCACAACGCCGCGATGTCGTTCAATACCAAATCCGGTGTGTTTCATGCGTTGAACGACATCAACCTGACGGTCGGGAAAGGCGAGTTCGTGACGCTGATCGGCCATTCCGGCTGCGGCAAGTCAACGCTGCTGAACATGATCGCCGGGCTGCTGACGGCAACGTACGGCACGCTGTTATGCGCCAACCGTGAAATCGCGGGCCCGTCGCCGGAACGCGGCGTGGTATTCCAGAACCATTCGCTGCTGCCCTGGCTGACATGTTACGAGAACGTGTATCTGGCGGTGGAGCGCGTATTCGGCGCGACTGAAACCAAGGCGCAGTTGAAGGAGCGCACCGGCAGTGCGCTGGCGCTGGTCGGCCTGACGCATGCCGGGCAAAAACGGCCGCATGAAATTTCCGGCGGCATGAAGCAGCGCGTCGGCATAGCCCGCGCATTATCGATGGAACCGAAAGTGCTGCTGATGGATGAGCCGTTCGGTGCGCTCGATGCGCTGACCCGCGCGCACTTGCAGGACGAGTTGCTGAAGATCGTCGCCAAGACCGGATCGACGGTCGTGATGGTGACGCATGACGTCGATGAGGCGGTGCTGCTGTCGGACCGCATCGTGATGATGACCAACGGCCCGGCAGCGACTATCGGCGAGATTCTGCAGGTGCGGCTGGAGCGTCCGCGCGAGCGCGTTGCGCTCGCGCAGGATCCGCTTTACATGGAATACCGGACTTCGGTGCTGGAATTTCTGTATCACCGCCAGGCGCATCCGGCGTTGAAGGAAGCGGCTTGAGCGAAGTTACGACAGCTGGCGCAGCAGGGAATTGGCGACCTGTTCTTTCTCCACGCCGGGCGCATCGGGGCAGTAGCGCCAGTAGAATGCGTGCGGCCGGAACAGGAACTGGCGTTCGATTTCCTTGGTGAGAATTTGTTCGGCCACGCAAAGCGCCTTCAGATTGGCCGTACGTTTCAAGGTCAGGTAAACCCGGAACGTTTTCGTCAGCGACGAATTGTGCAGTTCGAGATCGACGACTTCGATCTCCATCGCCTGCAGTTTTTTCCGGATATGGCTGGAGACGTTCGCATTGACCGCATTGAAAAACTCGGGGCTGATGGTTGTGGGGTTCGATGTCATGGAATGGGGTTCGCTTGTCAAGAGCGTTTCCGCTGATCGGCCAACAAGAATGTGCGAATTAGAGTAGACCCGATTTGCTTTCGGGCGTCAACTGTTTGTTGCCGTGCCTGGAAAAGATGTTGCGGAACGCTGCGCCGATGGATTTGTGCTGATGGTAAAAAGACAAGAGTGAGACGTTTCAGCGCACCAAGAGCAAGTACAGCAGCAGCAGATTGAGCACGAGCGATATTGCCGCGACGGTGCGCCACAGCCCGAGCAGATCGCGCTTGGCAAGCGGCGCGGCAGCCGGTGCGGCGAGCGGCCTGCTGGCGCCGCGCTCCAGCGCCAGCAGGAATTCTTCCGCCGTTTCAAAGCGGTTGCCCGGATCGCGCGCGACCGCTTTCAGCAGCACATTTTCAAACCATAGCGGGATGTCGGGCCGATAGCGGCCGGGCGGTGCCGGCTCGCCGAAACGCGGCCGCTGGAACGGTTCGATTTCGCCGTACGGATAATGGCGCGTCAGCATCAGATACAGCGTGACGCCGGCCGCATAGACGTCGGTCTGGCGTGACGGCGGCGCGCCGTCGAACTGTTCCGGCGCCAGAAAGGATGGTGTGCCCGCCTGCGGCGCATCGTTGCCGTCCTCGGCTTCCAGTCCGGATTGCGCGACGCCCAGATCGAGCACCCGCAACTCGCCGTCGTCGCCCAGATGCACGTTGGCCGGCTTGATGTCGCGATGGATGATGCTGCGCCGGTGCAGCGCGCCGATCGCCCGTACCAGTTTCGTTCCGTGCGCGATGACGTCGGGCGCGGTGAAATGTTCGCCGGCATCCAGGTGCTGCTGCAACGTATGGCCGTCGTGCCAGGTCGCCAGATAGTACAGATAGTTCTTCTGTTCCGGCGTAATGACTTGCGGGAAGAAGCGCGCGACCACGCGCTTGGCCAGCCACTCCTCATGTGCGAAGGCGGAACGTTCCCGGGCGTCGCCGGCGCGGTCCGGATGCAGCGTCTTCAGCGCCAGCCTGCGCTGCGACTTGGGATCGACCACGCGATAAAGCAATGTCGCTTGCGATGCATGGATCACAGCCTCGACCAGGTAGCCGTCGATGCTTTGGCCAGCCTTGAGTTTCGGCGGCAGCGGCAGTTGCCGCGATACCGCCAACGCGTCGCGCAGATTTTCTTCCGGCAGGGATTCGATCTTCAGTACCAGCGCGCTGACGTTATCGCCGGCGCCCGCCGTCAATGCGGCATCGGCCAGGGTATCGGCGGCATGGCTCGCATCGATATTGCCGATCGCCAGTTCCGACAACCGGCTGGTCAGATCGTATTCTGTGACCGATGCCCACACGCCATCGGTCGCGAGCAGGAACACATCGCGCGCGCGCAATTCGCCCATGCCGTGATCGATCGCCAGCCGTGTATCGAGGCCGATCGCGCGCGTCAGCACATGCTGCATTTCCGGCCGGTCCCACACATGATCCGTCGTCAGCCTGGACAATACGCCGTTGCGCAGCAGATAGAGCCGCGTGTCGCCGACATGCGAAAAATAATAGAAGCCGCCGCGCAATACAAGCGCGGTCAGCGTGGTCGCCATGCCTGCCAGTTCCGGCCGGATCGAACCCTGATGCTGGACCCAGCTATTGGTTGCCTTGATCACGCGGTCGAGCGACTGGGTTACCGGCCAGGTGTCCGGCGTGGCGTAATAGTCGGCGAGCAGCCCGCGCACCGTGTATTCGGATGCCTCGCGTCCGCCTTCATTGCCGGATACGCCATCGGCGATCGCGGCGATCAATCCCTTGGCCGATAGTTCCGGTTCGTTGGGCGTGACCATGCCGACGAAATCCTCGTTGCGTTCGCGCGGACCCGCGCGCGTGGCATGACCGGCGGCAATCGATAAAGGCATATCAGATTTTAGCAGCCGTCATCGCCGCGCTGCCCCAGGTGGTGCGCCAGCGCGTCTTGACGGCAGACAGTCCGATCAATGCAATCACTGCCAGCGATGCAAAGATGATCAGGCCGATCTGATAACTGCCGGTCAGTTGCTTCGAATAGCCGAGGCTGGACGCCAGATAAAAGCCGCCGATGCCGCCGGCCATGCCGACCAGGCCGGTCATCACGCCGATCTCCTTGCGGAACCGTTGCGGCACCAGCTGGAACACGGCGCCATTGCCGGTACCCAGCGCCAGCATCGCCATCACGAATACGGCGACCGTGGCAATCGCCGATTGCAATCCGAAGCTGGCGATGAACAGGAACGTTGCCGCCAGCAGGTACATGGCCGACAGCGTCTTGATGCCGCCGATGCGATCGGCAATCCGTCCGCCCAGCGGCCGCACCATCGATCCGGCGAACACGCAGGCGGCGGTGAAATAGCCGGCGGTGACCGGCGACAAGCCGTACTGGCTGTTGAAGTAAATCGTCAGCGATGATGCGAGGCCGGAAAAGCCGCCGAACGTGACGCTGTAAAAAAACATGAACCACCACGCATCCTTGTCTTTCAATACATCCAGGTATTCGGGCAGCGACTTCGGCGGCGGCGCGGACGACGCATCCTTTGCGAAAACCAGATAGACGGCGAAGGCGATGCCGAGCGGAATCAGGCACCAGCCGAACACGTTTTGCCAGCCGAATGCAATCGCCAGCGTCGGCGCAAACAATGCGGCGAACGCGGTGCCGGAATTGCCGGCACCGGCGATGCCCAGCGCCGTCCCCTGATGTTCGGGCGGATACCAGCGCGACGCCAGCGGTAAGGCCACGGCGAATGCGGCGCCGGCCACGCCCAGCAGGATGCCGAGCGTCAGCAGGCTGTCATAGCTATGCAGGCTGCCCAGCCAGGCCCATGCCAAACCGCCCATCACGATGACCTGACCGATGATGCCTGCCTTCTTCGGCTTCAGATGATCGACCAGCACGCCCATCACGATCCGCAGCAATGCGCCTGCCAGCAACGGCGTGGCGACCATCAGCCCTTTTTGCGCCGGCGTCAGGCCGATGTCTTTCGATATCTGCACGGCCAGCGGCCCGAGAATCACCCACACCATGAAACTCAAATCGAAATACAGAAACGAGGCCAGCAAAGTAGGCGTGTGGCCCGCTTTCCAGAACGAAGACTTTTGCATGATGTTCCTTTTGATCAAAAAATTGCGACAAGCTGCGCATTGCAAGGGCTGTGCCATCGCTCTTGGTGCGTTGATTCACATAGGGAGCCATTAAAGATTCAATGTCGTGCAGCGCACCAAAAAATTCAATGAATTGCACTGCCAAGGTGCGCAAGTTCAGTTTTCGTGGTGCGTGCACCGCACAATTTGTGGCACCAGTCTTGCTTATATGTGTGCGGGAACATTTTCAAAAAAGCTTTGATGGCGAAGCTGCATTAATGAAGGAGCTTTAATGAAGAAGCTGAAGTTGGTCATGGTCGGCAATGGCATGGCCGGAGTGCGCACTCTGGAAGAACTGATCAAGATCGCACCGGACGTCTATGACATCACCGTGTTCGGCGCCGAGCCGTATGCGAACTACAACCGCATCCTGTTGTCGCCGGTGCTGGCCGGCGAGCAAACCATCAAGGACATCATGCTGAACGATGTCGACTGGTACGCCGAAAACAATATCGCGCTGCATCTCGGCAAGAAAATCGCCAGAATCGATCGCATCAAGCGATTGGTCATTGCGGAAGACGGCACGACCGCGGAATACGACCGCCTGCTGCTGGCAACCGGCTCCAATCCATTCCTGCTGCCGGTGCCCGGCAAGGATCTGCAGGGTGTGATCTCGTATCGCGATATTCAGGACACCAATGCAATGATCGACGCGGCGCAGACGCACACGCATGCGGTCGTCATCGGCGGCGGCTTGCTCGGGCTGGAAGCGGCCAACGGCCTGAAGCTGCGCGGCATGGATGTGACGGTCGTGCATCTGCCGACCTGGCTGATGGAGCGCCAGCTCGACCCGGTTGCAGGCAAGATGCTGCAAAAGTCGCTGGAAGATCGCGGCCTCAAATTTCTGCTCGATAAAAATACAAAAGAAATCGTCAGCGACGAGGACGGCCGTGTGCAGGCGATCCGCTTCACCGACGGCCTCGAAGTGCCGGCGCAACTGGTCGTGATGGCGGTCGGCATCCGGCCCAACACCACGCTGGCCGAGGCGTCCGGCATTTACTGCAATCGCGGCATCGTCGTCAGCGACACGATGCAAACCTACGATCCGCGCATCTATGCGGTGGGCGAATGCGTCAATCATCGCGGCACCGCTTACGGCCTGGTCGCACCGCTGTTCGAAATGGCGAAGGTCTGCGCCAACCATCTGGCCAATTTCGGTATCGGACGCTATCAGGGTTCGGTCACATCGACCAAGCTCAAGGTAACCGGCATCGACCTGTTTTCCGCCGGTGAGTTCATGGGGGGCGAAGGCACCGAGGAAATCGTATTGTCGGATCCGATCGGCGGCGTCTACAAGAAGCTGGTGCTGAAAGACGACAAGCTGGTCGGCGCCTGCCTGTATGGCGACACCGTCGACGGCAGCTGGTATTTCAAGCTGCTGCGCGAAGGCAAGGATGTCGGCGAAATCCGCGACACGCTGATGTTCGGCGAATCCAATACCGGCCGCCCCGGCGACACCGGCCATGAAGGCTTCAAGATGGCCGCCGCGATGCCCGACACTGCCGAAGTGTGCGGCTGCAACGGCGTGTGCAAGGGCACGATCGTCAAGGCGATCAAGGAAAAAGGATTGTTTACGCTGGAAGATGTACGCAAGCATACCAAGGCATCGGCATCCTGCGGTTCCTGCACCGGCTTGGTCGAGCAGATCATCATGTTTACCGCAGGCGGCGATTATTCCGCTTCCAGCAAAGCCAAGCCGATGTGCGGCTGCACCGATCACACGCATCAGGAAGTACGCGAAGCGATCAAGACCGACAAGCTGCTGACGATTGCCGACACGATGAGTTTCCTGAACTGGCGCACGCCGAACGGCTGCGCCTCCTGCCGGCCGGCGCTCAACTATTACCTGATTTCGACCTGGCCGCACGAGGCGAAAGACGATCCGCAATCGCGCTTCATCAACGAGCGGGCGCACGCCAATATCCAGAAGGATGGCACCTATTCGGTGATCCCGCGGATGTGGGGCGGCCACACTAGCGCATCGGAGTTGCGTCGCATCGCCGACGTGGTGGAGAAATTCGCGATTCCGACCGTGAAGGTGACTGGCGGCCAGCGCATCGATTTGCTGGGCGTGAAAAAGGAAGATTTGCAAGCGGTCTGGAAAGATCTCGGCATGCCGAGCGGGTTGGCTTACGCAAAAGGGCTGCGCACCGTGAAAACCTGTGTCGGCTCCGAATGGTGCCGCTTCGGCACGCAGGATTCGACGCTGATGGGGCAGCAGCTTGAACGTGCGCTGGCACGCATGTATGCACCGCACAAGGTCAAGCTCGCGGTGTCGGGCTGTCCGCGCAACTGCGCCGAATCCGGCATCAAGGATGTCGGCGTGATCGGCGTCGATTCAGGCTGGGAAATCTATGTCGGAGGCAACGGTGGCATCAAGACCGAAGTAGCGCAGTTTTTCGTCAAGTTGAAAACGCATGAAGAAGTGCTTGAATATGCCGGCGCATTCCTGCAGTTGTATCGCGAGGAAGGCTGGTATCTGGAGCGCACCGTCCATTACATTGCGCGCGTCGGCCTCGATCATGTCAAACGGAACATTGTGGAAGACGGAGAGAAACGGAAAGCATTGTATGAGCGTCTGCTGTTCTCGCTCGATGGCGAACCTGATCCGTGGCACGAACCGGAAAAGGCGCTGGTCGATACCCGTCAGTTCGCGCCGCTGACGGCATAACCGGAATGCGATGCAGCTTGATAACAAGGATATTCAATGTCGAACCAATGGAAAGCCATCTGCAACGTCGCAGATATACCCGTGCTGGGAGCACGGGTGGTCAATCGGGCAACGCAACCCGCTGTCGCAATTTTTCGCAATAGCGAAGACAGGATTTTTGCGTTGCTGGATCGCTGCCCGCACAAGGGCGGCCCGCTGTCGCAAGGCATCGTGTTCGGCGAGCAGGTCGCTTGCCCGCTGCACAACTGGAGCATCGAATTGCAATCCGGCTGCGCATTGGCGCCGGACGAAGGCTGCACGCAAAAGTTCAGCGTCAAAGTGGAAAACGGACAAATCTACCTGGACACCGCGGAGTTGAATGCGAATGTGGTCGAGGCCGCGGCTGCATGAATGAATTGCCTGCCAAGTCACAAACTTTGACGGAAACCAGAACAACCTGCTGCTATTGCGGCGTCGGGTGCGGCGTCATCGTCGAATCCGACGGCGAAAAAATAACCGGCGTGCGTGGCGATCCGGAACATCCGGCCAACTTCGGCCGGCTCTGCACCAAGGGCAGCACGCTGCACTTGTCCGCTCGGCCCGCGCTGCAGCAGCAGGCGCGTGCGCTGTTTCCCGAGATGCGTGCCGCGCGGGAAAATCAGCGTCGCCAGGCATCGTGGGATGAGACGTTCGATTTCATCGCGAAAAAATTCGCCGGCACCATTCGCGAGCATGGACCGGACAGCGTCGCGTTTTATGTTTCCGGCCAGTTGCTGACCGAAGATTATTACGTCTTCAACAAGCTCGCCAAGGGATTGATCGGCACCAACAATGTCGATACCAATTCGCGCCTGTGCATGTCGAGCGCAGTCGCCGGTTACAAGCAGACGCTGGGCGCCGATGCGCCGCCGGCCTGTTATGAAGATATCGACCATGCGGCAGTCATTTTCATCGTCGGGTCGAACACCGCGTATGCGCATCCGATCCTCTATCGGCGGATCGAAGAGGCGCGCAAGAAGAACCGCGGCCTGAAAGTGATCGTCGCCGATCCGCGCCGTACCGATACCGCGCGCGAAGCCGATCTGTTCCTGCCGATTCTGCCCGGCACCGATGTCGCGCTGTTCAATGGCATGCTGCATATTTTCCTGTGGGAAGATTTGATCGATACCGCCTATATCGATGCGCATACCGAAGGCTTCGCCGAATTGAAACGCACGGTGCGCGATTACACGCCGAAATTCGTTGCCGAGACGTGCGGCATTGCCGAAGAAGACCTGATCAAGGCGGCGCGCTGGTTCGGCGAATCGAAAGCATCGCTGTCGCTGTACTGCCAGGGTTTGAATCAGTCGTCGTCCGGCACCGCGAAAAATGCGGCACTCATCAACCTGCATCTGGCCACGCACCAGATCGGCAAGCCGGGCGCCGGTCCGTTTTCGCTGACCGGGCAACCCAATGCAATGGGCGGGCGCGAAGTCGGCGGCATGGCCAATATACTGTCGGCGCATCGCGACATGGCGAATCCGCAGCATCGCGCCGAAGTCGCCAAACTGTGGGAGGTAGATGACGTTCCCTCAAAACCCGGCAAGACCGCAGTGGAAATGTTCGAGGCTGTACGCTCGGGTGAAATAAAAATCATCTGGATTGCCTGTACCAACCCGGCGCAATCATTGCC
>DAIDBD010000105.1 GCA_027310305.1 Herminiimonas sp.
ACCACATGATATTTGCAGTCCCATCTCGTATGACTCGAACTCTGATACTCTTTCATCGTGAATCTCCTTCTTTTGGGCGAGAAAGAAGATTCACAGCGACCGACGTATAGGTCAAACCTTATGGAGTCCCCCGGCATAGCCCTGATCATTACCCACATCTTTTTATCCAATGCAGTAAAAACCTGTTGTAAACGATGGATGGCGATGTTAACTTTCGGCTTGTCCGAAATAATCGTCAAATACATGCAGGCGGAAGAAGAACAGGAAGATCGCGACTGGGCAGAACACGAACTGGGCATCGTCGAGCTTGGCGACAAACGTCTGACGTCACGCCTGGTGAGGCTGGCACGCTCGCTGGCAAGGGCTCCCGACCTGCCCTTGCCGCAGGCACTACCGCAATGGCATGACCTGAAGGCGGCGTACCGCTTCTTCGACAACGCCAAAGCGGTGCCGGAACACATTCTGGCCGGCCACATCGATGCGACCTGGTCGCGCTCGCGCACCGTGCCGATCGTGCTGGCGGTGCAAGACACGACGTATCTCAACTGGGAACATCATCCGGCAACGCAGGGACTGGGCGGATTGTCGGATGCGGGCCGCGGCGTCATCTGCCACAGCACGCTGGCGGTCACGCCGGATCGGCTACCCATGGGATTGCTCGCGCAACGCAATTGGGTGCGCGATGATGCGACCTTCGGCGCACTACCATCGAACAAGAAGCGCGCGATCGGCGACAAGGAAAGCATCAAATGGCTGGAAAGCGTTGAGGCGCTGACAGTGGCGCGCGAGGCGGCACCGCAGACGACCTTTATCAGTGTCGGCGACCGGGAAGCGGACGTGTACGAATTGTTCGCCATGCAGCGTGCCGCCGGCGTTGAATTGCTGGTGCGCGCATCCTGGAACCGGGTGGTTGACAGTGAACACCGGTACTTGTGGGAGACCGTGCAAGCAACCTCCGTGCTGGGGACGGTCGAAGTGAGCGTGCCGCGCCGGCCGGGGGAGCCGATGCGCCGCTGCACGCTGACGTTACGCAGCATGCCGCTCACCCTCAAGCCGCCCCAGGCGAGGAAGCGGCTCGGCAAGGTCGAGGTGTGGGCGATTCTGGCGACGGAAGCTGCGCCGCCGTTAAAGGGAGAGCCCATTGAATGGCTGCTGTTGACGACGGTGCCGACATCCGGCGTGGACGATGCCATCGAACGCGTGCATTGGTACACCTGCAGATGGACCATTGAAGTCTGGCATCGCGTGCTCAAGACCGGATGTCGCATTGAATCACGCCAGTTAGAAACGGTGGAACGCCTGGCGGTCGCGCTGACGCTCTATTCCATCATTGCCTGGCGCATCCTGTATACCACCATGCTGGCCCGGACCGATCCTGATCTGCCGTGCACCGTGGTGCTCGGCAAGGAGGAATGGCAGGCGTTGTACTGCAACATCCAACGTGTGCCAGAGCCGGCGGCAACGCCGCCCACTCTGGCACAGGCGGTGCTGTGGATTGCCAAGCTTGGCGGCTTTCTGGCGCGCAAAGGTGACGGTGCACCGGGTCCACATGTGCTGTGGCGCGGTTTCCAGCATTTGCCTTACATTACCGACATGTTTCTCATCATGCGGCGCAACGAATAACTTGTGGGTAATGATCAGGGCAAAGCCGAGGGCTTTAGTTTGTGAGCGGCTATATAGGGTCGCTAACGCGGCCCTGCTTCCTTTGAGTCACCTCACGGTGACCGATCAACGCACAGGTTCATTTGGTCCAGTCGCGTATCTTCCTGCTCCTGATTCCTGATGTATTCCCGGATCATGGCTTCGTCGCGACCGACGGTCGACACGAAATACCCTCTCGCCCAGAAGTGCTGCCCCACAAAATTGCGCTTCTTCTCGCCGTACACCCGCGCCAGGTAAATCGCGCTCTTCCCCTTCATGTACCCGACCACCTGCGATACCGCATATTTCGGTGGGATCGCGATCATCATATGCACGTGATCCGGCATCAAATGGCCTTCCTCGATCCGGCTCTCTTTCTGTTCCGCCAGCCGGCGAAACACTTCCCCGAGATGTTTCCTCAGTTCGCAGTACAACGTCCTCCTGCGACACTTCGATATGAACACCACGTGATATTTGCAATCCCACTTCGTATGGCTTAGGCTTTTGTACTCGTCCATCCTGATTTTCCCTTTCATGTGCTTGGCGGTTCACGATTGAGATTTTCAGCGATGGACTCCCGAATAAGTCAAACTTCTACTGCCTCCCCGGCAGAGCCGGGGGATCTCCTATATTGGTTTAGATCTATTCACTGTCCGGCTGTTTCCCTGGATGTGCATTCTGGAAAGCCGGCAGTTTTTGGCATTCGGCATCGATCGCAAGCAGTGTCGGATATACCCTCAAGTCAACATTGAAACGCTGTGCATTAAATATCTGCGGAACCAGGCAAATGTCGGCAAGGGTCGGCATATCGCCGAGACAAAACCTGCCACGTTTTGGCGAGCGGGCCAATTCCGCTTCTAGCGCCGACAAACCTGTGTTGATCCAGTTCTTTATCCAAATGCCTTTTGCCTCTTCCGACAGCCCTAGCGGGCCAGTCAGGAATTTCAGTACGCGAAGATTATTCAGCGGATGGATATCGCAAGCAATCGCTAAAGAAAGCTGGCGCACATAGGCTCGATCTTCAATCGATTCCGGCAACAGCGGCGACATCGGATATTTCTCTTCAAGATACTCAAGAATCGCGAGCGACTGGCTAATATCAAGCCCGTTTTCGCTGAGTACCGGTACCAGCGCCTGTGGATTGAGTGACTTGAATTCAGGCTGAAATTGTTCGCCGCCGTTGCGGTTGAGACTAATGGGCCTATACTCGTAAGGCAAGTCTTTTAGATTGAGTGCGATGCGCACTCGATACGATGAGGAACTGCGAAAATAATTGTGCAAAACCCGTTGTGCGTTGTTCGTCATCCTAGACTCCAAGGTATTGATGAATGATGTCTTTTTGGCCCTGCAGTTCGCCGGAAGTCCCTCCCCAAACTACCTTTCCTTTTTCCAGGACATAGTGGCGGTCGGCGAATTTGATCAAGGCCCCTACGTTTTTGTCAATGACGATTTGTGACAAGCCTTGCTGCTTGAGTTGGGTAAGAGCATCCCATATTTCATCGCGAATGATCGGTGCCAAGCCTTCGGTCGCCTCATCGAGCACCAGCAGCTGCGGATTCGTCATCAGCGCACGACCGATGGCCAGCATCTGCTGTTCGCCACCGGATAAATGCACGCCAAGATTCATGCGGCGCTCCTTGAGCCGCGGGAAAAACTTGTACACTCGCTCTAGCCCCCATTCCTGCAATATCTGGCCAGATTTGCGCGGCTTCCTTGCAGTCGCCACCAGATTTTCTTCGACCGACAAATTGGGAAAAACCTGGCGCCCTTCCGGTACCAACCCCAGTCCCGACTGTGCAATGCTGTGCGAAGGGTTGTTGTGAATCGATTTTCCGGCGAAGGTAATCGAACCGGATTTGGCCGGCAACAAGCCGAACAGACACTTGATCGTGGTCGAGCGGCCCATGCCATTGCGGCCCAGCAAGGTAACGACTTCTCCGACCCCGACATCGAACGACACACCGAACAATGCTTGTGCATGTCCATAGGAAGCATGCAGGTCTTGAACTTCTAGTAATGCACTCATACCCAGCGTCTCCTGAACACTTCCTTATACTTTCTCTTCGCCGAGATACACTGCCTTGACTTCCGGATGGTTTCTAATTTCATCGGGTGTGCCGGTAAATATGATCTTGCCGTACACCATTACCGTGATGCGGTCGGCCAGTGCAAATACCGCATCCATGTCATGCTCGATGAGCAAAATCGAATAACGTCCCTTCAGCCGCTTTAAAAGCGCGACGACGGCACTGGATTCCTGCACGCTCATGCCTGCCATCGGCTCGTCGAGTAACAGAAATTTTGGCTGCGCTGCCAAAGCCATTGCCAACTCCAGTTGGCGTCGCTCGCCATAGGCGAGATCAGCCGCCGGCATCTCGGCACGATGCGCGAGACCTGCCGCCTGCAATGCCTCATCGGCGGGCTCGGCCAATTCTTGCCGCTTGAGCATAGGTTGCCAGAAGCGGAATGCATGTTCGGTGGTTCCCATCGCGGCCAGCACAGCGTTCTCGCGTACCGTGAATTGCTCGAAGATCGACGTGATTTGATAGGATCGCAGCAAGCCGAGGCGCGCACGTTGGTGGATCTGCAGGCTCGTTACATCCTGCTCGGAAAACAGCACCCTGCCCTCGTTCGACGTCAGTTCACCCGACAGCTGATTGATCAGCGTGGTCTTGCCGGCCCCATTTGGTCCGATAATGGCATGCAGCTCTCCTGGGATTATGTCGAGCGAGACATGATCGGTGACCAAAAGTCCGCCATATCGCTTGACCAGCGACTCGATGCGTAACGCGCTTGCTGTCATGGCTGCTCCCCCACGTGTTGAGTCGAAGGCGGCCGGCTGTCCGATAGCAAAACTGATTTGCTGCTTCGGTCAGGCTGCGGGCGACGGCGGTCGAGCATCTCAAGAAGTCCCGCTATGCCTCCCTTGCCAAGCAATGCCACCAGCACGATGATGGGCCCAAAAATCGCCATCCAATGTTCGGTGAAGAGCTTCAGGATTTCTTCCAGTCCGAGGAAAACTATGGCGCCGATCAGCGGCCCGAATACCGCACCGATTCCGCCGAGTGCGACCATCACGATCAAGTCTCCGGAAACGGTCCAAGACAAGCTGCTGGGAGATGCGAAGGCGTTCAGATTGGCCAGCAGCATGCCGGCGATCCCGCACAATACGGCCGACAGCACATAAGCTGCGAGTTGATAGCGTTGGCCAGGAAAGCCGATTGCATTGATGCGGCGCGCGTTCTGCCGCGCCCCGCGCAACACCATGCCAAAGGGCGAGACACGCAGGCGTGCCATCCACCAGGTCGCCAACACGAGAACGAGGAATGCGATGACATAAACGGTGTTTGGATTGCCCAAGTCCAGCCCGAAAAACTTGCTGGTCGCAGAAATGGCCGTGCCATCGTCACCGCCGTACTGCTTTAAGCTGACGAAAAAGAAGTAACCCATCTGCGCAAACGCAAGTGTGATCATGATGAAGCCGATACCCGAAGTACGCAGGCTGATTGCCCCGGTCAGCAGTCCGATCGAGGCACAGGCAACGATGCACACGAGAAGATGGATCCATCCATTATCGATGCCATAAAATGCGGGGATCGCCACGCTGTAAATTCCGATGCCGAGGAAAAGCGCATGCCCGAGACTGACCAGGCCGCCATATCCCAGCGCCAGATTGAGCGCCGTCGCAGCAATCGCATAGATGACAATGCGGGCAAAGAACGTGACATAAAATGGCTGATCCATCGCATGCGCGACGAACGGCACCGCTGCCAGGCCGACGAAGATCAGCAGCGGTACCAGAACACTGGTACGGAAAAGGGATTGTTTCGGTGGCATTAGGCTCTCCCTGCAGGGAACAGACCCTGCGGACGGACGGCAAGTACCACCGCCATCAGGATATAAACCAGCATCGACGCCAGCGCCGGGCCAGCCGCGGTGGCCACTTCCCGACTCATCATCTCGCGCAACAACGTGGGCAAAAAGGCACGGCCCAGGGTGTCGGCGATGCCGACGATGAGCGAAGCATAAAACGCGCCGCTCACTGAACCAATCCCCCCGATCACGATGACCACGAGAGCCGTGATCAGCACAGGCTCGCCCATGCCCGACTGGATCGAGAGGATCGGCGCCGCCATCACGCCGGCCAGTCCGGCCAGTGCGGCGCCCAAGGCGAACAGCAATGCATTGAGAAAACTGATGTTTACGCCTAAGGCGCCCACCCAGGGCTGTTAACTTTTCAAGATTTGTGTTAACGTAACTTTTTGAATTGTGATGGTGGTGCGAGATGCTTCTTGGGGGACTATTTTCGGAGTTGGTCGATCAACGCAGGGCGAGAGGCAAGCGCTATCATCAGGAGCCGC
>DAIDBD010000112.1 GCA_027310305.1 Herminiimonas sp.
TGCATCCGGGCGCGTTCGCCCTCCGGACGCTGAAAGGCTTTCGCGCCAATCAGGGGCTGCTGCTGGCGGGCGCGGTCGCCTACTATGCGCTGCTGTCGATCGTGCCGCTCCTGATCCTGATCGTGATCGCGCTGTCGCACGTGATCGATCAGGCTGAATTGCTGGCCACCCTGGGCCGTTATCTGGAATGGCTGGTGCCGGGGCAATCCGGCTCGATCGTGACCGAACTGGCGAATTTTCTCGCGCATCGCGACGTGATCGGCTGGGTCCTGCTGGCGACGATGATATTTTTCAGCTCGCTGGCCTTCACGGTGCTGGAGAATGCGATGTCGGTGATTTTCCTGCATCGCGTCGCGATCCGGCGGCGGCATTTTCTGGTATCGGCGCTGCTGCCTTACTGCTACATCCTGTTTCTCGGCCTCGGCCTGCTGCTGGTGACGCTGGTCTCCGGCAGCCTGCAGGCGATGGGCGAGGAAAGCGTCGATTTCCTCGGCAACAGCTGGTCGCTGACCGGCATTTCCGGCGTGCTGCTTTACCTGCTCGGCCTCGGCGGAGAAATTTTCGTCCTGACGGCGGTCTACCTGGTCATGCCGGTCGGCCGGCTGTCGCTGCGGCATGCGCTGATCGGCGGCATCACGGCGGCGCTGCTATGGGAAATCATGCGCCATGTACTGATCTGGTATTTCGCGACGCTGTCGCAAGTCAGCGTTGTCTACGGTTCGCTGACGACCGCGATCGTGGTCTTGCTGAGCCTGGAAATCGCGGCGACGGTGCTGCTGCTGGGCGCGCAGGTGATTTCGGAATACGAGCGCATCGGCAAAGATAAACCGGATGTACCGCCCACGCCGTTGCGCACCGGCTAGCGCCGCGGATCGGGCAGCAACCGGATCAGCTGGCCGCGCCGCTCGTCGGTCAACACATACAGCAAGCCGTCCGGTCCTTCACGCACATCGCGGATGCGCCGGCCGGGATTTTCCAGCAGCTTTTCTTCGCGCACGACCTTGCCGTCTTTCAGTTCCAGCCGGTCGAGATACTGGAACTTGAGCGAACCGATAAACAAACTTCCCTGCCAGGATTTGCCATACCGGCCGCTGCGCAGGAAGGTCATGCCCGATGGCGCAATCGACGGCGTCCAGTAATGCAGCGGCTGCTCCATGCCCGGCTTCGCGGTCAAGCCTTCGCCGATCTTGCCGCCGCCGTAGTTCTCGCCATGGGTGATGACCGGCCAGCCGTAATTCCTGCCCGCTTCCGGCCGGTTGATTTCATCGCCGCCCTGCGCGCCGTGCTCATGCATCCATAACCGCCCGTCCGGTCCGAGCGTCGCGCCTTGCGAATTGCGGTGTCCGTAACTCCATATTTCCGGCAACGCGTTGCGGCCGGCTGCGCTTTTCCCGACAAACGGATTGTCCGGCGGCACCGAACCGTCCTTGCGCAAGCGCACCACTTTGCCGTGGTGCGTATCGAGCGTTTGCGCATCTTCCTTGCGGCTGAAGCGGTCGCCCAGCGTCAGAAACAGCGTGCCGTCGGTGTTCTCGACAATGCGGCAGCCGAAGTGCGCATTGCTGCTGAATTTCGGATACTGGCTGAACAGCACTTTCACTTGTTCCAGCCGTTTGCCGTCGTCGGACAAACGGGCCGACGCCAGCGCGGTGGAGCTGCCGGAATCCGATGTCTTGCCGGCGCCCGCCGGTTCGGCGTAGCAGAAATAAATTGTCCGGTTGCGCGCAAATTCCTTGTCGGCGACGACATCGAGCAGCCCGCCCTGCCCGACGGCGTCCACTCTAGGCACGCCCTCGATCGGCAGTCCCAGTTCGCCGCCGGGCTGCACTAGCCGCATCCTGCCGGGACGTTCGGTCACTAGCATGCGGCCGCCATCGACAAAAGCCACCGCCCACGGATGATCCAGATCCTTGACCAATACTTCCGCACGGATCTTGGCGCCGGTTTGGGCGCCGGCCGGAGAAGTGGCGGCAACAGCCGCGAGCAATCCGGCAAAAATATGCGGCGATGAAGATGTGCGCTGCTTCAATAACCGGCAAACAGACTGAACGGGCGACATCGATCCCCTTTTATGGAAACCGTCCGGCAAAATCGGGAAACCATAAAACCCGCACGCGCGCGCTGATATGAGGCACGGCGAAAGATTTGCCGTGCCGCGTGCAATCCGCTTGCTGTTGTTTTAGTGCGCCCGCCGCACCGTCCTACTTTGCGGCTTGCGTTTCTTCGGCCGACTTCGGCTTGCCCTGCACATCGCTGATACGGTATTTCGTTCTGCGGTCGCCCATCAGATCGCGCAATTCGCGCACGCTCATCGTGCTCACTTCATGCATCCGGATCAGCATCGACGCGCCGACCGGCAAACGCCGGTGGCGGATCTTGCTGATGACCGGCGGTGCAACTTCAAGCGCGCGACATAAAGCCGCGTCGTTTTTAAGCTGCAGCTTTTTAATCAGGCTGTCCAGCAAATGGTTCGGATTGTACGATTCCTGGGTAACAAGATTTTGGTTCGTCATTGGTCTGCTCGCTTTCAAAAATTGGTTCGGAACTATCTAGAACTCATTTCGCAAATAGCCGGTCTGCGAAAGGAAGTCGTTCGGCGCATCGCGTGCCGCGTGATGCGCCTATTTGCGAAATGAGTTCTATTGTTCTGAAAGAGGGACATGGCTCTTTGCTCATAATTTCCAATTACTTGGAAGGAATTTGATCTAAAACAATGATTATTTAAAATTTCCGAAAAGGACAAGTTCTGGCTGGGAAAAGCGCAACGCAAAGTATCCCCCGAAACTGCAGATAAAGATGAATTCCGGTAATTCAATTGCAATCAATCCATAGACAGACGGAATCTTGAGAATACGCAACTGCTTTCACGATCGGAGTGCTATTAATGATGCATGACATGTAAACAATAGTGGCAAGGGGGGAACGCAATGACGTCGATCATCATTACGATTTTAATAATCGGTGTGGGCATCATCATCTCGAGCGTGCTGCTGATTGTCGTGGATCTGCTGGCGGATTTCGATCGGCTGACCTAGCGTTCATGTCAGCGATACCTGCACTTGGCTGGCCGATGACGAATCCGCCCGGCGGCGAAACAGGCAAGGCCATGCGGCGGCTGGCGGGTTTCCTGTTGGCCGCAATTTGTTCCCCTTTGCAGGCGGCCGAAAGCGGCAGCGACTTCAGCGGCGCATGGGTTGCCACCATATGTCCCGCTGGTACGCAGCGGAACTCGGGAAGGTGCTCGAATTTTGTTCTCGAGCTGCATCAGAAACAGGACAGGCTGTGCGGCGCGCATATATTCGCCACGGCCGGCGCCGGACAACTCGATGAAGGCGGCGCCCCATCGCTCATCGGTACGGTTGCCGCCGATGGCATTGCCACGGTCACGGTCGAAAGCAGCCGCGCCGCGCCGCCGATCAAAATGCGGGTTGAATTGAAAATGGCCAGAGGCTTGCTGCAATGGAAGCGCCTTGACGATCCGGAAGGCGATTATCTGTTGCCGCTTGCAACGCAACTGACCAAATCCAGGCATGACACCTTGTTCAGTCCGCTATTCGGGCAAAGACTGAAAGCCGTCTGTTCGGCAATGTCGAATGCCGCAATCGACAATAGCGCACCGCAACCCATGCCTCCCGCGCCCTTGCGCTGATGCCGCCAATCTTTCGCATTGATACACCTGTCATTGCGCAAGCGGGTACAACTGATAGATCGCGCCGGCCGAATCGTCCGAAATCAGGATGTTGCCTTTCGCGTCGGCAATCGCATCCACCGGACGCCCCCATTCCTCCCGGGTATCGGGATTGGTGACAAACCCGCTGACCAAATCCATTTCGGCACCGGCGTTGCCGGCGTCGTCAAACGGGAAATAAACCACCTTGTAGCCGGAATCCAGGCGGCTGCAATTCCAGCATCCATGCAGTGCAACGACCGCGCCCTTGCGATAGGCCACCGGCACCTTGCTGTTCTGCAAAAAACTCATGCCGAGCGGGGCGGAATGCGCACGAATGCCTTTGGATGGACGGTCAACGCTGGCGCAATCGAGATTCGATCCATCGCGGTTCCATTCGTAATCGCGCTCCATGCCGATGTCCGTCATCCGGTCGTTGGGCAGCGGCTGACAGAACGGCCAGCCGTAATTGCCGCCGTCGCGAACATGCGTAAAAAGTTCGGCCGGATTTTCATCGACGAATGCGCGTATTATCTTGCCGTAATCGCTTGCGCCGTCACCGTCGAAATCCTTGTCGAAAGGATACCGAATCTCGTCGCGGCTGTTGACGGCGACCCACAGGTTATTGGTGCCGGGAATGAAGTCGAGCCCTTCTGCGTTGCGTATGCCGCGGGCGAACAGGCGCTGGCCGGTACCGTCGGCGTTGTATTCGTAGATTGCGCCGCGCACCGGCGTGCTGGTCGCGTCTTCGGAACAGGCATTGCAGGATGATGCAATCGAAATGTACAGCTTGTGGTCCGGCGACAGCGCGATATTCTTCAACTGGTGGCTATAGAATCCCTTGAGTTCCGGCGTCGAATCGTTGGGCAGATTGCCGACCACGACTTCCCGTGCGGCAGTCTGCGTGTCGCCCGGGTTATACACGGACCGCGTCACCTGATTCGATTCGGAAACATAAAGATAGGTGACGTTGCCGATCACATGAAACACCATGTCATGCGGCTTTTGCAGGCCGCTGGCGAAATCGAATTTTTGCGGCGTGTTATCGGCACTGCCGGCGGTATCGCGCAGCAGAAATATTTCCCCCGAATCCGGACGGGAAACCAGCACATCGCCATTCGGCGCAAGCGCCATGAAGCGGGCGCCGGCGATGCGCGCCCACAACCGGATACCGAATCCGGGCGGTATCTTCAATGTCTTTACGGCATCGAACGGTTTCTGGGCAAGCGCGGCAGGCACTTCCAGATTTCTGGTGACAGTCGCCGCCGCCGCAACTGGCGTAACGGCGGGAGATGATGCCGGGGCGGCGGCAGGCAAAGCCGGCTTGCCGCTTGCGCCGGCACTGCCAGTGCCGCCATCGCTGCCGCCGCTGCAGCCGGCCAAGACAACCAATGCAATTGCTGCAATCCACCGAAAACGCCTGTTCGCGGCAATGCCGCTGCGCTCTGAAAATTTTCCTGTTTGCAATGTCATTATCAATATCCATGGTTGAAAGTCTTGTATAAATGACTGCACGATCCGGAATTGGTGCCCTATTCTTTCCCGTTTTGCGCAAGTCCCGCATGAATTTCACAGCATTCGCTTATGACAGACAGCATCACAACGGGATGAAGTGGACGAGTGCATCGGAATATTCTGTTTTTGCGAAGTAACTGTTCCATTATCTTCGCTTTTTCAAATAGCAGAAACGTTCTATCATCAGCTTTCAATAAACGGCGGGTGTGGCCGTCTCTCACACCGGATTACATTTCAGGAGTCAGCATGAAAAAGATATTGATGGCCATGATGGTGGCAGTCGTTGCGGTAACGGTAGGCATCTCGACTGCCGAAGCCAAGCGGCTGGGCGGCGGCGGTTCGTTCGGCAAGCAGTCGCAAGGCATGAGCCGGCAAGCGCCGGCGCAATCGTCGCAGGCAGCCAATGCGGCAAGACCGGGAACGGCCCAAGGCGTTCCGCCCAAGCCGGCCAGCCCGTGGAAAGGCATGCTCGGCGGCGCACTGCTCGGCCTGGGTTTGGGCGCGTTGCTGTCGAGCCTCGGTCTGGGCGGCGCGATGGCCAGCATGATCAGCACGATCCTGATGGTGGCGTTGCTCGCCATGGCGGCGATGTTCATTTACCGGATGTGGCGCCGCAAGTCCGACGGCAATAGCCCAAGGCCTGCCTATGCCGGCGCATCGCCGACCGAGTTTACGCCGCAAATCGGCTCGCGATTGGAGCCGGTGCAACCGATCGCATTGCAATCCGCGCCGCTGGCATCCGGTGCCGAAACGGTGAGCTACTCGCCGTGGGGCATACCTGCGGATTTCGATACGGCCGGTTTTTTGCGTCATGCAAAAACCTATTTCATCCGGCTGCAAGCGGCATGGGACAAGGCGGAAATCAATGATATCCGCGAATTCACGACGCCGGAAATGTTTGCCGAGTTGCGGATGCAGATCCAGGAGCGCGGCGCATCGGCCAACAATACCGATGTGGTGTCGCTCGATGCGGAACTGCTGGGACTGGAAGCGATCGGCGACCAACATCTCGCCAGCGTGAAATTCAGCGGCATGATCAAGGAATCGGATCAGGCGCCGGCTGCGCCGTTTGCCGAAATCTGGAATCTGTCCAAGCCGATGTCGGGGCAAGGCGGCTGGGTGCTGGCAGGCATCCAGCAGATTTCGTGAAAAGGGACGGCACGTTTTAACCCGCCGCAAGTTTTTGCGCTTGGTTGCGCATCACGATCAATCGATGCGGATTGATCGAACCGGCGGCCGTCAAATTGATCGGCTTGAAACCGTCCGCAGGCGATTGCGGACGGTTTTTTTGTATGCGCTTGCAATATGGGGTAAATTCCACAGGCTTCCATTCATTTGAAAATCCCTATGCCCGTTCAAGCCAATCTGAGTCCCTCTGTCGTTGCATCGTATTTCCTTGCGGCATTCGCGCTGTTGCTGGTACTGCTGAAAGGCTTGCTGGCCGCGTTGTTTTCCGGCTTGCTGGTGTATTCGCTGGTGCATTTGACGGCGCCGCTGCTCGGCCGGAGAATCAGCGGGCAGCGGGCAAAAATGATTGCGGTGGCATTGCTCAGCATGCTGATCGTCGTGCTGCTGTCGGCGGCCATCTGGGCGCTGATTTCCTTTTTAAAGAGCGATGCGGGCAGCGTTCATGTATTGCTGCAAAGATTGGCCGACATCATCGAGGCATCGCGCAACCAGATCCCGGAATGGCTCCGAACCCATCTGCCCGCCAGTGCCGAAGGACTCAGGGAAATGATCGCCACCTGGCTGCGCGAACACGCGGTCGAAGCCAAAACGCTCGGCCAGCAAGCCGGCCGTACGGTTATTCATTTGCTGATCGGCATGGTGATCGGCGCAATGGCCGCGTTGTACGATACGACCACGCCAAGCAATTTCCGGCCGTTGGCCGCCGCGTTGCATGAGCGTATCGTCAACCTGAACAATGCTTTCCGCCAGATCGTCTTTGCCCAGGTCCGGATTGCGGCGATCAACGCGATATTCACGGCGGTCTTTCTGTTGATTGCATTGCCGCTGGCCGGCATCAATCTGCCGTTGTCGAAGAGCATGATCGCGATCACGTTCTTTGCAGGTCTGCTGCCGGTCATCGGCAATCTCATTTCCAACACGGTGGTCGTGATCGTCGGCCTGTCGCATTCGCTGAACACCGCCATTGCCGCGCTGATATTTCTGGTGACGATACACAAGCTCGAATATTTCCTGAACGCGAAAATCATCGGCTTGCATATCGATGCGCGCGCATGGGAACTGCTGGCGGCGATGCTGGTAATGGAATCGGTATTCGGCATACCCGGCGTCGTTGCGGCGCCGGTACTGTATGCCTACATCAAGAAAGAATTGTCGGATCGCGCGCTGGTTTGACGTCCATTTGCCGTCAACCGCGCAGTTGACGGGCCTGCGGCCAGGCACACCGCAGGCAAAGTCGGTTGTTTATATGTCGTGGCTGATATCAATCAGGTTTTTTACGCTGGTAATGGCATAACCTTTCGAGCTGATTTGTTCTACCGGATCTTCTATCAGGAATTCGGTGAGCTTGTCTTCATTTTCATCAAAGTCGACACTGCGCTCGGCCGCTTCCCAATCGATATTGATGGCTTCTTCCGGAATCTGGTTTCCTTCCGGCACGGCCAGATACGAATATCGGCCACCGTTTTCAGGTCGTTTGTAAATATCCAGTCTCATGATTCAGTCCTTGTTAAAAATAGGCGTCCGTTTTGGACTGCATGCCTTTGCAAAGGTTGCGAATTAAATAAAGAAGAATTGGCCGATGGCGGTCGCGTAAAAATATTTTCGAGAAAGCAATCTAATCACAATACCGGAAACCGCTCTATTGCTGCCGGCCCGCTTTTTTCTCGTGGTCATAAGCGTTGCGAAGCTGTACCGGACGCGCCGCGCGCTTGCGCATCCGGATATTGAGCATCTCGACCACTACCGAAAAGGCCATCGCGCTATAAACATAGCCTTTCGGCACGTGATGGCCGAATCCTTCCGCGATCAGCACCACGCCGACGACGACCAGAAACGACAATGCCAGCATCTTGATCGTCGGGTGGTCCGAGACGAAGCGGCCGATCGGGCCGGCAAACAGCATCATCAAACCGACCGATGCAACGACCGCGGCAACCATCACGGCAATCTGATCGACCATGCCGACGGCCGTGATGATCGAGTCGAGCGAGAATACGATGTCGATCAGCATGATCTGCACGATGATCGCGGTAAACGTTGCCTTGACTGCGCTGGTCGCATGTCCTTCCATGCCTTCCAGCGATTGGTGGATTTCGCCGACGCTCTTCCATAACAGGAACAGGCCGCCGGCGATCAGCACCAGGTCGCGTCCCGAAACGCCGCGCTGGAATACGCTGAACAGCGGCGCGGTGAGGCCCACTATCCAGGCCAGCACCAGCAGCAGGCCGATACGCATGAACATGGCGGCGAACAGGCCGAGCCGCCGTGCCTTTTCCCGCTGCTGCAACGGCAGCTTGTCGACCAGGATCGAGATGAAGATGATGTTGTCGATACCGAGCACCAGCTCAAGGCCGGTCAGGGTGGCAAAGGCAATCCACATCTGCGGATCGGTCAGCAGTTCGAGCATGAGAAAATCTCCATGAATATTGCCGGGGCGCCGCAAAATGAATCACGGCACTCCGGCATCAACAACCTTGACGTATTATCAGTCGTTGCTGGCAAAGCCGAGCAACTGCAGCAGGCTGGTGAACAGATTGAAAATCGATACGAACAGCGTCACGGTCGCCATCACGTAATTGGTTTCGCCGCCATTCACGATGTTGCTGGTTTCATAGAGAATCAGGCCGGACATCAATAGCACGAAGACCGCGGATATCGTCAGCGACAGTGCCGGAATATTGTAGAACATCGCTGCCAGTGCGGCCAGGAACGCGACCAGTATGCCTGCCGTCAGAAATCCGCCCATGAACGACAGGTCGCGTTTGCTGACCAGCGCATACGCCGACAAGCCCATGAAAATCGCTGCGGTGCCGCCCAATGCCGTCATCACCGTTTGCGTGCCACCGGGCATGTTGAGGTAGTGGCTGATGACCGGTCCCAGCGTATAGCCCATGAAGCCGGTCAATGCGAAGACCAGCGCCACGGCGATGCCGCGGTCGCGGTATTTGGTGATGAAAAACAGCAGTCCGAAATAACCGGCCAGCGTGATGATGATGCCCGGAGACGGCAGGCCCATCGAGGCCGATGCGCCGGCTGTCAGCGCCGCGAAACCGAGGCACAGCGACAGCAGCATGTAGGTATTGCGCAGCACGCGATGCGCTGCGCCGTCGATCACCGTGGTAGCCGGCTGCGAGCGCAGCGAATTGCTGCGATAAGCGTTGTAACGATCGTTCATGGCTGGATCCTTATAAAATGAAAGCGGGTTCGGTAAAGGCGCACTGCGCCTCATGTGAGAGGCCGCTTGCATGGAGAGTGTCCGACACGCTCTATCCCTCACATTTTTCACGAATCAAATGATATAAGTATCGGGTCACTTTAAAAAGCGAAGATAATAGAACGATCACTTCGTAAAAACAAGACAATGAAAACAACCGGCCTGAACTTTCGGCATCTTTATTATTTCTGGGTGGTGGCCAAGGAAGGCAGCGTCACGCGAGCCGCGGAGCGGCTTGACGTCGCCGTGCAAACGATCAGCGCGCAACTCAGCCTGCTGGAGCAGTCGATCGGCAAGTCCCTGCTGGCGCCGCAGGGACGCCGCCTGGTATTGACCGAGACCGGCCGCGTGGCGCTCGGCTATGCCGACCAGATATTTCTGCTGGGAGAACAGATGCAAGAGGCGCTTGCCGGATCGGATATGGATCGCACGATGCGGCTGACGGTGGGCATTTCCGATTCGCTGCCGAAGCTCATTTCATCGCGCCTGCTGGAAGCGGCGCTGCGCCTGTCGGAGCGGGTAAAGCTGGTGTGCTACGAGGATAATTTCGAATCGCTGCTGGGCGATCTGTCGGTGCATAAACTCGATGTCGTGCTGACCGACCGGCCGGTGCCGTCGGGCACCACGCTGCGCGTATTCAGCCATTTGCTGGGCGAAAGCGAGATCATGCTGTTCGGCGTGCCCAAACTTGCCGCAAAATACCGCGCGAAATTTCCAGCCAGCCTGAATGCGGCGCCGCTGCTGCTGCCGACGCGCAACAATGCGATGCGCGGCCGGCTCGATCACTGGTTCGAAGCGCACGATCTGCGGCCGGATGTGGTCGGCGAATTCGACGACAATGCGCTGCTGAACACGTTCGGGCGCAATGGGCTGGGTTTGTTTCCGGCACCGTCGGCGCTGGCCGCCGATGTCGAGGAACAGTTCGGCGCGGTTCCGGTCGGCGAGATCGCGCAGGTGCGCGAACAGTTCTATGCCATTTCCAACGAACGCAAGATCAAGCATCCGGCGATCGATGCGATTCTATCCGCGATTCACGGCAAGGTTTTTACGCCGCCCAGACGGGGCTGACCGGTCGCGACAGGCAACGCCACGTCGGACTAGGCGGGCGCATCCCATATTTATGGCATGCCTAAATCACCGCAAAAGTAGTCTAATCGCTTCATAGCAATGATTTGGAAGCGAGTGACATAGCCATGGCAACAGATCACAGGATGGGGCCACTGAAAAAGGCCGATTTGAAGTACGGTTATGCGGATGTGGCCGGTTCGGATGAGCCAGCACAAAAAGCAGAGCCGGACAGTTCGCGGCTGAACCGGCGCGAATGGTATGAAGTGCTTTACTTCATCAACAAGTTTGCCAATCTCAATGGCAAAGGATCGGCCGGCGTCGCAAGGCATGCGGAAAAGCTGATTCATGAAAACGTGCCGCCCGATCTGCATAACCATGACAAGATCAGGCAATGGCTGCTGGACCACTGGAAATTTCATAGCTGATGTTTTTATGTGCATCTTGCCGCTGCAATTTACGCATGCCGATTAACCCTGCCGATCATGGAACTTAGCTTTCATTGATGCGTTCATACAGCTTCTGCATTCGTCCGGGAGCGATGAAATGACCGATGGCAAGCGCAATGATTCCAGCCGTCTTGCACGACGGGGCA
This sequence comes from Herminiimonas sp., assembly GCA_027310305.1. Classification (GTDB taxonomy): domain Bacteria; phylum Pseudomonadota; class Gammaproteobacteria; order Burkholderiales; family Burkholderiaceae_D; genus DAIDBD01. The sequence goes on from DAIDBD010000112.1 coordinate 11,245, forward strand.
ACAGGCGCGGCATCGCATTGGCCGCACTCGGCGCACTGGCTGCCGCCGCGCTGGTTGTGCGCAGTAAAACAAGGGAAGCGGAACGAACTCATTTGCCGATCGGGCAGTTCATCGAGGTCGATGGCGTTCGGCTGCACTATGTCGAACGGGGGCACGGGCAACCGCTGGTTCTGCTGCATGGCAACGGCAGCATGATCGAGGATCTGGAAATCAGCGGCATTCTCGATCAGGCTGCCGCCAGCTATCGCGTCATCGCTTTCGACCGTCCCGGCTTCGGCTACAGCGGGCGTCCGCGCAACAAGATATGGACGCCGGTTGCGCAGGCGGAACTGCTGCATCGCGCATTACAAAAACTCGGTGTCGAGCGGCCGATCGTGGCCGGCCATTCATGGGGCACGCTGGTGGCCGTTGCGCTTGCGCTGGAATTCCCTGCGTTCGTGCGCAGCCTGGTGCTGCTCTCCGGCTATTATTATCCGAGCGTTCGGCTCGACGTGCCGCTGGCGTCGCCGCCGGCGATTCCGGTGCTGGGCGATCTGCTGCGCCATACCATCGCGCCGCTGCTCGGGCGCTTGATGTGGCCTTTCGTTGCCAGGCGGATGTTCAGCCCGGCGCCGGTGCCGGCACGGTTTGCCGCGTTTCCGGTCTGGCTCGCGCTGCGGCCTTCGCAACTGCGCGCGAGCGCCGCCGAAACCGCGATGATGATTCCTTCCGCCATGGCGCTGCGCCGCCGCTACCATGAGCTGACGCTGCCGGTAGCGATCATGGCCGGCGCGGCCGACCGCCTGGTCAATGTCCGGCACAATTCCGAACGCTTGCATCGGGAACTGGCGCAAAGCGATTTGCAACTGGTACCCGACGCAGGCCACATGGTGCATTATCTTGCGCCGGACCAGGTCATGGCGGCAATCGATGCGGCGGCGGAAACGGGTAAGTTAACTGCCGCAGCCGGACATGCCGTTCAGGACGCGGGCACGGCGGTGCAACGGATATCGTAGCGCTGAACCCGGCAATATTGAAATGAAACCGGGCCGCATCGAGCGGCCCGTCTCTCTGTAAGGAGCGGTCAACCCGCAAACGGATTGGCAATCGCAAGCATCATCGCGATGCCGATGCAGCTTCGCCGTCAAGCTTGGCTGAATGACGGCATCCGCTATCTCCAATGCAAAACATGCGGCACGGGATAAAAAAATAAAACTAACCTGTGTCTGATAATGTCCAAGTGTTTGTAAAGTCAAGATTCTTCCCTGAATCGGCAAGCCGCGCATTGCGCCAATTGCCTGTTTCAACTTCCACCCTGACCAATACCTTGGAGGCTGCCATTAAAGAACAGCAAGCAGTGATTGGAACGGTTTCCCTGACTACCGATGGAAAATGGCTGAACATTACCGACGGTTTTTGCAATCTGCTCGGCTATTCTGCCGAAGAGTTGCAACGTATTTCCCACAATGATCTGTTGCCGCCGCAGCAAGCGAAAAGGGTAAATACTTTTCATGCCCAGCTCGTACAAAGCCGGTTCGGTCCCGCCAAGATAGAAACGGAATATATCTGCAAGAACGGTTCGACCATTCGCATCGAATTGACTTCACGCGTGGTCGAAAACGAGGATAGGGCGCCGTATCTGCGTCTGAAGGCAGAAGACATTCTGAGCAGGGAGCGTCGGGCAAGCGTCGCTCGCGAGATGGCAGAAAATTACCGCCTGCTGGTGCAGAGCGCAACCGAGCACGCGATTATCCGGCTCGATGAACACGGCACGGTTATCAGCTGGAACCTTGGAGCGGAACGCATCCTGGGATACAAGGAAGAAGAAATCATCGGCCGCCCGGCGGCGCTTTTTTTTACGCCGGAAGACGTGGCGAACGGCGTGATAGAAAAAGAAATGGAGAATGCGCGCAAGGTCGGCCGCGGTGAAGATGAGCGCTGGCAAGTCCGCAAGGACCAGACCAGCTTCTGGGCTGCCGGCATCATGACGCCGTTCAAAAACGACCAGGGAGATCTGCAAGGTTACGTCAAGATATTTTGCGATTTGACCGACAAGAAAATCAACGCGGAAAGAACGCTTTACCTGTCGCAGCACGACAGCCTGACGGGTTTGCCGAATCGCAGGAAATTTCATGAAGAACTGTATCAAAGCATCAGTCGAGCGAAAGCGACGCGGACCGAAATAGCCGTTCTGTTCATCGATCTGGACCGTTTCAAGGTAGTCAATGATTCGCTGGGACATCATGCGGGCGACCAGTTGCTCAAATGCGTGGCGCAAAGGCTCGTGGATTCGGTGCGCAAGACGGATGTCATCGCGCGCTTGAGCGGCGACGAATTCGGCATTATCTGCGTCGATCTGCATTCATACAAGGAAGCCGAATATCTGGCAGCCAAGCTGGTGAAGATGATGTCGCATCCGTTTTCACTGGGAAAGGATCAGGTGGCTACCGGTGCAAGCATCGGTGTCACGGTGTTTCCAAAAGATGCCGCCGATGCAAATCAGTTGCTGATCAATGCCGATCTTGCGATGTACCGGGCAAAAAGCCAGGGCCGGTCCGCGTATGTACTCTATACCGAGCGGCTCAACGATGAGGCGGCAAGACGGCATGCGTTGGACGAGGCGTCGCGTCTGGCGCTGGCAAAAAAGGAATTCGACATTTATTATCAACCGCAAATTTCCCTCGAGACGAACCGGATCTGCGGCATGGAAGCGCTGCTGCGCTGGGAAAATCCCGGCTTGCCGATGGTAACGACCAGCGAACTCGTGACCCTGGCCGATGACACCGGGCTGATCGTGCCGCTCGGCGAATGGGTATTGCGGACCGCATGCACGCAGCTGAAAGCCTGGCATGACATGGGTTTTCGGGATCTGCGGGTGGCGATCAACATGTCTTACCGGCAGATCAAGGAGAGCAATTTCCTGAGCATGCTGGACGATGTGTTCGCACAAACCGGGGTTGATCCGCAGTGTGTCGAACTGGAGATCACCGAAGGATTGCTGATGGAGAATAATTCCAGCAATACGTCGGTGCTGTATTCGCTGAAAGAAAAAGGCATCAAGCTTTCGATCGATGATTTCGGAACGGGTTTTTCATCGCTCAGCTATCTCAAGAATTTTCCCGTCGACACCTTGAAGATAGACCAGACTTTCATCAAGCATCTGCCCGAGAGCCAGAACGATGCATCGATCACCTCTTCCATCATCGGACTGGGGCACAGCATGAATTTAATGGTGATTGCCGAAGGCATCGAAACCAAGGAACAAGCGCTGTTTTTGAAAGAGCGCAATTGCGACTTCGCACAGGGTTTCTTTTTTTCCAAGGCCGTGCCGGCAGATGAAATCACGCGCATCCTGCGGGAGCGGACGGACCGTTCCGCGCATGGCGCTGCAGCCTATTTCTCCTGATCGGGCGGCGATGTTTCTTCCGGCGTATCGTTTCCGCCGGGCGTGGCCATCGGCGTAACCAGCAACCGGTCGATCCGGTTGCGATCCATGTCGACCACTTCGATCCGATAGCCTTCCCATTCGAAATGCTCGGATATCTTGGGAATATGGCCCAGCCAGGTCATCACGAATCCTGCCAGCGTATGGTAGGTGCCGGCGAATTCTTCGGGAAAATGGATGTCGGTCTGCAGCAGTTCGCGGAACCGGTCGAACGAGACGCCGGCATCGATCAGCCATGAACCGTCTTCGCGCCGGACCGCATCGTCTTCGTGGTTCTGGTCGATCACCGACACGTCGCCCACCAGCGCGCCCAGCACGTCGCTCAAGGTAACGATCCCTTCAATCTCGCCGTATTCATCGATCACCAGCGCCAGCTCCGCACGATTCTGCTTCAGCGTTTCAAGCAACTGCATCGCACTGATCGTCTCGGGCACGAACAGCGGCGGCTTGACCACCGAATGGATGTCGATCGCGTGTCCGCGGATGCTTTGCTCGAACAGGCTGCCGGCATGCACCACGCCGACGATATGCGAAAGATCGCCTTTGCAGACCGGGAAACGGTTGTAGGAACTGTCCGCTATTTTCAACAGATTGACTTCAAGCGGCTCTTCCAGATCGATGTAATGGACGTCCATGCGCGGCGTCATCAATGCGGCGACGCGCTGATCATCGAGCCGCAACGCGCGCGAAACGATGTCGTGTTCGGTTTTTTCGAACAGGCCGGCGTCGGTGCCTTCGCGCAGCAATCCGGTGATCTCTTCTTCCGTCACCGCCGTGTTCCTCGGCAAATGCATGCCGAGCACGCGCAGCAGAAAATCGGTTGTAACCATCAGAATTTTGACAAACGGGCCCATCAGCCGCGATAGCCATTGCATCGGCGCAGCGATGATCGATGCCACCATTTCAGGATACTGGATCGCAATACGCTTGGGCAGCAGCTCACCCAGGATCAGCGACGAGAAAGTGATGCCGATCACCACGATCGCCAGTGCGATTTCGCGCGCATAGGCGCCGACGAACGGCAATGCCGCAACGTTCGGCGTGAGCTGGGCGACCAGCGACGCTTCGCCGAATGCGCCGTTGAAAATGCCGATCAGCGTGATGCCGACCTGGATCGTGGAGAGAAAGCGGCTGGGACTATCGGATAAATTCAGTGCGGCCTGGGCGCCGCGGCTGCCGTTTTCGGCCAGCTTTTGCAAACGAATGCGTTTGGATGAAACAACAGCAATTTCAGACATGGCGAACATGCCATTTACGAGGATCAAACCGAGGATGATTAATATATCCACTGGAGCAGGATCATGCGGTTGGCCCGCCGGTCCTTGTTTGTTTAAGAACGGATATTGTACTAGCAACGCGATTCGGCTTGAAACTTCAATAGCGAAGCGCCGACCTTGTCTTTTGAGCGCTTTTTGGGTGCCGACGCGTTCGCGCATGGCTGCCTTGCAACTAGTTTGCGCAGGAATCATGCGCTACTGTATGGCATGCATTCAACATTGCGCCACGAAACACCGGAAGCCGCGGATATCAGGAACAGCGGCCAGGCCGGCCAGCCGCTATCGCATTCCCCGCCGCAGATGCACGACCCAATGGCAGTCAGGGAATATTTGCAGCGCTGATCGGACGGATGACAAAAAGCTTGCGTTGAAAGAATCAGCGCGGTCCCAGCCTATGCATCAGCATCGGCACTTCCGCCGCAATATCGCGCGCCAGGTAGCCCAATGGGCCGATGCGGCCGGCAAGCTGCTCGCCGGCGCGCGCATGCAGCGCGACACCCCATGCGCAGGCCTGCTCGAGCGACGCGCCGCGTGCGGCAAGGCCGGCGATGATGCCCGCCAGCGTATCGCCGGAACCGGAAACCGCCAGGCCGATATTGCCGCCGTCGTGCCGCCACGCTTTGCCGTCGGGTGCGGCGATGAAAGTGGCCGCGCCTTTCAATGCCACTGTCGCGTTCCAGCGCTGCGCCGCCGCCTGCGCCGCCGCACGGGGATCGGTCTCGACGGCCGCCTTGCCGGCGCCGCTTAAATGCGCCATTTCGCCGGCATGCGGCGTCAGCAGCACGGTTGCATCAAAACGGTTCAGAAAGCGCCGCTTCGCTGCCGATGCCGCATGCGCGCGCGCCTCGTCCGGCGCATCGCACACCACGCCCATCGCGCAGGCATCGAGCATGACTTTCGCCTCGCCCAGTTTGGGCAGCAACGCGGCAACGAAGCCGCAGGTCGCCGGTTCGTCCTGCATGCCGGGGCCGATCAGCACCGCATCGATTTTCCCGGCAAGTCCGTCGAGCGCCTCGGCCGCCGCTGACTCGATGCCGCCGCCGGATGTCTCGGGCAATCCGATCACGCGCGACTCCGGAATCGCCAGCGCGACCAGTTGCGCCACGCTGGCGCCGGTGGCGATCGTCAGCTTGCCTGCGCCGGCGCGCAATGCGGCGTTCGCCGCCAGAATCACTGCGCCGGGCATTTCGCGCGAGCCGCCGATGACCAGAATGTGGCCGCGCTGTTCCTTGTCGCCATCGGCCGACGGCATCGGCAGCGGCCACCGGCGCAACGCGTCGGTGGTCAATAACGTGACGCCGGCGTCGTTGTGCGCGTTATCCATCGGGATCAGGATTTCGGCGCGGCCGGCACATCCGGTTCCGCCGTGATCGGCGTGCCGGTTTCCTGCAGCGGCGCCACGAAATTGATCAGGCGCGGCATCAGCTTGCCGTTCCTGCCGCGGGTCGGATCGAACTCGTACGACGTCACAGAACAATTCGGTATGTCGCCGGCCCGATCCAGCGCAAGAACCTGCTGCTCGTCCATCCGTTCGAGCAAATAACGGAAACAGTTGACGATCACCTGATGCCCGACGATCAGCACGCGTTCGCCGCGATATTCGCGGACGATGGTGTCGAGCATGCCGCGCAGACGCAGTATCACGTCGCACCAGCTTTCGCCGCCGGGCGGGCGAAAATAGAACTTGCCGACATGCGCGCGCTGCTCGCCGAGTTCCGGATATTTTTGCGTGATGCCGAGCCGGGTCAGCCGGTCGAGGATGCCGAATTCCTTTTCGCGCAAACGTTCATCGGCGATAAACGTTACCGTGTCGCGCGCGATGCCGGCAGCATCGAGCACGCATCGCGCGGTGGCGTGCGCACGCATGTACGGAGAAAACAGAACCGCCGTCGGACGCTGCGAAGCCGGCATCCGGCCGAACCACAGGCCGAGCGCATGCGCCTGCTGCTCGCCCAATGCGGAAAGCGGCACATCGACATCGCGCGTTGCAATGTCGATCAACGGCAGGCCGGCGGCTTCGGCCTTGTCGCGCGCGACGTTGCCGGCGCTCTGGCCATGCCGGACGATCCACAGGGTTTGCGGCCATTTCTGTTGCAACTGTTCGTTCATCGCGGTCTTTTGTCTTGTTATGTACGAAGACAGGTTTGTTCCGCCAAAGTTTCTATTCGCAACAGCGGAGGCATCCATCATTGTGCGCACGCAAGCGTAATGCAAGGAAAGGCCCACGGATGCCGGCGCGGCAAACCGGATGGCGGCACCATCAATCGAAATAATTTCAGCGCGGCCCCGGCGTCGCCATCCGGCTATGTTCCCCCGGGCATCGGCGCCTTTGACCGGTGTCAATCTTCAGCATCGCGGTCATGACGGCGCTGCGTCGTGCCGGTCTAACGGAGGTGGTTGCAGCTTGCCTGTAATCATCATCGGTGAGCCGCAGCGTTTTGAAATGCGCTTTGAATTGCGCATTGGTTTTATTCTTTTTTATCCCCCTTTTATTGAAACGGAAAATTCTCATGACTACCAGCAAAAAAACAGCCGCAGCAAGCGCCAGCGATGCGATCGCGTTGCTGACCGCCGATCATAAGAACGTGAAGAAGCTTTTCAAGGATTTCGACAAGCTGAAAGAAGATGCCGATGCCGCCGACAAGGAAGCGCTGGTGGAAGAAATCTGCGCCGAACTGACGATCCATGCGGAAATCGAGGAAGAAGTATTTTATCCGGCGATGCGCGAGGCGATCGATGCAGACGACATGATGAACGAAGCCGAAGTCGAACATGCCAGCGCCAAGGATCTGATCGAGCAATTGCAGGCGATGGATTCATCGGACCCGCTGTACGATGCGAAAGTGGCCGTGCTCGGCGAATATGTCAATCACCATGTCGCGGAAGAGGAGGGCGAGATGTTTCCCAAGGCGAAAAAAGCCAAGGTCGACCTCGAGGCGCTGGGCGACGAAATGGCAACGCTGAAGGAAACGAAGCAGGCGCAGATAATGGGCGGCGACATGTCGAAGCGCTCAGGCGGCGCGTCGGCCCGCGTGTAGATCCGCACGCAAGGCAGAGGGCGCGGCGCAGTTCGGCTGCTGAATATGCGTGCTGAATCGCGCCCCGTTCGATTCAAAAATAGCAACATGGAATGCAGCGCATCGTCCGCCGGGACGATGCGCTGCATTCGCTGTATCGGCCCCATCCGCAACATCAACTTGCAATCGCACGCCTTCTATCATGCAAACCTGATCCGATCCGGTCGCGGCAGTCGTCTCATGCGAACTGCGGTACGATTGGAAACTTTCGTGCGCTCCGCCGGACCTGTGCAAGCATTACCTGCGCATCGGCCCGTCAGCGCCACATTGTCGACAATGGATGAATCGCGGTTTGCGATAGAAAAGGCATGCATGTCCGAACAACCATTCAACGAACAGGATTGGCGCCGGCTGCTGGCCAGTCTGGGAGAAGACCCCGGCCGCACCGGCCTGCTGGAAACGCCCGCACGCGTAGCCAAGGCGTGGAAGCACTGGACCTCCGGCTATGCGCAGGATCCGGCCGAACTGCTCAAGACATTCGAGGACGGCGCCGAACAATACAATGAATTGATCGTGGTGCGCGGCATCCCGGTCTACAGCCATTGCGAACATCATCTGGCGCCATTCTTCGGCAAGGCCACGATCGGCTATCTGCCCAACGGAAGAATCGTCGGTCTGTCGAAGCTGACGCGGCTGGTCGATTGTTTTTCCAAGCGGCTGCAAGTGCAGGAGCGGCTCACCAGCCAGATCGCGGATGCGCTGATGACGCATCTGGAGCCGAAAGCGGTCGGCGTCGTGATTCGCTGCCGCCACATGTGCATGGAAAGCCGCGGCATCCGCACGCCGGGAGAGGAAACCATCACCTCGTCGATGCTGGGCGAGTTGCAGCCGAATCTGGGATTGCGCACGGAATTCCTGGCGCTGGCGCGCGAAGGGTAAATCAGCAATCGATCAAGGTTCACGGCGATCGCGCCGCCGTGGCGAGCCACGCCAGCGCGCCCAACCCCGCACGGCGGCCGCTGGCAAAACAGGCGGTCAGCAGATAGCCGCCGGTCGGCGCTTCCCAATCGAGCATTTCACCGGCGCAAAATACGCCGGGCAGCGCGTGCAGCATCAAGTCTTGATCGAGCGCTTCGAATGCGACGCCGCCCGCGCTGCTGATCGCTTCGTCGATCGGACGCGCCGCGATCAACCGCAGCGGCAGCGCCTTGATCGCCGCGGCAAGACGCGCCGGTCCGGCAAATTCTTGTGCCGGCACCAGTTCCCGCAGCAGCCCCGCTTTCACGCCCGCGATGCCGACCCGGCTTTGCAGATGGCTCGACAGCGAGCGCGAACCGCGCGGATGCGCGACTTCATCGAGCACGCGCTGCAAGTCCTTGCCCGGCGCCAGATCGAGATCAACGATGGCGGCCCCGGTTGCGGCAATCGCATCGCGCAGCGGCGCCGACAATGCATAAATCAGGCTGCCTTCGACACCGGTGGCGGTGATGACGAATTCGCCTTGCCGCCGATGCACGCGGCCTGCCGCATCGGTGAAGCTTGCCGTCACCGCTTTTACCGGATGCCCGGCGAAACGGGTGCGGAAGTGTTCGCTCCAGCCGGCATCGAAACCGCAATTCGACGGCTGCAGCGCGGCGACATGGATGCCGCGTTGCGCCAGCAGCGGCATCCATGCACCGTCGGAGCCGAGCCGCGCCCAGCTGCCGCCGCCCAGCGCCAGTACCACGGCGCCGGCCCGCACCGGCAATTCGCCGTGCGGCGCGGCAAAGCGCAACGGGCCGTGCGCCGCCGCATCGTCCCAGCCCAGCCAGCGATGCCGCATATGGAACCGCACGCCGGCTTCGCGCAAACGGTGCAGCCATGCGCGCAGCAGCGGCGCCGCTTTCATGTCGGCGGGGAAAACCCGTCCGGACGAACCGACGAACGTGGCGATGCCGAGCCCATGCACCCAGTCGCGCAGCGCCTGCGGGCCGAAGCCGTCGAGCAGCGGCGCAATCTGCATGCGGCGTGCGCCGTAGCGCGACAGAAAAGCTTCGGCAGGTTCGGCATGCGTCAGGTTCATGCCGCCTTTGCCGGCCAGCAGGAACTTGCGGCCGACCGACGGCATCGCATCGTACAGATCGACTTGCACGCCGCCGCCGATCAGCGTTTCCGCCGCCATCAGTCCGGCCGGGCCGCCGCCGATCACCGCGACCGAACGCACAGGCAAACCGGCGGCGATGGCAACGATGCCAGGCAAATAAAGGTTAGCCACGACGCATGCTTTCCTTTGGAATGGCAGAATTCCGGCGATGCCGAAAAATCAACATTCCCGAGGCCGGTCGTTGGGCGACGCGGCGGCTCGCACGGGCCGCCGAAAAATAACGTTGCATCAAGCCTTCTCCAGAGTGTGGCAACAGCAGTTGCAAAATTTGCCGGCGCCAAGAAAAACGTGCAATTCTGCAGTGCACGCGTCATTATGTTGATCAAATGCATTTTGTCTGACCGGGCGTGCGTTTGCAAACCCGCAGGAAGCAAGTATCGCCGGATTTTATCTTTATCAGGGCTGATGAATAGAATAGCGATGCGGCGCATCCTGCATCTTTATCCGGCCCGCATTTTCAACAGCTGAAAGGAAGTACCCATCATGCCGATCAAGAAAATCCTCATTGTTGACGATTCGGCCACCGCCCGGCATTTTTTAATCGATGTGCTCGCGAAAGACGGCTATGACGTCGTCATCGCGGAGAGCGGCGATGAAGCCATCACCAAGGTCAAGACCGAAATGCCCGATCTGGTGCTGATGGACGTGGTGATGCCGGGAATAAACGGGTTCCAGGCGACCCGCGCGATCACCAAGGATGAAGCCACAAAACATATTCCGGTGCTGATCCTGACCGGCAAGGATATGGAAACAGACCGCATCTGGGGCTTGCGCCAGGGCGCCACGGAATTCATCAGCAAGCCGGTAGAACCGGCGGTGCTGCTGGCCAAGATCAGGGCGCTCGGCTGAGATTCATCGCGCACCCGCATTCATTCCGATTCCATGACACTTGTCCGCTGCGCCTGGGCCAACCCGGCCAACCCACGTTATCTTGCCTACCATGACGAGGAATGGGGCGTGCCCTGCCACGACGAAACCCGGCTGTTCGAAATGCTCAATCTGGAAGGCGCGCAGGCCGGCCTGAGCTGGGAAACGATCCTGAACAAGCGCGACAATTACCGCCTTGCGTTCGACCACTGGGACGCCGGAAAAATCGCGCGCTACGATGCGGCCAGGGTGGCGGCGTTGCTGGGCAATCCAGGCATCGTGCGCAACCGGCTGAAGATCGCCGCCGTCATCGCCAACGCGCAGGCTTATGTGCGACTGCGCGACGAAACCGGCGGCCTCGATGCATTCTTGTGGCCGTTCATCGATGGCATGCCGATCCGGAATGCGTGGCGCGCGCTGAAAGACTGCCCGGCAAAGACGCCGCTGTCCGAACGCATTTCGAAAGAACTGGCAAAGCGGGGTTTCAAGTTTGTCGGACCGACCATTATTTATGCGTACATGCAGGCGATCGGCATGGTCAACGACCATTGCGTCGATTGCTTCCGCCACATGCCGCCCGCGCAGCGATAAGCCTGCCTATAAAATCAGTTCGAGATACAACGCTTCGACCTTTTTCCTGGCCCACGGCGTTTTACGCAGGAATTTCAGGCTGGATTTGATGCCGGGATTGCTGGTGAAACACTGGACAGGAATGCGTTTACCCATCTCTTCCCAACCGTGATCCGCAAGTAGCCGGACAAGCATCATTTCAAGCGTGATGCCGTGAAGCGGATCGCCGGATTGCGGAGCAACCATGTTTTATGATTGGACTTCGGCCGGAGCGAAACGCGGCACGCTTCGTCCGTCAATCTCAACCAACTCGAAAAAGACCGCTTCCGGACGAATCCAGACAGAACCGTCCTGCGCACGGTAAACAATCATCGGCGTCAGATCGGCTTCCAGCGTGGCTTCGCACACCAGTTCATATAATCCGCCTTTGTAATGCCGATGTTGCATGTCAGCGCTTGGCCTGCTGATGAATCGCCACGAACAGCGCGGCAAGCGTCGATAAAACCGCGGCGAAATCCTTTTCGGGTTCGGTCTCGTCCCAGATGTAATGCAGCATGACCGCTTCGAACTCGGTGCGCCGCGCTTTGGCGGTGACGGCATGGGCGCGGTCGATGGCCTTGATGAACTGGCGCCGCATGTTCGGCAGCAGCGGCAGATGCTGGCTGTCGTCGAGAAACTCGAAACCCTTGGGAAGCGATGCGCCCTTGAGCTGGAATTCCAGTTTTTCAAAAACGGACGGCGACAATTGCTTGATCAGTTCGCACGCGCTTGCCTGCAGCTTCAGCAGCAGGTTGAAGCCGGCCGGATATACCACGCCGTAATCATCCCTTTCCGACAGAAAGACAGCGGCGCGCAGCGAATATTCGGCATTGTGCGCATCGGCGTAGGCGCTTTCCTTGCTGGTGCGGGTCGTCGGCCAGAAATACAGGTTGCCCGGCGTGCTCGGATCGTCCGGATCGGGAAAGAACTGCAGCGCGATATCGTCGGCTTGCGCGCCGGCGCCGGACAGCATCTTCAGCACCGGCACCGCAAGCTCGCTCAATGTCGTGGCGGCCAGGGTCGCGCTGGTGGCGATGTCCGCATTGGACAAATCTTCGACGACATAGCTCTTGAGCGGCTTGAGCAACGCGTTGGGATCGAGTGCCGGAATATTTTCCATTTTTGCAAATTGTTGTGTGAGGGTTGCCGGGATGAAGGCTGAAACGCGCAGCGCATTCCATTATAGAGTGCATTTCATCGCTGGCCGCACGCAGACCCGATAACGCATCGCATCGCATTTTTGCGGATAAAAAAAAGCCCGCTCGAGAGCGGGCTAAATCTATATCAAAGGAGGAGACATAGAGGAGACAGGTGAAGTATAGGGAGCGCGGCGGCATTAATCCAATTTCCTTTTCCCATATCAGCTATTCGATTCATGAATATGGATGCATTTTCCCCATGATTGCTTTTTATATCTGCTGCAGCCTTCCGTGTTGCAGCGCGGGCGCTATGCCGCCTGCCTAGCCTTGCGTTTCGGTGCCAGCATGGTCCGGCGGCAGCTATCTGCGCCGCACAGGCAGGCGTAGGCGCGCTTGACGGCCTGCGTATGCCGCTCGCCGACGATCAGGCCGTAATCGTAATTGAGTTCTTCGCCGCGCCTGATGTCGCGCAATGCATAAATGAAGATTCGCCGGTCTTCCTCTCTGGCTTCGCAATTCGGCGCGCAGCAATGATTGATCCAGCGCGCATCATTGCCGTCGGCGGCGCCGTCTATCATCCGGCCGTCTTCCAGGCTAAAGAAAAACGTATGAAACGGATTTTCCGGATCGGCGCCGGAACGCTTTTCAGCCTGTCTGGCGGTAATGCGTTCACCTTCGTATTCGACTATGCAGGTGCCGGCGGCGATTTTGCGGGTGGCGAATACGCCGTTGCCGTGAATGGAGGAATGTCTGACAACGATTGCGGGAGGTCGGTTATCAAGAAGAAGTTCTGCGGTTCTGGAGCGATTCATTTTTTATCGGTAGGCAGTCCGGCAACAAGTTGGCGGGCATTGTTGCGCCGCGGTTCGGCGAAAATTCAAATTCATTCAGTCAAAAATAAATCCATCGTGGCGCAAATGCAGTGACGAAGCGCAAACATTCACATCCGCGCCAACGGTTCTCCATGACATCCGTGCAAGGCTTGAACGCGCGCCGCATCAACCGGATGCATGCAGCATCATCGCTGGTATGGAATGGAAGAATGATAACGCAGCGGATCGCCGATGTACAAAAAGCCAAGCCGGCGCAGCGGCAAATCACGCAACAGAATAGGTTTGAAAAGCAGCGGCAATTAAAAAGCTTACGCCGATTTTGTGTGCGGTGATTGCGCGCGTTGCCATTAAACGACAATCGAAAAACAGCTGGCAAACCGGTGCGAGTGCTGCCAGCGATCACATCAGTGACCGGCCGCATCGGATTGCCGATGCAAAAAGAAAAGCGGAATCCATCGCTGGCGCAGTCTCAGCGCAAGCGATGGGCATTGCCTCGTGCCACTGCGGTGACGCGAGGCATGAAGCCGAATTATCGGAACAAGTCATTGCAGTGAAAACAACGGCGAGCACAACAGGCAGGCCCAATTGGTTTGAGGTTTATATACTCATTTTTTCAATGGGAAAAACGTTCATTGCTTCCTCGATAACGGCGGATTTTCATTTGAACTTTACAGTGCGCAATGCATCCAAAAATAAATATTTTTTTTGGGAAAAATTCTGTAGCGCATGAATTCAAACAGCGCGTATTATTAAATTGCGATGTAGAAACGCAGTATCTGAATCCGGCAGATAACCCACCGGTGGATTCACATCAAAGGACACGTCCAAATGAAAATTTTCGACAACTATGCAGCACGCTATGAACGGACCCGCGAGGAAGAATTTTCATTGCAGGAATATCTGGATATCTGCAAGCGCGACCGGCTTGCCTACGCCAGCGCCGCCGAGCGGATGCTTCAGGCGATCGGCGAACCGGAACTGCTCGACACGCGGCACGATTCGCGGCTGTCGCGCATCTTCGCCAACAAGGTCATCAAGATCTATCCGGCGTTTCGCGAATTCTACGGTACCGAGGAAGTGATCGAGCAAGTCGTCTCTTATTTCCGCCACGCGGCGCAGGGGCTGGAAGAGCGCAAGCAGATCCTGTATCTGCTCGGCCCGGTCGGCGGCGGCAAATCATCGATTGCCGAAAAACTGAAATCACTGATGGAAGCCGTGCCGTTTTATTGCATCAAGGGGTCGCCGGTCAATGAATCGCCGCTCGGCTTGTTCAATGAGGCGGAAGACGGCACGATCCTGGAAGAGGATTACGGCATCCCGCGCCGCTATCTGCGCACGATTCCGAGTCCGTGGGCCGTCAAGCGCCTGCATGAATTCAATGGCGACATCAACCAGTTCCGCATCGTCAAGCGCTATCCGTCGGTGCTGAAGCAGATCGCCGTCGCGAAAACCGAACCGGGCGATGAAAACAACCAGGATATTTCGTCGCTGGTCGGCAAGGTCGATATCCGCAAGCTGGAAGAATATTCGCAGGACGATCCGGATGCGTACAGCTATTCCGGCGGCCTGTGCCTGGCGAACCAGGGCTTGCTGGAATTCGTCGAAATGTTCAAGGCGCCGATCAAGGTGCTGCATCCGTTGCTGACCGCCACGCAGGAAGGCAACTACAAGGGTACCGAAGGCTTCGGCGCGATTCCGTTCGACGGCGTGGTGCTGGCGCACTCGAATGAATCGGAATGGAAGGCGTTCAAGAACAACAAGAACAATGAAGCGTTCCTCGACCGTATCTATATCGTCAAGGTGCCGTACTGCCTGCGCGTGACCGACGAGATCAAGATTTACGACAAGCTGGTGCGCAATTCTTCGCTGGCCCAGGCGCCGTGCGCGCCCGGCACGCTGAAAATGATGGCGCAGTTCGCGATCCTGTCGCGCCTGAAAGACCCGGAAAATTCCAGCGTCTACAGCAAGATGCAAGTCTACGATGGCGACAACCTGAAGGATACCGATCCGAAAGCGAAGTCGAAATCGGAATACAGCGACTACGCCGGCGTCGATGAAGGCATGAACGGGCTGTCGACCCGTTTCGCGTTCAAGATTCTGTCGAAAGTATTCAACTTCGACAGTACCGAAGTCGCGGCCAACCCGGTGCATTTGCTGTACGTACTGGAACAGCAGGTCAGCCGTGAACAGTTCGCGCCGGAGACCGAGCAAAAATATTTTTCGTTCATCAAGGAATATCTGGCGCAGCGGTATGTCGAGTTCATCGGCAAGGAAATCCAGACCGCTTATCTGGAAAGCTATTCGGAATACGGCCAGAACATTTTCGACCGCTACGTGACGTTCGCCGACTTCTGGATTCAGGACCAGGAATTCCGCGATCCGGATACCGGCGAGAGCTTCAACCGCGATTCGCTGAACAACGAGCTGGAAAAAATCGAGAAGCCGGCCGGCATTTCGAACCCGAAGGATTTCCGCAACGAGATCGTCAACTTCGTGCTGCGCACGCGGGCCCAGAACGCCGGCAAGAATCCGGCCTGGACCGGCTATGAAAAATTCCGCAGCGTGATCGAGAAAAAAATGTTCTCGAATACCGAAGAGTTGCTGCCGGTGATCTCGTTCAATGCGAAGGCCAGCGCCGACGACGCCAACAAGCACAAGGAATTCGTGTCGCGGATGGTGGCCAAGGGTTACACCGCCAAGCAGGTGCGGCTGTTGTGCGAATGGTATCTGCGGGTTCGGAAGTCGTCGTAAGCAGGATCGGCTCTTCATTGGTTTGACCGTGAATCGGATGCAATGGCCCGGTTCACGGTAGTTGCACGAGCAGGAGATCATATTGGCTTACCTCATCGATCGACGTTTGCAAAGCAGGAACAAATCCGCGGTCAACCGCGAGCGCTTTTTACGGCGTTACAAGGGGCAGATCAAGGAGGCGGTCGAGCGCGCGATAAAAGGCCGCTCGATCACCGATATCGCCAATGGCGAAAAAGTATCGATTCCCGCCAAGGATGTGAATGAACCCAGCTTCGGCCACGCGCGCGGCGGGGTCTGGGAAAGCGTCAGTCCCGGCAACAAGGATTATCTGAAGGGCGACAAGATCCAGCGGCCGAAAGGCGGCTCCGGATCAGGCAAGGGCAAGGCCGGCAATAGCGATGAAACGACGCAGGACGATTTCGTGTTCGAATTGAGCCGCGAAGAATTCATGAATTACTTCTTCGAGGATCTGGAACTGCCGAACATGATCAAGACGCAGCTCGCGTCGACCACCGAATTCAAGAGCCAGCGCGCCGGCTACACGATGTCCGGCACGCCGGCCAACATTCATGTATTGCGTTCGCTGCGCGGCGCATTGGGGCGGCGCATTGCGGTCGGCGGCCCGTCCGGAAAACGGCTGAGACAGGCGCAGCAGGAACTGGATCAATTGCTGCTGATCGTGCCGGAAGACGATACTGCCGTACGCAAGCTCAGGCGCGAGATCGACCAGCTCAAGGCGCGCATCGCGGCCATTCCATTCATCGATCCGTTCGATCTGCGCTACAGCAACCGGGTCAAGGTGCCGAAGCCGTCGAGCCAGGCCGTGATGTTTTGCATCATGGATGTGTCCGGTTCGATGGATCAGCAGAAAAAGGAAACCGCCAAGCGCTTTTTCATTTTGCTGTACCTGTTCCTGGTGCGGGCGTACGACAAGATCGAAGTGGTGTTCATCCGGCATCACACCGCCGCGGCCGAAGTCGATGAAAACGAATTTTTCAATTCGCGCGAATCGGGCGGCACCGTGGTGTCGTCGGCGCTGCATCTGCTCAACAAGATCGTGCACGAGCGTTATCCGAGCGGCGACTGGAATGTCTATGTCGCGCAGGCATCCGACGGCGACAACTGGGACAAGGATTCCGTCAGTTGCCGCCAGTTGCTGATCAATACCATCCTGCCGGCGGTGCAGTATTACGCATACGTCGAAATCACCGATGGCGAACCGCAAAACCTGTGGCATGAATACGCGCAGATACCGGACCATCATGCGCATTTTGCGATGCAAAAAATCGAGGCGCCGGCCGATATTTATCCGGTGTTCCGCGAACTGTTCAAGAAGCAGCCAAAATGATCAAAGCCATGGAAAAATCAGGCAAGCAGTCAAGGAAGTCGCGCCGCCTGCCGGACCAGTCGGAATGGACGTTCGAGCTGATCGAGCAGGCGCATGAAGAAATTCGCCGCGTCGCGGAGGATTTCGGACTCGACACTTATCCGAACCAGCTCGAAATCATCACCGCC
Organism: Herminiimonas sp.; assembly: GCA_027310305.1. GTDB lineage: Bacteria > Pseudomonadota > Gammaproteobacteria > Burkholderiales > Burkholderiaceae_D > DAIDBD01. The sequence goes on from DAIDBD010000112.1 coordinate 28,820, forward strand.
GAACAGATGATGGATGCTTACGCATCGGTCGGCATGCCGGTGTCGTACAGCCACTGGTCGTTCGGCAAGCATTTCCTGTCGACCGAAAAAAGCTACAGGCGCGGCCAGATGGGACTGGCGTACGAGATCGTGATCAACTCGAATCCGTGCATCGCGTACCTGATGGAAGAAAACAGCCTGATGATGCAGACGCTGGTGATCGCGCATGCATCGTACGGCCATAATTCGTTCTTCAAGGGGAATTACCTGTTCCGCACCTGGACCGATGCGGAAGCGATCATCGATTACATGGTGTTCGCCAAGAGTTATATCGCCGAATGCGAGCGCCGGCATGGCGTCGAGGCGGTCGAGCTGCTGCTCGACTCGTGCCATGCGCTGCAGAATTACGGCGTCGATCGCTACAAGCGTCCGGCCAGGCTGTCGCTGGCGGAAGAAAACGCGCGCCAGAACGAGCGCGAAGCGTATCTGCAAATGCAGATCAACGATTTGTGGCGCACGCTGCCGCGCCGCGAAGAAACCACGGCAACTGATAAAAGAGGCCCGCACCGCTTTCCGTCGGAGCCGCAGGAAAATCTGCTGTATTTCATTGAAAAATCGGCGCCGCTGCTGGAGCCGTGGCAACGCGAGATCGTGCGCATCACGCGCAAGATTTCGCAATATTTTTATCCGCAGCGCCAGACCCAGGTGATGAATGAAGGCTGGGCCACGTTCTGGCATTACACCATCCTGAACCAGCTGTACGACGACGGCATCGTCGGCGACGGTTTCATGATGGAATTCTTGCAGAGCCATACCAACGTGGTGTATCAGCCGCCGATCACCAGTTCGTATTACAACGGCATCAATCCGTATGCGCTCGGGTTCGCGATGATGCGCGACATCCGCCGCATCTGCGAAAACCCGACCGACGAGGACCGTTACTGGTTTCCGGATATTGCCGGCGGCGACTGGCGCAAGACGCTCGATTTTGCGATGCGCAACTTCAAGGACGAAAGTTTCATCGCGCAATACCTGTCGCCGAAACTGATCCGCGATTTCCATTTCTTTTCGGTGCTGGATGACGACAAGGAAGAAAAACTGTCGATTTCCGCGATCCACGACGAAGCCGGTTATCGGTATGTACGGCAGCAACTGGCGAATCAGTACAACCTCGGCAATCGCGAACCGAATATTCAGGTGTGGTCGGTCGATACGTATGACGACCGCTCGCTGACGTTGCGGCATACCCAGTTCCAGCGGCGGCCGTTGAACCAGCAGACGGAAGAAATGCTGAAGCATGTGGCGCGGTTGTGGGGCTTCGACGTCAAGCTCGAAACCGTCGATCCGCAGGGCGAGGTATTGGCTACGCTGGAATGCAAATGGGAAAAGCGGCATCGCGGTTCCTGACGAACAGGAACCATTCGTTCATCGGGATCGCTAATGCTGCGCAATGTTCATCAGCAAGGCCGCCAGTACATCCGGCGCCGTCAGCATCGCATCATGTCCGGCCGCAATTTCATGCCACTCCCAATCGGCTTGTTGCTTCACCCAATCCCGCACGCCGGCCAGCGGCGGATAGCACGGATCGGTGACGGCGATGTAGGCTTTCGGCAAGCCGTTGCCTAACGGGTGTCGCAGCGACAAAGGTTCGGTATACGCTTTCAGCGGGTGCGGCGTGAGGTGGCGCATCAATCGTGCCACCTGTTCCGGTTCGAACACGCCGAACTTGTCCGCTGTCGGCACCGCCATGCGCAACCCTTCTGGATCGATCGTTCTGCTGCGTTCCCGCTGCACATCGGGCGGCAGGATGCCAAGACCGGACTGGCCGTTTTGCACGATCAGCGCATCGAGATAGACCAGTTTTTTGATGCGCTCCCTGAGCCGGTCGGCCACGCCGCTGATTACCAGTCCGCCGAAGCTATGCCCGACCAGCACCACGTCGTCCAGTTCTTCGTACTGGATCACCGCGCACGCATCGTCGATGAAAGTCGACAAGCCGGTCGAGGCATCCAGCAAATGCGCGCGCTCGCCCAGACCGGTCATGGTCGGCGTGTATGCGTCGTGGCCCGCCACCCGCAACGACCGGGCGACGTCGCGCCAGCACCAGCCGCCATGCCATGCGCCGTGAATCAGAACGAAATTCATGTTGCCCTCCAATGTCGAGGAGGGATTATAGAACCCATTTTGTTACCGGAGAATGTGCCGCGTACAATAGGCGCATGGATATAACACTGGCCGAACTGGAACAGGCAATCAATCACTGGCGCGCGCTGCGCCCGTCGATTGGCGAGGAGCGCGCATTGTCGCCGGAGGTGAATGCGCTGGCGACGGTGTATGCGCTGATGATTTTCAATGGCGTCAAATCGGTGCCGGTTGACACGCTCGACCCAACTGCGCTGACGCTGCTGGAAGCGGCGCGAAAGCAGCAGGCCTGATCACCTGCATCAAGCCGCCAGGTGCCGCGCCTGGCGCTGCGGCAGCGCCGGTTCGGCTTTGACGGCCGCGGCCGTCTTTGGCTTGATATGCGCCTTGTGCGCCTGGCCCGCATAGTCGCCGGCCAGCAGCGCCGTCACTGCCGCCGCGTCGGCGCCTTGCGTTGCCAGCCACTCCGCCACCAATGCGGCCAGCCGTTCGAGCGCGATGCGATGCGTCGCATCGGTCTTGGCATAGATCCAGTCGGACAGCGCCATGAAGCGGGCGAACGGCGTGCCGCCGAGGATCAGCGGCAAGGTATGGGCGAAGCGGCCGGAGTTGGCGATCAGGTCCCAGTACCGCGCAAACCGCACCAGCCGCTGCATCGTTGCAAAGTCGATCCGGTCGGTCGCCAGGATCGTGTAGGGCGGATGCGAATCGAAGATCAGCCCGTAGGGTTCGGTATGACGGATGATCGGCGTGCCGCGCAGTCTCTTCAGGATGCCGAACTGGATTTCGTGCGGCTTCAATGCGACTAACCGGTCGAAGCCGCGCGCAAAGCTTTCGACGTCTTCGCCGGGCAAGCCGGCGATCAGATCGACATGCAGATGCGCATGCGAATGCTCGCACAGCCAGCGAATGTTCTCCGCCGCTTTTTCATTGTTCTGCTTGCGGCTGACCAGCGCCTGCACGGCCGGATTGAACGACTGGATGCCGATCTCGAACTGCAAGGTGCCGGGCGGAAATTGCTTGATGCCGTCTTTCAGCGCATCCGGCAAATGATCCGGCACCACCTCGAAATGCGCGAACACCGGATCGTCCGGATCGGCTGCCAGCTTGTCGAGGAAGAACTGCATGATCTTGAGGCTCGATTTGATATTCAGGTTGAACGTGCGATCGACGAATTTGAATAGCCTTGCACCGCGCGCATGCAAGGTTTCGAGTTGCGCCAGAAAGCCGTCGAGTTCGAACGGCCAGGCGGTCTTGTCCAGCGCCGACAGGCAGAATTCGCATTTGAACGGACAGCCGCGAGAGGCTTCCACATACAGCGTGCGGTGCGCGATATCTTCATCGGTGTACAACGCATACGGCAACGCGATATCGGCCAGCGGCGGCTGCATGCCCGCATGAATTTTCATGATCGGCTTCGGGCCGTTGATGATGGCGCGGCACAACTGCGGGAACGTGACATCGCCCCAGCCGGTCACCAGATAATCGGCCTGCTGCACGATGGTTTGTTCAGTCGATTCATGCGACACTTCCGGCCCGCCCAGCACGATGACGATTTCCGGCGCGACGCGCTTCAGCATTGCCACCACTTTGGCGGTTTCCTCGACGTTCCAGATATAGACGCCGAAACCGATCAGGCGCGGCCGCTGCGCCAGCAGTTTTTCAACGATGTCGGTGGTCCTGGTGCCGATCACGAATTCCTGCAGCCGCGTATCGGCCTGCAGATCGCCCATGTTTGCCAGCAGATAACGCAAACCGAGCGATGCATGCGCATAGCGGGCATTGAGAGTGGAAAGCAGGATGGTCATTGCAGGCGGATTCAGTCAAACCGCCATTTTACGCCCCTAATGCCTGATGTCATGGGCGGTTAACGCACTGCCTCCTGCTTTTGCAGCGCGGCGCATGGATCGGTAGCCGGGCCTTGCACCACTTGCCCCAGCATGCGTGCGCGTGCCTGCATTTGCGCCATGTAGGCATCCTGGCTGGCCCGGCATTGGGCGACGGTTGTCGCGCTGCTCATCCGGTCGGTATAGCTTTGCTGTTCCTGCGGCGTCATCATCGACCAGCCCGGTGCGCTGCGCGGATCGAACGGCGGCGTAGCGACGGGTGCCTGCGTCGCATTGCCTGCCGCCGCAGCGCCGGCGCCTTGGCCGACGCTGGCGCCTGACGTGGCTCCGGTAGTGGCGCGGGCGCTTGGCGTGGTGGCGGCAGCCCCGGTTGTCGCAGTACTTGAAGGATTGGTTGTGATTGTCGTACCTGAGGCAGCGCCAGACCCCGGATTCGCTGTCGATCCTGACGTGACGCCCACTCGCGATTGTGGCGCTGACCCCGGCGGGATCGTATTCACGCCGCCCCCGGTGATGGAGCTTGGGGCCGTGCCCGAAGCAGCGTTTGGCGTTGTTGTGGAACCGGATGCCCCGCTTGCACCGGAATTGACGGTGGTGCCGGGCGCCGTGCCTGAAATTTGCGTCATCCCGGCGCTTGACCACAGCGCCATCAGCATTGCACAGAGTAATCGCTTCTTCATTGCCTGCCTCCGACAAGTTGTCGATTCTTCACCATAAACGGTGACGCAGGAACAGGCTTGAGGCAAGTCAAATCGGCCGCGATAACGCGGCCGATCAGTTTCAATAAAAATGAATCCTGCGTGAAACTAAGTGGCGGCAGGAACGGCTAATGCTCATAGCGATTTCGTCTGCCATCATGATCGCCTTCACGCTGTTCGCGCCATTGATATTCCCGCCGTTGGCGTTGCTGCCAGTAATGCTCGTTCCAGTACGGCTGGGGCTGCACATAAACAGGTTGCGGTTGCACATACGCAGGATGCGGCTGGACATAAACGGGATGCGGCTGGACATAGACCGGGCCTGACTGCACATACCCGCCCGGAACACCGATATTCAAATCCACATTGACGCGCGCCATGGCAGGCGTAACGGCCAGCATCAGCGTGGAACCGATTATCAATCCTGCTGCCGCAAGGTACTTGCTCATCATCGTTCTCCTAGATTAATGGTTTCATTAAATACGAAAATGTCGTCTGAAACCAGAGAATATCGGTAACGAAAGTTACAAAATGTATCCGCGCTGCCGCAGCCATGAGTGACATTCAGGCAATGCCGGTTGTTTTTGTGATTGGTTTGGCAAGATGGCTTTGTTTGGCGCACGGAAACGCGCGTCGCAATCCACCGGCGGCAAAGGGCCGGCAGATTAAGAGGCTTAATGTGGATTTTCGCTGCATATACAGGAACCAGGGTCGGACGCGAACCGTACGCAAGTAAGGTAGAGCGAGTCTGCAGGCCCGGGATTGGTCCCGTATGCGCGGCGGAATCCGCTCTATTGCGCGAGTTCCTTTTCCTGCAGCGCGCGCCACATGACCTTGCCGGTGGCTGACTTCGGCAGCGCCTCGACAAACTCGACCATGCGCGGCACCTTGTACGCCGCCATCTTGTCGTGCGCCCATTGCATGATGTCTTCGGCAGTCGTCTCGCTGCCGGCTTTCCTGACGATCACCGCTTTCACCGTTTCGCCGCGATACGCATCGCGCGCGGCGATGATGCAGCACTCCTGCACCGCCGGATGCTGGTACATCATCGACTCGACTTCCGCCGGCCAGACCTTGTAGCCGCTGGCATTGATCATGCGCTTCAGGCGGTCGGTGAAAAAGAAGAAACCTTCGTCGTCCATGTAGCCGAGGTCGCCGGAGCGGAAGAAGCGCTTGCCGTCGAATTCGGCGAACGCTTCTTCCGTTTTCTGCGGATCGTTCCAGTAGCCCTGGAATACCTGCGGTCCGTCGATCCAGATCTCGCCGTTTTCGCCGGGCGGCATTTCCTTGAGCGTGACCGGATCGACGATGCGCGAATCGACGTTCAGGTAGGGCACGCCGAGACATTGCTGCTTCATGCGGTTCGCCGGATTGACATGCGACGCCGCCATCGTCTCCGACAGGCCGTAGCCTTCCATGTATTGCTGGCCGGTCAGGTCGCACAGTTTCTGCGCGACCGCCGCCGGCATCGCGGCGCCGCCGCCCGACACGCGCCGCAAGCCGGAGATGTCGTATTCGGCGAGCCGCGGGTTGGACAGGAAATCGATCATCATGGTCGGAATCAGCGTCCATGTCGTCACCTTGTAACGGGTGATCAGCTGGCCGGCCGCGTCGCGGTCCCAGCGCGGCAGCACGACGATCGCGGCGCCGCAATAGATCATCGCGTTCATCACCGACTGCATGCCGGTCACATGGAAAAACGGCAGCACCGCCAGCGTCACATGATCGGGCACGACCGGCCCCGACCAGGTCGGGCTGGCGACCGCATTGAACATCACCGAACGATGCGTGTGGATGCAGCCTTTCGGCTTGCCGGTGGTGCCCGACGTGTACGGCATGCAGGCCAGGTCGTCCGGACCGGCTTCGTGCGGGCGCGGCGTCTGCCGTTGCGCAATCGCGTCCTTCCATGCGACGACGTCGGGCAGCGCCGGCACATTGCGCGGCGCGCGCACGAAATCCGGCACGTTCAGGTCGGTCGGTTCGATCGCGTAGTCGGCATAGGTCGCGACGACCGCATGCGCGAGGCAGCTCCGGCCGACCAGCGGTTCGGTCCGCGGAAAAATTTCCTGCGACACGATCGCGACCTTCGCGCCGCTGTCTTCGATGTAATGCCGCAGCTCGTCCGTCATCAGCATCGGATTGACCGGCACCACCATCGCGTCGGCGCGCATGATCGCGTAGTACGCAATGATGAACTGGGGACTGTTCTGCATGTTGAGCAGCACGCGGTCGCCGCGCCGCACGCCGCAGGCATGCTGCAGATAGCCGGCCAGCGCCAGCACTTCCGCGTGCACTTGCGCATAACTCAGCACGGTGTCGTAAAAAATGATTGCGGGGCGGTTCGGGAAGCGCCGCGCCGAAATCTCCAGGTTGGCATAGACGCTTGTTTCAGGCGTGGAAAACGCATACGGCAGGCCGGCCGGCCAATGAGGATAGTGAGTGGTATTCATGTCTCTGTCTGGTTATTGTAGTGAGGAAGGGCTGAAAACATTATAGAGGCGGCCGGCAAACGTTGCAGGCGCGAATCCATCGGTTTCCCTCGATGGAATTGATTCGCCTTTTGTCATTTGCAATCGCACAAAACCGTGTGCCAAGCGGTGGCAATTCGAGGGGCGCAAGATGAACAAATCGAGCAGACGCAATTGTCCGCCAGTCATGAACAGGACGAATTCATTTCTGCTTATCCGGATATGCTGCATCGCACAAATTATTCTTGACATTGCTGGAATATCCATTAAAATGAATTTGTTGCAGTGCACAATAAATTAATTCCCTTACCCGGCATTTACTCATTACCAAGGAGAAACACCATGTTTTCCAACAAAGATCAATTTTCAACCGCCGCCAAAATCGATTTTGAATCGCAACTCGCCGCCGTTACCGCATTGACCAACAAGGCGTTTGAAAGCGTTGCTCAACTGGTCGACCTGAGCGTGTCGGCGGCAAAAGCATCGCTCGAACATTCCGCAGCCGCTGCGCAGCAACTGCTGTCGGCCAAAGACCCGCAGGAATTTTTTGCATTGTCCGCCGCGCAAACCCAGCCGAACGCTGAAAAAGTGCTCGCATACAACCGCAATCTGGCCAGCATTGCCTCCACCACGCATGCCGAGTTTGCCAAGGCGGCTGAAGCGCAAATCGCTGAAACCGCCCGCAAGGTTGGCGCGCTGGTAGATGAAGTCGCGAAGAATGCGCCGGCAGGTTCGGAAAATGCGATTGCGTTGCTGAAGTCTGCAATCGGCAACGCCAATGCCAGTTATGAGCAATTGAGCAAGAGCACCAGGCAGGCGACGGAAGCGCTGGAAGAGAACATGGCCAAAGCGGTCAAGCAGTTTTCGCCGGTTGCTGAAAAAATCACCGGCCGCGCCAAGAAGTAATACATAGAACGTATCAGCAGCAAATCGACGGGCCGCATTGCGGTCCGTTTTCCGTTTACTGTCGCGGCAATTGTCCGGGGTTGCAAAACAAGCCTGATGCCCGCAACTGGCATCCTGTATTTTTAGCCGTATCATCGGCTTGATCGAAACAGGAGAAATGAAATGGACCGTACGACACCCGCGCGCATGCCGGCAATTTTTTTCGGCCACGGCAGCCCGATGAACGCATTGCAGGACAATCGCTATACCGCCGCTTGGCAATCTCTGGCGGCAACGCTGCCGAAACCGAAAGCGATTCTGGCCGTGTCGGCCCACTGGACCACGCGCGGCACCGCGGTCACCGCGATGGACGCGCCCGAAACCATCCATGATTTCGGCGGCTTTCCGCAGGCGCTATTCGATCTGCGTTATCCGGCGCCCGGCGATCCGGCGCTGGCGCGGCAGGTGCGCGATCTGCTGGCGCCGATCGATGTGCAGATGGACCATGCATGGGGGCTCGACCACGGCACCTGGTCGGTCTTGATCAAGGCATTTCCGCAGGCTGACATTCCGGTGATCCAGTTGAGCATCGATGCCGCGCAATCGAATGCATTCCATGTCGAAATCGGCCGCAAGCTGTCGGTGTTGCGCGATGCCGGCGTGTTGATTATCGGCACCGGCGACGTGGTGCATAACCTGCGGATGATGACGCGAGGCGATGCGCCCGCCTACGATTGGGCGGCGCGCTTCAACGACAAGGTGCGCGCCTGCCTGCTCGACAACGACTTCACGCAATTGATCGACTATCCGCAATGGGGCCGCGATGCCGAATTGTCGGTGCCGACCGCCGAGCATTTTTTACCGCTGCTGTATGTGATCGGCACCAAGCGGAACGATGAACGGATTTCGATTGCCGTTGACGGCATCGAAGCCGGTTCGATCAGCATGCTGACGGCGGTGGTCGGCGCTTCCGAATAACACCGCGCCATCGGACGGGATTGGTATAAGCTCGCCTCTGGAATTTATCATTTTTTCTGCCACGGTTTTTCGGGGATTTCAGCCATGCTGATCAATTGCGTTGCCTATCAGGAAGGAAAAAAACTGTCCGACATTTCGATCGCCGAAATCAGCGATTATGTCGAACGTCCAGAATGCTTCGTCTGGGTTGCGCTGAAAGATGCGGAACCGGCGGAGCTGGAACAGATGCAGCATGAATTCTGCCTGCATGAGCTGGCCGTTGAAGACGCGCGCGTCGGCCATCAGCGGCCGAAAATTGAAGAATACGGCGATTCGCTGTTTGCCGTCGTGCATACCGTGGAACTGACGGATGGCGGTTTGCATGTCGGTGAAATCGATATTTTCGTCGGCCAGAATTATGTGCTGTCGGTCCGCAACCGCACTTTGCAAGGCTTTCAGGATGTGCGTGCGCGCTGCGAGCATGAACCGCACTTGCTGCGGCAGGGTCCGGCATTCGTGCTGTATGCATTGATGGACGCCGTCGTCGATCGTTATTTTCCGGTGGTCGATGTGCTCGAATCGGAACTGGAAACGATCGAAGAGCAAATCTTTACCAAGGGTTCGCAGCGCGCCAATATCGAACGGCTGTATCAGCTCAAGCGCAAGGTATTGACGGTGAAACATGCGGCCGGGCCGCTGATGGATACCGTGGCGCGGCTGTATGGCGGCCGGGTGCCGGCGTTGTGCATCAATACGCAGGAATATTTTCGCGATGTGTATGACCATCTGTTCAGGATCAACACATCGATCGATTCGATCCGCGACACCATCAACACCGCGATCCAGGTCAACCTGTCGATGGTCACCATCGATGAAAGCGAAGTGAACAAGCGGCTGGCGGCGTGGGCCGCGATTTTCGCGGTGGCCACCGCGTTTGCCGGCATCTGGGGCATGAACTTCAAGGCGATGCCGGAACTGCAATGGGAATACGGCTATCCGGCGGCGCTGATCGTGATGGCGTCGGTGTGCGGATTTCTCTATTACCGCTTCAAGAAGTCGGGCTGGCTGTAGCGTTCGTTGCCTACGCGCGCGCCCGCGCGGCGAGCATGCTCAACGCCACCGCCTCCGCCACCTTGATGCCGTCGACGCCGGCCGACAGAATCCCGCCCGCATAACCGGCGCCTTCCCCGGCCGGAAACAATCCTTTGGTATTCACGCTCTGAAAATCATCGTTGCGCTTGATGCGGATCGGCGACGAGGTGCGCGTCTCGACCCCGGTCAGCACTGCATCGTGCATCGCAAACCCCTTGATCTGCTGGTCGAACGCCGGCAGCGCTTCACGGATCGCTGCAATGACGTAATCCGGCAACACCGCATTCAAGTCGCCCAACCGCACGCCGGGTTTATACGACGGCAGCACCGCGCCGAATGCCGATGAAGGCCGGTTCGCGATGAAATCGCCGACCAGCTGGCCGGGCGCGTCGTAATTGCCGCCGCCCGCTACAAACGCGCGCGACTCCCACTCGCGCTGGAATGCGATGCCGGCCAGCGGATGGCCCGGATAATCGGCCGGCGTGATGCCGACCACGATGCCGCTGTTGGCATTGCGCTCGTTGCGCGAATACTGGCTCATGCCGTTGGTGACGACGCGCCCCGGTTCGGACGTGGCGGCCACCACCGTGCCGCCCGGGCACATGCAGAAACTGTAGACCGAGCGGCCGTTGCCGGCGTGATGCACCAGCTTGTAATCGGCCGCGCCGAGTATCGGATTGCCGGCGTTCGGGCCGAAGCGGCAACGGTCGATCAGCGATTGCGGATGCTCGATCCGGAAGCCGAGCGAAAACGGTTTCGCTTCCAGATACACGCCGCGCTCATGCAGCATCTGGAACGTATCGCGCGCACTGTGGCCGACCGCCAGCACGACATGATCGGTCGCGATATGGTCGCCGCCCGCCAGCACCACGCCGCGCACCTGCCCGTTGTCGATATCGATGTCATCGACCCGGCTCTGAAAACGGAATTCGCCGCCGAGCGCCTCGATCGATGCGCGCATCTGCTCGACCATCTTGACCAGCCGGAACGTGCCGATATGCGGCTTGCTGGCAATCAGGATTTCCGGCGGCGCATCGGCCTTGACGAATTCCGTCAGCACCTTGCGCCCGTAATGTTTCGGGTCCTTGATCTGGCTGTACAGCTTGCCGTCGGAAAACGTGCCGGCGCCGCCTTCGCCGAACTGCACATTCGATTCCGGATGCAACTCCCTGTTGCGCCATAAACCGAAGGTATCCCTGGTGCGTTCGCGCACCGCCTTGCCGCGCTCCAGAATGATCGGCCGGAAACCCATCTGCGCCAGGATCAGCCCGGCAAAAATGCCGCACGGCCCGGTGCCGACCACCACCGGCCGCGTCGTCAGCCCGGCAGGCGCCTGCGCCACGAAGTGATAGCCGGTATCGGGCGTCGGCAACACATGCCGGTTGCCGTGCAGCCGTTTCAGGATCGCCGCTTCATCGGCGACTTCGGCATCGAGCGTGTAGATCAATGCAATCGCATTCTTTTTGCGCGCATCGTAGCTGCGGCGAAAGATCGAATAACCGATCAACTCGCCGGGCGCAATGCCGAGCCGCGCAACAATGGCGTCCTTGATATCGGATTCGGCGTGATCGAGCGGGAGTTGAACGTCAGTCAATCGCAACATGCGCAGTATTTCCGGATAAAACCTGTGAATGAACCGCGAACCACCCGTTAATGAAGATAGTCAACAGCTGGCGGGGCTGCTATTTTACTCCACCGGATTACTTCATCCAATTCGACATGAACGTTCCGGAGAGCAACAAATTTCCACTGAAAAAGCGTAATATCCGATCACCGCTTCAGTTGAACCGTTGTATTGCGCATAATTGCATTCATGCATCGTCGCACGCGATTTCAAGACCAAATCAAGGCAGGGGCAGGCATGAAAGAGATTCCTTCGGTCGTAGCCAACGCAAGGAACGGCAAGCCCGGCGGCGAGGACGCGCTCCGGCATATCGTGCTTGAATACCAGGCGATACTGGACAACGCTTCGGTCGGCATACTGTTCACACGGAATCGCAAGGTTTTGCACTGCAATGCCGCGGCGAGCGAAATGTTCGGCTGGCCCCTTGGCGAACTGATCGGCCAGCCTGGCAGCATTTTTTATCCGTCTGCCGACGCCTATGACGAAATGGGCCGCATCGCGACTCCCGTTCTCGAATGCGGCAAGCCGTTCGATACCGAGCTGACGCTGAAGAGACGGGACGGCAGCACGTTCTGGTGCAGGATGCGTGCAAAGGCAATCGACCCGTGCGACAACGGCAAGGGCACGATTTTCATCATTGAAGACATCACTCTCCGCAAGGACACCGACGAATCGCTCAAGCATTTGCTGCTGGAGTACCAATCGATTCTGGATAACGCGACGCTCGGCATCACCTTTACCCGAAACCAGACATTCTTGCACTGCAACGCGCGCTTCAGCGAAATGTTCGGCTGGCCCAGCAATGAACTCATCGGCCAGCCGACCCGCATTGTCTATCCGTCAGCCGAGGCATTTGCCGCGATAGGACGCATTGCATCGCCCATACTCGGCAGCGGCGCGCGGCTCGATACCGAAGCGGTGATGATGAAGCGCGACGGCAGTACATTCTGGTGCCGGGTGCTTGCCAAGGCGATCGACTCGACCGACAACGGCAAGGGCACCATTTTCATCGTCGAGGACATCACCGAACGCAAGCGCACGCAAGAGGCGATATTGCGCGCGCGCGACGAGCTGGAATTGCGCGTACGGGAACGCACCGCCGAGTTGGCCACCGCAAACGCGTTGCTGCAAGTCGAAATTCACGAACGCCGTGCCGCCGAAGAACAGATTCGTCATCTGGCCAATCACGATGTGCTGACAGGTTTGCCGAACCGCAGGTTGCTGGTAGACCGGATCGAACAGGCCGTGCTGATTGCCAAACGCAGCAACCGCCGGGTTGCGATCCAGTTTATCGATCTGGATCGCTTCAAGCAGGTGAACGACAGCCTGGGCCATCGGATCGGCGATTTGCTGTTGCAGACAGTGGCGCAAAGGCTGCGCGGTTTACTGCGGGAAGTGGATACGGTATCGCGGATCGGCGGTGATGAATTCATTTTGGTGATGCCCGACATGCAGTCAGCCGCGGCAGCGGGCGAGATCGCGGCACGAATGCTGGAATCGCTGGCGCAGCCTTGTCTGATCGAGGGCCATGCGCTGACAATCACGCCCAGCATCGGTATCAGCCTGTATCCCGATGATGGCATCGATGCGGAAACGCTGATCAGCCGTGCCGACCACGCAATGTATCGCACCAAGCAGGCTGGCGGCGGCAATTACCGTTTATACGCTGCCGACGAAAACTAAACCGAGATTGCAGAAATTGCAGCATGCGCCGCAGCGCATGCGATGACTGCAGGCAAAGCGCCGGGTCTTCACAATATCCTTCATTTCAACTGCTGCGAAAAACACGTATCGAGCCGGCATAGCGCCATATTTCATGGCGGGCCTGCAATTGACTTCGATTACCGCGTCAGATTCTTTGCGGTCCGGATCTGATCGCGCAGGGCTTTCACCTGATCGTGATTGCGCAGCACGCCATTGTATTGACGTTCCACCACGCTCTTTATATTCATCGGCAAATCTTTCTCAAGCGCCTTGCGATAGCTGCTTACCGCGACATCTTCGCCGCGCTCGCATTCGTTCAGAATCGCTTCATCATCCTTGCCGGTGACGGCGGATTTGATATCAACCCAGCGCCGGTGCAAGGTGCCGCTCAGGCTGCTGCTCGTTTCCGGGTCGCCGCCGCAGGAACGCACCAGTTCCTGCAATTCGCTGGCCGCCGTTGCGCATGATTGCGCGCGATCCATGAAAAGCTTCTTGACTTGCGAATCGCTGATATCTTCGGCGCAGGTACGGAATCCTTCCTGGCCATCCTTGCATGTCTCGATCAAATCATTCAGGGTTGAGATCACATCATCGTTGTCCATAGTTTTTCCTTTCTTTGTGTGAAATTTAAAAATATTCCTGCCGCAATGCTTTATTTGCCGGAACCGGTGCCGGAACTGCCGCCGGATTTTGCATTCGAGCCGCTGCCGGAATTGACGCCGGAACCGCTCTTCGAGGCGATGCCCGAACTGCTTCCCATGCTTGTACTCTTGTTGCCGCCCTTCATTTGCTGCGCGGTTTGCAAATGGGTATCGACCGCAGCGCTCGTCTTGGTGATATACGCTTTCAGATCGGGATCCTTGGCTTTGGTGGCGGCGCGCTGCAGCATGTTATGCGCCTCGCGATGATCTTTCACGCCGGCTTGCGTCTTGTAGGCGGTATCGAATTTCGCACCTGACAACGCGCCAAGTTTCTTGGCCGCCGCTTGATGCTTTTCATCCGGCGTCGTCGGCAGCGTTACGCCTTTTGATTGCGCAAGTTGCTGAAGGTCATTTAATGCCGTGGTGTGGTCATCAATCATTTTTTGCGCGAATGTTTTTACGTCATCGTTTTGCGATTTGCTTAACGCAAGTTTTCCCATTGCGATTTCGGCCAGATTGGTTTGCGCGATACTGCGCATCATATTGCGGTCCGCCGAGCTGACCTTGGCGCCGGAACCGCTGCTATCGCTGGCACCGCTCGCGCCAGAACTGGCTGCGCCGCTTTTATTGCTCATTTGACTGGATTTGGCGTCAGCTTTGGAACTGTCGGAAGCCGTCTGAGAATGCACGGACAGGGACGCAACCATTAATCCTGCCGTGACAAAGCCAAGCAATGTGGTCAAAGTGGTGCGTTTGAATGATCGATTTAACATATGAATTCTCCTTTGCCAAACGGTGTGAGATGCCAACCTGCTGAAAGTAGAAATACAGACATGAAGATGAAAGAAGGCAAAGCGCATGCCAGCCGCGTCGATTGTCACAAACCGTCGCGACGTCCTGTACAGACGCGCAGCAAAAAGCAGCCGGCGCCTGTAACTGCATCGGTGAGCGGAATAATCTACAGAAAGACTGGAAAAATTTACAGTTCGAGAAATGAAATTGAAGGCGGCGACGCAGTGCGAGCATTGCTAGCGATGGGCAATGCGGCAGTGCGCCCGATACGGCCAGCAAAATTGCCTAACTTATTGCTGCGCGTCCCCTTAGTATCGATTTTTGAAAGATGAATGCCTCGTATGTCGAAACGGATTTATTTGTCTTATTCAATGAGCGGTATTTCCGGCCGTCGTCCGAAGCCATAAGTGGGCGCACGCGATTTGCTGGCCAATTGGGCAATCGCATGCTGCAATGCATTTTCGGTTTTCGTTCGACGCGCTGCATTGCTGGAATTCATCAACTCGAGATCGGTGAAATACAGTCTGACCGTCCCGGATTCAGTAAACATGTCGAGCCGATGGGCGTAGGTGTGGTTGAAGTCATCGCCGATATCCCATTCGCAACGCGCGATTTCCACGCCAGCTGCAAGGCCAATTGTTTTTACTCTTGCTGATATTGCTTCTGCACCTGGTATACGGTTATTTTTCATTCGCTTCCGAAATATTTGATTGCCGTGTCGCAATGAAAGACGCATGGCAATACACCAATACATCATTCCTGCGTTTGCCCGGTTAGGACATCTTACTTATAAACCTATTTACAGCGTAAATACAGAGGCATTTCGCAGAGAGGTTTTTTATTTGCGTTGCATCAGCGCTAGTCGATGGTGGTGTGCGTGAGAGCGGCGTCCCGCAACTGTACGTGCTGATTACTTCCGTCATATTGCTCGGCGTCGGCATCATGACCGGCGTGGCCCGTACGCGCAGCAAAGATCCTTCCTGATAAATGCAGGCTGCCTGATGCGCTTGGTGCGGTGGCGTACAGATGATGTGGCGAGAGCCGGTCAGAATCAAGTTATTCGCTTAACAGGACTTCGATCATGGCTCGTCATACTTTCGCTTACGCAGTTTTCTTCGGTTGCCTGCTGGTTGCATTTGCCGATTTCGCCAACGCCGACATCGTCCAATGCATCGATGACGCGGGCGCGGTTACCTTTACCGATGTTCCGTGCAAAAAAAGTGCCGATGTCGTCAGGGTTTCGGCCGATTCGTCCTCGGTCAGTGGCGGAGCAGCGTTGCTGGCGCGCAGTGCAACTGCCGCCGGAAAAATCCATCCGTCCGGATCGGTGAAAAAACCGGCGCGCAAACGCGGTCTGGCACTCGATGTGGCGACGATGAAGGCGGCACGCTCTTCAATGCTGTTGCGGGATCAGGAATCGTACTTGTTGCGTGAGCAAAAGCTGGCAGCGCTCGACCAAAAGAATCAGGGCTGGTTCAGCTTTTGACGCTTGAGAAGATGAAGGTGGAAGCATCGATGCCGATCGCCCCGATTCAATGATCCGGCACTTTCTTCATATTGCGCGAATGCGCTAATTCATGCGCCGGCAACATCAGACGCAAGCACCACCCGGTTCTTGCCCAATTTCTTTGCGGCGTAAAGCGCCCGGTCAGCGCGTTCGATCAATTGCCCCATCTCCGCTTTCCCATTGCGCGCCGAGACGACGCCAATGCTTACCGTGGCGGGCGACATGCCTTCAAGCGCAAAATTTTCAAAACCGGCACGAATGCGTTCCGCCACAACGATCGCGTCGTCAAGTCCGATGTTGGGCAACAGCACCGCGAATTCCTCGCCGCCATAGCGGCACAGGATGTCGTGATCGCGCAACTCGTTCACGGTTAAACGCGCAAAATTCTTGATCACTTCATCGCCCATCGGATGGCCATGGCGATCGTTGATCAGCTTGAAATCGTCAATGTCGATTATCAGCAGCGACAGTGACTGCGTGTGCCGGGCGGATCGCCCGATTTCTTTCGCCAGAAGCTCAAAAAATGTCGCCCGCGTGTACGCGCCGGTCATGTCATCATGCGACGCAAGATATTCCAGCCGTATCTGCAGCTTTTTGGTCACCATGAGCATGAAGCCCAGGCTCAGCGAAATCAATGAAAAGGAAAATGTCGCAAGGTAGACGCGCTGCACAAGTGAATTATCGCTAAGGTAGTCCGGCGTGTCATATCCGGTAATGGCTGCGATAAACCGTGCGAATGACACGGCGGCCGTGATCACGAAAATGGCGGCGGTCAACCGCTCGGGTATGCCTTGCTCCTTCAACCGAAAAATGACGACTGCGCAGGCCAGAAACAACACCATGTTGATGGTGGTGATGATTCCGACGCGCCCGCGATAATTATCCGAAAACACTGTCAGCCAGACCAGCGCCGCGACAATGAACGTCATTGCGCACACCCACCTGCCGTAAGCAGCGGAAAACCCGGCGAACCTGCTGACGGCCGGCATCCGGTTCCCGCGGCAGGCTTCGGTGAACCAGTTCGCCGACTGCAAGGCCGACGACCGAATGAGCAAGATTATCCATGGAAAGATATTACATCGGCTTCCTGCCCCGCCTTTTCGTCGGTTGCAGGCTATTCCAGCGCTATCAAGGGAGGGGCCGATTGGCTTGCCGGTGATTCAAAAACAGAGGATGAGCCGGTTGGCGAGATCGACGATGAAGGACGGGCGCAGATAAGCCATGAACGCCGCCGCCAGCACTGCCGCCAATGCGGCGCCGAGCAGCCAGCGTTTGATGCGTGCGTCCATGTTTCATCCTTGTCAGGCCAGCGCGGGCCGGGGTCGCGCGATCGCCTTTTCATTGATCGGCAGGTTGATCAGCGCGGCAAACACGCCCAGCGCGATCGTGATTGCCCAGACCGTGTTGTAGCTGCCTTGCCTGGTGTACAGATAACCGCCCAGCCATACGCCGAGGAAGCTGCCGACCTGGTGCGAGAAAAACACGAAACCGGACAGCATCGACAGATACTTTACACCGAAAATCCCGGCGATGACGCCGTTGGTCAGCGGTACGGTCGACAGCCACAGCAGCCCCATCGCGGCGGCAAAGATATACACCGACCACGACGACAGCGGCGCCAGCAGAAACAGCGAAATGATCACCGCACGGCCGATATAGATCGACGACAGCAGATAGCGCTTCGGCAATGTGCCGCCCAGCTTGCCCGCGTAATACGAGCCGAAAATATTGAACAGTCCGATCAGCGCCAGCGCGATCACCGCGACGTTCGGGTCCATGATGCCTTTGTCTTTCAGGTAAGCCGGCATGTGCACGCCGATGAACACGACCTGAAAACCGCAGACGAAATAGCCGCTGAGCAGCATCAGGAACGGACGATAGGCGAACGCTTCCCGAGTCGCTTCCCGGATGCTTTGCTGGGGGCCGGCGGATTTGACGGCGGCCGGTTCGCGCAAGCCGAATGCCATCGGAATCATCACCAGCAACACCAGCGCGGCGAGAATGTAGAACGCGGTTTGCCAGCCGCTCGCCGAGATCAGATGCTGTTCGACCGGCATCATCACGAACTGGCCGAACGATCCGGCGGCCGATGAAATGCCGAACGCCCACGAGCGTTTCGATTCCGGCGCGATGCGGCCGATGATGCCGCTGATCGCGCCGAATGCGGTGCATGCCAGCGCGCCGCCGATCAGGATGCCGGAACCGATCACGAACAGCGTCGGCTGATCGATCAAGGCCATCCACAGCAAACCGGCCATGTACAGAAACGCGCCGACGATGACCACGCGCGCGGTGCCGAAACGGTCCGCCGCCATGCCGGCGAACGGTCCGAACGCGCCCCACATCAGGTTTTGCAACGCCAGCGCCAGCGAATAGGTTTCGCGGGTCCAGCCATGCGCCTGCGAAATCGGCTGCAGCCAGAATCCGAAGCCATGGCGCACGCCCATCGCCAACGTCAACACCAGGCCGCTTGCGATCAGAACGGTTTTCAGCTGGGGCGCGCGGGAGACGGTAAACATGGCGGGTTCGATTGAAATGAATAAAGGGAAATCGAGTGTAGCGCAAAGGCTGCAAACGGGTGGCCTGCCGGTTTTACCGGGCCAGGGCGATTGCATGAAGACCCGCTGAAATGAGGCTCGGAGAAATAGCAAGGAAGCCCCCGTTCGCCCCGGGGCGAACGGCAATCACGGTTACCTCCAATTAACCTGCGTCTCTTCAGCAGTCGCTTTGTTTTACCCGGTCAGGAGTATCGTCGCGGCTGCGACGCTTTCCAGATCCAGACGATCAGCAGCGCCTGCAGCGGCAGACGCAAAAGCAATATCGCCTGCCACCACCATGCCTTGCCGGCAGCATGCGCATCGAGCAGCATCTGCACGTTGGCCGGCAGCACCGCACTCGACAGCAGGATCAGGCCGATGCCTGCGGCGCGCAGCGTAACCGGCAGCAGGATGCCCAATCCGCCTGCAATTTCGAACACGCCACTGATGAAGACCAGCTCCCGATGCCAGCCCATCCACGGCGGCATGATGGCGCTGTATTTGTCTGGAAAGACAAAATGCAGAATGCCGGCAACGGTGAAGAAAATTGCCAGCAGGATTCGCGAGAAAGTGATGTGCATTCGGGCTCGACGGTTAGACGCCAATTGGAAAGGTGGGGAACAGGATACGGGCTGTCGGCCAATTGTACCTGTGCGGATCATGCCCGAAAAATCTGTTGCTTCGTTGGCGGCCGAGTGCACGCAACAGTCGGCCCGTTTCCAGGGCGGCTGCCATTTCGAGCCGAAGTACGTGCCGAAGCCGTTGTTCGCGCGCGTCGCGTCGCGCTAGTCGCCTAAGCCACAAGAAAGTCCCTGATCAATCCAATCTGTTCCGGCACATTCAGACACGGTGCATGGCCGCAGCCGGGAATCACTTCGAGCCGCGCGCGCGGACCGCGCTGCGTCATTGCCTGCGCCGTTTCCGGCGGCAGCAGATCCGACTGCGCGCCGCGCAACAGCAAGGTCGGCATCGCCAGCGTATCGTAGGCGTCGCTTAAAAAATAATCGTCGGGATGCACGATGAATTGCCGCACCATCGCCGGATCGTAGTGCGCGGTTATCTTGCCGCTGGACAGACGCCGCACCGAGGTTTCGGCCATGCGCCGCCATTGCGCATCGCTTTGCCAGCCGTACGGCAGATAGATCGTGCGCAGATACGCTTCGAACTCGCTGACCGTATCGAATTGGGCCGGATTGCCGGCATACGATTTGATGCGTTCGATCGCCGCCGTCACCGGCGCGATGCCGATGTCGTTGATGACCAGATGGCTGATCCGATTCTTGAGCGTGGTCGCGGCGGCCACCATGCCGATCGCGCCGCCCATCGAGGTGCCGACCCAGCGCATTTGATCAATGCCGAGCTGATCGGCCAGCGCTTGTGCAATGCGTGCATAAAACGCCAGGCAGTACTCGGCATCCGGTTCCGGGCTCCATTGCGACAAACCGCGCCCGATGGTATCGGGACAGATGATGCGGTATGAATCCGATAGCGCTGCCGCCAGATCGTCGAAGTCGCGGCAGGTGCGCGCCAGACCGTGCCACAGGATCAGCGCCGGTGCATCTTTTTCTCCCCACTCGACATAATGGATTTCGCGGTCGCAGCAGCGCAGGTAATGCGAAGTCGGTTGGGTCATTATTTCCTCCAGGTGCGCGGCAAATATACGAAACATGATAATCAAATTATTGCAAATTCAATGAATTATGAAAATTTGATTGTTCGCCGAATTGTTTCGGTTGACGCCAAGCGCAAGTCTGTGAACTTTTGTTTAGCTTCTAATCGCCGATCTCATGGCAGCATGCGCTGATGCTCCAAGATTACATTGACTTGTCTGTTTTTACCCTTTCGCGAAGCCAATGGATGAAATTACCGACCTCGTGTCTCTGAATGTGATGTGTCGGACATACCAAGAAATGCGCGCGGACAGGCAATGAGTAGGTCGGACTCTTGAATACAGGTTGAAGTCGCTTTTGATGTAATTGTGGTTCGGCGATGAACGTGCTTTCGAGTGCAACACCGAGTCCTTGGACAGCCGCGTCAAGAGTCATGAATGCACGATCGAACTTAAACGCGAAAACATTTGGATTATTGCCTATATCACGACTGGCAAACCATTGTGACCACTGGACGACACTTACGGTTGACTGAATGAGTGGAACTTGTAGCAGGTCGTCTGGCGTTTGGATCCCATGACGCTTGATGAATTCCGGACTGGCAAGCGGTGTAATTTTTTCTTCAGTAATTGCTTCAACACGCAGTTGCGGCCAATTAGGCGTTCCATACCGGATATCGATATCGACGAGTCCATTTGAAAAATCCGAGTGCTGAACCGAGGACGAAAGTGACAAGGAGATGCCTGGGTGGGCCTCTGCAAAGTCCTTTAGTCGCGGCATGAGCCACAAGCTCGCAAAGCTGGGAGTAGCATGGACATGCAACGTGTTGCGAACGCCCTTGCGTGCATTGTCAGTCGCCGCACTGATTGTTGCCAACGCCCCGCCTATCCGCTTGAGATAGTTTTCACCGGCATCAGTCAACTCGACATTACGGGCTGTGCGTTCGAACAGCCGAACGGCCAGAAATTCCTCTAGCTTTGCTATCTGATGGCTAATAGCTGACGGTGTGAGGTTCAAGTCATTTGCTGCGGCAGCAAAGTTGAGTCTTCGGGCGGCGGCTTCAAAAGCCACCAGACAACTTAAGGGCGGAAGTGATGAGCGCATACAGAAAATGCCTCCATGTGAGAGGTGAACAAACGTCAACATAGATTGAAATTATATCGTTTGCGTTCATGTTTGTTCGATCCGAGAATTATGATCCATAACTTCACAACCCCGAGACACCATGCTTCTTACTAACAAAATCGCTCTTATTACGGGTGGCGCAGGCCTTAATGGGCTGGGCTTCGCGACCGCTCGGCAGATGGCCGCCCATGGCGCCCGGGTCGTGATCGTCGACCTCGCCTCTGCCGAGCCAGCCCGGGCAGCAGCCCTCTTGGGTGAGGGGCATCTGGGTCTGGTCGCCAGTGTTACCGATAAAGCGGCGGTCGATCGCGCCATAAGTTTGACGCTGGAAAAGTTCGATCGTATCGACATTTTGGTAAACAACGCCGGCATTACCCAACCCCGAAAAACGGTTGACATTACCAATGCGGACTACGACGCAGTGCTGGACGTCAGTCTGCGCGGGACATTGCTGTGCTCCCAAGCTGTTATTCCGGCAATGGAGCGTCAGGGAAGCGGTTCGATCATTTGCATCTCCTCGGTATCGGCCCAGCGCGGCGGCGGCATCCTGGGGGGGCCGCACTATTCGGCGGCAAAGGCGGGCGTGCTTGGCCTCGCACGCGCCATGGCGCGCGAATTTGGCAAAGCCGGCATCCGGGTCAACTGCATCACGCCTGGGCTCATCGGCACTGACATCATCAAGGGCAAGCTCGATGAAGCTCAAAAGGCCAGTATTGCAGAAACGATCCCGATGGGTCGGTTAGGCCGCCCGGAAGAAATCGCAGGTGCCTGTGTTTTCCTTGGCAGCGACCTTTCCAGCTACTGCACCGGCGTGACACTGGACGTCAACGGCGGCATGCTCATCCATTAAGGAGGGTCGGTGCGGGCGCTCGGAGCGCCTGCGATAGCCTGATCTGGAGCAAAGATCGGGTGTCAAGTAGTCCACATAAAAATTCACATCAACTGTAGGAGACAACCATGACCACCATCACCAAGACCAAACTCCGCTTTACCCGCCGTCAATTTCTTGCCGCTTCAGCCGCGTTGCCGCTCTTTTCGATAGGCACTGGCAAGGCCAATGCAGCCGAGTTCAACTATAAGCTGGCGACGGGACAGGACCCAACCCATCCCGTCAACAAGCGTGCCCAGGAGGCAATCGACCGCATTCGCAACGCCACCAATGGCCGTCTTGAGATCCGCCTGTTCCCGGCCAATCAGCTTGGTTCGGATACGGATCTGCTGTCGCAGGTGCGCAGCGGCGGCGTGGAGTTCTTCAATCAGGCCAACGTGGTGTTGTCGACGCTCGTACCGGCCGCTGGCATCGTCAACACGGGCTTTGCCTTCACTGACTACAAGCAGGTTTGGACGGCGATGGATGGGCCGCTGGGTACCTACGTGCGCGCACAAATCGAAAAGGCGGGTCTGCTGACGATGTCAAAGCCGTGGGACAATGGATTCCGCCATGTCACCACGTCGACCAAGCCGGTGCGCGTCCCCGACGACCTGCGTGGCATCAAGCTGCGTGTGCCAGCCGCGCCGATGCTGTCGTCCCTGTTCACTGCCTTGGGCGCAAGCCCCAGTCCGATCAACTTCAACGAGCTCTACTCCGCGCTGCAGACCAAGCTGGTCGAAGGTCAGGAAAATCCGCTGGCCATCATCAGCACGGCCCGTCTGTACGAGGTGCAGAAATACTGCAGCATGACGAATCACGTCTGGGACGCATACTGGATTCTAGGCAATCGCAAAGCAGTGGCTCGTCTACCCAAGGACATCCAGGACATCGTGCGTCGCGAGTTCGAGCGCTCGGCCACCGACGAACGTGCCGATATCGCCTCGCTGAGCATGTCGCTGCGCGCCGACCTCGGCGCCAAAGGCCTGCAACTGATCGAACCAGACAAGAAGGCCTTTAAAAATGCACTGGCCAAGACCAGCTTTTACAAAGATCTACGCACCAAGTTCGGCGACGAGGCCTGGAAGCTGTTGCAGGACAGTGTGGGAAGCTTGGGATGAGTTCACTCATTTTCGACACGCCAAAAATAGTGCCGGACCGGTCGATGCTGGAGCGAACCGAGGCGCTGCTCGGCCACGTCATTGAGATGCCGGCGGCAGCGCTGGTTGTGGGCGAGGTGATCGTGCTGATGGCCGGGGTGGTCATGCGATTTCTCTTTAACAGCCCGCTGCCGTGGGCCAGGGCTGTTAACTTTTCAAGATTTGTGTTAACGTAACTTTTTGAATTGTGATGGTGGTGCGAGATGCTTCTTGGGGGACTATTTTCGGAGTTGGTCGATCAACGCAGGGCGAGAGGCAAGCGCTATCATCAGGAGCCGC
>DAIDBD010000019.1 GCA_027310305.1 Herminiimonas sp.
GGGAATGATGATGGCGATGGCGCATTCGATGCATGTGCACGGCCTCCAGTTTCGCGTGCTCGGCCGGTCGGTCGACGACAGCGGCGCAGCGGCTTACGATACGGTCAAGGCCGGTTTTCTCGACGAAGGGTGGAAGGATACCGTTCTGGTGATGCCGGGAGAGCGCGTCCGGATTCTGTTGCGCTTCGCGGATTATCCCGGCCTTTTCCTGTATCACTGTCACATGCTGGAACACGAGGATTCCGGACTGATGCGCAACTATCTGGTCAAGGCATGAGCATCGCACATTGGTTTGAATGCGGGAAGCCATGAAATGCACGCCGCAGCGTTCGATGCCGCGGCAAGCAAAATACCGATACGCTATCGAAGGGAAAACGCATGGATGACAAATGGGTAAAGATCATTCTGATCGTGCTGGCAGCAATCGGTCTGTTGGCGATTCTCGGCTTGTACGGCATGGGAAGCATGATGGGAAGATGAGCATTGTCCGTTCCCGGGATGCCGGAAATATTCATCGCAGCCATTGCGCGACATTCGCCAACGCCAGAACGGTATCTGGCGCCAGGCCCAGAAAAACGGTTCCCAGCGTCGTGATCGCCGCCGCGCACAGGTAGCCGGTTCCTGTCCTGACCGGCCCGGTTTGCGCCGGAGGAGCAAAGAACATTTCGGCGATGAGGAGCGCGTAATAGTAAAGCCCGATCGCCATGTTGATCGCCGCCACCACCGCCAGCCATGTCATGTTGCCGTCGATTGCCGCAGTCAGCAGGAATACCTTGCCGGTGAATCCGGCCAGCGGCGGGATGCCGGCGAGCGACAGCAGCGCAAGCGCAAAGACCGCCGCCAGCCAGGGCGCGCGGCGCGCCAGTCCGCGCAGGGCAGGGCGCGCATCGGCGCCGGCGTGGCGTTCGAGTACCGCGACAACCAGGAACGCGGCGAGATTCATCAACAGATACGCCAGCAGATAAAACACCACGGCCGCCGCAGCAGTGCCGGTGCGCGTTACCACGGCGACGCCCATCAGCACATAACCGGCCTGCGCGATGCTCGAATAAGCCAGTAGCCGCTTCAGATCCCGCTGGCGCAGCGCCGCCAGATTGCCGAGCGTCATGGTTGCGGCGGCAATTACCGCGATCGCCGGCGACCATGCGGCGGCCTGATGCGGCATGCCCTCCACCAGAAAACGCAGCAGTGCCGCAAACGCCGCAATCTTCGGCAGCACCGACAGGAAACCGGCCACCGGCGCCGTTGCGCCCTGGTAGACGTCCGGCGCCCAGAACTGAAACGGCGCCAGCGTGGCTTCGAATGCGTAGCCGGCGAATACCAGTCCGAACGCGACGATGATCCAGACCGGATCGCTGTCGCCGAGCGCCGCGCCGATCGCGCGTAATTCAAGACTGCCGGTGAGACCGAACAGGAACGTGAGGCCGTAGCCCATGACCGCCAGCACCGCAGCGGCATAGATGAAGTATTTCAGGCATGCCTCCTGCGCAGCCGCATCCGAACGTACCAGCATCACCAGCAGGTAGGATGCGATGCTCAGTATCTGCAGAAACAGCAGGATCAGTCCAAGGTCGAGGCTGGACACCAGGCCCAGCGCACCGACCGTCGCGAACAGCAGCGGCAGCGGCGCCTCCGCTTCCTGCCGGTGCCCGCGAAAGTACGAGACGAGCATCATCAGCGAGACCAACGCGGCCGATTCGATGACCAGCTTGTACAGCGTGCCGAACCGGTCGACGGCATAGATGCCGCAAAATGCGGCGGCCGGCGCGCTATCCCACATGGCCGCGGTTGCAGCCATGCTGGCGGCAAGCCCTGCGAAGGCGAGCAGTGCCGGCAGGATGCGCCAGCGGCCGCTGACGAATGCCGACAGCGGCACCAGCACCAGCGCCAGCCCGGCCAGAATCATTTCCGGCACGACCGCCCACAGGTCCATGCAATCGCCGCTGTTCATCGCATGCCGCCTAGAACAGCGCCAGCAGCCGCGCGCTGCCGGCTGCGATCACGCGCATCACCGTGTCGGGCACGATGCCGATCACGACCGACAGCGCCACCAGCACGCCGGCCGTCCATGCCTCATGCGGAGCGAGCCTGGCAAGCGCGGGCATGCCGTCGGGCGGACTGCCAAGCAGAATCCTGCTGATCAGATGCAGATACAGGCCGGTGGTAATCACCAGGCTCAGCACCACGATGGCGGCCACCCAGATGCCGATCGTCAGGCTGCCGCCGAGCACCTGGAATTCGGCGATGAAGCCCGACAGGCCGGGCAGCCCGAGCGAACCGAAGGCCAGCAGGCCGAACAGTCCGCCGTACAGCGGCAGGCTGCTCAGCAGGCCGCCGAAGCGGCTCATCTCGCGGGTGCCGGCGCGGTGCTGCAGCATGCCGACCATCAGGAACATGCCGCCGGTGAGCAAGCCGTGGCTGATCATTTGCACCACCGCGCCGTTGACCGCAAGCTGGCGCGCGCCGGCTTCGGCCGACAGCGCGGCGACCGCTACCGCGAGCATGACGTATCCCATGTGGTTGACCGAGGTATAGGCGACCAGGCGCTTCATGTCTTGCTGCGCCAGCGCGGCCAGCGAACCGTACAGCAGCGAAATCAGCGCCAATGTCGCGAGCAGCCAGCCGAAGCGCGCGGCCGCCTGCGGTAGCACCGGTAGCATGATCGCGACCAGGCCGTACGCGCCCATCTTCAGTTGCAGGCCGGCCAGCACGACGCTGCCTTCGGTGGGCGCCTCGACATGCGCATCGGGCAGCCAGTTATGCAGCGGAAAGGTCGGCAGCTTCACGCCGAAGCCGAACAGCAATGCAAGGAACACCAGCGCGCCGGCCACCGGCGACGCGGCCAGCGGCTGCGCCTGTATGATCGCAGCCAGCGAAAACGTGTGCGGCGTCATCGACAGGTAGAGCCCGAGAAAGCCGAGCAGCATCGCAAGGCTGCCGGCCCGGGTGTACAGGAAGAATTTCATCGATGCGTAACGGCGGCGTTCGGCGCCCCAGATGCCGATGATGAAATACATCGGCACCAGCCCGATTTCGAAAAACAGGTAGAACAGCAGCAGATCGCGCGAAGCGAACACGCCCATCAGGCCGGTGCCGAGCAGCAGAAACAGAAAAGCGTGGGTACGCGGGCTGCGGTCGTGCTGCGGATACACGTACACCATCACGACGGTGAGCAGGATCGCGGTCAGCACGATCAGCGGCAGCGCGATGCCGTCCACCGCGACGTCGTAACTGGCGCCGATACTCGGAATCCAGGCGACCGTTTCACGCCATTGCAGCTCGGCAGCGGACGGATCGAATCCCCACCAGAGCATCAGGCTCAGCGCCAGCGTCGCGGCTGCGCCGGCCAGCGCGACCTGGCGCACCAGTGCGGGACGCGATGCCGGCAGCATCAGCACGATCAGGCCGGTCAGAAAAGGCAGAAAGATCGTCAGACTTAGCATGGCGGTTCCGTCAAGAGTTGGATCATGCGCATCATCGCAAAAGGGCCACGCCGGCCGCGAGCAGGACCAGCAGCGTCCAGACGAACAGGCCCAGCGTGTACAGGTAAAGCTTGCCGCTCTGCAGGGCGCGGATGTGCGCGCCGCCGCGTTGCATCCACTGCGCCAGCAGATCGCCGCCGGCATGGAAGCCGCTCGCTTCGCTGCGCTCGCTGCCGCGCGCAGCGGCCCAGGCGGCATTCGCCAATCCCAGCCCGGCGACGTCGAGTCCTCGCTCGATCGTTTGCAGCGATGCATGTGCGGCGACGTCGCGATCTGCAGCTTCCGGCCCGCGTGCCAGCATCCAGACGGCATTCGTCAATGCGCGCACGAAATCATCGAGGCGACGTTCGATGCCCTCGATCGCGCCGGCGCAGCGCAGTGCCGCGCGGACGGGCAGTTGCGTAGCTGCCGCCAGCACGTTTTGGAAAGACAATGGAAAGGCACCCAGTAGCGGCGCCGCGCCGCGCCGCCACACACTCGCTGCGCCGAGTGCGATTCCAGCAGCACCGGCCAGCAGCGCAGCGCCATGCACCCACCACGGCGACCTGGGGCTTTCCCCGAAAGGCAGCAGCGCCGGAAGCGCGACTACCAGCGCCGTGATCGACGCCGATGCGATGGCGGTCAGCACCATTCCCGCTTGCATTGAACGGCTTACCTTGTCGCGCCTGGTTTCGGGAGAACGCAAGGTTCCGGTCAGTGTTGCCGCGCCGGCGCGGCCGATATAACCGCCCGCCAGCAGCAACAGCAACAGCACGCCGGCGCCTTGCGGCAGGCCGGCCCGCAGCGCCGCCGCGAGAATTGCGTCATGGCTGGTTTCGGACAGCAACGGCTGGATGCCGGCCAGCGACAGGGCGCCGACCAAAAGGCAGAGCGCGGTGACCGGCAGCGCCCGGCGCAGACCGCCTATCAGGCGCAGGTCGCGCGTGCCGGCATACTTGTCGACCGCCCCTGCGGTCATGAACAGTGTGGACTTGAAACTGGCATGCGCCACCAGATGCAGCGCTGCCGCCAGCGGCGCGCCGAGCCCGATGGCGACCATCATTTCGCCGAGCTGCGAGATGGTGGACCAGGCGAGGATGCGCTTCAAATCCATCTCGGCGGTCGCCAGCAGCGCGGCGACCGCCGCCGTCAGGAAGCCGAGCCACAGAATCACATCGAGCGCGGCCGGCGCGGCGGCCAGCAGCGGGTAGAGCCGCAGCAGCAGATAGACGCCGGCTGCGACCATGGTGGCCGAGTGCAGCAGTGCGGAAACCGGGGTCGGTGCGATCATCGCATCCGGTAGCCACATCGACAGCGGCAACTGCGCGCTCTTGCCGACCGCCGCACTGAAAAACAGCAGCGCCAGCAGCGTCGCAAACGGCTGGCTGAGCGCGCCATTGGCGCTTGCCGCGAGCAGGGTTGCGATGTCGGTGCTGCCGAGGTGCATGAACACCAGCAGCCATGCGATCAGGAAGCCGACATCGCCGATGCGCGTCATCAGGAATGCCTTGGCGGCGGCCGCCGCTGCGCCTTGTTCCCGATTGTGAAAACCGATCAGCAGGTACGAAGCCAGCCCGACGGTTTCCCATGCGACGAACAACAGGACCAGCGAGCTGGCCAGCACCAGCGTCAGCATCGCGCCGATGAACAACGCCAGCTCGGCGAAGAAGCGCGCGCGCTGCGGCTCGTCTTTCATGTAGCCGACGCTGTAGATCGCGACCGCCAATGCAATCGCCGCAACCATCATCGCCGCGAACCAGGTCAATCCGTTCAGCGCGATGCCGACCGACAGCGTCCGTCCACCGGTCGCAAACCAGCTTGCGTTCAGTGCCGTCGTGCTGCCATGCAACGCGGTCAGCGCAGCCAGCGAGCATCCCGTCGCGAAAATGACCAGCATGCCGGCGGCGGATTGCCAGCGCTGCGGCAGCGCGATCGCGGCGATGGCCGCCAGCAGCGGCAGCAACGGGACGGCGAGCAGCAGCATCATCCGCGCAGCGCCATGTAACTGTCCGCCTGCACCGTCCGGCGCTGCCGGTACAGCAGAAGCATGATCGCGAGGCCGACCGCCATTTCGACCGCGCCGATCGTGACCACGATGATCAGGAAGATTTGCGCGGAATAATCGTCGGGGCGCACGAAACGCCAGAACGCAATGAGGTTGAGGCCGGTTGCGTTGAGAATGACTTCGATGCCCATCAGCATCATGACCGCGGAGCGCTGCGCGACCACGGTATAGACGCCGATCGCAAACAGCGCAGCGCCGACGACCAGGTAGGCGGCCAGTGGAATCGTCATGCATGGCCCCCGTGCGCGTGATGCTGCGGTTTGTCTTCATGTTCGGCATCTTCGGCGTGCGCAGGCTGCAGCGGCGTCAGTGCATCCGGTTCGATCTTCTCAAGCGGATCGGTTGTGGCGACGCGGCTGTCGCGCCCGCCGTCGGCCGGATGCCGCTTGACGTGGCCGAGCAAAACGGCGCCGAAGATGCCGATCAGGATCAGGAAGCCGGCGCCTTCGAACGCGACCATGTATTTGCCCATCAGCAGCGTGCCGACCGCTTGCGCCGAACGCGGATCGGGCTGCGCGGCGGAAATCGGCCATGAAGGGTGCAGCAGCACCAGTGCGGTCAGTCCGATGCCGATTGCGGCCGCAAGCCACGCAGCCAACTTGCGCACCGGCGTTACCATCGACATGTCCATATCCATGCCGCCCATCTGCATGCCGTCATGTTTCATGTCGCCATGGTCCATCGCATCGGGCTGTTTCTGGTCGTGCGTCATCTGGTCGTGCTGCAGGCCGCCATGCTCGTGCATCGGCTTGTCTTGCGCTTGCGAAGCTTCCTGCTTTTCGTCGCTGCCGGGTTTTTCCTGCTGCAGGCCGCCGCTGAAAATACGTTCGACCGGCGACATCATGTCGGTCATTGCGGCCATCATCGCACCGCCCGGATCCTGCATGAACAGCACCATGAACAGGATCATCACCAGCATGCCGCCGATATACATCATGATCTGCAGCAGACCCATCAGGTCGGCCGCGAGCAGGATGAACAGGCCGGCGACGCCGATGAACGACGCCATCAGGAAAATGCCGCTGCGGAACATGCTCATCGTGGTCGCCATGCCGAGCGCGCCGGCGACCGCGATGAACGCGCATAGCGCGAATGCGACGGTCACCGCAATGTCGCCGATGTTCATCATGCCGGCCCGATATGCAGCAGGATCAGCGCACCGACGATCAGCACGTTGACCAGTCCGGCCGGAATCAGCACCTTCCAGGACAGCGCCAGCATTTGCGCGGTGCTGAGCGGGCGCACCATTCTTCCGAGCACGATCATCAGCGCCATCAGAGCAAAGGTTTTCAGCAGCATCCAGAGCGGCGTCGGCAACCATGGGCCGGACCAGCCGCCGAGAAAGAGTGTGGCGCCCATTGCGGCGACCAGAAACAGAAGACCCGACAGCGCGGCGCGCCACAGCCATCCGGACCAGCCGCCGGCCACGCCCAGAATGCCGCCGTCGATGGGTTGTGCAAACGGTTCCATGAACGGCGCGCGGTAACACTGCATCAGGCCTGTGACGAGATAGAGCGCGAAGCCGAGCGGCTGCAGCACGATGAACCAGAGACCGGATTGCGCCTCGACGATACGCACGGTCGACAGCGACTTGGCCATCATCACCGCGCCGACCAGCGCCAGGCCGAGCGGCACCACATAGGCAACGAGCTGCGCAACGATGCGGTAACAGGCTTCCACCGCGTCCGGCGTATTGGCGCCCCAGCCGGTCAGCGCCACGCCGAGCACCACGAAATCGAGGACGACGATGAAATAGAAAACGCCGATCTCAAGATCCTGACCGATTAGCGCCGGACCGAATGGAATGATGATGGCGCCGAGAAATACGCCGGCCAGCGCGATCACGGGGCCGGCTGGATAAAGCCATCGGTCGCGGTTCGGCAGCAGGGCGGACGTGCCGGGTTCGATCCGGCGTTCCGGCCCCGGTTCGTCCCGCACCAGCGCATTTTCCAAGGCAGCGGTCAGCCATGCGGCAACCAGCATGGCGACCGCAACCAGAATCGCTTTGGCGGCTATTCCCATTCAAGGCCGCCCATGCGCCACGCATACGCGATGCCAGCCGACAGCAACGCGATGAACACCAGCATGTCGAGAAAGGCCGAAAGCCCGATGTCGGCGAATACGACCGCCCACGGATACATGAAGATCATCTCCATGTCGAACGCGAGAAAGATCAGCGCGTAGACCGGATAGCCGAAACGAAATTGCGCCCAGGCGGCGGGCGCGGATGCCGATGCAGGGGACGCGTTGCTTGATAAAGCAATGACGAGCAACGCCAAACCGATGGCGATCAGGATGACGAGGGCGGCAATGCCATAGGCGGATACGGCTTCGGAATGCATGGGAACGCTTTTTTCCGTGCTGTTGCTGTCAGGATTTGTTGCAGTTCTTTTCAGGCCGGCTTTCAGCTTAGTTGTGCATAGGCTTGCGCTCCTTGATTAAGCACAATTGTTCTATCTGACCGTTCGCGTGCAGAGGTCTTTGCGACGATATTTATCTATGGCGAGCGCTCTTGAAGCAGGACGAAGATGAAGGGTGGCGCCTTCTGGAATTCCGGTGCTCGCGTCGTTCCTGCTCAAGAAGGTCAGCCATGAAGAACCGTGGCTGCCGCGCAAACTCCTGTCCGCATACACGCCCGTGCTGGATTGGGCGATGCGCCGCCAGAAGATCGTAGGCATCGGCGCGGTCGTGATGCTGGCGATCGCCGGGCTGGTGTATACCCAGGTCGGCAAGACCTTCATGCCCACAATGGATGAAGGCGACCTGATCGTGGGTATCGAAAAGCTGCCGTCGATCAGTCTCGAGCAAAGCGCCGCGCTGGACTTGAAAATCCATCAGGCCATCATGAAGGCGATTCCGGAGGTCACGGGAATCGTGGCCCGCGCCGGGTCTGACGAAATCGGCCTCGATCCGATGGGCCTGAACCAGACCGACACCTATCTGCTGCTGAAGCCGCAGAAGGAATGGCGCATGAAGGGAAAGGAGGCGCTGCTCACGGAAGTGCGCAAGGTGCTCGATGCGCTGCCCGGCATTTCATACAGCTTCACGCAGCCGATCGAGATGCGGGTATC
Organism: Herminiimonas sp.; assembly: GCA_027310305.1. Lineage (GTDB taxonomy): Bacteria > Pseudomonadota > Gammaproteobacteria > Burkholderiales > Burkholderiaceae_D > DAIDBD01. The sequence goes on from DAIDBD010000019.1 coordinate 8,598, forward strand.
GGAAATGATCATCGGCGTGCGCGGCGATATCGCGGTCAAGATATTCGGCCCGGATCTTGACCGGCTCAACCAGTACGCCGGCGAGGTGGAAACAGTCCTCAAAACCGTTCCGGGCAATCAGGATGTCTACACGGTGCAGAACGATGGCGTGCAATACCTGCGCGTCGTGGTCGACCGTCTGCAGGCCGGCCGGCTCGGCCTTTCGGTCGAGGAAATCCAGGATGCGCTGCGCATGCAGGTCGAGGGCCAGCAGGCGGGCACTGTCATCGAAGGCAACCGGCGCACGCCGATCCTGTTGCGCGCCGCCGAATCGGTCCGGTTGTCGCCGGCGGACTTTGCCGCCGTACGCATCACCGGCAAGGACGACAGCACCGTTCCGCTGGCAACCGTGGCGAAACTGGAACGCGCCGCAGGGCCGGTGAAAATCGATCGGGAAATGGGCAGCCGCTACAGCGTGGTGATCGCCAACGTCAGCGGCCGCGATCTGGTCGGGTTCGTCGAGGAAGCGAAAACGGCCGTGGCAAAAAAACTGACGCTGCCGACCGGCTACCGCATCAGTTGGGGCGGGCAGTTTGAAAACCAGCAGCGCGCGGCGGCCCGGTTGAGTATCGTCGTGCCGGTGGCGCTCGGGTTGATTTTCGTGCTGCTGTTTGCGACGTTCGGTTCGGTCAGGCAGGCGCTGCTGATCCTTAGCATCATTCCCTTCGCGCTGGTGGACGGCATTCTTGCCTTGTGGCTCACCGGCGAATATCTGTCGGTGCCGGCGTCGGTCGGTTTCATCGCCTTGCTCGGCATTACCGTTCTCAATGGCGTGGTGCTGGTCGGCTATTGAAAGCCTGCAAATCGCCGAAGCCGGCGCGGTTGCGATGCAGGACAACGCAAGGCTGATGCAACGCGCATACTCGCTGGGCGAGGCGGAACTGCAGGCATTGCTGACAGCGCAACGGCAAGCGACGGCAGCAGCGCAAAATGCGCTCGCCGCGAGAAATGCTGCCTTGAAAAGTTATTACCTTCTGCTGATCGACGCGCATCTGGTATGGGATATGGATCATGATCGTCATTGAATCGTGGGCGTTGAAATCGTTTGGCAATATTTTTGGATCAATGGAGAAAAACAAATGCAAAATCTGACAAAGAGCAACAACACTGCAACGCCGCCGCCACAAACTGCGCACTCCGGTTGGGGCGCACTGATGACGCGCGAGCGCTGGATCGAAGTCGGACGCATTGTATTCACCGGCCTCATGGCGCTGCTTTTCTGGCGCGGGCTGATACCCGTCCAGATATTGTGGATCGCGGTTGCAGTCGGCCTGTATCCGCTTGTCAAAACCGGCGCACTCGATTTGATGCACGAGCGCAAAATCGGCACCGAAATCTTTGTCACGGTGGCGACCCTCGTTGCCATGATCGGCGGCGAAACCGTCGCCGGCGCGGTGCTGCTGTCGATCATCCTGATCGCCGAATTCATTGCCGATCTGAACATGGATCGCGCCCGGACTTCGATCAAGGAACTCATCGGTTCGGTGCCGCAGGTTGCATTGGTGCGAAGCAGCGGCGGAGAGCGCACGGTCCCGATCGACCAGCTGCAACTGAATGATGTGGTTCTGGTGCGCGCCGGGGAAAAGATTCCGGTGGACGGAACGATCGTCGGCGGCGCGGCATCGATCGACGAAGCGCCCATTACAGGCGAAAGCATTCCGAAGGACAAAACCGTCGATGCAATCGTGTTCGCCGGCACGATCGTCGCGTCCGGCGCAATCGATATTCGCACTGAAAAAGTAGGCGGCGACACGATATTTTCACGCATCATCGCGCTCGTCGAAAGCGCGGAATCCGAACAGGCGCCGGTACAGAAACTAGCGGACAAGGTCGCATCCTGGCTGATTCCGGTCGTATTCATCTTTCTCATCGGCGTTTATATCGTCACGCGCGACGTGCGGACCATCGTGACGCTGCTGATCTTCACGTCCCCGGCCGAACTCGGACTGGCCACGCCGCTCGTCATGATTGCCGCGATTGCCAGGGCCGCCCGCACCGGCATTCTGGTCAAAGGCGGCCTGTATCTGGAATCGCTGGCGAAGGTTGACGTGATGGTGTTCGACAAAACCGGCACGCTCACCGCGAACAAGCCGGAAGTGGTGCGCGTGGAAATCCGCGATGCGCGGTTTACCGAATCGGAACTTTTAAGTCTGGCTGCAACTGCCGACCGCCGTTCGGCCCATCCGCTGGCCAAAGCGGTGATCGATCATGCGACGGCAAAGCAGATCGCTTACGCAGAACCGGATCAGTACGAGCAATTGCAGGGCCGCGGCGTCAAAGCGAGCGTCGCAGGGCGCAACGTCCTGGTCGGCAATGCAGCGCTGCTCCAGGAAAGCGGCGTGCCGTTGACCGATGCGGTTGAAGAGAGCGGGCAGACACCGGTGCATGTGGCCGTGGACGGGAAATTTGCCGGCGTGATCTTTATCGCCGATGCGATTCGTCCGGGTGCGCGGGAAGCGTTGATGAAATTGAAGCGCAGCGGCGTCAAGCGCATCGTGATGCTGACCGGAGACAATGAAGCGACCGCACGCGCCATCGCTTCGCAAGTGGGCGTGGACGAGGTGCGCGCCAACCTGATGCCGGAAGACAAGGTCACTGCGATCGAGGAATTGAAAAAACAGGGTCACCGCGTGGCAATGATCGGCGACGGCATTAACGACGCGCCTGCGCTGGCGCGCGCCGATGTCGGCATTGCAATGGGCGGCGGCGGCACCCAGGCCGCGCTGGAAGCGGCCGATATCGTATTGATGACGGACGACCTGTACAAAATCGTCAGCGCCCGTTCAATCGCGCGCCGCGCGTACCGCACGGTTCAGGAAAACCTGTTCGTCGGCGTCGGCGTGGTGCATGTGCTGGGCATCACGGCGGCGCTGATGGGTTGGATCGGGCCGATCGAAGCAGCCATTCTGCATTTGGGGCCGGACGTTCTGGTGTTTGTGAATTCGGCGAAACTGTTGCGCGTCCGGATCGACGACGTATGAATAACGGAAAACCAGGATGGAAATTATGAAAGCAGGAAAGCTTGATCACGCCACGTTGGAAAGATGCAGATATCGTTGCCAAAAAACGTTTTCCCTGATGCAGAACGCGCTGAAGAATGTATCCAGATGTCCCTCCACGCCGGCATTGCTGTCAGGGTGGCGGGAGTTTGTTTAATTCGGACATGGCGCTTAGTCCAATGCTGCGAATACCCGATCCAGACGCATGCGCACTTCACTTGCCAATGCAGCGATTTCCGGCTTGTCCACCAGCTTGAGAATCGCATCGGTATCCATGAATTCTACTTGCACAGCGCCATTTTCATCCTGGCGCACCACTACATTGCATGGCAGTAGCAGCCCGATCGACGGTTCCGCAGTTATAGCGCGGTGAGCGAGCGGCGGATTGCATGCGCCGAGAATACGGTACGGCGGCATGTCCTGATTCAGTTTCTTTTTAAGAGTAGCTGCTACATCAATGTCGCTCAGGATACCGAATCCTTCGCTTTGCAACGCTTGCGTGACTCGATCGATAGCATCGTCAAATGCATAAGGGACGGTCTTTCCGAATCCGTATCGGTTATTCATCGTTTTCTCCAAGTATGCGTCTGACGGTCACGGCCGACATGTACGTTCCGGCTTGTGCTGACGCATCAATCTCAGTGCGCTTTGCGTGATAGTCCAAGTATCAGGACTGCTCGTCTGATCATTAGTTCCAGCACAGGCGCGCAAAACTGGCTGACGGATTCTGAATGGGCAAACCAAATTGAAGATGCTAGGGATCTTGGGTGGTGATTCAGGAGCTTGGAGAGAAAGGGCAACAGGGCGCGTTTCTTTGCGGCTGCAAGCAGTTGAACCATATGAAAAAAACAATATCGAAGATGTAGATAATGTTCAGGGGAATGTCCATGGCGCTGGTATTCGAGCGAATCGTCACCGAAGGCTTGGGCAACCTAAGCTATCTGATCGGCGATGATGCCAAAGGCGTGGCAGCCGTGATCGATCCGCGCACCGATGTCGATATTTACATGCAGCTTGCGCGCCGGCATGAAGTTGCGATCACCCACATCCTGCAAACCCACATTCACGAAGATTTCTTGAGCGGCGCCAATGAACTGGCTGTCCGCCTGGGAAATGCGCAGATCTATAGCAGCGAAGAGAATGCCGCAGAGTATGGCTACGCGCACCAAGCGCTGAAGGATGGCGACGTGCTGACGTTCGGCGGGACGGTTCTGACCGCGCGCCATACGCCGGGACACACGCCCGAGCACATGGCATTTCTGACGGCCGAAGCCGGCAAGCCGCAAGCGCCGTACGCGGTCTTCTCCGGCGGCTCGTTATTGATCAACGCCGCCGGCCGTACCGACCTGCTCGGGCCGGAGCAGTCGCAGGCGCTGACTGCGGCGCAATACCGCACGCTGTACGATTTTTATCTCGGGCTCGACGATTACGTGATCATTCACCCGACGCACGCGCATGGCTCGCCGTGCGGCGCGTCGATCGGCGACCGGCTGTCCAGCACGATCGGCTACGAGCGGCGATTCAACCCGTTTCTGCAGTTCAGGAGCGAAGCCGAGTTCCAGCGCTTTGCGCTCGAAGGCCTGCCGCCCAAGCCGTCTTACTATCCCCGATTGAAAGAAAGCAATACCGCAGGCCCGCTGCTGCACGGTTTGCCGAATGTCCGCGCATTGCTGCCGCACGCGTTTCGCGAGGCGGCGCTGGCCGGCGACGCCGTCGTGCTCGATACCCGTCACATGCTGGCATTCGGCGGCGGGCATATCGAAAACGCGCTGAACATCGGCATGGCTGCCCAATTGCCGATCTGGGCCGGCTGGATGCTGGACCCCGGCAGGCCGCTGCTGCTGGTGCTGGCAAACGACAGCGCGCTGGAACAGGCGGTCCGCTATCTGGTGCGTACCGGATTCACGCGGTTTGCCGGCTACCTCGTCGGCGGCATGACCGCCTGGGACAACGCGGGACTGCCGGTCACGCCGACTGCGCAGATCGCCGTTGCCGACATCCATGCGCATCCGCAGGATTTGACGTTGATCGATGTGCGGTCGCCGAGCGAATGGCGGGCCGGCCATCTGCCGGATGCGCGCCACATCTTTCTGCCGGAACTGCCGGGGCGGGCGGCCGAAATCCCGTCCGATGCGAAAGTCGCCGTGTATTGCGACAGCGGCTATCGCGCATCGATCGGGACCAGTCTCTTGCAACAAGCCGGGTTAAACGCCAGCAACATTCCGGGCAGCATGCAGGCGTGGCGTCACGCCGGATATCCATTGGAACAGTAGTGCCGGCTGATTGAAATGCAATCGCCGGCCGATGCCGCCAAATTTAAAAAATGGCTCATTTTCAAAATCGCAGCGCGCGCCGGAAACCCTGAAAACTTTTGAACAGTATGGCTTCAAGCGGTATGAAAAAAAATGACGCGAACCCGGCGCGGGGAAAAGGAAAGGACATGCAATGGATCGGTATTACAGATTTTTTCCTGCCCCGGCAGTGATGGCCTGGTGTGCAATGCTGGCGGCATTGCCTGCCGGGTCGCATGCGCAAGGCAGCTCGCTTGGCGCAACCATCGCCGCCAAGGGCAGCGCAAGCGGTGCGGCGGCATGCGCCAGTTGTCACGGCGCCAAAGGCGAAGGCAATGCGGCGGCAGCCTTTCCCCGCTTGGCGGGACTGCACACGGCCTATATCGAGTCGCAACTGGACAGCTTTGCCAGCGGCAAGCGCCAGAACGCGATCATGACGCCGATCGCAAAGCAATTGACGCCGGCGGAGCGCAAGGCGGTCGGCGTCTATTTCGGCGCACTGCCCGGAGCGGCAGGCATCGCGGTTTCCAATGAAGACGCACTGAAGGCCGGCGACACCGGCGCCTGGTTGGCGACGCGCGGCCGCTGGAATGACAACCTGCCGGCCTGCGTGCAATGCCACGGACCGGGCGGCATTGGCGTCGGTGCGGCGTTTCCGCCGCTTGCCGGCCAGTCGAGCGCCTACATTGCCGCCCAGCTGCATGCATTCAAGAACGGCACGCGACCCGGCGGACCGTTGAACCTGATGACGGTAACCGCTAAAAAACTGTCGGATGCGGACATCACGGCGGTCGCCGGCCATTTCGGGGCAACCCCTGCGCCTGCCTCCCAACCTGAACCCGACAAGAGGAAAAAATGAAAACCATTTCCTTCCAGTTTACAGGGGCGGCGATGCTGGTCATAACCGCACTCACCGCCCATTCCGCCGGCATGGCGGGCAGCACCCTCGCCAAGGCGGAACCGCCGGCGCCGGCCGCGCCGGCCGAATCGCTGAGACCGACCAAACCGGTGCCCTTCACGCCGCCGCCAGCGGACAGCATTCCAGATGACGATTTCGGCAAGATCGTGAAGAAGGGCGAACAGATTTTCGTGAACACCCAGCAAAACGCCCGGCAATTCGTCGGCAACAGCCTTAACTGCGTGAACTGTCATATCGATGCCGGCCGCAAGGCGAATGCCAGTCCGTTGTGGGGTGCCTGGATTTCTTATCCGGCTTATCGCAGCAAAAATCGCCATGTGAATACCTATGCCGAGCGCTTGCAGGGCTGCTTTCGATTCAGCATGAACGGCAAAGCGCCGCCGCTGGGCGATCCGGTGCTGGTTGCTTTGGAAACTTACTCCTACTGGCTGGCGACCGGCGCGCCGGTGCGCGAAAAAGTCGAAGGCCGCGGTTATCCGACAGTGCCGAAGCCGGCGTTGCCTGCGGATTACGCGCGTGGCGGAAAGGTCTATGCGCAGAGCTGCGCGCTGTGCCACGGCGCCAATGGCCAAGGGCAGACCAGCGGCGGCAAGACTGTGTTCCCGCCGTTATGGGGAGCGAAATCCTTCAACTGGGGCGCCGGCATGCATGACATCAAGAATGCCGCCGGCTTCATCAAGGCGAACATGCCGCTCGGACTGGGCGGCACGCTGACGGATCAGGAAGCCTGGGACGTGGCCGCTTTCATGGATAGCCATGAGCGGCCGCAGGACCCGCGCTTCAAAGGAGCGGTGGCGGAAACGCGCAAGCAATACCATGATTCGCCGACGTCAATGTACGGCAAAACCGTGAACGGTCATGTACTGGGCGGGAAATAGGACGCGCCTGTCGCAGCAATTTATGGATTCTCAATCTTGCTCGCACCGGCAGGGCCGGTAAAACAGCCTTGATCCGAGACTCCGAAAAATGGTTGACGCTCAAGTCTAAATTCATCGGGCCTACGCGAAGTTCAATGCTTGATTTGTTCGCGCTCGATAAACCGTTCGTCCCATGCTGAAAAATCAGATGCACCATTGTAATTTCCGTAAGCCCTACTTCGTTTTTATAAAGCTTACGGCGGCAGAGTAGCCGAATTTCAGTTAAACACCTTGTGTTGGTTTTGATCAAATTTCCACAATCCAAAAACATGGGCATTATTGCAGTAACGGCATTGCTCACTGATACCGGTATCAATGCATAGGTTCATGCGGTTCTGTTTTTCAATTCGGGGACGGGCAGCCACGACAGAAAATTTTCGAATTCATCGACGGGCAACGGTTTGGTGAACAGGTATCCCTGGCCCTCATCGCAGTTGAGCGCGCGCAGAAATTGCAAGGTCTCCGCGGTTTCAATGCCTTCGGCCACGACGCTCAGGTTCAGCGCATGCGCCAGATCGATGAATGCCTTGATGAATTTCGAATTTTTGCCGCTATCGATTTGCGCGTTGATGAAAGATCGGTCGAGCTTCAGCACATCGAGCGGAAAACGCTGCAGGTACGCCAGTGCCGAATAACCGGTGCCGAAATCATCGACCGCAAGAAAAATACCCAGTTGCTTGAGTTCGCCGAGCACGCGCGAAGAAACGTCGATATCGTCGATCAGCGCGCTTTCCGTCAGTTCCATTTCCAGCAGGTGATGGGGAAGATTCGCCGCATTCAGCGCGGTCTCTACCTGTTTCAGCAGGTCGCGGCATTGCAGCTGTCGCGCGGACAGGTTGACCGAAACGCGCAGGGGCCGCCCGAACCGGTCGATGAAGCGCCGGGTCTGCATGCATGCTTCCTGCAGAACCCAGCGCCCGATGGGTTCAATCAGGCCGCGTTCTTCCGCGATCGGTATGAATTCCAGCGGAGGAATGGCGCCAAGCTGCGGGTGGTTCCATCGTATCAGCGCTTCCATCCCGATGATCGACATGGACGCAAGATCTATCCGCGGCTGATAGTGGAGTTCGAACTCGTTGCGTTCAAGCGCATGACGCAGCGCCTGTTCTATCGTCATCCGGGCTTTTGCCGTCACGCTCATCGCCGCCTCGAAGAAGCGATAGCAGTTTCGCCCGGCGGCTTTCGCGCGGTACATCGCGGTGTCGGCGTTCTGAAACAGAAGCTCGTTCGTTTGTCCATCCTGCGGAAACATGCTGATGCCGATGGAAGCGCTGACAACCACTTCCTGGCCTTCGATATCAAACGGCACGGCAAGCGCGTTCAGCAATTTTTCCGCGATCGACACTGCCGATTCCGGACCATGCGAACAGCAAGCGGCTGCAATGAACTCGTCCCCGCCAAGGCGGGCCATGATGTCGTCGGGCCGCATCACTTTCTGCAGCCGCGCCGCGACTTCGCACAACAGAATATCGCCGGGTGCGTGGCCCATCGAATCGTTCACTTCCTTGAACCGGTCGAGGTCGATGAACATCACGGCGATCGATTCGCCCTGGCGCACGGTATCGAGCATCTGGTGCAGCCACGTGTTGATCAGCGCGCGGTTCGGCAGCCCGGTCAGGGAATCGTGGGTGGCGAGCTGTTCCATGCGCGACTCGGTTTTCTTGCGCTCGGTGATGTCTGTCACGAACGCCGTCAGCGACAGCGCATTTCCGTCGTTGTCCCGTTCGATGTTGACATTGATGAGTGCGTAGACAAGGCTGCCGTCCTTGCGTTCAATGACGGTTTCCTTGCCATGAACGGTGGTCATGCCGCCTTTGACTTGCAGCGCACCCTCCAGCGGGCAGCGCGGCGTCAACGCCAGAATATCCCGGCCGATCAGTTCGTCTTTCGGATAGCCGGTGATGTCGCACATGGCGGGATTTACCTCGGCCATGATGCCCTTGGCATCAGTCAGCACGTACCCCGCCGGCGTCATTTCCAGAATTTTCCGCAAGCGCGATTCGCCGGCGCGAATCGCTTCCTCCGCTTTATGGCGGCCGCTAACGTCATGAAAAAATACTGACAAGCCATCGGCATGCGGATACAGGCGAACCTCCACCCATGCGCCGACCGGCTCGAAATAATCCTCGAAAAAAATATTTTTCCCGGTTTCTACCGCTGTTTGGTAATGCGGATACAAGGTGGAACTTTTAAAGTCCGGCACGATTTCCCATAGGGTCTTTCCAAGCAAATCCTCTTTCGGAATGCCGATGAACGCAGCCGTTTTCTGATTCACGTAAGTGGCGCGCCAATCGCGGTCGAGCGCGTAGAAAGCATCGCCGATGCTTTCCAGCACATTGACCAGCTCATCCTTCGACTTGTGCAATTCGGCCTGGATATTGCGGCGTGCGGTGACATCGCGTGCCGTTGCGTACATCACGTTCGAATCGTTCGACCAGCGTATCGAGCAGGCAAGGAATACGATGCCGCCGTCTTTCCGTATCCATCGGCTCTCGAAGTCCCGGATCGAGTTTTTGCCGTTGCGCAGTGTTTCGTGAATAGCCGCCGCTTGCTCCAGGTCATCGGGAACGAGAAGCTCCGCATAGTGTTTACCCAGAAGTTCTTCGGGGGCATAACCGAGTATGTCCATCACGGCCGCATTCAGGCGCAGAAGATGCCCGTCATGGTCCAGCATCGCCATGATGTCGAGCGAATTCTCGATCAATGCCTTGTTTTCCTCGGCGAGCTGGGCCAGCTTCTTTGCAACCTCGATTTCCTCCGTGATATCGCGGCCGACTCCGCGGTAGCCTTTGAATATCCCGTTTTCGAATACCGGTTCGCCTGACAGCAGAGAGTGCCGTATCTCCCCTTTGAGCGCTGCATAGGTTGAATACTGGATATTCCTGTAGGGTTCGCGCCGCGCTACCTTGGCGAAATATTCCATCGGGCCGGGATCGCCCAGGTTTGCCACGCGCTCGTGCCGGCTTTTGCCGATGGCCTGATCGGGCGGTAAGCCGAATAGCCGTTCCAGTCCTTCGGACACGAAGGTAAACCGGTCATGTTCATCCGTTTCCCAGAACCAGTCGGACGACAGGTTCGTCAGGCTGCGGAACCGCTCTTCGCGTTTCCGGATCTCTTCCCTGGCTTCGCGTTCGAACGTGATGTCGCGCGATACGGCGACCGAGCCGGTCCTGATGCCGGTGACGGCATCGTTCAATATCTGCACTTTGGAGCCCAGCCAGACATAGCGGCCATCGTTGTGGCGGCTCCGGAATTCGAGCAGTTCGCTTGCGGCGCCGGTTTCAACCTGCCTGAGAACTTCCGCGCGGATGAGCGGCACATCGTCCGGATGGATATAGTCATAAACGCTTTTGCCTGCCAACGCGGAAGGCTTCCATCCCAGAATTGTTTCGAAGGATGGTGACGCATACAGATAGTTGCCGCTGTCCGCCGCATGATGGCTGATCAGGTCGGAACTGTTTTCGGCAAGCAGCCGGTGTTCGATTTCGCTCTTCGCGAGCTTTTCAAACGCTTCGTGCCGGTCGGTCATGTCCAGGATGGTGCCGACGAATCCCAGGAATTCGCCGTCGCGCGAAAACCGCGGCGAGGCGGAACTCATCATCCAGCGCAGCGAACCGTCGCTTTTGCGTATGCGGTATTCGACCTGGTATTCCTGCCGCGCGTTTTTTGCAGCCTTGACCGCCGGGCCGACTCGCGCTGCGTCCTCCGGGTAGACGAAGCGTGACCACGCCGAAATCTCGAAGTTTTCCCATTCCGGAAATAATGCCGAAGCGGTCTGGTTGAGATGGATGCAGACGTCGTCGATGTCGGTCATCCACACAATCATCATTGCCGAATCGGCAAGCTGCCGCAGCGCTGCATCCGTCGCCGTAGACGGCGGGCCAGTCAAATATTCGCTATTCATTTTTCCGTTGTTCCCTGATCATGTTCATGCAAAACGGGAAAGAATTTTCCGAGTAAATCCTGCTGCAAGACTGGTGCAATTCACCGTCCACGAAAAACACGAAAGGCACGAAAAGAGGCGGAAAGATTTTGCCATACAGTTTTTCGTGCCTTTCGTGTCCCATGGCCTTCGTTATCAGAAAACATCCGTAACATCGGCCAATATATTGCCGAGTGGAAATATATTGGCCGATGTTACGGAGAAAGAGGGCGGCCGTCAATTTCAGCCGCGCGTCATTGATTGACTGCGCGCCACACCGTCGAAAAAATGTGCTCGACATCGCATCATTTACGTGAACTTTCCGCTAGCGCGATGTACTTATCACAATAAGAGGTCAAGGCGATAAAACCGCCCGTACTTGCCGGCACGGAAAGGAAGCGCCGATCATGGAAGTAGAATTGAAATTGCTGGTCGATTCGCACGATGCGGAAGCGTTGCATCAGCATCCGCTGCTGAAAAAATATGCAACATCCAAACCACATCAGCAGATGCTGTCCAGCACCTACTTCGATACGCCGGACCTGCGCATCCGGCGCTGCGATGCAGGCCTTCGCGTGCGGCAGCTGGACAACGACTGGGTGCAGACCCTGAAGGGCGGCGGCGGCGTCGATGGCGGCTTGCATAGCCGGCATGAGTGGGAATCGCGGGTTGCCGGTCCAGCGCCCGACTTGGCGGCGCTGCGCGACAAGGTGGATCGCAAATCCGCATGGGGCCGGTTGGTGCGCTCTCCCGCGGTCGAGGATCGGCTGCTGCCGGTTTTTACCACGCAGGTCAAACGCACGGTATGGGAACTGCATCTGCCGCAAGGCGACGAAGTCGAGTTTGCGCTGGATCAGGGCAATCTTGAACGCGGCGACAGGAAAGTGCCGATCAGCGAAATAGAACTGGAACTGAAGTCGGGCGACCCGACGCATTTGTTCGATTTCGCACTCGCGCTGCAACAGGACATCCCGATGCAGATCGGCAATCTCAGCAAGGCCGACCGCGGCTATGCGTTATACGCACCGCAGCCTGCCGCCGCCGTCAAGGCGACGCAACTGAAACTGACGAAGCGCATGACAGTCGAGCAGGCGTTCCAGGCGGTTATCGTCAACTGCATGGCGCAGATTCAGGCCAACGAAGCCGGCGTCGTGCAAGGGGACGATGCGGAAAGCCTGCACCAGATGCGGGTCGGGCTGCGCCGGCTGCGCTCCGCACTCGGATTGTTCAAGGAAACACTGCAACCGCCCGAGGAAATGCAGCAGGAACTGGACTGGCTGGGCACGCAACTGGGCGCGGCGCGCGACTGGGATGTGCTGGCCGGTTCGACTCTGCCTACCGTCGCCGAGGCCGTGCCTGAAGAGACCCGGCTCGCCGCGGTAAGGAGCGCCGCGTTGAGCCAGGCCAGTGAAAAGCACGAGGCGGCGTCGGCCGCGGTCGGTTCGCCGCGCTACACCCGTTTGATCCTCTCCTTTACCCGTTGGGTGCAGGGCTGCGGTTGGCGCGACGCCATGCTGCCGCAGGAGCGGAGCCGCCTGGCGGCGCGGCTGACGAAATTCGCCCGCGACACGCTGGTGCACGACCAGCGCCGTCTGCTCAAGCGCGGCAAGCGATTGCAGGGAGCCAGCCCGCAAGCGCGCCACAGGGTGCGCATCGCCGCAAAGAAAACGCGCTATGCAACCGAATTCTTTCAGTCGCTGTACCCCGTGAAAAAAGTGCGGCCGTATGTCAAGGCGCTGTCGACATTGCAGGATGAGCTGGGCTGGCTCAACGATGCGGCCGTGGCCGACCGCTTGCTGAAACAGTTGCAGGACGACCGGGCCGACCTGGCAGGCGGTACCGGATTCATCCGGGGATATCTGGCTGCGCGCGTCGAAAACGACGACAGGAAAATCCGCAAGCTGTGGAAGAATTTTGCGCCGATGAAGCTGCCCTGTCGATGACGCGCAGCGGCACATCGGACACGCGTGCCGCCAACACGATTGCAAACCGTAAAAACCGGATTTTAAAGGTGGACCATCATGAATCCCAGCGCTCACGCGAAAGCACAGGCAGATGCCATGCTGCGGCATCATCTGTACTCGGACATCAACGACCGGATGAAGCATTTCGGGGAAATACAATCGATCGCGGACGACGTGCACCGCCCGGTTCAGGAGATCGCGCGGCTTTACGAAGACGTGCTCGAATACATGATCGATCAGGCACGGGTAACCGATTTCCTGCCGGTTCTGGTTTCGAAAAAAGTTCGGGAGCTTTGCAGAAGGGACAATTAGCAGCGCATCCGGATGGGACGGGCCGATAAGGAAGTTGGTTCGAATAGCGCACCGGCCGCTGACATTGCGCCGGTTATTTGATTTCTCTTCGTTCGATGAACAGGCTGTTGCCGGGAATCGCCTTGGCTTGTCTTTTGGCTTCGGCCGCGGCGGCGGAAATCTGGTAGCTGGAATAATTGCGGCCCGCATCGACTTTCACCGCGCCTAACGAAAGCGTGACCAGCGAATGGAATATCTTGTTGCCCCGGCGGTCTTCGCTGACATAGCCGCCCTGGGCCCGGTCTTCGCTCGTGTAAAAATCCTGGACCGCCTCTGAAAATTTTTCAAGAATTTTCCGGCATCGCTGTTCCCAGTCCGCGCTTCGAAACAGCACGATAAAGTCATCGCCGCCGACATGGCCGAGAAAATCCACGCCCGGCTCGCAATGGCTTGCAAGAATGTTTCCCGTCAGCTGAATCACGTCGTCGCCGCGGCGATAGCCGTACACGTCGTTGAATGGCTTGAAGTAATCGATATCGCAGTAACACACGAAAAATTCCCGGCCGCTCAAGACCAGCCTGTCGATCTCTTCGTTGATCGGCACGTTGCCGGGAAGCTGCGTCAGCGGATTGGCATAGCGGGCGGCATGGATCTGCATCTGCGTGATTTCCCGCATGACGTCCTGGCTCGTGCCCATGCCGATATATTGGCCTTCGTCGGTGATGGCAAAGCCGTTGGAAAGATGATGAATCTCCGCTTCCACGATCATCAGGCTCAGTTCCTGCAGCGTCGTGTTCTTGTCTACCACCAGCGGCTTGGGCGTCATGAAAAACGTGCACGATCTTTTGCCGTACAGATCGCGCTGATAGGGTCGGGCCAATCGATCGATCAGTTGAAAGCGATTGATGATGCCGACCGGAATGCCCTGTTCGATGACGGGCAACACCTCGAGCCCGGGATCGGCGATGAAAATTTCATACACCTCGTTTATCTGCGATCGCGGAGAGATGATAGGTACGATTCGCAACAGCTTCAGAGCGGTTGGCAAGTTGAACCCCCTGGTATTCTTCGGGTGAGAAAGCGCGGCATGATGCTTGAGCCGGTCTACCAGTTCGCCGGCAGTGACGCTTGCCGGTTCCGAAGCCGGCCGCCCGATGTAATAGCCCTGGCCGTATGTTACGCCCAGTTCCTGCAGCAGTTGCAGTTCGGCTTCGGTTTCAATGCCTTCCGCAATGGCGATGGTGCCCGACTTGCTCGCGATCAGCTGGATCGATTGCACGAACTGCAGCTTTACAGCGTCCTGATCTATTCCCTGGATAAAGTGCATGTCGATTTTTACGAAATCCGGCTTTATCTCCGACCAGAGCCGCAAACTCGAAAACCCTTCGCCCAGATCGTCGATCGCGATCTGGAAGCCGCGCGCGCGGCAATACTGGACCACCTCGCGCATATGCTGATAGTCGTGCGTCGCCTGATTTTCAGTGAGTTCCAGAATGATGCGATCCGGGCTCAGCGAAATTTTTTCAAGATATTCGAGCTTTTCGGAAAAAAACTTTCTTGCGCCGATCAGGCAGTCCGGGCTGATATTGAGGAAAATTTTTCCGGGCAGGGATAATTCCGCGAATCGCGCCAGGATGATTTCACGGCACAGTTTTTCAACTTCGGACGTGAGATTATTTTCCCGTGCAGTCCTGAACAGGTTGAGCGGCGAATGCAAAAGGCTGTTTTCCGGTCCGCGGATCAAGCCTTCGTATCCGATGAGATCGCCATTATTCAAATTGATGATGGGCTGAAAAACCGCATTCAACGCACGGCTTTCCAAAATGGCCACCAGCAGGGCGGACTCGCGATTTTCCTGAATGTTTGCCGATAAAGGCGATGAAAACTGCAGCGGCGCGAACCATTTCCGAGGTTGCATGGGTAACGCATCGTCACCGTTCTTTCTCGCACCCGGCACGGATGCGCCGATACTCGACTGACATGCGAGTGACGACATCATTTCTCCCGTTCAAGCCAAAACAAACTTGCTTGTGTGCAATGTTAATTTTGAATTGTGACGGTGTGATGTCATGGTTTCTTCAAGCCCGGCATTGATGCGTCGACCATGCGGAGCTCTGCCTTTGCCGTTCGCCCGGGATAAGGGCTTGGTTTTATGCAATTGACCGGCGCGTTTTTGGTGCCGGCGGTCCCGGCTTCGCACCGGCTTTGTCCGCTATCGATTTTTCAAGCGCCTTGTCATGAGAGGGAACCGCGATCGGATCGCTTGCCGGAAAAGACAAATCGATCGCATCGTCCAGCAAGGCTTCTTCACGTTCCGCCATGTCGTCCGATCTGACGTTGCGCTCGACGACATCCTTTGCGCTGGCATCGCCCGGCGCAACATCTTTCGGCGTGACCACCGCCGATGAAATACCGAAGGAGGAGGGGCGTCCGGTTGCCTCGTCCGCCCGCTCCGGCTTGTCTTTCTTGTCAAGCACCGACATTGAAATTCTCCGTGTGAATGTTGCCGCACCGATTTGCCGACTTGCGCAAGCCGTCTTACGCGTCAGAACACGTCAGGCTTGATAAGTTCGGCGCGTTCCGGTTCAGGCGGCGGTATGTCAGGCGGCAACGGATCCGGAGAAACGTCCGGACCTTGCGGCGGAGGAGGAATGCCGGGGTCTCGCGGCGGCTCGGGAATCTCCGGGCCTGGCCTGCGCGCCGGATCGATTTCGGGTTCCGGTTCGGGTATTGCCGGAATCTCCGGCGGCGAGCGTATCGGATCGGACTGCGAATGTTGAATGTGCATGTTTGCCTTTTTACAGAACTGCCATTACAAAAATGACCGCACTTCTTGCCGGCGGTTCCATCGGTAAAAGTTTGATGAAGAAAACATTAACCTCGCGCAAACCGGAAGCCTTCAAATACGGCATCCTGAGTTCTCTTCAAGCATGTTTCGCATACGGAAGTTCCGGCATTCGATGAAATTCGGATGAGAACAACGACCAATAATTTTTAGGAGAGTGTAATGATGAAAGCAGCATATGGACTTCTGATCGCGGCCGGCTTCGCGGCTGCTGCGGCGCTGGCCCAAATGGCGCCGAAAACCGAAAACGGCATCACGTATCTGTGCGGCGGCATCGGCGAGGACGAGGCTGCAGAAATGAAACAGGCGGCGTCGAAATATGATTTGATGCTGACGTTTGCATCCGCCAAAGGCGCGTATCTGGCCGACGTCAACGTCGATATCACCGATTCGCGCCGCAATCCGGTGCTGAAGACAACCTGCGATGCACCGATCATGCTGATCGATTTTTCCAGCAGCGGCAACTACCGCATCAGCGCCGAAGCCGGTGGCCGCACGCTGACCCGAACCGTCCGCATCCGGACCGGCGGCAAGGTTACCGCCATGTCGATGTTATGGCCGGTCGATACGACCGATATGGATCGCACCGCCATGCCGGGCGACATTACAAACAGCACCGGCGCCAGCGGCGAGGCTGACAAATGAAATGATGGAAAAGCGGATGCATCGTTCGATTATCCGAACAGGGCTTTGCTGGTGGCAGCAGTTGGTAGCGCGCCTGCCTGCATTCTAGGGTCCGAACAGCCTCTTGACCGGACGCAAAGGATGCACCTTTCGAGGCCGATGCATCTTTAGTTTGCCGAAAACGCGTCGTACCATGATCCGTTACCGCTCAACGTTCGATGTTGCGTTGCGACTGATGGGAACCGGCGGCGCTGTCTGCAATCCGAAAACCAGCCGGTATCGATTGAACAACCACGCGGCAGGCCGTCTGCAAACCCGGCGGCTTTCTGCCCGACACCGCTTCGCTTCATTTCGAGCGGCGCTCTTTTTTCACGCAATCCTTTACCACTGAATCGCAATGGCTGAATCCAGAACGGTTATCTATGCTGCGCTTGCCGGCAATCTCGCGATTGCCGTGACGAAATTCATCGTGGCGGGGATCACCGGCAGTTCCGCCATGCTGTCCGAAGGCATCCATTCGGTCGTGGATACCGGCAACGGCGTGCTGTTGCTGGTCGGGTTGAAGCGCAGCCGGCGCGATCCCGATCCGGATCATCCGTTCGGCTACGGCAAGGAACTGTATTTCTGGAGCCTGATTGTCGCCGTGCTGATTTTCGGCGTAGGCGGCGGCATATCGGCATATGAAGGGATTTTGAATACGCTGCATCCGGCGCCGTTGCATGACCCGACGTGGAACTATATCGTGCTCGGGATCGCGTCGATAGTCGAAGGCATCACCTTGCTGGTTGCGCTGCAGACTTTTCTGCAAGCGAAAGGCGACGAATCGTTCTGGCAGGCGCTGCAGGCAAGCAAAGACCCGAGCACCTTTACCGTGCTGGCGGAAGACAGCGCGGCATTGGCAGGCCTGGCGATCGCTGCGCTCGGCATTTATCTCAGCCACCGGTTCGCCATGCCGGTGCTGGACGGCGCCGCATCGATCCTGATCGGCATCCTTCTGGCTGGCGTCGCGACCCTGCTGATTCATCAAAGCAGGGGCTTGCTGATCGGAGAGGGCGTGGACCGCGACATGGTGCTCGATATCCGTGCGCTTGCAATGGAAGATAAGTCGGTTGCGAACGCATCGCGGCCTCTGACCATGTATTTCGGACCGGACAATATCCTGCTGGCGCTGGATGTCGAATTCCGGCACGGCATTTCCGGCGCCGACATATCGGCCTCGGTGGAACGCATCGAAAAAAATATCCGCACCCGCTATCGGTCGGTCAAGCGAATCTATATCGAATCGAATCCGGTCGCGGCAGCGGCGCGCGGCAATTACGGCATGCCGCCGGCGGTTGCCGCATCGTCGCAATGAACGGCGCATCCATCCTGCTGCGGTGAATGCGCAATGACAGAAAGTCCCCAATGCTGGACGTGATAGCGTCGTGCCTGGCGCTCGGCTATGCGACCTATCGCATGCTCAAGAGCATCAACAGCTATCAGGAAGAGGTATTGATCACGCTGGCGTCGGTGATGGGCGGCTATGCGCTGGCAAACCATCTGCACGTCTCCGGGCCGTTATCCATGGTCATGGTTGACTGGAAGTCATCGTGATTTTATTTTCCGCCAATCTGATGATTGCCGGCGCGGCAGTCATTGCGATCGTACTCGCCGTTCGCCTGTTGCTGGTGGGAGGACCTATTGCCCTTTTCGGAAAATTTCTCCGATTGCCTCCGGGTTCCTGGCAAGTGCTGACATGGGGCGGTTTGCGCGGCGGCATTTCAGTTGCACTCGCGCTTTCACTGCCATTGGGCAGCGAGCGCGATATTGTGGTGGCGTTGACCTACGTGGTGGTGGTTTTTTCTATTCTGGTACAAGGACTGAGCATCGGTAATGTCGTGCGCAAGGTAGTACCTTGTTCCGGTTGAGCGCTGGCGGGATTCATTGACTTGCATCAAGGCGCGACGCATGCTTCCTGTCGCGGTTTTTAGTCGTGATCGTGGTGGCCATTGCAATCGAAGGACTTGGTGGCGACGTTCAAGGCGCTGCATGAAGACATGACGCTGCTGCTGCATGCGGCGAGCATTCTGCTTGCCGCCGGCGTGCTGGTGGCGGGGTGGGGCGTGTTTATACGGCTGAACCGCTACGCGGAAGAGCTGGAACCGGAGGCCATGGATCAGGCCAAGGACGAAGACAAAAAACTTGAGTAGCCGCTGCGCGTTTGCATGCGGCGGCTATGCATCGATATCGATCAGCGGAATGCCGCTGTCTGCATCCATCGTGCGTTTCAGGTAGCCGGGCGATTCGATCAGGATCACTTCCAGCGTCGGCCGCACATGCGCGTCGATCAGATGGCCGCCGCGCGTAGTGCCGTCGCGCCGGCCGACCACGGCATGCGCATGAATTTTCGGCTTGCCTTCGTGCAGCGCGACGTCGCCGATCAGCGTCAGCGCTTCGACCTGCTCATCGAGCGGAATCTTTTCGTATTCCCTGGTCTCCCAATTGAAATAGCCGAGCGTGACAGCGCTGAACGCGCCGATCGCGGTGAAGCGGGCGGCGGTCACATTCTGTTCGATGCAGAATTGCTGCAGGCCGCCGAGTGCTTCATCGCCGGTATCGAAGATCAGGGCGTGGGTTTTTTCTGCGGCGGCGTTGAGGAGTTTGTGGCGCATGGGGGGCTCCGTGTGTTTGATTGATGTCATGTCAGATAATTGATTCATCCGGTTTTATTGTCCCGAACAGGGACTTCCTTCGGTCGTCCCGAACAGGGACTTCCTTCGGTCGTAGGGCGTCAATAAGCGCAGCGCATTGCGCCGCATGCTGCGTATAAATTACCGTCACGCCAAATCAACGGCCCAGCTGACGCACCGACGGCACTTACGCCTTTATGGTGAATCTGCCGCCATGGCCGTAAACATTCGGCGCAATGCGCTGCGCTTATTGACGCCCTACGAGACCTCGATTCACAACTGGGGTGAAGGACTTCAGCTCCCTTTACCCCTGCCAAGCGAATGAGACCAAGTTCCCTCCCCCGGGCAGGGGGAGGGTTAGGGTGGGGGGCGAATGCATCAATACGAGCCGCTGTCATTGATGTCCCAACCCAAGCCGAATAACCTGCGCCAGATGCAACGGCTTCGCATCCGTCGTCTGCAATATCTGCTCGCGGCAACTGAATCCATCCGCGATGATCAGCGTATCGGATTCAGCGCTGCGCACCGCCGGCAGCAGCACGCGTTCCGCGCAACGCATCGACACATCGTATTTGTCCCGCTCGAAGCCGAACGATCCGGCCATGCCGCAGCAGCCGGAATCGAGCACATTGAAATCGAGCCCGAGTTTTTTCATCACCGATTCTTCCGCATCCATCTTCAGCACCGACTTGTGATGGCAATGGCCGTGCACGATCGCATGACGATCCAGTTTCGGAAATGGAAAACCGCTGATTTTCTTATCCAGGAATTCGCTCAGCAGAAACACCTGTTCGCGCAGCCGCTTGGCTTGCTCGCTGAACGGAAACAGGTTCGGCAGTTCCTCGCGAAACACCGATACGCATGCCGGTTCAAGACCGATGATCGGCGTGCCGGCACGGATATCGTCGGCCAGCGCATCCATTATTTTCTGCAAATAAATCTTCGCGCGATCCAGCATGCCGACTTCATACAGCGGGCGGCCGCAGCACAGATGGACCTGCGGTAGCGTGACATGGCAGCCGGCATGCTCCAGCACCTGCACCGCCGCCTTGCCGACATCGGGCTGAAAATAATTGCTGAACGTGTCGGGCCATAAAATCACCTTGATGCCGTCCGTTTTCGGCGCCGCGCGCTTGCCGAACCATGCAGTAAACGATTGCGGCGCAAATGCCGTGATACGCCGTTCGGGCGCGATATGCGCCAGCTTTTTGGCGATGCCCGCGAACGGTTGTTGCTGCGTAAAGAAATTCGCAACGCCCGGCATGTGCGACGCCAGCTTCGCCCAGCGGTCGATCATGCCGAACGCATACGCATTGAGCGGACGCATCCGGCCCTCGTAATAATGCGACATGAACTCGGCCTTGTAGGTCGCCATGTCGACACTGACCGGGCATTCTCCCTTGCAGCCCTTGCAGGACAGGCACAGGTCCAGCGCTTCATGCACGGCGGCATCCTTCCAGCCGTCCTGGATCACTTCGCCTTGCACCATCTCGAACAGCAGTCGGGCGCGTCCGCGCGTCGAATGTTTTTCCTCGCCGGTCGCCATGTAGCTCGGGCACATCGTGCCGTGTTTCTTGCGGCATTCGCCGACGCCGACGCAGCGCAGCATCACACGCGAAAAATTGCCGGCATCGCCTGCGTAATGGAAATGCACCGGTATCTCAGGCGGGTTGTAACTGGTGCCGAGCCGCAGGTTTTCATCGGGCCGGTAGGCGCCGACGATCTTGCCCGGATTCATGCGCCAGTGCGGGTCCCAGATGCCCTTGAATTCGCGGAATGCCTGCATCAATTTATCGCCGAACATGATCGGCAGCAGTTCGGCCTTCGACTGGCCATCGCCGTGTTCGCCGGAAATCGAGCCGCCCAGGCTCACCACCAGATGCGCGGCTTCATGCAGAAAGGCGCGGAACGTCTTGATGCCTTCCGCCGTTTCGAGATCGAAATCGATCCGGGTATGCACGCAGCCCTGGCCGAAATGGCCGTACAGATCGCAGCCGTAACCGTACTTGTCGAACAGCGCGCGCAGCTTGCGCAGATATTCGCCCAGTTTTTCCGGCGGCACCGCGGAATCTTCCCAGCCTTCCCAGGTGATTTTCCTGTTCGGCACATGGGCGGTTGCACCGAGGCCCGATTCGCGCACCTTCCACAGCATGTTTTCGACCGGCGGATCGTCGTACAGCTTCATCGAAGGCGGATGCTCGACCTGCTTCAGCGCATCCATCAACCGCTGCGCCTGATGGTTGGAATCGTCCTTGCTGACGCCGCCGAATTCGACCAGCAGCCAGCCGCCGCCTTTCGGCAGCAGTTCGATATTGTCCGGATGCAGATGGATCGCCTTCATGTCATCGACCAGGCGGTCATCCATGCCTTCCAGCGCGATCGGCTTGTGCCGCATGATTTCCGGCACATGATCGCCGGCTTCATAGACATCCTTGTAGCCGAGCACCAGCAACGAGCGCGCTTTCGGATTATCGAGCAGCCGCACTTTCGCTTCGAGTACGACCACGCAAGTGCCTTCGGAACCGACCAGCGAATGCGCCAGATTGAAACCGTGTTCCGGCAGCAGCGCTTCCAGGTTGTAGCCGGAAACGCGGCGTGGAATGTTCGGAAACCGCCGCCGGATTTCGGCTGCATATTGATCGCGCAGCTTCTGCAGTTGCAGATATATTTCGCTGCGCCGGTCGTTGCCGGCAATGATCGCGCGCAACTCTTCATCGCTGGTCGGACCGACGGTCATGCGCGTGCCGTCATACGTGATGATGTCGAGTTCGATGATGTTGTGCACCGTCTCGCCGCCCATCACCGAATGCGGGCCGCACGAGTTGTTGCCGATCATGCCGCCCAGCGTATTGTGGGTATGCGTGGCAGGATCGGGCGCGAAGGTGAGGCCGTGTACATTGGCGGCGTCGCGCAGATCGTCGAGCACGGCGCCCGGTTGCACGCGCGCGGTTTTTTCGGCCGGGTCGATCGACAGCACCTTGTTCAAATACTTGGAAAAATCGAGCACTACCGCGACATTGCAGCACTGGCCGCACAGGCTGGTGCCGCCGCCGCGCGACAGCAGCGGCGCGCCATATTGGTAGCAGAGCTTCACGGTCCGGATCACGTCTTCGATCGTGCGCGGAATGACGACGCCGATCGGCACCTGCCGGTAATTCGATGCATCGGTCGCATACAGCGCGCGGCTGCCGGCATCGAACCGCACCTCGCCTTCGATGGTGCGCTGCAGTTCGACCGCAAGCTGTTTCATGTCGTTGAATGCGGCGGCCAGCGGCGGCGATGCGGTGCGGGTGTCGATCAGGCCATGTAGCATTGCGCGTCCTGTTTCTTGAATTCGAGACCCAATCCGGGCCGGCTCCTGTCCGGTGTCAGCAGGCCGTCAACGGGATCGATCACGCCGTCGAACAGCATGCGTTCGATCCGGGCATGATCGTGGAAATATTCGAGATGAATCGCCGGCCGGGCCGCGCAGCACAGCGGCAGATGCAGCGACGGCGCGCAGTGGCTCGACAGCGGCACATTGAACGCTTCGCATAGCGCGGCCACGCCGAGAAAGCCGGTGATGCCGCCGCAGCGCGTGGCGTCGGCCTGCAGCACATCGACCGCCTGCGCTTCCAGCATGCGGCGGAAATAGGGCAGGTCGTAGCCGTATTCGCCGGCGGTGATCGCCATCGCCGGCGGCGCGCGGTCGCGCAACAGGTGGAGGCCGTCCAGATCGTCGGACGATACCGGCTCCTCGAACCAGGTCACGCCTTCATCGTAAAAGTCCTGCGCGAACGCCAGTGCCTGCTTGCGCGCATAGGCGCCGTTCGCATCGACGAACAATTCCGCCGCATTGCCGATCGCGTCGCGCGCGGCATGCACCCGCCACATGTCGCCGGCGGAGTCGCGGCCGATTTTCATCTTGACGCGCCGCATGCCGTCTTGCACCCAACCCTGCAACTGCTGCTGCAGCCGGTCGATCGAATAGCTGGTGAAGCCGCCGCTGCCGTATACCGGAACAGCGGGGCGCGCGATGCCGAGCAGCGCAGCCAGCGGCACATTCAGCAGTTTCGCTTTCAAATCCCACAGCGCGGTATCGACGGCCGACACCGCCATCGAACAAATGCCAGGACGGCCCAGGTTGCGAATCGCCGCGATCATGCCGTGCCAGCATGCGTTGGTCGCCAGCGCATCATGCGTCAGCAGCAGCGGCGCCAGCTTGTCGCGGATCAGCGCGGCGGTGGCGGTATCGGCGTAACCGTAGCCGATGCCGGTTTGTCCGCCGGCGTCGATCTGCACCAGCACCAGCGTGGTGGCATCCCATGCCAGCGTGCCGTCCGATTCTGGCGCATCGGTCGGGATCGTATAGACGGTCGCGGAAATTTTCCGGATCGGTATCGTGGATTGCGAAGACGCGTTATTCATCGGACGCTATTTTTTCGCATCGGGCGGAAACAGCCCGTCCCACACTTCCTTGAATGACGACATCACGATGTCTACCGAGTCCGGATCGCGATGCACCAGCGCAGACATGTAGGCCTTGGCCTGCTTGACCGAAATATGCGGCGGCAGCGGCGGCACGTCGGGATCGGTCACCATTTCGATCACGGCCGGCACATCCGACGCCAGCGCCTTGTCCCATGCCGCGCCGATATCTTCGGCGCGCTTGACGCGGATGCCGCGCAAGCCGATCAGATCCGCATAGCCAGCATACGGAAAATCCGGCACGTCTTGCGACGCGGCGAACTTGGGATCGCCTTCCATCGCGCGTTGTTCCCACGTCACTTGGTTCAGGTCGCCGTTGTTGAGCACCATCACCGTCAGCCGCGGATCGCCCCAGTCGCGCCACACCTTGGCGATGGTGATCAGGCCATTGATGCCGTTCATCTGCATCGCGCCGTCGCCGACCATCGCGATCACATGGCGGTCCGGATGCGCATATTTGGCGGCGATCGCATACGGCACCGCCGGGCCCATCGTCGCCAGGCCGCCGGATAGCGATGCCATCATGCCGCGCCGTATCTTCAGGTCGCGCGCGTACCAGTTGGCGGCCGAACCGGAATCGCATGTCAGGATGCAATCGTCCGGCAGGCGCGGCGACAATTCCCAGAACACGCGCTGCGGATTGATCGGGTTGGCGTCGTTCATCGCGCGCGCTTCCAGCACGCGCCACCAGCGATCGACATTCTGTTCGATCTGCTGGCGCCACGCGCGATCCTGCTTCGGGCGCAGATGCGGAATCAGCGCCCGCAGCGTGGTCTTGCTGTCGCCGAGCAGCCCGATCTCCATCGGATAGCGCAGGTTCAGCATGCGGCCGTCGATGTCGATCTGCACGCCGCGCGCCTGGCCTTCCTTCGGCAGGAATTCGGAATACGGAAACGCGGAACCGACCATCAGCAAGGTGTCGCAGTCGGTCATCATGTCCCAACTCGGCTTGGTGCCGAGCAGGCCGATCGAGCCGGTGACGAACGGCAGATCGTCCGGCACCGCCGCCTTGCCGAGCAGCGCCTTGGCGACGCCGGCGCCCAGCAGGTTGGCGACTTCGATGATTTCATCGGTCGCGTCCAGCGCGCCGGCGCCGACCAGCATCGCCACTTTCCCGCCGGCATTGAGCACTTCGGCCGCGCGCATCAGATCGGCCTCGCCGGGCACGATGCGGCGCGCCGTGTAACCGATGCCGGTATGCACCGTGCCGTGCTCGCGCGGCGGCGTCTCGACCGCATCCAGCGTCTGTATGTCGTTCGGGATGATGATGCAGGTCACGGTGCGCCGGTCACGTGCGATGCGTACCGCGCGATCGACCAGATGCCGCATCTGTTCCGGCACGGACACCATGTGCACGAACTCGTGTGCAACGTCCTTGAACAGCGACATCAGATCGATTTCCTGCTGGTAATCGCCGCCCAGCGCCATGCGGTTTTGCTGGCCGACAATGGCGACCACCGGCTGATGATCCATCTTGGCGTCATACAAACCGTTGAGCAGGTGAATCGCGCCGGGACCCGACGTCGCCAGGCAGACACCCACTTCGCCGGTGAATTTTGCATGCGCGCAGGCCATGAACGCGGCCAGTTCTTCATGCCGCGTCTGGATGAATTCGATCTTTTCTTCGGTCCGTCCGAATGCGCCCATGATGCCGTTGATGCCGTCGCCCGGATAGCCGTATACGCGGCGCACGCCCCATGCGGCCAGCCGTTTCAACAGGAAATCTCCTACCGTCGCGCTCATGATTGCCTCCGCATGGTCTTCACGAAAGAATCAAGCGCCGCAAGCTGCGTGCCAATCGATGAAAAGCTGGACAGGGAACGTCTGTTGCAATGGAATATGAACGGTTGCATGCGACTGCGGCGAGGGCAGAAATTACCGGCAGGATTGTAAGAATTTCAGCTCGAATGCTCGTTGGAAGCCATTGCATTTCGTCCCGAACAGGGACTTCCGTTGATCGTAGTTGATGTAAGCAGGGCGTCCCGATACGGGACGCCCTGCGACTGCCGCCAGGGAACCCTCTTTGCCAAAAAAGGCTGCCGAATGAAACAGCAGTCGTAGCGCAGCGCATTGCGCCGGTAACCATGCGGCGCAATGCGCTGCGCTTATTGACGCCCTACGTGTTATCAGCTACGACCGCAGGAAGTCCCTGCTCGGGACGAAAACCATAGGTTCAGGCAACAGGTGTGCTTTTTGCCTATTGATGCTCATCGGCAGTCTTTTGGATCGGAAAATTCACGGAACGATGAGGTAAACATGCTGCATAGCGTCAGAAATCTGCAGGGCTTTTCGATCGCCGCCGAGGACGGCGAGATCGGAAAAATCGACGACATTCTTTTCGATGATGAAAAATGGACGATACGGTATCTGGTGGTCGATACCGGAAGCTGGCTGAGCGGGCGAAAAGTGTTGATCTCGCCTATTTCATTTCTGCGTGCAGACTGGCCGAACGGCGTCATGCATGTCAGGCTGACGCAACAGCAAGTCAGGGACAGCCCCGGCATCGATACCGACCAGCCGGTATCGCGGCAGCAGGAAGCGGCACTCCACCAGTATTACGATTACGCGCCGTACTGGCATGGGCCGCATCTGTGGGGTTATACGATCTTGGCGCCGATCGTCGAAAGCAGAACGTACGACGATCATGTCGTCAACGACGCGGAACAAGCCAGGCAAAGGGGAATCGAACATGATTCCCATCTGCGCAGCGCGAAGGATGTGATGGGCCACCATATTCAGGCAACCGACGATGCGTTCGGCCAGGTCGGCAACTTCCTGTTCGACGACCATGACTGGTCGATCCGCTTCATCGTGATCGATACCGCGCACTGGCTGCCCGGAAAGGATGTGCTGATTTCGCCGCAGCGGATCGACCACGTAAGCTGGGCCGAGAAAAGCGTGTATGTGAATGCCACGCGCAAAGAGGTTGAAAGCAGCCAGGAATACGATTCACTGAATCCGCCGGCGCGCGAAAGGGAGCAGGCGCTGTACCGGCACTCGTGAAATTTGCGAACGATTCAAGCTGCAACCACAATTTTGACGAGATGCAAGAAAGGCACGCCATGTTACAAAGCGCACACAAACTGAAAGGCTT
This sequence comes from Herminiimonas sp., assembly GCA_027310305.1. Lineage (GTDB taxonomy): Bacteria > Pseudomonadota > Gammaproteobacteria > Burkholderiales > Burkholderiaceae_D > DAIDBD01. The sequence continues at coordinate 35,639 of DAIDBD010000019.1, forward strand.
CGGCATTGCCGCAACCGATGGCCATATCGGACACATCAAGGATGTCTATTTCGACGATCAGAAGTGGACCATCCGCTATTTCGTGGTCGATACCGGCGGCTGGCTCTCCGGCCGGAAAGTCTTGATTTCTCCGGTGTCGTTTCATGATCCGGACTGGAAAGGGAAAATGATCCGGGTCGATTTGACACGGCAGCAAATCGAGGATAGCCCCGGCATCGATACGGATCAGCCGGTATCGCGCAGGCAGGAGGCCGAGCTTTTCCGGCATTACGATTATCCGTTTTACTGGACCGGTCCGTTGCTGTGGGGATATGGCGCGTTTCCGCCTTTGGGCGGCACGCTGGGCGCCGGCGAAACAGGCAGGGAGCGGACGGCCGGCGACGCCGATCCGGCCACGGAAGCCGAACATGCGGACTCCCATCTTTGCAGCAGCAATGAAGTCATCGGCTACACCATCCGCGCAACCGACGATGCGGTCGGCCATGTAGAGGATTTCCTGTTCGACGACGAAGACTGGTCGATCCGCTTCATGCTGGTCGACACGCGCAACTGGTGGCCCGGAAAGCATGTGCTGGTGTCGCCGCAACTGGTCAAGAGCGTGAGCTGGGGCGACAGCAACGTGTTTGTCGACATATCGCGCGAGGCGGTCGAAAGTAGCCTGGAATTCGACTGGTCCAATCCGCCTTCGCGCGATACCGCAACCAGCCTGTACCGGGATTCCGGCCGTCCCCCCGAGATGCGTTGAACATGCTGCGCGCGTTTTTCAACGAAAAACGCTGCGAAGATATTTATCGATGAGGTGTTTCGCGCATCCGCGCGGCGGCAATCGCGCCGGACAAGAACGTCAGAAATGCGACGAACCACATCGCCGCCGAGATGCCGAACAAATCGGCGACCAGCCCTGACAGCAATGCGCCGATCGCATACCCCATATCGCGCCACAGCCGGTAAACGCCTACCGCCGACGCGCGCCAGGCAGGATTGACGACATCGCCGATCGCGGCGAGCAGGGTGGGATACACCATCGCGGTGCCGGCACCGAGCAGTACCGCGCCCCATGCAAAAGCGGAAAATTCCCTATACGCGGTAATCACGGCAATGCCGGCGGCCTGTACCCACATGCCGGCAACAATCAGCCGCTTGCGACCGATCCGGTCCGACAGCGCGCCGGTGAATAATTGACAGATGCCCCATACGGCAGGATAGGCCGCGGCGAGCCAGCCTATCTGCGTCAGGTTCATCCCGGCGGCGGCAAACACGAGGGGGAACAGGCCCCATGCCATGCCGTCGTTCAGATTGTTCACCAGACCGGCCTGGCTGATCGAAGACAGGTTCCGGTCATGCAGGCTGGTTTGCCAGAAGATCGTTTTCTGCGACGGAACATTTTCCGGTTCCGTTGCCGCGCCAAGCGCCGCCTCATGTTGCGCATGCCCGCGCGTTTCGCGCACCGCCGCAGCCGACAGCGCAAGGCCGGCCAGCACGAACGCGACGCCGAGGTAGAACGGCTGCGGGCGCAAGCCGTAGCGGGCCGCGATCCAGCCCGTGGCGAGCGCTGAAGCGCCGACCGCGAGATATCCCGCGAATTCATTGATGCCCATGGCCATGCCCCGGTTTTTCGGGCCGGCCAGATCGATCTTCATGATGACGGTGGTGGACCATGTCAGACCCTGGCTGATGCCGAGAAACAGGTTCGCCAGCAGCACCCAGTTCCATGACGGCGCCCACATCAGCAGAAACGGTACCGGCGCGGCGACCAGCCAACCCGCGACCAGAATGATCTTGCGGCCGTAGGCATCCGAAAATCGGCCTGCATAATAATTGGTCAGCGCCTTGGAAACGCCAAATACGACGATGAACGACAGGATGGCCGTATGCGCAGCCAGCATGAATTCCTTCTCGGCGATCGCCGGCAGGATCGTGCGTTCCATGCCGATCATTGCGCCGACGAACGCATTGATCAGAACCAGCAAGCCGAACTGCTGCCAGTTGGCGCGAATGCCCAAACTGATTGCGGGGGCGGGGGTCACGCCGGCGGCATTCGCGGAATGCATGAGGCGTTGCCCTTCATGCGAATTCGGTATGGCCGAGATTGGCCGCTACGATGCGCTCCATATCGGCCGGACGCGGCGGGATATTGCCGATGACCGCGGCAATGAATTCTTCCTTCCCCAGGGAAAGCAAGGGATTCCAGCGTTTCTCGAAGCCGATGGTCGATGATGGCTTGCCCGACAGTTCCGCGCCGCAGGCGCTGCCGGCCTGATGCCCTGGGAAAATTTCCAGGTCGTCCGGCAGCGTCAATAGCCGGTCATGCAGGCTTTGCCACAGACGCGCGGCCATTTCCCGCTCTCTGCCAGCCAGGTCGGGGCGTCCGACCGATCCGACAAACAGGGTGTCGCCGGTCACGACAAACCAGGGTTCCTGGCTGCGGCGATAATCGGAAACCAGCAGGCAGATGCTGTCTTCGGTATGGCCGGGCGTGTGCACGACTTCCATCCGGGTATTGCCGGCCAGGATCGGTTCGCCGTGACGCAGCGGCTGGAACGCATAGCCGGTCTTTCCCCGATTGCTTTCGTGCAGCGCATAGGCGGCGCTTGCCAGGCGGGCGAGGTTTAACCCTCCCGAAATATGATCGGCATGAATATGCGTGTCGATCACGTGGGTGATGCCGACGTTCAATTTCAGGGCTTCATCCAGGAACCACTGTTCGTCGCCGGCCGGCACATCGACGGCGATCGCCTTGCCATGGCCCCCGCAACCGAAAAAATAGGAAATGGATGCATCCGGATTGAGCCGCTGTTTGAAAAACATGATTGCCTCTATAAACTATCATTCTAAAGATCGTTAGAATGTAATATAATCCATCCCGAATCGCAACGTCAAGGCGAACTTCAAATAAACTGCGTCAAACGACTTACCCTATTCGACGATGACAACGAATCGAAATATCAAAGATGCGCTCTACGAGCAGGTCGCCCGGGTTGCCAAGGCGACGGCCAGCCCGAAACGGCTGGAGCTGATCGAGTTGCTGTGCCAGGCTCCGAAAACGGTCGAAGTGCTGGCGCGCGAGGCGGAAATCAGCGTCAAGCTGGCCAGTGCGCATCTGAAGGAATTGAGGGCGGCGCGGCTGGTCGAGAACGAACGGCAGGGAAAGTACATCATTTACCGGTTGGCGAATGAAGATGTCGCCCGCTTCTGGGTCACGATTCGATTGCTGGCGGAAGATCGCCTGTTCGAGCTGCAGGATGCGCTGCGTCAGCTCAGCGAAGCAACGCATGAGTGGGTGGGCAACGGTCCCGCCGAGTTGCTGACCAAGGCCAGGAAGAAGGAAGTCGTTGTGATCGATGTGCGCCCCGACAATGAATACGCCGCGGGCCACCTGCCGTTCGCACGGTCAATGCCGTTGGCCGAACTGAAATCCCGGATCGCCGAATTGCCGAAGGATAAACCGATCATTGCCTATTGCCGCGGACCGTTTTGCCTGATGTCGGCCGACGCGGTCAAGCTGCTGCGCAGCCAGGGTTTCGAAGCGCTGCAGTTGCGCGAAGGCGTGGCGGAATGGGAAGCGGAAAAGGCCTGACTTCTTGCGCCGGGAAGCTTGATCGGCGCGCACGCCGCGCGAAACATCGGCATCGCCGCATCATCCGCATGCCGGCACGATCAGCGCCGCCATCGCTTCCCACAGCATCGCGAGCACGGCAAGAATGGCGAGAGCGGCCGCCGTCCAGCGGATGAAATGCGCGCTGCCGCCCGCCGTTTCGTTCGGCGACGTCCTGAAAAAAATCAGCGCCAGCCCGCCGGTGGCGGCCAGCGTGACGGCGGCGATCACCCAGGCAACGATGCCGATGCCGAACCATTTTGCATCGAATAAACCACGGGCGCAGGCGATGCCGGTAAAGCTGTAGATGAAAAAAAAGTGCACGACCCAGACAATCGGGCCGGAAAACAGCAGCAGGAAAGCGCGGGGGAAAGAGACGGCATGCATCGAGGGTTTCATCCGCTGAATTTACCCGATCAAACGTGGAAACAAATGGACCAGCGCAAGCCCGATCAACCCTTGCGCCAGCGTGTAATACCAGAGCAGCAGGGTGTTGTCGAACGTGACCCGCCGCTGCGCGCCGAGCAGGCCGGCAAGCGAACGGGCAACGGTATAGGAACCCATCGCCAGCAGCACGGCAACGAAGAATCCCTGCAGGCCGATGAGCGTGTAGATCACGGCGCCGTAGCCGCTGTCCTGCGGACGCAGCCCGGTCCGCCACTGGCCGTGAAACTCGGCGCCCAGCGCGGCTGCCAGCAAGGCGATGGCGGCCGGCATCGCCAGGCGAAACGGCCATTGCGCGGCGGCGGAATTCAGCCGCCGTCCGGCATAAGCGATGCAGCCGCCACTCGTCAGCAGCAGCGCTGCCGATGCCATCGGCCATGCCGGCGCGGGCAGCGCGTCGCCGGCCGGCCAGCCGCCGGGCGCTGCCGTCCACAGGAACAGGTAGGAGAACAGGAGGGAGCCGAAAACGGACCCGGATACCATCAGCAATATCACCATTGCCCACCACGAATGCGATGACCCGCCATTCAGATAGACCGGCAGCATGATGCCGCCGCCGATATCGACCGGCGGCTGCGACGGGCCGGGGTCGGTGTTCCACATCCACCACAGGGTCATCGCCACGGCAAGTGCGCCGCACGCGATCGCCGGCACCACCAGCCTGACCGTCAGCAGCAGGAAGAAACCGGCGGTGCCGAGCGCGGCCAGAAGCGGCAGCCAGCTGGGTCCGGGCATTTGCAGCAGATACTGCGGGCGCGCGTCGATCGGGCTGGAAACGATGGTTTCGCGGCCGCCGGTCGGCGCGTTCGGCAGGTGATAGCGGCCGGCATCGACATGCTCGGCCAGGCCGGGCTGATCCCACAGCGGTTCGCGGCTGGTCACAATCGGTATGCTGCGCGTGCCGTGGCTATAGGACGGCAGCCATTCGAGCGTGCCGGCGCTCCAGATGTTGCCGGCGTTCTTGCCGCCGGTGGGGCGGAAATGCAACGCGAGATCGATCAAAAATACCAGTACGCCGGCCGCAATGACGTATGCGCCGATGGTGGACACCATGTTGAGCGACCCCCATCCCAGGCTTTCGGAATAGGTATAGACCCGGCGTGGCATGCCGGCCAGCCCGGTGATGTGCATCGGGAAAAAGGCGACGTTGAAGCCGACGAACATCAGGCCGAACGCCCAGCGCCCGAGCCGCTCGGACAGCGGCCTGGCGCTGACGAACGGCGCCCAGAAATAGAACGCGCCGAACAGCGGAAACACCATGCCGCCGAACAGCACGTAATGCAGGTGCGCGACGATGAAATAGGTGTCGTGCGCCTGCCAGTCGAACGGCACGACCGCGACCATCACGCCGGTCAGGCCGCCGAGCACGAAGATGAAGAAAAATCCCAGCACGAACAGCATCGGCACCTTCAGCGGCCGCATCCGCCTGGCGGCGGCGATCGTCGCGATCCACGCAAACATCTGGATGCCGCTCGGTATCGTCACCGCCATGCTGGCGGCGGAAAAGAAGCTCAGCGACAGCTGCGGAATGCCGGTCGCGAACATGTGGTGCACCCACAGGCCGAAACTGAGAAAGCCGGTGCCGATCAGCGCCAGCACGACCATCCGGTAGCCGACCAGCGGCGTGCCGGTCATGGCCGGGATGATCATCGACACCATGCCGGCGGCAGGCAGGAAAATGATGTACACCTCCGGGTGGCCGAAGAACCAGAACAGATGCTGCCATAGCAGCGGGTCGCCGCCCTTGCCGGCAATGAAAAAGGGCCAGTGAAAACTGCGCTCCAGTTCCAGCAGCGTGGTGCCCAGAATGACCGCCGGAAAGGCGAAAATGATCATGCCGGCGAACACCAGCATGACCCACGCATAGACCGGCATTTTATCGAGCGTCATGCCGGGCGCGCGCGTGCGCAGCACGCCGATCACGATCTCGATCGCGCCGGCGATGGCCGATATTTCGATGAAGCCGATGCCGAGCAGCCATAAATCGGCATTGACGCCGGGCGAATAGCGGTAGCTGGTCAGCGGTGGATACATGAACCAGCCGCCGTCCGGCGCCAGGCCGTAGAACAGGCTGCAAAAGAAGGCCAGCCCGCCGACCGCATAGGCCCAGTAAGCATAGGCGCTCAGCCGCGGAAACGGCAGATCGCGCGCGCCCAGCATGTTCGGCAGCAGCAGCACGCCCATCGCTTCCACCGCCGGCACCGCGAACAGGAACATCATGACGGTGCCGTGCATCGTGAAAATCTGGTTGTAAAGGTCGTGATCGAGCAGATCGTTTTCCGGCACCGCGAGCTGGGTGCGCATCAGCAGCGCTAGAATGCCGGCCAGCAGGAAAAACAGCAGCGCGGTGCCGATATACAGCAGGCCGATATGGGTGTTGTTGACGACGGTGAGGAACCGCCATCCGGGCGGCTGGCGCCAGATTCTTTGCAACTGTTCCAGTTCGCCATCCGGCCGCGATCCGAAATCCGGCAAGGTTTGGCGGTGTTGCGCGTTTGGTCCGGCCGCCGTCATTGCAGGCTTTCCATATAGGCGGCCAGCGCGCGCAATTCTTCGCCGGATAATCCGCCGAATGCCGGCATCCGGTTTCCCGGCTTGATGTGCTGGTTGCCGGCGATCCATCCGCCGAACGTGCCGGCATTGTTCGGCAGCATGCCGGCGCCAACCGACAGGCGGCTGCCGACATGCGTCAGATCCGGGCCGAGCGTGCCGGCGGCCGGCGTGCCGCGAATCGCGTGGCATTGGGAGCAGGCATTCAGGAAAAGCCGTTTGCCGGTTTGCAGAACCGCATCGCGCGGTTCCTGCGCCGGTTTTGTCTGCGCGGCGAACCATGCGTCGTAATCTGCCGGCGCCTGCGCCACCACGTGAAACGCCATGTTGGCATGCTGCGCGCCGCAATATTCGGCGCACTGTCCGCGAAACACGCCCGGCGCATCGGCCCGTACCCGCAGCCTGTTCACATGGCCGGGGATCATGTCGATCTTGCCGGCAAGGTTGGGTACCCAGAAACTGTGGATCACGTTGTCCGAAATCAGCACAAATTCGACCGGCCTTCCGGCGGGGATGCGGATTTCATTGGCGGTTTCCAGCGCGGTGCTGCCGTTATCGCCGAGATAACTGACGCGCCACCACCAGAGTTCTCCTGCGACCTGTATCCGGAGCGCCGGCGGCGCATCGGCACGCATGATCGCGGATGCCGACAGGAAAGTATGGATCAGCAGCGCCGACAACACGACCAGCGGAAAGAGGATGCCGCCGCCGACGATCATCGCATGCCGGCCGATGGCCGAACGCAAACCGGCGGGGCCGAACAGCGCGGCCGCCGACAGGATCATTACCGTCGCGAAGATGATTCCGCCGCCGGCGAACAGTACCCAACTGGTTTCGGCAATCCGCGCGGCGTTTTGGCCTTTCGGGTCGAGCGCCGACTGCGCATCTCCGTAAGCCAGAAGGGGAACAGCGGCAAGCAGCGCGACGGGAAATTGAAATGGCATGAGCGGCTGAAAAGCACGTTGCATACCATTGCGCCTCAAACAGCGCCGGGCCAAGGCGTTTGCCGGCGCGCATCCTTTTTCACCCGGTCAATTTTTCATGGTGTTGCATGTTTTACATGGGTAATCAAAATGTTGGTGTGGATTTCATGTCCCACGGTCGTAGATTGCAATAGATGGTAGGGCGTCAATAAGCGCAGCGCATTGCGCCGCATGTTGCATATAAATTACCGCCATGCCAATTTACCTGCCTGACGCTTACTGCGTCTTTACAGCGAATTTGCCGCTACGGCCATACACACATACGGAAACCGCTCTAAAGTCCCTGTTCGGCTCGAAACCATACAAACGGCTTAGCGAAAACACATGCCGTCACCGCTGGCAGAGTTATTGCACCTCTAACGATTCAATCGAAATCAAATCCCTGGGGCAACGCCTGCATTTCTTATGCCGATCAAGCGACCGTCAAGCACGCTGCTGGTAATGATCGGCATTGCGGCAATCGCGCCGGCGGCGTTCGCGCATGCAACGGACGCCGCCCGGTCATTCGCATGGAATGCCGATCCGTGGATCATCGCTAGTCTGACCGCAGCGGCCTTGCTGTATGCCTGCGGCATCCGCCGCCTGTGGCGCAATGCGCATCGCGGCGCGGGAATATCGCGGCGGCAGGCAGGGTATTTTGCCGCCGGACTGGCGATGCTGGCAGTGGCGCTCTTATCGCCGGTCGATACGCTCGGCACTCAACTGTTTTCGATGCACATGGTGCAGCATGAATTGCTGATGCTGGCGGCGGCGCCGCTGCTGGTGCTGGGCAATCCGCTGGCGGTATTCGTGTGGGCATTTCCGCCGGCGGCACGCAAGCGGATTGCGCATCTGGCCAACGCGCGCGCGGTGCAGCAACCATGGCGCGCGCTGACGCAGCCTCTCGCGGCTTGGTCGCTGCATGCGTTCGCGCTGTGGGCCTGGCATTTCCCACGCCTGTTTCAGGCCGGTCTGGCCGATGGTGCTGTGCATGCGGTCCAGCACGCCAGTTTCCTGATACCGGCATTGCTGTTCTGGTCGGCGCTGACCGGATTGCAATCGCGGCTGCGCCATGGCGCGGCGGTGCTGTATCTGTTGAGCTCCGCAATCCACACCGGCGTTCTCGGCGCATTGCTGACGTTTTCGCCGCATGCGTGGTATCCGGCCTACAGCGGCGGCACCGAAGTCTGGGGTCTGACGCTGCTGGAAGATCAGCAGTTGGGTGGTCTCATCATGTGGGTGCCGGCCGGATTCGTGTTCGTGTTCGCCGGACTGATGGCCGCCGCGAAAGCAATCGGCCCCGACAATCATGACACGCCGCAGGCTGCGACAGGGCTGGGACGCCAGCCATGAGAAAGACCGGCGCACGCCTGAAAACATTCATGCGGGTTGCGTGCCTGTTGCTGCCGGTCGCGGGCTGCGGCGAGAGCGTGCCGCGCGTACCTGTTTCCGGGGCCGATCCGGTGCGCGGCAAGGCGGCGATCGAGCGCTACGGTTGCGTGGCGTGCCATGCGATTCCCGGCATCGCCAATCCGGGCAGCAACGTCGGCCCGCCATTGAATAGGTTTGCGAAGCGCGCATACATAGGCGGCGTGCTGCCGAACGTGCCGGCGGAGCTGGTACGCTGGCTGCGCGACCCGCCGCAAGCCGATCCGCGCACCGCGATGCCGGACATCGGTATTTCCGAGCCGGACGCAAAAGACATCGCGGCTTATCTATATACACTGGACTGAATCCGGAACCGCCCGATGAAAATAAGGCTCAGGACCATCGCCATCGCGCTTGCTTGCGCTGCGGCCGCAGCGTGGGCGTTCGTTTATTCCGGCCGGTACAACATTGCGGCAACCGTCCAGCACACCGAACCGGTATACCGGCTGCTGGATTACGTGATGCGGCGCTCGGTGAAGCTGCGCACGGGTTCGGCGCAGCCGCCGGATCTGGCCGATGCGCAGCGCATCCGCAACGGCTTCCGGCTTTATCGCGCCAAGTGCCTGCAATGCCACGGCGCGCCCGGTATCGCACCGCAAGACTTCGCGCTCGGCATGACGCCGGCCCCGGCCAATCTGGTCGCCACCGCGCGCGAATGGCCGGCGGCGGAAATTTTCTGGGTAGCCAGGTACGGTATCAAGATGAGCGGCATGCCCGCGTGGCAATACCGGCTGAGCGAGCGGGAAATCTGGGATGTCGTGGCGTTCGTCAAGGCGCTGCCCACGCTTTCGCCGACGGACTACGAGCGCTGGAACGATAGGCCGCCAGCGCCTGCCACGGCGTCTCCCGCCGACGCGTTGTCTGCGGAAAGCGCAACGCTTGGCGACCCGAAGGCCGGACGGCGCGCGATCGACCAGCACCTGTGCGCCACCTGCCACCGGATTCCCGGCATCACCGGCGCCATCAAGGACGTCGGCCCGCCGCTGAACGGCATCGGCACGCGCAAATACATCGCCGGCGTGCTGCCCAACAATCCGGCAAACATGATCCGCTGGCTGCGGCATCCGAAGCAGGTCGATCCGCTGTCGGCGATGCCGGACCTGAACGTGCAGGACAAGGATGCGCGCGACATGGCCGCCTATCTATACACACTGAAGGATCTTGACTGACATGAGCGCCTCCAAAAACAGATATCCGCCGATCGCCGATTACGCGGTGATCAGCGATTGCCATTGCACGGCGCTGGTGTCGCGCCACGGTTCGGTCGACTGGTGCTGCATGCCGCGCATCGATGCCGACAGTTGCTTCGGCCGGCTGCTTGACTGGGACAAGGGCGGCTACTGCTCGATCGCGCCCACCGCGGACGACATCAGCGCGACGCGCCGCTACGTGCCCGATACGACGATCCTGGAAACGCATTTCAAAACGGCGACAGGGGAGGCGAGGCTGACCGATTTCTTCGCGATCGACGACGATGCGCTCGAGCATCCGCGCTACGACCATGTGCGGATCGTCGACGGCATTGCCGGCGACATGGAACTGTTGATGGAAGTGTGCCCGCGTTTCGATTACGGCGAAATCATTCCGCACATGCGGCAGGACGCGAGCGGCGCATACACGGCGATCGGCAGCAACAAAGGGCTGATCATCCACAGCGATGTCGCGCTCGATGTAATCGAACGCCGCGACCTGGCGGCTGTGTTTCGCATCGCTGCCGGGCAGCGCGTCCGTCTGGTCATCGAGTTCCAGGTGCCGGAACTGATCGATCTCACGCTTGCGCGCGGATTGCCGAGCGCCGTCGACATCGACCGTTATTTCGAAACGACCTGCGCATGGTGGCGCAAATGGGTAGGGCGCATGCAGCGTCCGTTCGACATCGACCAGCAGACGCTGCGCTCGATCATTACCCTGAAGGCGCTGACATTCGAACGCACCGGCGCCATCGCCGCCGCATCGACCACGTCGCTGCCGGAATGGATCGGCGGCGGCCGGAACTGGGATTACCGGTTCAGCTGGATCAGGGATTCGGTATTCATCGTCCGCGCATTGCAGGAACTCGGTTATGTCAACGAAGCCAACCGCTTCCACCAGTTCATTCAGCGCAGTTGCGCCGGCAGCGCCGGCCAGTTGCAGATCATGTATGGCGTCGACGGCAAGCGCCGCCTGACTGAAATCGAACTCGGCTGGCTGGAGGGCTACCGGCAATCGGCGCCGGTGCGCGTCGGCAATGCGGCAGCCAGGCAGATGCAGCTCGATATCTATGGCGAATTGATGGAAATGGCGTGGGAATGGCATGCGAGCAATCACCGGACCGATCCGGATTACTGGCTGTTCCTGACGGACGTGGTCGATACCGTATGCGATCGCTGGCGGGAGGCCGATCACGGCATCTGGGAGATTCGCGGCAAGCCGGCCCATTACGTTCATTCCAAGGCGATGTGCTGGGCGGCGGTGAACTGGGGTGTGAAGCTGGCCCAGGAAAACCGGCTCTCCGCTCCGCTCGAACGCTGGATCAAAGTTCGCGACGCGATTTGCCATGCCGTTGAAACCGAAGGCTACGATCGGCGGCGCGGAATTTTTGTGCAGGCATTCAACAGCGACCAGCTCGATGCCGCATTGCTGCTGTTGCCGCGTGTCGGCTTTGTCGCGTACGACGATCCGCGCATGCTGCGCACGACGGATGCAATTTGCCGCGAGCTCGACTGGAAAGGCCTGTTGCTTCGCTATAAAGCGCCGGACGGATTGCGCGGCCCCGAAGGCGTATTCATTCCCTGCACGTTCTGGCTGGCCGCCTGCCTTGCATGCCAGGGACTATCCGTTCAGGCTTGGGATTACTACCGGCGGGCGCTCGGCTGCGCCAACGACATCGGATTGTTTTCGGAAGAATTCGACGCCGCCAATCAAATCATGCTGGGCAATTTCCCGCAGGGCCTGACCCATGTTTCGCAGATAACGGCGAGACTGGCTCTGGCGAAAGCGGACGGATCAGCGCCCTGACCGGCGGCCGGTATTTTTGAGGAAAGCGGATTGTGACGCACGTAAAATTCTTTCCGCTTCGCAGAACTCGAATCGGGCGCGCCGTGTCTGATTATCTGAGCTGTTTCTGCGCAGTTCTTCATCTTCGACGCAGGATACCGATGAAATACAAGGACTACTATCAGACGCTGGGTGTCGAGCGGTCGGCATCGACCGCCGATATCAAGAAGGCGTACCGGAAACTTGCCCACCAATATCATCCGGACGTTTCCAAGGATCCTGGCGGAGAGGCAAAATTCAAGGAAATCGCGGAAGCCTATGCGACGTTGAAAGACACGGAAAAGCGGCAGGAATATGACAATCTGGGCAAACGTCCTGCCGGCGAAAATTTTGCGCCGCCGCCTGAATGGCAGCGGCAATACGGCGCCGGCGCCTCGGCTTTCGACGACGTGGACCTGTCCGACCTCCTGAACGCTTTTCGATCCGGCGGCCGCGGCGGGCGAGGGCGCGAGCATGCAAGCTTTCCGCTATCGGGTGAGGACTATGCAGTGACCGTTTCTGTCTCGCTGGAAAAAATCTACAGCGGCGGCGAAACCGATATCGCAGTGGAAGTGCCTGAATACGACGAGCATGGATTGCCGCATCGCGTGCGGCGCACCTTCCGCGTCGCCATTCCCAAGGGAGCGGCGGAAGGCCAGCGCCTGCGGCTCGCCGGCAAAGGCGGGCCGGGCCGCAACGGCGGCAAACCCGGCGATCTGTATATCGTCCTGAAGATCGCGCCGCATCCGCTGTACCGCGCAAGCGGGCGCGACCTGTATCTCGATGTTGCGCTGGCGCCATGGGAAGCGGCGTTGGGCGCCGCGGTCGAAATTCCGACGCTGGGCGGCAACGTGGAACTCAACATCAAGCCGGGGACGTCTTCCGGACAGCGACTGCGGCTTGCCGGACGCGGACTGCGGTCGCCTGATGGCGTCGCGGGAGACATGTATGCAGTGGTGCAGATAGCGGTGCCGAAGAAAGCCGGCAAACGCGAACAGGCGCTGTACGAGCAACTTGCCGCCGCTTCGGACTTCAAGGCGCGCGAGCACTTCAAAAAGGGAACGAAATGAACGCCGACGTTTCCGAATGGATCTGCCTCAACGACCGCGGCGTCTGCTCGGTCGGATACCTGGCCGAAGTGTCCGGTTTATCGAACGAAGAACTCGACGAACTGATTGAAACCGGAATCATCGTGCCGGTCGACGACCAGGCCCGTCCCCAGTCTTTTCATCTGCGCTATGTCGTTACCGCGAACATCGCCCGCAGGCTGCGCGACGATTTCGAACTCGACCGGCACGGCGTGGCGCTGGCCTTGGCGATGATGCGGCGCATCGATGAACTGCAAGCGGAGCTGAACGCGGTGCGCGCGCGGCTCGATCAGCCGGCTTCCAATCAGGCTGGCTGATTTCAGCCGAGCGATACTTCAAGGAGAAACAGCATGGCATTACCGCATCTTTCGTCTGGCGAAGTTACGAACCTGCTTCCGCTGGGCGACAAACTTGAACAGACCCCGACCACCGCATTTTTCAAGGATGAACGGCTGGAAGTCATGCGTATCGTGCTTCCGGCCGGCAAACGGATGCCCGCCCACGCGGTGGATGGCCCGATAACGGTGCAGTGCATCGAAGGCGAAGTGGATTTCGGCATGGGAGACGCGCATCGGATCATTCGTGCCGGCGATCTTCTTTATCTGGCAGGCGGGGTCCCGCATGAACTGACCGCCATTCGGAATGCGTCGCTGCTCGTGACCGTCGTTCTTCTTGGCCCGTCGGAGCGGCCGGGAATCGCCGGCGAAAGACGGGTACACCATGACGACGAATTGAAAATGCAATAAACACGGAGCGGATCAGCGCAAATATGCGTCGGCGGCCGGGTACCATCTGCCGGCATCGAATTCAAGGCTTTCGATTTCGAAAATTGAATCGCGGCGCCAGAAAACACGTCGCTTGAACACGGCCAAAGTCCACGATTGACTTTCCACCGGCGCATCGGCGGCAAATGCAGCGTGGCTCAATAACGCTGCGCATCCGCCGGATTGCGGATCGCGCACCGATTGATAGCGAATCACCTGAATGCCCTCGGATCGCGCCCTGCGCGCCAAATCCTGACAGGCAGTGTAGTCGCCAGGATCGGTCCATTGCTTGCGCCGGCGAGACAATGGCGGTTGCCGCAGATCGATCGCCGCACCGCGCACGGAAGTTCTGAACACCGTTTGCTGCACCGGCGGAATCGATTGCAGCTGCGGGCTGTCCGCAAGCAAACGCCAGCGCCAGTAGCCCAGCTCGGCACAGGCAGTACGTACGGTTTCAGCGCCATAGAACACGCCGGGATCAAGCGCGCCGCGAAAGCGCGATCCGTTGGGCAAGGGCGGATACCGGAAAGGCGTAAACAACAGGTAATGCAGCGATTGCCGTTTTGGCTCAAGAGCCGGCTTCGAGTCATCCAGAATTCGCTCCAGCAGCGCCTGCTCGTCGAGGGTGTCAACCAATACCATGGTCGAGACCCGATGCTGCGCTTCCACCGCCCGCCACAAACCGAGGGAAACGGTTTGCGGATCAAATGCGGCCACGATGCGCGTCCAGATAATGGAGTACCCGCACCAGCCCTTCGGTGCTTCGGATCAGGTCCGCCGGCTTGCCGGATAGCGCCGCGTTATCGCCGGCCAGCCACTGCAGAGCGGTATCGTTGTGGCCGAAGATCGCGTCGAGCGAGCGGAACATCCGAACGAACAAAACGGCAAAATCCCATTCTTTGTTGCGTTCCGGCACGATCTGGTACTGCCCTGAAAACATGCGAGAGACCGTCGATGCGCTTACGCCAAGAATCTGTGCAAGAGATTGCTGACTGATGTGCAAAAGCGCGGCGGCGCGCAGCACGGCCTTGGTCAATGTCTGGGAAGCCGCATTATCAAGCGGTGGTTTTTGGATGAGTTTCATAAAACGATATATCCTTTCTAGAGAAAGGATATATCGTTTTAATTTCTATGGCAAATAAATGCGCGCAATAATCGTCCGGTTCGCAGAGGCTGTCGAACATGCGTGGAATCATGCGGTGAAGGCGATTTGAGAAAGATGGAGCTCTTCATTGAAGAACGGCTGGGACAACTCAATGCCTTGTTTGGCACGTCTTGGAAGCCCCCTGTGCCAGACTACTTGTCGGGTGATTTTTTGAACAAATGATGTTCTGATCTGGTTCTTGTCGTGGGGTTTGGTTCGGTTTTTTTGCTTCACTTTTTAACATCATTTCCGGGAGCGGGAGTCGGGTGTTACGGGTGGAGCGCAGCGCAACCCGCCCCCTC
>DAIDBD010000097.1 GCA_027310305.1 Herminiimonas sp.
TGATGTCCTCCCGTAAGCCGCAGCAGCTCACTCTATCTCCGAAAGCGCGCAAGATTTCATCGACATTCTGCGCTACACCGGCGAGACTTGGGGAGAAAAACAACTGCTGGCCTATCGCGACAAGATCAATGAGGCGTTGCAGGCAATCAGCGTTAATCCGCAACTTGGCCACCATCGGGATGATTTGCCGTCGACGCACCATGCCAACCTGATTGGCTCGCATGTGATCGTCTACCGTATGCGTGGCGATGGCGTTGCGGTTGTACGTATCCTCCACCAGCGCATGAGTCTGGGCAAATATATCTGAAGAGTCTTTGGATCAAAAAGGGGTTGTCGCATCCCAATGAAAAACGTGTTCCCCGAACACTGATTGTACGCAGGACTTAATTTAGACTAAAATTAGTCTTCCAATATTTCCATCAGAGGTGAGACCGTGAAATTTTCCACCCAGGTAAAGCCTATCAGCTACCTTAAAAGCCATGCTGCCGAGATCGTTAAAGACATCTCCGAAAATCGCGAACCACTGTTGATTACACAAAACGGCGAAGCCAAGCTGGTAGTCATGGATGTGAAGAGCTACGAAGAACAGGAAGAAACGCTCGCACTTTTGAAAATTCTGGCATTGGGCAACCGTGAGATCGAGCAAGGCAAGTTTCGCAATGTAGAAGACGTATTTGCCGAACTGGACAAAGTTGACCACTGATGAGCCTGAAAATCGTCATCCTCGAATCGGCGGAGCACGATCTCAATGACCTCAGAACTTATATCGTCAAGAATTTCTCAACCAAAATTTGGCGCAATACTTACGCCAAGTTAAAAGAATCGATCCGTAATTTGCAAGATTTTCCCCTTGCAGGTCCTATTCCCGAAGAGCTTGAGAAGCTTAACCTCAGCCAATACAGGCAGGTTGTTTCAGGATTGAATCGCATTATTTATGAAGTGCGACAGGATACGATTTATATTCATATCATCGTCGATTCACGGCGAGATATGAATGCACTGCTTACACGCCGGCTTTTGCGAGTCTCTTAGAAAAGTAAAACTGCACTTGCTCATGAAGCAGAGAATTAAAAAAACCACAAGGGAAGCAATGACGGTCAACAACCAGCCCAATCCATTTGAGTTCAGCGAAGCAGACACCTGCCGTGAATTCGTGACTCCGGCCATTCAAGCGGCGGGTTGGGGCGACAGTCCATTTGAGATTGCTGAGCAGCGTAGTTTTACCGATGGTCGCATCGTGCTCACAGGGCGCACCGCTAAACGGCGTGAGGGAACGGTTGCGAGATGCGGGGGTATCAAACGAAGATCGCGCCGTTTTGATGGGGCACGCAACCAGCAATATGTCGGAGCATTACGCAACGCCGACCATAGCGCGACTGGTGGAAATGGCCAATCTGGTGGCGACCACGCGGGACACGCCAACCTTGCTGCGGGTCGTGAATGGATAGCGGGTCGGAAAAAGTTACGCAGAAAGTCATGCAAAAGAAAAAGGACTTAGAAGCATGAATCTTCTAAGTCCTTGATTTACTACTGCATTACTGGTGCGGCTGGCAGGAATCGAACCCACGACCCCTTGGTTCGTAGCCAAGTACTCTATCCAGCTGAGCTACAGCCGCGTAAAACGAAATTATAGCACTACTTCAACTGATTTTGGAAGCATTGGATTTCCACAAGACGGCCGTTCGATTTTGAACCCTCGTCGAGCGGCAAAAAATGTTTTTCTCATGGAGTGGCGCTCAAAATATAAAAACCTTGCTCAACCGCAAAAGCGCAGTCGTCTTGCAAAACGACTTATGCTAAAGTCAGACCAATTATTATTTTCCTGACGCCAACTTTTCCGATGCCGGACCTACTACATCGAAAGCCTGAATGAAATCCGTATTCCATTTCACAATTCGCAAAACGCTGCTGGTTTTGGCAAGCAGCATCGCATTGGCCGGCTGCGCCGGCACGCCGCCGCAAGCCACTCTGTACGAGCGTCTGGGAGGCTTGCCGGCAATTACAGCCGTTGTGGACAAGACGCTTGATCGCACCGCCACCGATCCGCGCACGCGGCGCAGCTTTGAAGGCATCAAACTGAAACCGCTGAAGGAAAGCATCGCCTTGCATTTGTGCGAAGTCACCGGCGGGCCTTGCAAGTACGAAGGCGCGACCATGGCCAAGGCGCACCAAGGACTGGACATCACCTCGGCGGAATTCGATGCGATGGTGAGCCAATTGAGCGATACGCTCGATCAGTTCAAGGTTGGCGCTCGCGAAAAGAATGAGTTGCTGCAGTTGCTTGCGCCGATGAAGCGCGACGTGGTGTCGAAGTGATGTCCATTCCGTACCGTGCATCGATTTCCGGCATGCTGTTTCATGTCTGGATTCGCCGGATTGCGGCACTGTCAGGCTTTGGTTTGGTCGGTTCGGTCGCTTGCGCCGCGTCGATCGCGGTTCAAGTAGTCGACGCGGCGGGCGGGCCTGTGGCGGACAGCGCCGTGTATGCCGAGCCGGCCTCCGGCCAGCCTGCCCCGAAGCCGCAGCGCACTGCCGAGATCGAGCAAAAAGCCAGAAAATTCCTGCCGCTGGTGACGGTCGTTCAGACCGGTTCGGAAATTTCATTTCCCAATCACGATACGGTGCGCCACCACGTCTATTCGTTTTCACCGGCCAAGATGTTCGAACTCAAGCTGTATGCAGGCATCCCGGCAAGCCCGGTGCTGTTCGACAAGCCTGGAACCGTTGTGGTCGGCTGCAACATCCATGATCAAATGCTGGCCTATATTCACATTGTCGATACGCCCTATTTCGCCAAAACCGATGCAGCGGGCAAAGCCCGGCTGGAAGGTCTGGCGCCCGGCAAGTACCGGTTGAAGGCATGGCATTTCAATCTCGCAAACGGCGCACCGATTCCCGAACAAGACATCAACCTGACCGGCAGCGGAACCGCGGCCTCTTTCAAGCTCGACCTTAAGGCCGCTGCGGTCAACAATTAGGATTTTTCATGCGCTTCCACAGTCTTGAAAGCCGCATTGTCGCGTTGTTCCTGTTGCTGATGCTGGCGGTACAGTTGGCCGGCTTTATAGCAATCAGGACCGGCATCAATGAAAACGCGCGTGCGGCGATTCGCGACGAACTTGTCATCGGCGAACGCGTGTTCAACCGGCTGCTCGAGCAAAATGCACAAAAACTGACGCAAGGCGCGCAACTGCTGGCCAAGGATTACGGATTTCTGTCCGCCATCGGCAGCGACGACCGCGAAACGATGACATCGGCGCTCTCCAACCATGGCGCGCGCATCGGCGCTACCATCACGCTGCTGATCGGACCGGATCGCCGGCTCAAGGCCGCCACGAAGTCCGATCCGCCAGCAAGCCTGGAACGGTCGATCCTGCTGCTGGTCGACAAGGCCGCGCAAGCCGGCGACGCCAACGGCATCAGCATCGTCGATGATCATCCTTACCAGATCGTCGTGGTGCCGGTAAAGGCGCCGGTGATCATCGGCTGGGTCGCGATGGCCTTTCCCATCGATCAGCGGCTGGCGGCGGACATGCGCTTGCAGTCTTCGATGCAGGTTTCAATCCTTACGAGAGGGAAGGACCAGCAGTGGCGGCCGAACGCATCAACCTTGAATACATCCGAGTCGGCCGAGCTCATTGATCAATTGCGCGATCTGCCCGACAGCGTCACTTTTTTAACGGATATCCGTATTTCGGATAACGAATTCAGTGATCGCATCGTGCCGCTGGCGCGAGATGGGGAGCAACGGGCCGTCGTCGTGCTGCAACGCTCGATCAGCGAAGCCATCGCGCCTTACCGCCGGCTTCAATTCATCCTTCTCATTCTTACCGTAATAGGGATCGTAGTTGCGACAATCATCAGCATTTTTACCGCAAAACGCATTACCGGGCCGTTGCGGCAACTATCCGACATTGCCAAGCGGCTGGGCACCGGCAAATACGATGAGCCGATCACGATCAGGCGCGACGATGAAATCGGCGAACTGTCCAGGGCATTTGAAAACATGCGGGTCGACATTGCCGATCGCGAACTGGAAATCCGCCGACTGGCTTATTGGGATACGCTGACCGATCTGCCCAATCGCGCGCAGTTTGCGATCGAGCTGAACGAAGCGATTGCCGCGGCAAAAGAAAGGAATGGTGCCTGCCATGTGTTGATGATGGACCTGGACCGCTTCAAGAACGTCAACGACGTGCTCGGCCACAGTTTCGGCGACGCACTGCTGCGCAAGGTTGCGGAACGGCTCAAGCTTCAGATCGCCGCCGATCAGGGCAGTATCGCAAGACTCGGCGGCGACGAGTTCGTCGTGCTGCTGACCGGGATTCAAATCGGCGAAGCCAAAGCGATTGCCGCGCGGATTCTGAAATCGCTTGAAATGCCGATTTCCCTGGAAGATCACACGGTGGACCTGGGCGCGGGCATCGGCATCGCGATGTTTCCGGAACATGGAACCGATGCGCAATCCTTGCTCAGCCGCGCCGAAGTGGCGATGTATGCGGCCAAGAAAAGCGGCAACGAAGCCGTCGTCTACGATCCGGCGTTCGACAAAAGCAGCCAGCAAAGCCTGTCCTTGCTGAGCGAATTGCGCCGTGCCATCGACAACAACGAATTCAGATTGTATGTGCAACCGAAGCTGATGCTCGGCACCGGGGAAGTCATCGGGCTGGAGGCATTGGTGCGATGGGCGCATCCTGAAAAAGGCATGATTTTTCCGGACAATTTCATTCCGTTTTCCGAAAAAACCGGCTTCATACGGATACTGACGCGCTGGATGCTGGAGCAGGCGGCGATATTGTGCCGCGATCTGGCGGCGCAAGGCTCGCATCTGAAAATATCGGTCAATATTTCGGCGCGCGATCTGCTCGATCAGGATCTTCCGGCGAAATTCACTGAAATCCTTGCGCGCCATGACGTAGCGCCTTCTTCCTTTTGCCTGGAAATCACCGAAAGCGCGATCATGGATGACCCGGTGCGCGCCCAGCAAACGCTGGAAGGCTTGCATGCGATGGGCGTCGACCTGTCGATCGACGATTTCGGCACCGGCTATTCATCGCTGGCCTACCTCAAGCGGCTGCCGGTGGATGAACTGAAAATCGACAAGTCCTTCGTCATGAACATGGAACGCGATGCCGACGACGCAAAGATCGTGCGATCCACCATCGATCTGGGCCACAACATGGGCTTGCGCGTCGTCGCGGAAGGCATCGAAAGCGAGGCCGTCTGGTACCTGCTCGCGAAAATGGGATGCGATCAGGGGCAGGGATATTTCATCAGCAAGCCGATGCCGTCGGAGCAGTTCGCCGGATGGATGAGGGAATGGATGCCGCCGCAAAGCGCCGTCGCATCGCGGCTTTTGTAAACCGCTCCGGCCGCTGTCAGGAAGCGATCAATGCGTCATCGTCATTCACTTTCCGGCTCGAACGCAGCAGCGCGGAAACGTCGACGATCAGCGAAACACCGCCATCGCCCAGAATGGTGGCGCCGGAAATGCCCGCCACCTTGCGGTAATTCGATTCTATGTTTTTCACGACGACTTGCTGCTGGCCGACCAGTTCGTCCACCAGCAACGCGCCCTTCTTCCCATCGGATTCGACAATGACGACGATGCCTTCGGACGGATCGGTGAAGCGCGGTTCGATGCCGAACATCTGATACAGCGGGATCAGCGGCAGATACTCGCCGCGCACTTTCACCACGCGTCCCTGGCCGGCGATCTGCTTGATACTGGCCGATGCC
Source organism: Herminiimonas sp. (assembly GCA_027310305.1). GTDB lineage: Bacteria > Pseudomonadota > Gammaproteobacteria > Burkholderiales > Burkholderiaceae_D > DAIDBD01. The sequence continues at coordinate 5,740 of DAIDBD010000097.1, forward strand.
GGTTGCAACGACTCGATCACATAACCGAGCGGCAGGATGTAAATTTCGCCGCCGACCCTGACCGACATGCCGTCCAGAATCGCCAGTGTCAGCGGCAGCGAGATCGAGATGGTCGTGCCGCCGCCCGAAGCCGAACGAATATCGAGAGAGCCGCCCATCGCCGCAATGTTGCGCTTGACGACATCCATGCCGACGCCGCGGCCGGACACGTCGGTCACCGTTTCCGCAGTCGAAAAGCCGGGCGCGAAAATCAGTTGCCAGACGTCCGCATCCGGCATCGAATCCGGAATCGACGGATCGCGCTGCCTTGCCTTGGCAAGAATTTTTTCCCGGTTCAAGCCGCCGCCGTCATCGGTTACTTCGATCTGGATATTGCCGCCCTGGTGCCGCGCCGACAGCGACAGTTTTCCGGTTTCGTGCTTGCCGGCGGCGGCGCGGGCAGCCGGCATTTCAATGCCGTGGTCGATGCTGTTGCGCACCAGGTGCGTCAACGGATCGACGATGCGCTCGATCAAGCCCTTGTCGAGTTCGGTCGCCGCGCCGTGGGTAACGAACTCGACCTTCTTGCCGAGCTTGGCGGCGAGGTCGCGCACCATGCGCGGGAAACGCGAAAATACATAATTCATCGGCATCATGCGGATCGACATCACCGCTTCCTGCAAATCGCGCGTGTTGCGGGTCAACTGGGTAATGCCATTCAGCAGGCGTTCATGGGCTGCCGCATCGAGCGCATTGGTGCGCTGCTCAATCATCGCCTGCGTAATCACCAGTTCGCCGACCAGATTGATCAGCTCATCGACTTTTTCAATGCCGACCCGGATCGACGACGATTCCGCATTGCCCGCCGGCTTGTCTGCCTGCTGCCGGACGGCTGTTTTTTCCTGCGCCGAACCTTCATCGGCAGGTTGATCCGTCATGGACGATGCCGTCGAACCGGAAATTGGCGCAGCATCCGCTGCCTCCGCGTACGGCTTGAACGTCTCGAAAAATCCGTAGCCGAGTTCTTCCGCCGGCGGCATTGCCGGCCCAGTTTGCGCCACCGGCTCCAGCGGTTCGAAGAACCCGTATCCCTGCTGCTCTTCTTCGGCACTCACCGTTGACAGCGGTGTCTCGGCTTGCCTGGTAATCTCGAAATGATCCGGCTCCAGCACGAACAGGCAGATCGCAGCAATGTCGTCGGCGCTTTTGCCGGTATCCAGCACAAGCGCCGATCCGTTATCGTCGATGCTTTCCTTGCTGATTGTACCCAGCAGGCCGAGTTCTGCCGCCAGCGCGTTGAAATCGTCTTCCGCGATCTGCGGCAATACGATGCGGTAACGGTGCATCGCAGAAGCAGCGGGTTCACCGCCGCTTTCCGTCGCTGCGGCCAACGGATGCAACGCTGCATGCTGCGACAGCGACTGCAACAGCATGCTGATATCGGCAACGGTTTCCTGATCGACAGTCTCGCCATGGCGATGGCCGTTCAGTTGCATTTTGAGGACGTCCTTGGCGGCGAGAAAAGCATCGATATGCTCGGCCTTGATCGCCATTTCACCCTTGCGGATTTTATCGAGCAGCGATTCCAGCAAATGCGTCAAATCGCTCAGGTCGATGAAATTGAAAGTGCCCGCGCTACCCTTGATCGAATGCGCCGCGCGAAAAATGGCGTTGAGATCTTCAGTGTCCGGAGCCGCTAGATCGATCGCCAGCAGCAGCTTTTCCATCCGCGCAAGAAGCTCATCGGTCTCGTCGAAGAATGCCTGAAAAAACTGGCTGATATCAATCGTCATTTGCCGGACTCCGTGACCAGATCGTTTATTTTTCCGCGGTGCCGTTCTTGATGCACCGCTTATTACCCAATGACTTTTTTCACCACTTCGGTCAATCGTTGCGGATCGAACGGCTTGACCAGCCAGCCGTTGGCGCCGGCCGCCCGGCCCTTCATTTTCATGTCGTCGCTGGCTTCGGTCGTCAGCATCAGGATCGGCACCCGCTGGTAAGTCGACAATGCGCGCAGCGATCGGATCAGGGTCAGTCCATCCATGCGCGGCATGTTCTGATCGGTCAGCACCAGGTCGAAAATCCGGCCCCTGGCTTTTTCCAGTCCATCCTGCCCATCGACCGCCTCCACCACCTGGTAGCCCGCCGCTTTCAGGCTGAACACCACCATCTGCCGCAACGAGCCCGAATCATCCACTGCCAGTATTGTTTTTGCCATCTATGTTCTCGCTAATTTTGTTTCATGCCTGAATGCCCGCGCCGCTTTTTTCGTGGCGGATAATTCGTTTCAGCCGCGCTTAAAACAATTCGACGTCTCCGCTTTTCATCTGCGTCTGGCACACAGCCTTCCATAATGCATTTTCAAGTTTCACGCTTTGGTTTTCAAATATCCTGTTGACGCTGTTCAGCAAGGCCAGCACTTCTTCGGTTTCGCTATCTGCGGTCATGCCCGCTCCGCTTTCGCCGATCGTGGCAAGCACATCGCGCAATCCGGTGACGCGTTTTACCGTCCGATGAATCAATTGGCTGGTAATGTCCTGAAATTGCAGCCCGGTGACGGCAGCGTTGACGTGCCTGCTTATTTCGGCAGGAATGGTGTCCAGCCTTGCGGCATTCTCGGGTGTGAGCGCCGGCCCCGCGCGCAGCGAGTCGATGATCTTTTGCTGCGCCTTGACGGCTTCATGGATCGCCAGGAAGCTTTCGCCGAGTTGTTCAATCGCTTCATTCAACAAAAAAGTCGTCTGCACCAGATCGGTCTCGACTTCTGTCAAATGCTGATTGCCCTGGCCTGCCAGCCCCGATAGCAAACGCTTCAGTTCCGGCCCCAATGATTTTTTTCTGGTCATGACGGCATCCTGAATTCGAGAGAATCAACAATATGCGGCAGCCCGGCATGAGGGCAATATTCATTGAAAACCGGTCGCCGCGTTATTTGTCAATTATGTGAAATTACGGGTTTAGTATAGAGCGGCACTGTAATGTTGACCAATAGAAACAGCGGGCGCTTTCCCTTGTATTTGTTATTTGGATACACAATGCCGGAATTTGTGCGCAATCTTGTTGCCGCCTCTGTCGCGCGGCATGTTCGTTAAACAAGAAATGCCGGCGAATGAACGAGGATCAAACGGTGAAAAACAGATGCTGCGGTAAAAAATACCGGAAGCCGCTGCACAACGGGATGCTGGCCAATCCACCCTGCCGTAACAAATCGCTACGCTACATTGTCCGCCGTCGGCGCAGCGTTTTTAATATTCCGCGTGGCGGCGGAGATTTGTTCGAACGGCATTTTCGGCGTGCGGTCCGCATACAGCAATCCATTCGCTTCCTGAAACGTATCGGCAAACTGCGTGTAGCAATAACCGCTGAAAATCGCGGTATTGTTGACCACTTCGAGCAGGTTTCGATAATTCTGCAACAGCTCGTTCTCGTTATCCACCTTGGAATAACCCCAGTCCTTGCTGGTCCCGGGCGTCGGATTTTTGGTGAACGCGATGCCGCCGAATTCAGTAAGCATGATCGGCTGGCCGCGATGCGGATAACCGTCCAGCGTGAGAATGCGGCCGCCGGGACGCCGCCGGTCGAACAGTTCCTGCGTATGCGCGGCAGACCCGTAACGGCCCAGCAGGCCGGCCGGATCGCAATCGTAATCGTGGATGCCGAGGATGTCGGTAGCCGATGCTTCCCAGCCGTCGTTACCGATCACCGGGCGGGTTGAATCGAGCGTGCGCGTCATATGGTAAAGCGCTTCCACCGCGTTGCGATGGGCCTGGGTCGATGTCAGGTTAGGCACGCCCCACGATTCGTTGAACGGCACCCAGACGATGACGCACGGATGGCTGTAATCGCGATCGATCACTTCGATCCATTCCCGCACCAGCCGCGTAACGGCTTGCGGACTGAAGCGGTAGGCGGAAGGCATTTCTTCCCATACCAGCAAGCCCAGCTTGTCGGCCCAATACAGATAGCGCGGGTCTTCGATCTTCTGGTGTTTTCTGACGCCGTTGAAACCCATCGCCTTCGCGAGTTCGACATCTTTTTTCAACGCGTCGTCGGACGGCGCCGTCAGCAGCGTGTCCGGCCAATAGCCTTGATCCAGCACCAGGCGCAATTGATAAGGCCGGCCGTTCAGCATGAAACGGTCGCGGTTGATATTCACCGAACGCAACGCCGTGTAGGAGCGCACGCGGTCCAGCACCTGGTCGCCGTGCCGCAGCGTAATCTCGGCATCGAGCAGCGTCGGCCGCTCCGGGCTCCACAGCAATTCGTTGCGCGAATCGTCGATCCCCGGATCGGATAGCGCAATCTTGCGATGCGTTTCATCGCCGATGATCTTGTAGTGGTCGTCCGCCAGAATTTTGTCGCCGTGTGAAATCCGGACCGAAACCGACAGGTCATCCTCCAGGTCCCCGGTAATGAATGTTTCGCAACCGATTTCAAAGCCATCGAAATGCGGCGTCCAGCGCAGCTTTTGAATATAGGTGCCGGGCACGCGTTCCAGCCAGACCGTTTGCCAGATGCCGGTGGTGCGCGGATACCAGATCGAATGCGGTTCGAGTTGCCAGTCCTGCTTGCCGCGCGGTTTGGCCAGATCGTGCGGATCGTCCTCCGCATGCACCGTGACGGTCTGCCGGCCCGAAGCGTTCAGCGCGCGGGTGATATCGGCTGAGAACGGCGTATGGCCGCCTTCATGCTCGGCAACCAGAAATCCGTTGACCCATACCCGCGCGCTGTAATCGACCGCGCCGAAATGCAGCATGACACGTTCGCCTCCCGCCTTGATATCGAAGTCCCGCTCATACCAGCAGGCCCGGTGAAAGCCGCGATCGCCGATGCCGCTGGTTTCGGATTCCGGCGGATAAGGAACGCGGATCTGGTTTGACCAGTTGATCGGATCGGCCGGATGATGGTACAGATTGTCATTGTCAAAAGCGAATTTCCACAAACCGTTGAGCGATTGCCAGTGTTCGCGCACCAGTTGCGGACGCGGATATGCGGTATCAGCCATGAAACTCCCTTGTTGGATTGAACGAATATGCCGATTGGAGTGCAACCGTCCGAAGCTGTTCCCATGGCGGTGCAAAATGATAATGCGATCAGATAAAAATTTTGCCCTGGCAACAGCGCATTCGCCGGACTTTTCGCCGCCGCCGGCTATTGCGACGCCGATTCATCCCGCGGCAACGGCGTTCGCTTTTCCTGTCTGCCAGGCAATCGTGCTCTCGCATACGAAACGCTGGATCGCGCTGTCGAGCGTAGGCAGGATCAAGCCCCGCTCGCTCGACAATGCCGTGAAACGCTTGCCGTCGTCGCCGGCCCTGATCAAGGTTGCGGTATCGAGCCGCGCCTCCAGCGCCACCCGCGAAGCCAGTTCATGCCAGGAAATCGCACCCTGGTTCGCAAGGTGCCAGATTCCGGTCGCGCCATCGATCAGCAGATCCAGCGCGGCATGCGCCAGATCCGGCACGTAAGTGGGCGATACCAGCAGCGCATCGCTGGCCTCGACCTGCAAGCCGGCCGCAAGATCGCGCAACACCGCATGCGCGAAACTGTAGCGATCCCACGGGCCGAAGAACGCGCTGGTGCGCACCACGAGCGCCTGCGGGCATGCCTGCAGCACGCGCCGTTCGGCCTCGACCTTGCTGCTGCCATACACGCAGATCGGGCTCACCGGATCGCTTTCGACATAGGCGCGTCCCAATTGGCCGTCGAATACCAGATCCGAAGAAAAGGTGACGAACGGAATCCCGAGCCTGGCGCAGACGCGGGCCACGATTTCCGCGCCCTCTGCATTCTCGCGATAACAGCGTTCCGCGTTATCCGCGGCTTCGGCCACGCGCACATAGCCGGCGGTATTGATGACCGCCCATGGCCGGCGGCGCGTCAGCGCGGATTCAACCGATGCGGCATCGGCAATATCCATGTCGGCGCGCGTCAGCAGATCATGGTCCAGCCCGCGCACCGTGCAAATGCGTGAAAATGCCTGGCCCAGCGTGCCGGTCGCTCCGGTAATGGCAAGCCGGCGCGGCGAACCCGCGATGCGGGCGATGCCGCCGCGGCGAGCGGGCCGATATAGCCGCTCGTCGCGGCGCCACCAGCCGGCCCGATCCAGCACCGGATGATCGAATGTTCCGGTTGCCGCCAGCGATGCGGTGGCCGTCGCCAGCGCGGTCGGCCGCAGCACGTCGCAGCGCGCATCGAAAACGCCGGTTTCATAAAAGCCGTTGCTCTGGACCAGCAAGGTGTTCCAGTCGACCGCGCCGAGCATCGACCACACCGTGACGGCCCGAATGTCGGCGCCATCGGCCTTGAGTTTTCCGGCGGCATTCCATACTTCGATCAACCAGCGCAACTGTTCTTCGCGGGAACAGCCGTGATGCGCTTCCGTTATTGCAATCGGCAGCCGGTATCGTTCCCATACCTCCGCCAGCCGCGCTTGCGGTCCGGTTTCGCCATGCGGCAGATCGATGCGCACCGCCTCCACATCGGCATACCTGTGCCGGTCGTTGCCCGAATGATGATATTCGGGATAATGTTGCAACCGATGGTCGAGAAAGCGCTCGCTGGTCAGGTAATGATTGATGCCGATGATGTCGGGCGCGCATGCCGCGCCGGTAAAAAATGCAAGCGCCTTTTCATCGATACCCGCATCCAGGAAGATTCGATACCAGGAATGCGTGCGATCGACCCGGCCGCACAACAGGTCAAAACTCAGCCAGCGGCGCTCATTCTCGTAATCCGCCTGATATTGCAGCAGCGGCGTGCTGAAAACTTTTCCCATGTCTTCGGTCTGTACCAGCCTGGCGTCCGGGATGATACGGCGGATCGCCTGCATCGACAGCACCACTGCGCGGCATTGATTGACAAGCATCCGCAGGAATATGCGGACATCGCGGCCATGCGGATACCAGTGCCCGTAAAGCCCGCTGAAACGGGCTGTGGTCAACGGTTCGTTGACCGGTGTAAACATGGTGATCCACGGATAACGGGCCGCAACCCGTTCCGCATGACGCGCCAGCAAATCGGGAAAGGCCGGATCGAGCAGACTGGTGTAATGCGGCCCGCTGCCATGATGGATCAGCCCGGCGATCGGCGCGATGCCGAGATCGCGCAACTGGCCCAAACGCTCGTCATGCCAGCCCCATTCCGCCGTGGCGGGATTGTCGGGTGAAATGGTTTCCCATATGACCGGGTAGCGCAATGTGCGGATGCCCAGCGCGGCAATTGCCGCAAGGTCGCCGGACCGGTCGAAGTGGCCCGTTTCAACAATCTGATCGCGAAACAGGTTGCCGACACGTGCCACCGTGCATTCAAGTCCGCCCCATGCTTCGATACGGGATGTTTCCCGCATTGCCGATAAATGGTTCATGGATATATTTGAATTCATGTCGAAAAGAGTTCGCTTCCGGAAAATTGTTCAGCGCCAGATAACCGAATTACCTCAACTAGGCATTATTTTAAAAATTGATCGAAGCATGCGAAATGAACCGGCCTCTGATTTCACTGTTGAAGCAATGCGTCATGCCGAAGAAACTGAAAAATGCGGATGTTCATACAGAATGGAAAACTTCCGGCAGCAATTTTTGCCGATGAACTGGCACGGACTTTCTCAGGCAAGAATTGTTCCAATTTTTTTATTAAAAATTAACCTGACGCATTTCGCCGGATGCATTGACCGGACGATGCATGGAAGCGATTGTAAAACCGGCATCATTCACAATACAGCAATAAAATACGCACGCATTGATGCCTGCCAATTTTCATGCGACATGAAATGAAAATGTATTTGCCGAAATTTATCATTGCAATTACCCAATAAAACAAGGTAAGCTTTTATCTACTCCACGATCCTTGACGTTGCAGTTACGGAAATAACGATAACCTTCTTTTCGCGCCGGCCACGAACTCATCGGACTTCCGCAGACAACATGGCCATTCGCAGACACGTTCGATACAAGCCGCTTATCGGCCACCTGCCAGCATAAGCCGTACGCCATTTTGCGTCTGCGCGGCGATCCGCTTTGCAAGTGCCGGCACTGATGACTCAATTTTTTTTCAAAGAACCTGTTAGAGAAAAACCATGATGCGGGGTCCCCTCCCAGACGAATTGACGCGCTTTATTCTGACAAGCATCGCTTCCATACCGCATCTGGAAGCGATCCTGTTGATGCGTAATGAAGATTCCTCGGCATGGGATGGCAAACGGGTTGCGCAGCGGCTTTATATCGGCGAAAAAACAGCGGACGATTTGCTGTCCAGCCTACATGCAGCCGGATTTTTAGCGATTGCCGCATCCGGAACCGAGCAGTATTGCTATCAACCGGTCTCCGACGAACTTCGGGCCATGGTTGATCAGCTGGCTGAAGCCTATTCCACGAACCTGATGGATGTAACGCATCTGGTTCATTCCAAAACAAGCACGAGAGCACAGCAATTTGCGGACGCTTTCAAATGGCGAAAGGAGCCATGACATGGCGAAAATCATTTATGCGTTATGCGCGCTGACTTCTTTTGCCTGCGCATTCCTGCTGCTGCGAAGTTATATCGGCAATAAATACCGTCTCCTGTTGTGGAGCGGACTATGTTTTGTCGGACTCGCGATAAGCAATCTGCTGCTTGTACTGGATAAAACAACTTTAGTGTCTCAGGATTTGTCGACGTTCCGATTGCTGGCGAGCCTGGTCGCGTTATTGCCGCTGCTTTATGGATTGATCTGGGAAGATAAATAGGAGGCTTTATGAAAGGCATGCGATGAATGAAATGTTGTTGGGAGCGACCGCGATGGCCTCGATTGTGGCCGGCTTGTTTTTCCTGCGTTTCTGGAGAAGTACCGGAGACCGGTTTTTTTTCTACTTTTCCCTGTCGTTCATGATCGAAGGATTCAATCGAACCCTGCTGGGAGCCGACAGAGGGCTGGGCGAAGAATCGCCACTCTATTATTTGATACGGTTGATATCGTACGGGTTGATCCTGTGGGCTATCGTGGACAAAAACAGGCCGCGCAACAAAAAGAAATGAAGAGGCAGCGGGAGCGGGCGGCTATCGGACAACGCGCGTGAAAATCATGCGACAGGCTGGCGCGATAACCATTGCCGACAGCGAGATCGAGATCAGCGCAATTCGCGCGCAGGGGCCTGGCGGCCAGAATGTGAACAAGGTATCCACCGCAATCCATCTGCGCTTCGATATTGCGGCATCATCGTTGCCCGATACTTACAAGGAAAGACTGTTGCAACTGCACGACCAGCGCATTACAAAAGAAGGCGTGATCGTCATCAAGGCGCAGCAAGGCCGCAGCCAGGAAAAAAACAGGGAAGAAGCGTTGCGGCGGCTGCAGGAACTGATTGCAAGCGTCGCAATATCGCCGAAAAAACGCACGCCGACAAAGCCGACCCGCAACTCGCAGCTAAAGCGGCTCGACAGCAAAACGACGCGCGGCCAGGTGAAAGCGATGCGCGGGAAAATCGACGGATGACGTGTTTGGTTTCGCTGGATGACGTTGAAAATCAGGTGCGCAGCAAATCGAGTGTCGGAAATTTTTCACCCAGCACTGCCGTCGAAGGAACATTCCACCATTTTTCCAGCAGCGTCGCATACACGCTGCGAAAATCGACGGCATGCGCCATGTTGCCGGAGCCGTCGAGTTGCGTCAGCTCGGGCATCGCTCCCAGCAATCCGCCTTTCACTCTTCCTCCCAGCACAAAATGCGGCGCCACCGTACCGTGGTCCGTGCCGTTCGACAGATTCTCCTTCGGACGCCGGCCGAATTCGGCGTAGGTCATCACGACCGTGGAATCCCATCGGTTCAATTCCAGCATCGCCGATTTGAATGCGGCCAATCCCTGCGCCAATTGCCTGAGAAGCTCGGCGTGCATACCCGGCTGATTCTGGTGCGTATCGAAACTGCCGATCGTCAGCCGCAGCACCGCCACCCGCTGCCCGCCCTGTTCGGCGTTGGCAACTACATGCGCGGCAGTCTTCACCACATCGCCAAAAGCGCCTTTCGGAAATTCGGTTTTCAGTGCAATCCTGCCCTGCTTCGGTTTCAAGCCATCGGCCGCTTTCACGATATCGGATTCGACTTTGAGCAGGTGTTCCAATGCCGCATTGCCATGTACATCGGACGGCATCGCCAGCCGCGCGCTGTTGAGGAACCGGTCGGTATTGCCTAGCGCAACCGCGCGTGCGCCGCCGGACAGCGGCCCCAGTTCCTGGCTGCCGATGATCACGCCATCGGCGCTGTACGTCGCAGGCGTCGGGCGCGCCGCGAAAGCCCGCGTCAGCCAGCCTTGCTGCAGGTACTGATCGGATTTCGATGCGGTATCCCATATTTCGATCGAACGAAAATGCGACAGGTTCGGCTGCGGGTAACCCAACCCTTGAACCACGGCCAGTTCCCGGTTTTGCCACAGCGGCATCAGCGGCTGCAAGGCCGGATGCAGTCCGGCATGCTGATCCAGTTGCAGCACGTCTTCCCGCTTGACGGCAATACGGGGCCGCAGACCGTAATAGGCCGGTTGCGCATAAGGCACGACCGTATTCAAACCGTCATTGCCGCCTTTGAGTTCAACCAGGACCAGCAGGTTTTGATAGTCCGCCCTGTTTTGTGCAAACGACAGTTGCGGCGCCAGCAGCGCGGCGCCCAATCCACCCGAAAGCAGAAAAAAATCGCGACGGTTCATCATTTACTTTCAGGTTGGCCCATGCTGGGAAGTTTGCCCGCATCATTTCAACTGATACGCCGGATCCATCACCAGCGCCTGCAGATACGCGGTTCCTGTCAAATCCGCGCGAATCGGCGAACTCGGTTCCAGCGGCAGGATCGCGTTCCGGATCGCCAGCCGTTGCGCGATATCCGGCGTGCTGCCGGCAGCCGCGCCGAACTGGCCGAGCCACGCGTCCGGATTGAATGCAATCATCGATGCCGCGCTGGCGAACCTGATGCGCCCTTCCCGGCCAAGCACGGCCTGGCCTTTGACCTTGCCCGGTTCATTCATCTGCTCGCGTGCCGCCTTCATCGTTCCGGCGGCAGGCATCACAGCCATTGCAAACGGCTTGGCGCCTTTCTCCCAGCTTGTCTCCGTCGCGCGGAACAAGCGTTCCAGCACCGATTTGCGTGCCAGCAGCGTCGTGCTGTTGATCCATGCATCGCCGCCCGGCCAGCCCTTTACGTTGGGAGGAGTGAACAGGTTCTGGCCCAATTGCGCAACCGCAAACGTGAACGGTAGCGGATCGTCATAGCGGAACCGGAACTGCTTCAACGTGCCGACCACCATCTCGACCGGCGATTTGACGAGCGTGGCGCGATTGTTCGCATCCCAGAAGGCGCGCGACGAGAACAGCTCGCGCAATGCCACTTTGATTTCATAACGGCTATCGCGGAACTGCTGCGCGATGCGGGCCACTTCCGTCTTGTCCGGATCGGGCGACACGAACTCGCGCCACAGTTTGCTCACGATGTATTCCGCGCACGCCGGCTGCGCCAGCAGAATATCCAGCACCGCATCGCCGTCGAAATTGCCGCTCCTGCCGAATACGGTTTTCACGCCATCGTCATGAATGAATGGCCGCCATTTGAATTCGCCGGTATCCGGTTCGATGCTCCAGCCGGTGTATGCGCGCGCCGCTTCCTTGATATCCTGCTCGGTGTAATGCCCTTCTCCCAACGTGAAAAGTTCCATCACTTCGCGCGCAAAATTTGCGTTCGGCGCGCCTTTGCGGTTGTTCGCGTTGTCGAGATAAATCAGCATCGCGGGATCTTTCGATACCGCGTGCAGCAGCGTGCCGAAGTTGCCCAGCGCATGCTGGCGCAACAGCATGTTTTGCCGATACATCAGTTGCGAATATTTGACTTTTTGCTGACTGGAGACGAAATGGTTGTGCCAGAACAGCGTCATCCGTTCGGTCAGAGGCGAAGGCGTCGACAGCATTTCGCGCAGCCACCAGCCGCGCAACTCGAAGCCCTGCCTGATCTCCATCTCGCGATGCGCCTTCTTTTCGTCGTCGCTTTTATCCTTGAACTGGCGAAACGGGATGAGCGGCTGATCAACCCACAATGGAGCGGAAACGATGGTTCTTGTCGCCGCATTGGCCAGCATCTTCTCGATCGCCTGCCGGCGCGTAAGCCTTTCATAGGCCGATATTTCGGACGAAGAAGGAGCGAATCCGGTGCGCGTCAAAAGATAACGCGCGTCTTCACGGCCAAGCGGCTGCGCCGATGCAGCACAAGACAAGTCCGGCAATTGCACGATCCATCATCCGCGGCGAAACCATGGCTATGCCGGATCAAGGCTTGGTGAGATAAATGTCTTGACCTGCTTCATTGATCTGGCGGCGCAATGCCCGCCGCTCTTCCGGCGACATCCGGCCATGCCTTCTCGAGCCGTCGTCGGCAGACTGGCCGCCGTTGTCCGGGCGGCGATACTGCTGCTGATCCGGGTTGGGCCCGGCCCGGTTTTCATTACGCTCCATCGCTCGTTGCTGCTGACGGGCGGCGCGCTCTTCCCGATTGCCTTCCGGGCTGGCGAATGCGCCTGCCGCGCTTATCATCAACAGCAGCAAGATACTGATTCTTTTCAGCAGCATGTTCATAACCATTTTTCTTTCGGGATGCCTTGATGTGGGTAGGGTTTCGGATGAATAAAAGTGTATGCCGCTTTATAAAATGGGTGAACCGGATTTCAGTAAAGTATGTAACACTTTGTAATGCCTTCGGCAACCCCCTGTGCAGACCGGCATTTCTGACGTTACCATAGAGACATGAATACACAAAATACCGCATCCCATTCAGACAGCGTCCATCAGGCAAAAATTCTTGTCTTGGATGACGATATCCGCCTGCGCGACCTGCTGCGGCGCTACCTGACCGAGCAGGGATTCAACGTCATGACCGCCGAAAATGCGCAGACGATGAACAAGCTCTGGCTGCGCGAGCGCTACGACCTGCTGGTGCTGGACCTGATGCTGCCGGGCGAGGACGGCCTGTCGATCTGCCGGCGTTTGCGCGGTGCGGGCGATCAGACGCCGATTATCATGCTGACCGCCAAAGGGGAAGATGTCGATCGCATCGTCGGCCTCGAAATGGGCGCGGACGACTATCTGCCCAAGCCCTTCAATCCTCGCGAACTGGTGGCCCGAATCAGCGCGGTGCTGCGCCGCATCGTGCCCGACGAAGCGCCGGGCGCACCTTCGGAAACGCCGCAAAGCTTTACATTCGGCGACTTTGTACTCGAGCTCGGTACGCGCACCCTTAAAAAGAATGGCGAAACGGTGCCGCTCACGACCGGTGAATTCTCGGTGCTGAAAGTGTTTGCACGCCATGCGCGGCAACCGCTGTCGCGCGAAAAGCTGATGGAACTGGCGCGCGGCCGCGAATATGAAGTATTCGACCGCAGTCTCGATGTGCAAATTTCGCGCCTGCGCAAACTGATTGAGCCCGACCCGTCCAATCCGCTTTACATTCAAACCGTCTGGGGCCTGGGCTACGTCTTCATTCCAGAAGGCCAACCGCGTTAAGCGGCATACCTTGCCGTACGGCACGCACCGAATGTCTATCGCCCCACATCGGCTCGCCTGGCTGAAAAGCGGGTTGTTCTGGCGGACATTTTTCCTGCTCGCCTTCCTGATTGCCGCCAGCATGGCCGCCTGGGTCGTAAGCTTTCGCATGGTTGAACGCACACCGCGCGCGAATCAGATCGCCGCGCAGGTGATCTCGATCGTCATCATCACCCGCTCTGCGCTGACGCATTCTGCGCCCGATTCGCGTCGGGAATTGCTGTTCGATCTCGCCAGCAACGAAGGCATCCGCGTCTACTCGCGCGAAAACACCGACGTCGTCAAGCCGCCGCCCGATACGGCGCTGATGCCGGCGATTCAGGCCAGCGTAAGAGCAAGACTGGGCAACGACACGAAATTCGCCGGCAGGGTCAACGATATCGCGGGTTTCTGGGTCAGCTTCAAGATCGAAGACGATGAATACTGGTTGATGCTGGAACGCGAACGCGTCGAGCGCACCTCCGGCGTTCAATGGCTGGGCTGGGCCACCATCACGCTGCTGCTGTCGCTGCTGGGTGCGGTATTCATTTCCCGTCTGATCAACCAGCCGCTGGCGCGCCTGACCGCCGCCACCCGCGCCATTGCCAAGGGCCAGCAGCCCGACCCCTTGCCCGAGAAAGGTCCGACCGAAATCCGCGAAGC
>DAIDBD010000051.1 GCA_027310305.1 Herminiimonas sp.
ATCCAAGCCAAAACCAGAGAAAAAGGAGGAAAAAACCGATCCATCGTGACCGGTAGCATTACAATTTGAGCGCGTAATACCATTCAATGCGCAGCGGTCACGATAGACCGGAATGCGCGGTCACGTTCGCCGGAATACGCATGATGTGGCAAAACATGCGATGTTCGATCTTGTTCCATTTGCTTGTCCCCGGCGGAAAATGGCGTACATGAATCGGCATCCCGACCTGATTGGCCAGATCCTGGAGCGCCACCTTCCACAAACGGCATCGGCTGCCGTTGCTGCCGCCACCGTCTGCCGTAATCAATAGCGCCTTGGCCCCGGGATAGCGCTTCGACCCCATCTTTTTCCACCATCGTCCAATCGCCTGCACCGCAAACCGTGCCGTGTCGTGATCGATGCCCACGCTGACCCAGCCTTCATTGCGGCTCAAGTCATAGACGCCATACGGAATGACCTTGCCCAATTCCTTGTCCGCAAAATCATGGATTTCCACCGCTTCGGGTTCGCCTTTGGGCTGCCATTCGCGGCCTGCATTCTTGAATTCCCCCACGAGCTCCTTCTTCTTTGTATCCACCGAGATCACCGGTTGAGCGCGCTGCTGAAACCGCTTCACCGTCGCGTTGATATAGTCGAACTGCGCATTGCGGTCCAGATGCGATGCGCCTTCCTTTGTCTTGCGATTGCCCTGCAGGCTGTAGCCGTCTGCCTTCAGTAGTCGCGCCACCGTTCGAGCACTGACCGGATGTCCCTGTTGCGTCAACTCGTTTGACAAGCGGTTTGTACTCTTACATGTCCAGCGCAGCGGCGACTGCGGATCGCCGCGCGTCATCGGATCGACCAACCGCTCCAATGCCTCGATCAGGCCCACATCCTTGTCGGTCAATTGTTTGCGTCCGCCACCCGCTCGACGCAAGCGTGATTCGATTGCACTGTCAGTCTTTCGCATCTGCAGTTCGGCGACACCCTTGCGCACCGTATCTTGCGCCATGCCAGTGGCGCTACACACTGCTGTCACGCCGCCCCAACCGTAGCTCAGCGCCTCCGCGGCCGCCCACTGCCGCCGCACCCGCTCATCCAGCAAGGGCGAAAGACAACGATATCGCAAGTCGATTTGGTGCACCAGGTCTGCGTTCTGCATAATTGTTTCAGACCTCGGACCATTCTAAAAATTCACGAACTTATTTCTGCGCAGATCCTAAGTTCGGCTAGATGTCGAAATCCCAGTAAGGTTCTGGACCGAAACGTTCGGCGAGAAAATCGATAAAGCTGCGCACCTTGGGTGGCAGGAACTTACGATTCGGATAAACCGCAAACACGGTCAGTTCGTCAGCCTCCCAGTCGGGGAGAATACGCACCAACTTCTTTTTCCGTAACGCCTCATAGGTCAGGAAGGTAGGCTGCAGAATCACGCCAAGACCTTCAACAGCGGCATTGCGCAGAATATCGCCACTGTTGCCACGTAAATCTCCAGTAACCAGAACCGTCCGCTCCACACCTTTGCGCATGAAATGCCACTCATTTGGCATGTTCAAATTGGAGTAGGAAAGGCAATTGTGCTCGACCAGTTCCTCCGGCGATTTTGGCACGCCATGTTTTTTCAAATAACCAGGTGATGCGCAAGCCACGATGCGTGCGCGTGTGAGCTTGCGCGCGACCAGCCCTAGATCAATTTTTTCCGCGACACGTATGCCGATATCGAAACCTTCTTCAACCAGATCGACCATGCGGTCGTTCAGTGTGATGTCAACTTTTACGCCGGGATAGCGCTGCAGATATTCAGTGATCGCCCAACCCAAATGACGAACGCCAAAAGCATGCGAGGAGGCAACCCGCAATGTGCCACGCGGAATCGAGGCTTCCTGCACCACCGAACTTTGCGCTTCCGCGACCATGGCCAGTATCTGAGCGGCTCGTCCGTAATAGTCTTGGCCTGCTTCTGTGAGCGAGAGCTTGCGCGTGGTCCGATTGAGCAGCCGCACACCCAGGTGTCCTTCGAGCTGCGCCACATAACGCGTAGCCATGCCGCGCGAAAAATCGAGTTTCTCCGCTGCACCGGCAAAGCTGCCGGCATCCACGACGGCGTTAAATACCTGCATGCTCGCCACAATGTCGATCGTCATGATTGTTTGATTAAATTAAATAGTGAATTGTTATTTTGCTGGTTTATCTTCTATCGTGCAACTGATTAAATGTGGTCATCAGATGCCGGAATGGTTCCGATTCTGATCAAACCACTCAACAGAGGCACTACATGAAAGTTACATTAATCGGTGCAGGCAACATGGGCTCAGGCCTGGCCAAGCACCTCAGCAAAGCAGGCCACGCGCTGGTTATCACCGGTCGCGACGCTGCAAAAGCCAAGGCTCTGGCAGAAACAACCGGCGCGACATTCAAAGCGTCGAATGCAGCAGAAGGTGCTGATGTAGTACTCGTCGCCACTGCGTACGGCGATGCAGCATCAGCATTGGGTGCGGTCGGCGACCTCGCAGGCAAAGTCGTGATCGACATCACCAATCCGCTGACTGCGGATTACTCGGGTCTGACCATCGGGCATAGCACGTCGGCTGCAGAGGAAATCCAGAAGGCATTTCCGACTGCCAAGGTCGTCAAAGCTTTCAACACGGTATTTGCTCAAACGCTTGCGGCCGGTCCGTCGCTTGGCGGTGAAACCGTTCCGGTCTTTTTCGCCGGCGATGATACTGCTGCCAAGGAAACGGCGAAGGCGCTGATCCAAAGTACAGGCTTTGCGCCGATCGATGCCGGCGGCCTGAAGAACGCGCGCTATCTTGAGCCGCTTGGCGGGCTGAATATCTACTTTGGCTACGGCGCTGGCAAAGGCACGGCAATCGCTCCCAAGTGGATCGGTCTCCAGTAACCCCTAACCAACGCTTTCCTACCGTTGAAATCTATTGAAAAGATCCGATCATGAAAACCACTTATCGCAAGACCTTGATCGCCGCTACCTTGATTGCCCTCAGTGGCGCGGCATTCGCGGAATCTACTGCGGAGCATCCTACAACACCGCCTCCGCCACACGAGAAGCAGGCACCGGCAGTGGAGCGCAACCTCCATACCTTCGACGTGCTCGACTTCGACGTCTTCAGCAACCAGAAATGGGACCGCCTGGGCGAGAGCCACGCCAAGGATATCGTCGTGACCTGGCCTGATGGCCATGAAACCAAGGGCATTGACAGGCATATCGAAGACCTGAAGGCGCTGTTCGTCTTCGCGCCGGACATCACGATCAAGCAGCATCCGATCCGCTTTGGCTCGGGCACGTGGACGTCGGTCACCGGTGTCATGACCGGCACCTTCACACAGCCGATGCCGATCGGCGATGGCAAAACGATTCCGCCTAACGGAAAGCGCTTCGCGATCGGCATGGCCACCATTGGGCACTGGAAAGGCAAGACGATGGATCACGAATGGCTGTTCTGGGACAACCAGGACTTCATGAAGCAAATCGGATTGGGTAAGTAACCACGCTATACAAGGCGGACACTGCAATCAGTCTGCCTTGGTTTATCTCAAAAAATCAAGGAGAAATATATGCAAACGAATACTCAGAATGGCACGGTGAACGTGGCTTTCGATTGGGCCTTTCTCATTGGCCGTCTCGGGCTTGCGGCACTCTTTCTGTGGTCCGGCTACGGCAAGCTCACACAATCGGCTGGAACGGCTGCCTACATGACTGCCTATGGCCTGCCTGCAGCGGATATCCTGATCTGGCCTGTTGCTCTGGTCGAAGTGCTCGGAGGTGCAATGCTGGCTTTGGGTTGGAAGACAAGGTGGGCAGCGTTGGTGTTGTTCGTGTTTACGCTTCCCGCCACGTTCATCTTTCATGCGTACTGGAGCGTTCCGGCTGATCAGGTCATGAATCAGCAAATTCATTTCATGAAAAACCTGGCGATTCTGGGTGGATTGCTGTCCGTGTTTGCAAGCGGTTCAGCAGGCTATTCACTTGATCGACGTTAATCGCCGCCAATCAATTGGCTCACAACATTTTCGAGGATTGCTGCCATGTGTATGCCTACACTGTTTATCTCCCACGGGTCGCCGATGCTGGCGATCGAGGACAGCGCCGTGCACCGTTTTTTGCTTGGGCTAGGTAAAACGCTGCCTCGGCCAAAAGCGATCATCGTCATCTCCGCACATTGGGAATCGACGGGCGGCCAAGTGATCAGTCTTGCATCGCATCCTGAGACCATTCACGACTTCGGCGGTTTTCCGGCAGCACTGTTTGAGATTCAATACCCGGTGCCAGGTGCGCCCGCCGAAGCGGCGCAAGCCGCTGAGTTGCTAACACAAGCAGGCTTTGAAGTCAGGCGCAGCGCGACGCGCGGCTTAGACCATGGCGCTTGGGTGCCATTGCGCCTGATGTATCCAGAAGCCGATATTCCCACTGCACAGATTTCGCTTCGTCGTGGTGCTTCGCCATCAGAAAACGAGCTAATGGGAAAAGCGCTGCGCAAGCTTCGTGAGGATAGCGTTCTGATCATCGGCTCGGGGTCACTCACGCACAACCTGCATGCATTTCGCGGCGAATCCATCGAAGCGGAAGTTCCATCCTGGGTTCATGACTTTACCGCATGGATGCATACCCAACTTCAAGCAAACCAGCGTGAGGCGCTGCTGGATTACCGTGCGCAGGCGCCGTTCGCGGTTCGCAACCATCCGACCGATGAGCACTTGTTGCCGCTGTTCGTGGCAATGGGTGCTGCAAGTGATGCGCCAAAAGCGGAACGCCTGCATGCGAGTTATGAATATGGCGTACTGGCAATGGATGTCTATGCCTTTTCGTAGTGGACATAGGATTTCCAAAAATTGGCAACATCGTCAACATCAAATGCTGCGCTAAATGTAAAAGGAATTACCATGACTCACACCTTAATGACAACGATCGACCAACCATCCTTGTCGCTGGTGCATCGGATTCGCGCTCCGCAAAGCGGCTCAACTACCGGTTCGCCCTGCCTGATCCTGTTACATGGGGTTGGCGCGAATGAAGCAAACCTGATCGATTTTGCGCAACAGCAGGATCCCAGACTGACAGTGATTCTTGCACGCGGGCCAATCACAATCGGCCCTAACATGTATGCATGGTTCAACGTCAATTTCACTTCGTCAGGACCGAAGATCAATCCAGAACAGGCGGAGCAGTCGCGCCAGACACTGATTGATTTCATCGCTGGATTACCTGCCGCATACGGCATTGATGCGAACCGGGTTTGGATCGCCGGCTTCAGCCAGGGCGGCATCCTCAGCGCTAGCGTAGGATTAACGCGACCGGACAAGGTTGCCGGATTTGGTATTTTGAGCGGTCGCATCCTGCCTGAGATCGGACCTTTGATCGCAACCTCCGAGGCACTCGCCAGGCTACAGGCCTTCGTTTCGCATGGTGTTCACGACAGTAAGCTTGCGATTGAATTCGCGCGCTCTGCGCAGCGCCTTTTGAATGAAAGAGGGGTGAATCTGACGTATCACGAATATGATGCCGATCACGAACTCATCGGTTCCATGCAGCGCGACTTCAAGCATTGGATTGCGACGCAGCTGGATGTTGCGCGCAGCGTCGGCCGCTAACAGGAGTATTGGACATGAACAGGGTCGACCTACTGGCAGAATTGCTTGTCTGTGAGACCCTACACCGACAAAAAATCAAACATCAATATTCCCCGCTTGCAGCGCATTCAACTCGATGAACGCCCTGCGCGGCTCCACATCGTCGCCCATCAGCGTCGTGAAAATCTGATCCGCCGTGATCGCGTCTTCGATCTGCACTTTCAGCAAACGGCGCACGGTCGGATCCATCGTGGTTTCCCACAATTGCGACGGGTTCATCTCGCCCAGCCCTTTGTAGCGCTGCTTGCTGACGCCGCGCTCGGCTTCGTCGCGCAGCCAGTCCATCGCCTGGTGGAAGTCGGTGATGGCCGATTCCTTGACCTTCTCGCCGGTTCCGCGGCGCACCAGCGCGCCGGGGCCGATCAGGCCCTTGAAGGTTGCCGCGGCGTTGGCCAGCACCGCGTAGTCGGGGCCGGTGACGAAGTCGGCGTCGATCACGCTGACCTTGACGTTGCCGTGGTACATGCGCTGGATGCGCAGCGCGTGCTTGTCGGACAGTTCGTCGGACTTGACGATGACCTTGACCGACGGATCGTTGATCGCCTTGGCCATTGCCTGCGCCGATGCTTCCGCATTGGCGACGGTATCGAGCTGCAGCGTGACGCCGGTCATGATGGCCGACAGCGCCGCAGTGTCGACGGCGCGCGTCAGTCGCATGATGATTGCGTTGGCGGTGTTGTACTGGCGCACCAGTTCGTTCAGCGCCTCGCCGGTGATCGGCGCCGCATTTTCCTGCGGGATCAGCGCGGCATCGTTCAATGCGATCTGCATCATGTAGCCGGCTTCTTCGACGTCGTCTTTCAGGTAGCGCTCGTCGCGGCCATGCTTGACCTTGTACAGCGGCGGCTGCGCGATGTAGATGTGGCCGCGCTCGACCAGCAGCGGCATCTGGCGATACAGCAGCGTCAGCAGCAGCGTGCGGATGTGCGCGCCGTCGACGTCGGCATCGGTCATGATGATGATGCGGTGATAGCGCAGCTTGTCGATGTTGAATTCATCCGCGCCGATCGATGTGCCGAGCGTGGCGATCAGCGTCGTGATCTGCTCGGACGACAGCATCTTTTCGAAGCGGGCTTTCTCGACGTTGAGCACCTTGCCGCGCAGCGGCAGGATCGCCTGGAACTTGCGATCGCGGCCCTGCTTGGCGGAGCCGCCTGCGGAGTCGCCCTCGACGATGTACAGCTCGCACAGCGCCGGGTCTTTTTCCTGGCAGTCGGCCAGCTTGGCGGACAGGCCGAGGCCGTCCATCACGCCTTTGCGGCGCGTCAGTTCGCGCGCCTTGCGCGCGGCTTCCCGGGCGCGGGCGGCTTCGACGATCTTGCCGCAAATGATCTTGGCGTCGTTCGGTCGTTCCTGCAGATAATCGCTGAGCGTTTTGGCGACGATTTCTTCGACCGGGCCGCGCACTTCGGAAGATACCAGCTTGTCTTTGGTCTGCGAGCTGAATTTCGGCTCGGGGACCTTGACCGACAGCACGCAGGTCAAGCCTTCGCGCATGTCGTCGCCGGCGACTTCGACTTTCGCTTTCCTGGCGAAATCGTGTTCCTCGATGTACTTGTTGATGACGCGCGTCATCGCGGCGCGCAGGCCGGTCAGGTGGGTGCCGCCGTCGCGCTGCGGGATATTGTTGGTGAAGCACAGCACTTGCTCGTTGTACGCGTCGTTCCATTGCATCGACACGTCGACGCTGATGTTGGTGCCCTGGTCGGACAGCTTTTCGCCGGTGGCCTTGAAGATCGTCGGGTGCAGCACGCTCTTGGCCTTGTTGATGTATTCGACGAAGCCGCGGGTGCCGCCTTCGAACGCGAAATTTTCTTCCTTGCCGGTGCGTTGGTCGGTCAGCTTGATGTGCACGCCGTTGTTCAGGAACGACAATTCGCGGATGCGCTTGGCCAGGATGTCGTAATGAAATTCGATATGCGTGAAAATTTCCTCGTCGGCCCAGAAGTGCACTTCGGTGCCGCGCTTGTCGGTGTCGCCGGTGACCTTGATCGGCGACACGACCAGGCCGTCGATGGTTTCGAGTTCGCGGTTTTGCGGCACGCCGCGCACGAATTCCATGTAGTGCTGCTTGCCGTCGCGGCGGATGGTCAGCTTCAGCAGCTTGGACAGGCCGTTGACGCACGACACGCCGACGCCGTGCAGGCCGCCGGACACCTTGTACGAATTCTGGTCGAACTTGCCGCCGGCGTGCAATTCGGTCATCACGATTTCGGCCGCGCTGCGTTTCGGGTCGTGCTTGTCGTCCCACTTGATGCCGGTCGGAATGCCGCGGCCGTTGTCGGTGACAGAAATCGAATTGTCGGAATGGATCGTCACGTGGATTTCGGTGCAGTGGCCGGCCAGCGATTCGTCGATCGAATTATCGAGCACTTCGAACACGCAGTGATGCAGGCCGGTGCCATCCGACGTGTCGCCGATGTACATGCCGGGACGCTTGCGGACCGCTTCCAGCCCTTCGAGAATCTGGATCGAGGATGCGCCGTACTGGTTCGGTTGCGGCTGTTTGGTGTTGTCAATGGGAATCGCGGACATGGCTGCCTTCTTTAAAAACGGTTACGACTACTGAAACAAACTTTTGCGCTTCTTGCCTTGAGTTCCCCCCTTGCAGGGGGGTGTAGCAGGGATTCGGATCGCATGCGATCCGCCTCTGCGAAACGGCACAGGCTTGCAGGCCTGTGCTCCGTCAAGTGGGAGGGGGTAGGGTGTTCGCTAGACGCAAAGCGCCGTTGATCAACTACTTTACCCCCATCCCGACCTTCCCCCTTAAAGGTGGAAGGAGCCTAAAAAGCAAGAAAGCGGGTTTTCTTAAATGTGGCAAAGGGGCCCCTTCGGCCCCCTCGCGCATCTTGTTCACTTGCCAAATCAAATGCGCATCGGCATCACGACATACTTGAAATCGCTATTGTCGGGAACCGTGATCAACGCCGAGGAGTTGGCGTCGCCCAGCGCGATATTCACGCTGTCGCACTTCAGGTTATTCAATACGTCGAGCAGATACGTGACGTTGAAGCCGATATCGACGCTGTCGCCGCCGTAATCGATTTCGAGTTCTTCAACCGCTTCCTCCTGGTCGGCGTTGGTCGAGCTGATCTTCATACTGCCCGGGCTGACGATGCAGCGCACGCCCTTGAACTTGTCGGACGTCATGATCGCGGCGCGCTGCAGCGAGCGCAGCAACTGGTCGCGGCCGATCGTGAAATTGTTCTTGTAACCCTTTGGCACCACGCGGGTGTAATCGGGAAACTTGCCTTCGACCAGCTTGGAAATCAGTTCGATGTCGGCAAAGGCCAGCTTGACCTGGTTGTTGGCGATTTCAAGCTGGACCGGCTCGTCGGTTTCATCCAGCAGGCGCTGCAATTCGATAATGGTCTTGCGCGGAATAATGACTTCCTGCTTGGGAAAATCCTGCTCGGTGGCAACTTGGCAAAACGCGAGGCGGTGACCGTCGGTTGCCACCGCGATCACGTTCTTGCCATCGACGATCAATAGCAAGCCGTTCAGGTAATAGCGGATGTCCTGCTGCGCCATCGCGAAATGCACCATGTTGAACAGGTGCTTGAGCGTCTTTTGCGGCAGCGTGACTTTCGCGTTGTAATGCTCGGCCTGCGCGACCGTCGGGAATTCTTCCGCAGCCAGCGTCTGCAATGCGAAGCGCGATTTGCCGGATTGCACCGTCATCCGCTTGTTGGTGAGCGACAGCGCTATCTCTTCATCCGGCAATGCCCGCAGGATATCAAGCAGCTTGCGCGCAGCGACCGTGGTGGCGGCAACGTCGCCGCCGCTGCCGATCTTGGCATGCGTAGTGATCTGCACTTCGATGTCGGTCGACAGGAAAGACACTTTTTCGCCGTCCTTGCGTATGAGGATATTGGCCAGAATCGGCAACGTGTGCCGACGCTCGACAATACCGCTCACGATTTGCAGTGGCCGGAGAAGGGTATCTCTGTGGGTTTTGACCAATTGCATATTTATTTCCTTGTTTTTAATAAGTTAATGAATGCTGTTTTCTGCTGCCGGGCCCATCGATGCCGCTCCATCTCATTTTGCCGATTGCTTGAGTGCGGCATGGGTTCAAACAAACATGCCGAGCCAACCACTTTTTCAATTTTAACAACACCTGCATCAACTTGTCGCTTTTAACCGGTTATCCACAGCTGCGCAGGCAGCTTGGTTGCTAACCTTTCAAGGTCTGCTCCAGCACGTGCAGTTCGTGATTGCACTCCGGGCTCTTGCTGCGGTCGGCGGCGATTTTGCGTACCGCATGCAGCACCGTCGTGTGATCGCGGCCGCCGAACAGCTCGCCGATTTCGGGCAGACTTTTCTGCGTCAGCTCTTTTGCCAGGTACATCGCGATCTGCCGCGGCCGCGCAATATTGGCCGGCCGTTTCTTCGAATACATGTCGGCGACCTTGATATTGAAAAAATCGGCGACGGTTTTCTGGATATTTTCCACCGAAATTTGCCGATTCTGCACCGACAGCAGATCCTTCAAGGCGTCTTTTACCACGTCGATCGTGATGTCTTTGCCATGAAACCGCGAGTACGCGAGGATCTTGCGCAACGCGCCTTCGAGTTCGCGCACGTTCGAACGCAGGTGCTTGGCGACGAAAAACGCGACATCGTCGGACAGCGAGGCGCCTTCCAGCAGCGCTTTCTTGAGCAGGATCGCGACCCGCATTTCGAGTTCGGGCGGCTCGACCGCAACCGTCAAACCGGAATCGAACCGGGAAATCAGCCGGTCGTCCATGCCGGTGATTTCCTTCGGATAAGTATCGCTGGTGATGATGATTTGTTTTTTTGCCGCAATCAAGGCTTCAAATGCGTAAAAGAATTCTTCTTGCGTCCGGCTCTTGCCGCCGAAGAACTGGATATCGTCGATCAACAGCAAATCGAGCGAATGGTAATAGCGCTTGAAATCGTCGAAACCCTTGCGCTGGTAAGCGGTCACTACGTCGCGGACATACTGCTCGGCATGAATGTAGCGGATTTTCACATTTGCATTGTCAGCCAGGACCTGATTGCCGATCGCATGGATCAAATGCGTTTTGCCGAGGCCCACGCCGCCATACAGGAACAGCGGGTTATATGAAATGCCGGGATTGTTGGCGACCTGGATCGCCGCCGCGCGCGCCAGCTGGTTGGCTTTGCCGGTGACGAAACTGTCGAACGTGAGCGCCGCGTTGATGCGGCTCTGGTCGCGCCGCGGCGTATGGTCGATCGCGGCTTTCGGCATCCGGTCGTTTTCACGCGGGATCTCGTTTTCCGGACGGCTGGCGCCGGCAACCGGCAATTCGGTGGACGACTTGTTGCTGACGACGGCGCGCGGACTGAGTACAAACTGCACATCGACCGGCGCTTCCCAGAACTGGGTGGCGATCATCGTGATGCGGCTGGCGAATTGCGTCTTGACCCAATCCAGCTTGAAACGGTTGGGCGCGGCGATTCGCAGCCGGCCATCTTCATAGTCGAGCGGCGCCAGCGGCTTGATCCATGCGCTGAATTGCTGAGGCGTCAATTCCTGCTCCAACTGCGCGGAACAGGTCTGCCAGAAATTTTCCATTAATCTTCACATTGAAAGGGTGCGTGGGGCGGTGCTGCATTACCCCTGATTCGACTGTTTTTGTTGCGGAAGGCGTTACCTTGCATTGCCCCTATTCTACCCCGGCCGGGCCGAGTTATCCACAGGCTGCGCGGTTATTTGCAGCGCCGGCGGTATCTTGCAAATCTGACCAAACCCGGCTAATTGATTGACAAACAAGCGGAAAATGCTGTCTAATCACGGGTTCACTGCCCGTAATGCCAGTATGTTGCGTTTGCGTGCGGCCGCTTCGGCGCCTGCATGCGCCAATGGCACCAGAATAGCGCGGCGGCGTGTGATGATCCGATTTTTTTCTGCTGTATTTTCCTGCTGATTAGCGAGACCCATAATGAAACGTACTTACCAACCTTCCGTCGTTCGCCGCAAGCGCACTCATGGCTTCCGCGTTCGCATGGCAACCCGCGGCGGCCGCGCTGTGCTCAACGCACGTCGCGCCAAGGGCCGCAAACGCCTGGCTGCTTAAGCCGGGCGGCGCACTGTTTGCTGCTGGCGTGACCGGCGATCGCTCACATGCGCATTTGCGTGCCCAATTTCATGGCTATGCGCGCGATCGTCGAATCGTTAAAACGGATGAATTTTCATCCGTTTTTCGTTTGCGGCCCGTGCAGCGTTCCGCGCATTTCGTGCTGTATGTCCGGCCCAACGCCTTGCCGCATGCCCGCCTGGGCGTGGTCGCCGCGAAGCGATTCGCGCCGCGCGCCGTGACGCGCAACACGATCAAGCGCGTCACGCGCGAATTGTTCCGGCAGGCGGCCTTGCCGTCGATCGACTGCATCGTGCGCCTGTCGAAACCGGTCAACACCAAAAGCGGGCCGGCCACATCGGCCCGATTGAAAACGATATTGCGGGCGGAATTGACGCAATTGCTCTCGTCGCAAAATTTGCCGGAGATGCGGCCATGAAAACGATACTGCTGATCCTGTTGCGGGCCTATAAACTGGGCATCAGTCCGTTCCTCGGGCAGAATTGCCGTTTTTATCCGAGCTGTTCCGATTATGCGGCCGATGCGGTTCGCGAGCACGGCGCAGTCCGGGGCGGCGCACTGGCCGCGAAGCGGCTGGGCAAATGCCATCCGTGGCATCCGGGCGGATTCGATCCGGTGCCGCAAGCATCGCCTGAAACTTCTGCCACCGCTTGCGGTTGCAGCCATTCCTGAATTTTTGCTTATATTTTTCATTATTTAAAGACACTTATGGATATCCGACGTACCATCCTGTGGGTTGTGTTTTCGATGTCGCTGTTGCTCCTGTGGGACAACTGGATGCGTTACACCGGCAAACCCTCGATGTTCTTCCCGACCGCGACCCAGCAAGCCGCCCCGGCCGCCGGCGGCGCCAAATCGGATGTGCCGCAGGCAAGCGGCGCTGTCACGCCGGCCAATCCTGCCGCAGGTACGCCTGCGTCTGCAGCTGCGGTTCCGGCCGGCACGACGCCGGCGCGAAGCGAAATCATCACGATCACCACCGATGTGATGAAAGTCGACATCGATACCATCGGCGGCGAATTGAAACGTCTCGAATTGCTGAAGCAGAAGGATGCGCTTGATCCGACCAAGAATGTCGTGCTGTTCGATTCCAGCGCAAGCCGCACCTATCTCGCGGAAACCGGTTTGATCGGCGGCCCGTTCCCCAATCATAAATCCGGCTTTGTCGCCAAGCCCGGCCCGCGCACGCTCGATGGCGGCAATCAGGTGCAACTGGTGCTTGAATCCGAGCAGGGCGGCGTCAAGCTGGCCAAAACCTATACTTTCAAACGCGGCGATTACACGATCGATGTCGCGCATGCGGTGACCAATGACAGCGGCGCCCCGATTTCGCCGTCGCTCTATCTGCAGCTGGTGCGCGACGGCGGCAAGCTGGCCGGGGAATCGAAGTTCTACAGCACCTTTACCGGTCCGGCGGTCTATACCGAAGCCGAGCATTTCCAGAAGCTCGATTTCCAGAAAATCGAGGAGCACAAGGAGCAGCACGCGACCAAAGCCGACAATGGCTGGATCGCGCTGGTACAGCACTATTTTGTATCGGCGTTCGTGCCGCCTGCAAACACGCCGCGTGAAATTTTCACGAAAAAAGTCGACAACAATTTGTATGCGATCGGCACGATCCTGCCGTTGGGCACGATCGCGCCCGGTGCGACCAAGGTGATCGATGCGCGCCTGTATTCCGGCCCGCAGGCATCGGCTGCGCTGGAAAAAGTCGCGCCCGGGCTGGAGCTGGTCAAGGATTACGGCTGGCTGACGATCGTCGCCAAACCGATTTTCTGGCTGATGACGCAAATTCACAAGGTGCTTGGCAACTGGGGCTGGACCATCATCGTGCTGACGATCATGATCAAGCTGGCATTTTTCCCGCTGTCGGCTGCCAGCTATCGCAGCATGGCCAAGATGAAGCAGGTCACGCCGAAGATGACCGCGATCCGCGAGCGCTTCAAGGGCGAGCCGCAAAAGATGAATCAGGCGATGATGGAGCTGTACAAGACCGAAAAGATCAATCCGCTCGGCGGCTGTCTGCCGATCGTGGTGCAGATCCCGGTGTTCATCGCGTTGTACTGGGTACTGCTGGCTTCGGTCGAAATGCGCAATGCGCCGTGGCTCGGTTGGATTCACGATCTGGCATCGCCCGATCCGTTCTACATCCTGCCGGTGCTGATGGCGGTCTCGATGTTCATCCAGACCAAGCTGAACCCGACGCCGCCGGATCCGATCCAGGCCAAGGTAATGATGTTCATGCCGATCGCGTTCTCGGTGATGTTCTTCTTCTTCCCGTCCGGCCTGGTGCTGTATTGGGTGGTGAACAATATCCTGTCGATTACCCAACAGTGGGTCATCACGAAAAGAATGGAAGGCGGCAAGCCGGCCTGAATTCTTTCCTGAACAACAGAAAAGCCCGTGCGCTGAAATTCACGGGCTTTTTTGTTGCCTGCAAAATCATAACGACTCTAAAATTGCTGCATGAACTTTGACTCTTCCCCCATCGCTGCGATTGCGACAGCACCAGGACGCGGCGGCATCGGCGTGGTACGGCTCTCCGGCAAAAATCTGACCTGTGTCATGCAAGCGGTATGCGGCGCCGCGCAACTGCGGCCGCGTCATGCGACCTATCTCGATTTCATCGATGGCGACGGCAGCGTGATCGATCAGGGCCTCGCGATTTATTTCAAGGCGCCGCATTCGTACACCGGCGAAGACGTGCTCGAATTGCAGGGCCACGGCGGGCCGGTGGTATTGCAGATGCTGCTGGCGCGCTGCCTCGAAGCGGGCCGCGACATCGACTTGCGGCTGGCGCAGCCGGGCGAATTCACGCACCGCGCTTTCCTCAACGACAAGCTCGATCTGGCGCAGGCCGAAGCGGTGGCCGACCTGATCGAAGCGTCGACCGAAGCAGCGGCGAAATCGGCATCGCAATCGTTGTCGGGCGTATTTTCCAACGCCATCCGCGAGCTGGTCGATCAGGTCGTCCACTTGCGCATGCTGGTCGAGGCAACGCTCGATTTCCCGGAAGAGGAAATCGATTTCCTCGAAAAATCCGATGCGCGCGGCCAGTTGACCCGCATCCGCGCCGCGCTCGATCATGTCTTCAATCAGGCGGCGCAGGGCGCGTTGCTGCGCGACGGATTGAACGTGGTGCTGGCGGGCCAGCCGAACGTCGGCAAATCGTCACTGCTCAATGCGCTGGCCGGTTCCGATGTCGCGATCGTCACCGCAATCGCCGGCACCACGCGCGACAAGGTGACCGAGACGATTCAGATCGAAGGCATTCCGATCAATATCATTGACACCGCCGGCATTCGCGATGCGGCCGACGCCGGCGATGAAGTCGAGCGCATCGGCATCGAACGCACCTGGGCGGCCGTTGAAAAAGCCGATGTAATTTTGCATATGCTGGATGCCAGCCGTGGCCCGACCCGCACCGATGAACAGATCGCCATGCGCTTTCCATTGAGTGTGCCGGTGGTGCGGGTCTGGAACAAGATCGACCTGTCGGGCCATAAGCCGGCAGTCGATCGGATGCCGGACGCAATCCATGTTTATC
Organism: Herminiimonas sp.; assembly: GCA_027310305.1. GTDB lineage: Bacteria > Pseudomonadota > Gammaproteobacteria > Burkholderiales > Burkholderiaceae_D > DAIDBD01. The sequence continues at coordinate 15,259 of DAIDBD010000051.1, forward strand.
TGTCCGCTACCGACCGGATCGGCATCGACCTGCTACGCACGGAATTGCTGCGCACTGCCGGCTGGCAGCAGACCGGCGAATCGCTTTACCTGGCGCGCGAGCGGCATCTGATTGCGCTGAAAGCAGCGCGCGCGCATCTCGATAGCGCCACCCAACTGGCCGCGCAAAACGATCAGGCGCTTGACCTGTTCGCCGAAGAATTGCGGCTTGCGCAAGAGCGATTGAACAGCATCACCGGCGCATTTACATCGGATGATTTGCTGGGGGTGATTTTCAGCCGGTTCTGTATCGGAAAATAAACAAGAGTCCAACGATGTCCAGCATTGTCCAATTATTTCAATAATCCCTTGTTTTATATAGTACAGATTGTCCAACGAAGCTCAAGAATGGCTATTGACATCCAGAAATTATAAGTACACACTTTAGTACACAACTCAAATTTTCACTGATCGTGTGTACTAACTATGCCAAAAGCCGCTGTACCACTCAACGACACTCGCATCAAAGCCCTGAAATCGAAAGCGAAGCGCTATCTGGTTTCGGATGGCGGGGGCTTGACTCTGGAAGTCATGACATCAGGTACCAAGATCTGGCGGTACCGCTATTCCCTACATGGCAAGCAACAACCTCTTGTCACCATTGGCGATTACCCGGCAATCGGGTTGCAGGATGCCCGAGAGCGCGGCCGCCGCTACGCTGAGATCGTGGCAACCGGCGTTTCTCCTATAGCCGACGCTAAAAAAGACCGGGGCGCATCGAAAACCCTCGACTCGGTGTGTGCGTTTGCCGATTACTGGTACCAATCCGAAATTGCGAACAAGTCCGAGTCCTACCGTAAGATCACTCGTCGTGCGTTGGACAAAGACGTTTTCCCGGCCATCGGCAACAAATCGTTGTCTGCAGTAAATCCAGGGGACGTGTTGGCAATTTGCGACCGGATCAAAGCCCGGGCCGCTCCGCAATCGGCGCTAGCTACGCGCAATGTCATTAAGCGGATGTTTGAATACGCCATCGCGCGCCAAGTGGCGACGGTCAATCCGGCGCAGCAACTGGTTGCCCGGTTCATTGCGACACCGCAAAGCCGCACCCGCGTCCTTACGCCGGATGAAATCGGCGAAGTGCTGCGGCAAATTTACTCCTCCAATATGAGCCGGCATTACAAGCTGGCGCTGCATCTGCTGGCGATTACGATGGTGCGCAAGTCCGAATTGATTGAGGCCGAATGGGCCGAGTTTGATTTTGATGCCGCTATCTGGCGCATACCTGCCGAGCGCATGAAAAAAGATCGGGAGCATTGGGTGCATTTATCGACGCAGGCAGTTGCCATGCTCGCCGAACTCAAAGCGTTATCGCATAGCGAAAAATACGTGTTTCCCATGCGCCGGGGCAATGAAGACAGGCCGATTGCCAAATCAACGCTTAATCAGGCGGTGCGCGCAATGAACTCGGATGTGCAGCACTTCGTACTGCATGACTTCCGGCGAACGGCATCGACCCATCTGCACGAAATGGGGCAGTCCTCCGATGCGATCGAGAAAGCGCTGGCGCATTCTATCAAGGGCATCAAGGGTGTGTACAACCGCGCCGAATATACGGAAGAGCGACGTAAGATTCTGCAGTTGTGGGCGGATTTTGTCGATGCGCAGATCAATGAAGGGCGCAAAGTGGTGATCGGGAAATTCGGTCAGGCGGCATAGAAAATGGTGCGCCGAGCAAAGCCCGGCTCACCCGCTGCCTTCATACATATCGGTTGCACGTAAAGCAGATGCAGTGACTATAGTGATGTTTTGTTACATGCTGATGAAAATTCATACTCGGTTCTCGCAGTGATTGCAGAAGTTTTAAATGAAAACGTTGGCGGTAGGCACGGGCGCGCCGATCGTAGCCGAACATCAATTCTGGTTGGCGTCGGGCTTTCATTATTGATCCATGCGATCGGACTATGGTTGTTGATCGACCGGGCGCCCCTGAACGTGAAGGCAACGCAGGCCGGTGAACCGGAATCGCTTACCGTAACTTTGGTCTCTCTGCAGCTCATCCCACGGCACAACGGCCAGCACCCAAGCCTGCCATCGCCGAAGCGGAGAAAAGCCCCTCGGCGCGCCCTGTTGGTCGTAAGCACATCAAGAAGCCCGCAGTTCGCGCACCCAATGCCATTGCAAAGCCTGCTCCCAAGGCACCTGAGCCAAGGCCGGCACTCGCTCCGCCTCCGCCCCCGCCCGGCGATATGTTCACGCAGATTCAAGAGGCAAGGAAGCGCCGCGCTGAGGCGTTGGGACCGGAAGTCTCTTCTTCGCCGCCTCAGCAAGAGCAAAACGACAACAGCGTTGCGCTCGCAAATATTGAACATTCATTGCAGCACGCGAACGGCAGAAGCAAAGTCGACGCTGGCGGGGTGTTCGAGGTCCGCGACAAGGGATATGAGCACGCTGAAGTCGTCTTCCACGGATGGAGCCCGAATGCGCGAAGAAACTCGACACGCGTTATTCCGGTAGAGCAGGGCCCGGCGCCCGACATCGAAACGGCGATCGTGAACAAGATCATTGGCGTGATTCGCGAGGAAAAAACAGGCGACTTTCTGTGGGACTCGCACCGCCTCGGCAGAACGATTACGCTCAGCGCACGTGTGCAAGACACCGCTGAGCTGCGACGGATATTGATGCAGGAATTTTTTCCGGAGTATCTTCCGGCCGTCCCAAGTAGATAAAAGTCTTTGGACTGCCGATCGAGGATAGATCAACGGCACGCTACTGGCAAAAACGCCAAAGTAAAACAGCCTCATCAATAGTTTTTTTGGAATGAGCACACATTTCAGAGCGCTTTTTAAAAATAAATCGTCCGGACTGCAAAAAAACGATTCGCGAGTGTCGTTTCAGGCCACAGGCTTACTTTGTCGTGCGTAGAATTAATTTTCTCGGCACACGCAACCGACAGTTGAAAACGAAGCGGGCTTGGAAGAGAAGGTATGTCATGAGCAGTTCACACAGAATTTTACGTATGCCCGCCGTCTGCAACGTCACAGGCATGGCGCGCAGTTCGCTATATAAAGCCATCAAAGACGGTCAATTTCCGTCGGCGATCTCCCTGGGCTGCCGGTCGGTCGGCTGGCTCGAGTCGGACGTCCAGGCATGGCTCGATACGCGCATCGCTTTGAGCAGAACATGTACGCACAATGTCAGCGGAGGCCGCCATGGATGATCAACAATATTCTTTTCCTGTGGCAAAGAACCGAGCCTTGCAAGAACAGGAAGCGAAGGCCTATTTCTCTTTGAATAGCGGCGCTTAAATTATGAGCAGATGGGCAATCAGGCGCAAAGCCGCGCCGGCTATAAATTCCCTTAATGAGTACAAATAGTTATCCACTGTACTCATATTCGCATAACGGGTGTTATGTTAAATTGAGTAAATAATTAATATATTTGTACTCTTTAAGGTAAGTTGTGCTATATTTCAAACCTTGAGTCATGCGCGCGCGAAGGGAAACTATGACACCTGAAGAATTTGATATGGCTTTGAAAAAATTGGGTTGGAAGCAGTCCGATTTTTGTCGCATGGCTGATGTAGACAAGAACACACCAAGTCGGTGGATGAACAGCATCACGCCGATACCTGGCTGGGCCGAGAAATTTTTGGAAATGGCACAAGAAATTAAGCGGCTGTCGAAATTGATCGAGCCGCAGAAGAAGAATGAATAACCGCGCCTGACGGCATCAGGCACAGCGGCCGGCAAGGTGTTCGAGCACCGAGACGGCCTGACCACAATCACTACTATGAAGGAGTAGCAGCTATGGCTAACGCCAATGGTACCGCATCACCTGCAGACAATCCGCATTTCAAGTTTATTGACCGCGCTCCTTATGAGCTCGGGTACCTGTTAAGAAAATTGCCGGTTGACTTTTCGATAAGCAGGCCGCTTACACCGGACGACCGCCTAATCGCAGAAGCGGCGAGGAGCCAAGCCATGAATGCCAACGATACGTTGCTGCACGGCTTGGAGGCACTTGGCCAGGTTATGTTTGTGGCTGGGGCCAACGAGCAGAACGAAGTTGATGCAGGACATATGGCAAGTTTGGGATGCCTGATTGGTCACATCGCTGTTGAGATTCAATTCATGCAAGAAACGGAATGGAGCATCCGCGAAACACTGGCAGCGCATGATGAGAACGATGCAGTTCAGGCTGCAAAGAGCAAGAAAGGCGGTGCATGATGGGTACTAAACAACGCGCCATAATTAACGGGTTCGAGCCAGTGACCATAGACGCTACTCAAGTCCGTTGCATACGCCCTGCCGATGCGGCCGAAAAATTATCTATCGGCTTAAGCACACTTTGGCTCAAAGCCAAAAACGATTCAAATTTCCCAAAGCCCTTTAAAACCGGTCTCCGCACTACCGTTTTCCTTGAAAGCGAGCTTAACGAATATGTAGTTGCGTGCGCGACTAAAGCGCGTGCAGCGTAGGGGGGGGCGGAATGAGTCCCCCAAAAGAAAACGCCCACATCAAGGTGGGCGCAGATGTCACTGAGCTTGGCGGCGGTGTGACAAGGCAAAACAAAGTTCTTCGGTGCGGAGTTCATCGTACCAGCAAATTGCGCCGTGAGCTACAAGCCAATGGACTGGCACTTCGAGATACAACCGGCCGCACTCAATGTCAGACACTCCTGCGCGTCCTTCAATACCTCGGCGATCGCGGAATCAATACACCAGAAGGAGTCGCCTGCGGGTTTTATCGGATCGCCACACGCATTCAAGAACTTGAAGCTGATGGCTGGCTTATTGCATCAAGGCGTGAGCGGTTGCTTGGTCCAGACGGGCTAATTCACGTCGGCATTGCGAGATACGTTCTGATCGGAAAACGAGTCGGCAAGTCAAGTCAGCAGCTGGATCTCTTGCTGGAGGTCTCAGCATGAAATTCCTCAACATCAAAAACTGGAAAGATTTCCAGCATTACCCCCTGTGCCAGACTACTTGTTGGGTGATTTTTTGAACAAATGATGTTCTGATCTGGTTCTTGTCGTGGGGTTTGGTTCGGTTTTTTTGCTTCACTTTTTAACATCATTTCCGGGAGCGGGAGTCGGGTGTTACGGGTGGAGCGCAGCGCAACCCGCCCCCTC
>DAIDBD010000072.1 GCA_027310305.1 Herminiimonas sp.
GACACACTCGAGTTGTTCGCGCCAGTGTTCGCTCAGTTCAACATACTGCCTTGCAACGTCGTCCATGATTAACCCTCCAACCCGCTTTGGCGTTCGACCGGGAAAACAGACAAACATTCCATGGACTTACAACTGTAGTACTAGAGCCATCGAAGTCTTGACTGGATAATAAGAACCTAGGATAATAATGATTCTTATTTACATTAGATGGAGATTATCTTGCAGCTTGTCAAGCCTTTTGCCGCGATTGCTTTGCTACTCGGCGTGATTTCGCAGCCAGTCCTAGCCGGAGAAACCCCCTTCGGCTGGATCTATACAACCGACACTCATCCCAAAGGTAAAAGAGAGTTCGAGCAGTGGATTGAGACGCAGCGCGGTCAATCTCAAGGCGACTACACCAATACGCTGCTGCGCAGCGAGTTCGAGTTCGGCATCACCGACAATTACCAAATTGCTCTTTATTACAACCAGCGCTATGCGAACGCCTACCGCAATGGCATTGACGGCACTACTGGCGGGCCCGACGTAGACGCACCGAACGGCTTTAATCCCATGTCGCGCTACAAGAAATTTCGCTTCGAGTCCATCTCCATGGAGAACCTGTATCGAATTTCCAATCCCTATACCGATCCGATTGGCATGGCTCTCTATTTCGAGCCGGCGATTGGGCCGCGCGGCTGGGAACTGGAGGCCAAATTCATCCTCCAAAAGAACTTCTTGGACGACCGCCTGATTTGGGCGACTAATTTGAATGTTTCCGTCGAACGGGCAAAAAGCGCTATCGGCGAGATCGAACGTGCCACGCCTGTCGACTTGCTGACCGGCCTTTCTTATCGTTTTCGCAACAACTGGATGGCCGGCGTGGAAGCGCGCAACCACCGGGAATTCACTGGCTTTGGGTTCGGGCAGCCGGATCACTCCGCTTGGTTCATTGGCCCTAATGTCCACTACGCCACCAAGGCCTGGTGGGTAACTGCGGCGTGGCGGCAGCAATTAAAGCAGGCAAGCGGTTTTACCGATGAACAGCGTGCGGTCATCCAGAACGGGCGCATTTATGGTGGAGAGCATGCCCGTAATGAGATCATGGTGAGAGTCGGTATACCGTTCTAATATGCGTTGGGAACCCTTTTTAGCAGCTCCACTCATTGTTGTTTCAACAGCCAGTTGGGGCAATGTGTATTTCACCGCTGAGCAGGCACAACAGGCCATATTTCCCAGTGCCAAATTTACGCAGGTGGGATTGACCCTGACGCAGGAGCAGCGCGATACGCTGCGCTCGCGCTCTGGCGTCTATGAACCTTTCCAGGAAAACCGCGTATGGGTAGCAGAAGGTCGCGGGGTTTTCGTCATTGACCAAGTACTTGGCAAGCATGAAATGATTACCTATGCCGTCGGCATCAATCGCGATGGCAGCGTCAAGCAGGTCGAGATCCTGGAATACCGGGAAACCTACGGCTATGAAGTGCGTGACCCTGCGTGGCGCAAGCAATTCGTCGGCAAGACGGCAGCATCCCCCGTCAAGTTGAACAAGGATATTGCCAACATCGCCGGGGCGACACTGTCGTCCAAGCACATCACCGACGGCGTGCGCCGCGTGCTGATCTTGTATGACATGGCGTTGAAGGGATTGCCGGATGCCCCACGCTGAACGCATGCGGCCCTTGCTGGGAACGTTCGTGACCATTCGTGCACAAGGCGACGAAAAACTTACGCAGGCGCAAACCGAGTCGGCAGTCGAATGCGCGTTTCGCGCTATCGGACGGGTGGATCGGCTGATGAGTTTTCACCGACGCAGCAGCGATATCGGACGCTTGAATCGCGGACGGCCCGGTGCCTGCTTGCGCGTGCATGTCTGGACCTATCAGGTACTACGTGAAGCTCAACGGCTCTGGCACTGGAGCGGCGGCGCATTCGATTGTAATGTCGGTGGGCCGTTGATGCGTTCTGGCCTGCTTCCCAAGCTGGCTGGCCGCCATGCCCGTACTTCTACCGGTAAGATGGCTATTCAGCTACGCAAGGATGGCTCAGTCAGAGTCAAGGCCCGCGTGGCACTGGATCTTGGAGGCATCGCCAAAGGTTTTGCCGTTGATAAGGCGGTCGAGCTCCTGCGCGAGCGCGGCATGCAAAGCGGCATGGTCAATGCCGGCGGGGATTTGCGGGTCTTTGGCGACGAGCCGCAACCCATCTGGGTGCGCTGCCCGACAGAGCCGACACGGGTTCAGATGCTGGGTATGCTGACAAACGGAGCCATCGCCACTTCCGCAGCGTATTTTACAAACAGCAACCGCCTCGCTGAAAGCACAACGAGCGCGATTGTCGATACCAAACGAGGCCGTCGGGTATTCATGACCGGGAGTGTCTCGGTGATCGCGCGCAATTGCATGCTGGCCGACGCCCTTACCAAGATCGCCATTCTCAAGGGACGGCTTCCCGCCCGCATAGTGAGGCATGCACAAGCCAAGGTTTTGAATATATGACAATACATTCGCTATTCAGCATTCGCCTGCCGAAGGCGCAGCGCTGGAGTACTTATCTGGCATTGTTTATGGTGGCCGCCAGCGGCATGTTGTGGTGGCTGCTGCATGACATTTTTCAGTGGGGCTGGATGCTGGCCGAACGCCGCTTGCTGACAACGCACGGCATCGCTGCTGCCGCCTTGCTGGTCATTGTCGGTGGTTTGCTGCCTTTGCATGTCCGGCTGGCCTGGCGCATCCAACGCAACCTGGTGTCCGGCATCATTGCACTATCGGTGCTGTCCCTACTCGCGGGAACAGGCTTGCTGCTCTATTATGGTGGTGAAGAATGGCGCGACTGGGTGCGATGGATACATATCGGTGGCGGCATAGTCGCTGTTCTAACCATACCCATGCATATCTGGCTTGGACGGCGACGGGCCGCACAGTCCTCCGTGCCGATGGCCGCCACGTCGCTTGGTGCAAAAGCCAAACGCGCATGACACTTCCAATGCCTGCTTGAGCGTAAACAAATGCTCGGTCCGCCAATTGCCTTGCAGGCTCTTGGCAATCTCGGCGGCGCCGGCGCGAATGCGTGCGTTCTTCATCTTTGCCAGCACATCGCCATCGCGTTCGCCGGCGACAATCGCGCGCAGGATCTTCTGACCGGTTTCGCCGACGATGTCGGAGAGGACGTTGGTGAGTTGGTCGTAGCGTGCACCATGCGCACGTTGAGCAAGGATTGATCGAGCTGCCGCCGGACTTCAGCGCCGGCTATTCGCCGATTTACTCGCTGCAGGAAAAAAGTACGCACTGATCGTCCGGACAGGATCGTGCGGCGCTTCGAACGAAACCGGATATCACGGCCCGATCGGCAGCGCGGTCTTGTATTTCACCTGCTTGAGCGCGAAGCCCGAGCGGATGTTCTTGATCCCCGGAATCTTGGTCAGGTGATCCAGGATGAAACGCTCCAGCGCCTGGATATCCGGCACCACGATGCGCAGCAGGTAGTCTTCGTCGCCGGTCATCAGGTAGACCTCCATCACTTCGTCGAAGCGGCTCACTTCCTCCTCGAAGCGCGCGAGCGACTTCGCCTCCTGCTTTTCCAGGCTGACCCGGATGAAGACATTCATCTTCAGTCCAAGCGCGTGCGGATTGACGAGCGCCACATAACGCGAGATGACTTTCAGCGCTTCCAGCCGTTTCACGCGCGCCAAAGTAGGCGATGGGGACAGATTTATTTTCTTCGCCAGATCGGTATTGCTGATGCTTGAATTTTCCTGCATAACTTTCAAAATGCGCAGATCGATCACATCCAGTTGAATTTCCACTTCGATTCCTTTATTTATCTATTTTTTCAGCATTTTATGCTGTTTTAATCAATCACACCGGCATAAATCGATTACCTATGCTGCCCTGTTCACGGTAACTTGGACATTTTCGGGAAATTGGAAGCAACGCCATGAAAATGCTGAGCGGGAATGAAGCCAATGCGCATTTCGACATCGATCCGCAGGAAACGCAGGAATGGCTGGAGGCGCTGCAATCGGTGCTCGACACCGCCGGGCCGGAGCGCGCAGGCTTCCTGCTGGCGCGGCTGGACGCAGCCGCAGACCGCAGCGGCGTGCGCCAGCGCGACCGCCGCAACACCCCTTACCTCAACACCATCCGGCCCGAGCAGGAACCGCCGTTTCCCGGCGGCGCCGACGCGCTGGCGCTGGAAGTGCATCTCGCCAGCGTGATCCGCTGGAATGCGCTGGCTATGGTGGTGCGCGCCAACCGCGCGCATGCCGAACTCGGCGGCCATATCGCCAGTTATGCCTCCGCGGCCGACCTGTTCGAAGTCGGCTTCAACCATTTTTTCCGCGCCCGTTCCGATTCCTTCGCCGGCGACATCGTCTATCTGCAGCCGCATTCGGCGCCCGGCGTCTATGCGCGCGCCTACCTGGAAGGTGCGCTCGGCGAACAGGAGCTTGGCTTCTACCGGCAGGAGATCGAAGCGAAGAAACGCGGCGCGCGCGGCCTGCCGTCCTATCCGCATCCGTGGCTGATGCCGGACTTCTGGCAATTCCCGACCGGTTCGATGGGCATCGGCCCGATCAACGCGATTTATCAGGCGCGCTTCCTGCGCTATCTCGAACACCGCAACCTGATGCCGCCGCAGGACCGCCGGGTCTGGGGCGTTTTCGGCGACGGCGAAATGGATGAGCCGGAATCGCTGGCAGCGTTGAGCCTGGCCGCGCGGGAAAATCTCGACAACCTGGTCTTCGTGGTCAATTGCAATCTGCAGCGGCTGGACGGGCCGGTACGCGGCAACGGCCACATCGTGGATGAACTCGAAACGCTGTTCGCCGGCGCCGGCTGGAATGTCATCAAGGTGCTGTGGGGTTCCGACTGGGATCCGCTGTTCGCGCGCGACGCCGGCGGCGAACTGGCGCACGCGCTGCAGCATACGGTCGACGGCCAGTTGCAGACTTTCGCCGCCAACGACGGCGGTTTCAACCGCGAGCATTTCTTCGGCCAGAACCCGGCGCTGGCTGCGATCGGTGCGTCGCTCACCGATGCCGAGATCGACCGCCTGCATCGCGGCGGCCACGACATGCGCAAGATCCACGCCGCCTACCACGCGGCGTTCCATCATCGCGGGCAGCCTACCGTGATACTGGCGCAGACCAAGAAAGGATTCGGCATGGGCGCGGCCGGCCAGGGCAAGATGACGACCCATCAGCAGAAGAAGCTCGATGCCGGCGCGCTGCGGGAATTCCGCGACCGCTTCAAGCTGCCGATCACCGACGAAGAATGTGAAAACCTCGCGTTCCACAAGCCGGCAAACGACAGCGCGGCAATGACGCATCTGCACGCGCGGCGCGCGGCGCTGGGCGGCTATCTGCCGCGCCGGCAGACGCACTGCCCGGCGCTGCCGGTGCCGGAACTCCGCACGCACGCCGCGTTTGCGCTGGATGCGGACGGCAAGGAAATGTCGACCACCATGGCGGCGGTGCGCATCATGGGCAACCTGTTGAAGGACAGCGCCATCGGTCCGCGCGTGGTGCCGATCGTCGCCGACGAAGCCCGGACCTTCGGCATGGCCAACCTGTTCCGCCAGGTCGGCATCTATTCATCGCAGGGACAGCTGTACCAGCCGGAAGACATCGGCTCCATCCTGTATTACCGTGAAGCGAAGGACGGGCAAATCCTGGAAGAAGGCATCACCGAAGCCGGCGCCCTGTCGTCATGGACCGCGGCGGCGACCAGTTACTCGGTGCACGGCTTGCCGATGCTGCCGTTCTATATCTATTACTCGATGTTCGGCTTCCAGCGCGTGGGCGACCTGATCTGGGCCGCGGCGGACCAGCGGGCGCGCGGCTTCCTGATCGGCGCCACGTCCGGCAGAACCACGCTCGCCGGCGAAGGATTGCAGCATCAGGACGGCAGCAGCCACCTGATCGCTGCCACCATTCCGAATTGCATCGCCTACGATCCGGCCTATGCCTACGAGCTGGCGGTGATCATGCAGGAAGGCATGCGGCGCATGCTGGAACGCCGGGAAGACGTGTTCTATTACCTGACCGTCACCAACGAAAACGACGCGCAGCCAAGCATGCCGGCCGGCGCGGAAGAAGGAATATTGCGCGGCATGCATTGCCTGCGGGCCGACGCTGCGGCGCAGGTTCGCCTGCTGGCATCCGGCCCGGTGCTCAAGGAAGCGGTGTCGGCCGCCGCACTGCTCAAGGCGCATTTCGGCATCGCCGCCGAAGTGTGGAGCGTCACCAGTTATTCGGAACTGGCGCGCGACGGCATTGCGGCCGAACGCGGCAAGCGGCTGGGCAGCGCCGCCGAAGATCCATATGTCACGCGGCAGCTCGACAGCAGCCAGGCGCCGGTGGTCGCCGTGTCGGACTATGTGCGCAGCGTGGCGGAAAGCATCCGCGCCTATGTGCCGGCGCGCTACGCGACATTAGGCACCGACGGCTTCGGACGCAGCGACACGCGCGCCAATCTGCGCGATTTCTTTGAAGTCGATGCGCGGTGGATCACATTCACGGCGCTGTGCGAAATAGATGCCGGGAAAAATAGCACCGATCAAGCGAAGCGCTATGCTGAAACCCTCGGACTGAGTCTGGACAAGCCGTTTTCAACCGCAGTTTGAATATCACCGACATGATTTTATGCCGGCGCTGACAAGAACATGCCTAGGCAAATGCAAATGAAACAGCGACGCATGATCGTCATTCCAGCAACCTATACCCCTTGACGGCACTGGCCTGCAAGCCGGCATCGAGCGGTGTGCCAAGATCAAGATCCACCCAGTCGGCGGGCATCGGACCGTCGATCCGCACTTTTTTCCTGACATACCGGTATTTGCCGTCGACCGACAGCTTGCCGTAGGCGAGTTCATATGACTTGCCGGGTACCGGCACGAACCTTCCTTCGGTCACCCACATGGTTCCAACCTGCCGCTCCGGATGCATCTCCGGTTCATCGATACCCAGTTCGGCCAAAAGACTGTGCAACGTCGTCATCGATTTCTCCGTTCTTGAATTGTGCCTTTGCCATGATGCAAAGCAGTGTTGCCGCATTATCCGCTGTCATCGGGAGGGCTTTTTCTGCTTGTCTTGCAATCGCTCGCGATTCTTTCTGTCTATGCCCTTGGTGGCGTCATCGATTTCCGAATCGCCCGTGACCGGCGGTGTCTTGACGATCCTGGAACCGGAACCGGTCTCGGGCGGCTCCACCACCATGCCGGACGTGCGCGGCGATTTAACGGACGAATCCGGTTTGCTCTCCGTACCGGGCTTGGCCGGCATGCCCGATTCCGCATGAGCGGCAACGCTTGCCGCAATCAATGCCATCCATAACGGTTTCATCATTGCTCCTCGTGATGCATCAGGCACGGGCGCGCGAACACATCCTTTAAATTAGAAAGCAGCGCACGCGACTGGTTCAGAATGATTTCCCCTTTGCGGCATGCTTGTGCCGATGCAAAAAAAGAAATGCGGATCGACAGATGATCTTGCGCTGCATGTTCGGCATTAATATCGTAATATAACGATATTAATTTCTATAAAATCAGATATTTATTTCGTTCTATACCGAAACAAACATCTGCAAACATTCGAAGGTTGCGGCCCCCCCACCATGGACATCGATGCAATCCACAAGGCACTGGCCAACCCGGTGCGACGGCAAATACTTGCCTGGCTGAAAACACCCGGCGAGCATTTCGCCGCGCAAGAATATCCGCTCGATCTGGGCGTCTGCGCGGGGTTGATCGATCAGCGTGCCGGGCTGTCGCAATCGACGGTCTCGGCGCACCTCGCTACTTTGCAGCGTGCCGAATTGGTGAGCTCAAAGCGGGTTGGACAATGGATATTCTTCAAGCGCAATGAAAAGACTATCCAGGCTTTTTTGAATCACATGCACGGCGATCTTTAAACGGCGCGCAACGCGTCTTTTTCAACAGCGGCGGGCCGAGTCCGTCGCGCTTTTATGGAATATTTTCATGGCAAATCTATTTGACCCGATCACGATCGGCGACCTCATTCTTCCCAACCGAATCTTCATGGCGCCGCTGACCCGTTCCCGCGCGATCGGCGGCGACCGCGTGCCGAATGCGCTGATGACCGAATACTATGTGCAGCGGGCCGCGGCCGGCCTGATTCTGACCGAGGCCACCGCGGTAACGCCGCAAGGCGTCGGCTACGCGGACACGCCCGGCATCTGGTCGAGCGAGCAGGTCGCCGGCTGGAAGCAGGTGACGGACGCCGTGCATGCCGCAGGCGGCCGGATTTTCCTGCAACTGTGGCACGTCGGCCGCATTTCCGATCCGATTTTTCTCGACGGCCAGCTACCGGTCGCGCCGAGCGCGATCGCCGCGGATGGCCACGTCAGCCTGGTCCGTCCGAAACGTGCGTACGTGACGCCGCGCGCGCTCGAAACCGAAGAAATCCCGGGCATCGTCGCGGCCTTCCGGAAAGGCGCTGAAAATGCAAAGGCCGCCGGCTTCGACGGCGTTGAAATTCACGGCGCAAACGGCTATCTGCTCGATCAATTCCTGCAGGACGGCAGCAACAAGCGCAGCGACGCTTACGGCGGCTCCATCGAAAACCGCGCGCGGCTGATGCTCGAAGTGACCGACGCCTGCATCGCCGTATGGGGCGCAAAGCGTGTCGGCATGCACTTGGCGCCGCGCGGCGATGCGCATGCCATGGGCGATTCGAATCCTGCGGAGACCTTCGGTCATGTCGCGCGCGAACTCGGCAAGCGCGGCATCGCTTTCATTTGCGCGCGCGAAGCGCTGGGTCCAAATCGATTGGGGCCGCAACTGAAGCAGGCATTCGGCGGCGTCTACATCGCCAATGAAAAAATGACGAAGGCGACCGCCGGGCAGGTGCTGGCCGCGGGCGAGGCCGATGCGGTGGCATTCGGACAATTGTTCATCGCCAATCCCGACCTGCCGTACCGTTTCAAGCTCGACGCGCCGCTGAACGCACCGCGTCCGGAAACCTTTTATCATCCGACCGCTGACGGCTACACCGACTACCCAAAGCTGGCTGCCTGAACGCGCTGCCGTCGGCACGCACGTGTCGGCGGCAGCGCAAATCATGCACCCAATGGAACGATCAGCGGAAGGGGCGGCTCACGAAAGGCGATCCGGCAAGACCGAAACGCCAGGGCACATCCATCGCCTTCGAGATGCCGATGCGCGGTCCCGTCACCACGGCAACCGGTTGGGCCGATGACACCAACTGAAACGGCGGCGCATCGATGCGCATGCCGTTGTGCTCTTCGGTGACGGCGAGCGCCTGGCACACCCGCCCCGGCCCGGCGCAGAGCAATCGGCCATTCGCCAGCCCTCGCCTCTGCCGCATGACGGCAACCCCTGAAGCCGGTTCCAGCGCACGAATCAGCACGCCTGCGCCGTGCCCCTCTTCACTGCAGACGAAATTCAGACACCAGTGAATTCCGTAGGAGCGATAGACGTAAGCCCGGGCGGGCGGCCCGAACATCACGGCATTGCGCTTTGTCGGTCCAGAAAAACTGTGCGAAGCCGGATCTTCATGGTCATAAGCTTCCGTTTCGACAATCCGGCCACCGACGCCGTCGATGAGCAATGTAGCGCCGATCAGCCGCCGCGCGACCTCGTGGGAAGGCGCGTAAAAGTCGATAGAGGGCACGCTGTTGACCATCGCCGTGATTTTATACATATCAAAAGAATTGATGTTACGCATGTCCTTGATGGCGGAAGGCATGGTCCACGAAAAACACGAAAGGCACGAAAAAAGACAAATAAGGAGTGTGATGAATCTTTCGCGCCTTTCGTGTCTTTCGTGGACAAATGGCGCTTTGACAAGGGTGCCAGTATATTTTCCAATTTGCCAAATCAATTTTCGATGCTATCGATGGATAAGCCAAATTCAATTCAATTTCGACTGAACCTCGACTCCAAACATTTGTCGTATCCATGCCAACTAGAAACTTTGCGTGCCGTACACATGAATAGAGTGCGGCCCCTTTCTACTCATAGAATGCCAACCAGAATGCCAACCTTTTAAAAATGCACCAGCTTTCCAAAAACATTTATGTAAGAGCAGCGCTGATATCGCTGACCATCCTCGCGATCGCGATCGCCGTCTTCTGGAAGCCGGCCGTGCTGCAGTCGACCAACCCGGTGGTCCAGTCGCAGGATATTTCCGAAATCACGAAACTGGCCGCCAACAAGCAGCGCCTCGAATACCTGCTGCTGGCCGAGCCATTGTCGGCATTTCCGCGCTATGTATTCAAATACAAGGACGCCGCGACGATCCATGTGGTCAAGGTGCCAAGCACCTCGCATGTGAATCTCGAACGCGAAGTGTTGCTCAAGAATGCGATCCCGTATGCCATCGCGCAAGATGATTTCCTCAACGCCAACAAGGCGGTGCTGCAGGATGGCGACGCGCGCCGCGGCATGCTGGCCGACGTCGGCGCCTTCCTGGCGCGCAATGCCATCGGCCTGATCCTGCTGGCTTTCATGATCGTCGCGATCAAGAAAGGCCTTCCCGGCATGGGCGGAAGCGCCTCGCTGGTCAAGCCGGGCGATCTCAAGGGCAGCATGGACGACCTGATCGGCATGGAAGACATCAAGCAGGAAGTCGCGCACCTGGAGGAAATGATCCGCAACCGCGATCTCTATCGTTCGCACAATATCGACAAGCCGTTCAACGTGATGCTGACCGGCCCGGCCGGCACCGGCAAGACCAAGCTCGCCGGCTATCTGGCGAAGAAGCTCGACGTGCCGCTGATCCAGGCTTCCGGTTCCGGGCTGGAATCCGGCTTCGTCGGCGGCGGCTCCAAGGCGCTGCAGGCGATCTACAAGAAAGCCTGCGCGCAAGGCCGCTGCATCATCTTCCTCGATGAAGCGCAGGGCCTGTTCATGCCGCGCGGCCGCAGCGACCGCAAGTACGACGACGATACCGCCAATACCCTGCTGAGCCTGCTCGACGGCGTCAAGAGCACGGAAGGCGCCGGCGTGATCTGGGTGGTCGCTTCGAATTTCGACGATGCCACGTCGCAAATGGACGACGCGATGCTGCGCCGCTTCTCGGTGAAGATCAATTTCCGCCTGCCGAACAAGGCCGAACGCCGCCAGCTGCTGCAAGTGTTCCTGGACAAGAAAGGTTCCGGCTGCGTCGACTGGGCCAACGTCAATCTCGACTACGCCGCCGAGATTACCGCCAACCTCAGTCCGGCGCTGCTGGAAAGCGTGGTCGATCGCGCCAGCATGATCGCCATCCATGAACATGCGCCGATCACCACCGACGTGCTGTTCCGCGCATTCGAGCGGGCCTCGATCGGCCTGACCGACCGCGCCACCACCGCCGAAAAGGACAAGCAGCGCGAGCGCGTCGCGCTGCACGAGTTAGGGCATTTTTTCATGCAGATCGATCCGTATCTGCGCCAGGGACTGCCGCTGCACGCGGTGAAGGAAAAATCGCATCTGCTGAAGATCAGCACCGAATCCGTTTCCAAGATCGGCGCGCTGGGTTACGTGCTGTCGTCGGGCGATGATGTATCGTTGCAGACGCTGGAGGAAATGGAACAGGACATCATGCAACTGTACGGCGGCGTCGCGGCGGAAGAACTGTTTTACGGTGCGCGCGGCATCTCGGTCGGCAGCCAGAACGACATCCAGAAAGTCACGTCCAAGCTCGATCTGATGGTCAACCGGCTGTCGATGTATTCCCGCTCCAAGCTCGACTATAGCCAGCTCAAGGGCGAAGGCTCGCGCGACGAAGCCGTCAGGCAGGTCGAGAGCAAGGCGGACGAGCTGTACACCCGCACGCTGGAAGCGATCAAGGGTTATCAGCACCTGATCGGCATGCTGAAGAGCACGCTGCTGGAACGCTACGTGCTGTCGAAGGATGAGGTGTTCGATCTGCTGGAAACCCTGACGGCGGTGGAACGCAAGGCGGCTTGAAGACCGGCCCGGCTGTCATCGGGCGGGCGCACCGGCCAAGGGTAGCACCTGTTCCGTTTTACTTTGCCGTTCGCTTTCCTTGTTCAAGCAGCTTGAGCACCGCACGCGCGGCTTCCTCGGACGAAGCCGGATTTTGTCCGGTTACCAGGTTGCCGTCGACCAGAACATACGAATTCCAGTCGGGTCCCTTTGAATAAACGCCGCCGGATTTCTTGAGCGAATCTTCGACCAGGAAGGGAACGATATTGGTCAACTGCACCGCTTCTTCTTCGGTGTTGGCGAATCCGGTGACCCGCTTGCCTTCCACCAACGGACGGCCGTCA
>DAIDBD010000076.1 GCA_027310305.1 Herminiimonas sp.
AAGAACGCGTGAGCGCACAGCTTGCCGAAATCGGCAAGAAACCCGCGCTGGTGCGTGCGTTCTTCAAGCATCCAAGTGTTACCTATATTTCTGACTTATGAGTAATATTGCATATGACACACGACCTTGTTTTTTTGCTCGGATTTATCACGCTTGGCGCAGTGATTCTATTAGGCAGCCGGTACCTAGACCCATATGCCTACAGCAAGCTACTGGCCGTAGTTGTCAGCTTGGCCATGGCAGTCATGGTCTGGTTTCATACCATCGCAATTAAAGTAGAGGGCGACAGTCAAGTCCATTTTACCGTGCTGGCGATCGCGCAGCTTTGGGTACTCGCACTTAGCTTCAAACTCTGGTTTTCCTTCAACTATCCACGCTTTAACCGCACACTGCGTGTATCGGTGCATGTGCTGTCGCATGCCTCACTGGCAGTTTTAGTGTTTACGGGTTATTGGCTTAAGGCTACTCATCCGGTGATCACCTTTCTGCTCTATCCCATGTCGAGCCTCTCAGTTGCATTGATTGCTGAGAGCGTCGAAGAGGCGGCGGAGCGACGCGCAGTTAAGGCAACTTCGACGTCCAAGGAAAGCGTCTAATTCAGGCGTAAGGGCGCTTATGCACCTCGTCCGCGCAACGCGCGTAAGGCGTATTTGTAGGGCGTCAATAGCGCAGCGTATTGCGCCGCATGGTTCGCCAAGCATCCTTAACGATTGTTATGCGCGCAAAAACCGATATATATCCTCGCGCTTCATTTATCGTCAACACATGCGGCGCAATACGCTGCGCTATTGACGCCCTACTGAAAATCAATCCTTTCGCCTTGCCTTTAATCGCCGCAATAACTACGCACGACACTGCGGTCAGGCGGGATGTATCGGAAGCGACGCGTTCCTTATATTCTGCATGTCTTCTCGCCTGTATCGGTATCACACCTTTAACCGACCTTCAGCCTGATCAACACCGGCAACCGGCACCTTGATTTTCCGTTTGCCGATTGCCCGCGCGCCGGGTGCAACCAGCGTCTCTTTCAACTGCGACGACGTGCAAATGAAATCGACCAGCTCGCACGCATATTGCGGCAGCGTCGCGAGTTTCTGCACCACGACGCTGCGCTCCCGAACGGCCCACGGCTCGGACAATTCAACCAGCGCAAGCTGCATGGTCCGGCTGTGGCGCAACGCCGCCGACTGCGGCAGGATGCCGATGCCGACGTTGGTTTCGATCATGCGGCACATCGCATCGAAACCGCGCACCTGAATCCGCAGCTTCAGGCGCTGGCCGCTTTCGGCCACGATCCGGTTCAGAAAATGCTGCAGCGTGCTGCCTTCGTGCAACCCGATGTGCTCATACTCGAGCGTTTCGGCAAAGGTGATATGGCCTGCGCCCGCGAGCGGATGTTCGAGTGCGGTCGCCAGTACCAGCCGGTCGGTTGAAAAATTGATGACTTCCAGCCCATGGCCCTGAATCGGGCCGGCGACGATGCCGATGTCGGCGGTGCCATCCTGGATGCCGCGCACGATATCCTGATTGAGCCGCTCTTCCAGCGCCACATTCACTTGCGGATGCCTTGCCAGAAAAGTGCCGAGCACTTCCGGCATGAATTCGGTGACGGCAGTGGTGTTGGCGAAAATGCGGATATGGCCCTTGATGCCGTTGTTGTATTGCTGCATGTCGCTCTTGAGCCGCTCCACCTGCTGCATGAATTGTTGCGCGTGGCGCAGCAGCGTTTCGCCGGCGGGGGACAATTGCACACCCTTGTTTTCCCGATACAACAGCCGCATGCCGAGGCGCGCTTCCAGTTCCTTGATGCGGCTGCTGGCAGCGGCCAACGACAAGTGCATGCGCTCGGCGCTGCGCGTGAGACTCTTCAATTCAGCGATGTAAATGAACAGGCGCAAGTCTGTCAGGTCGAAAAGCATGGCGTGATCCTTTCCTTGGTATTCGGATTCTACGCCTGGATATTGGTTGGAGGTCAACGGGAAGCATAGCCCCCCTTCCAAAAATGCAGATTGCGGCCGCACGCCGACAGGCACACACTTAACGAATTAAGCAAATACACAACGTTCGCGTGAGTAAAAGATGACTGCCGATGATTTCGATGTGCCTTTATTGCAGCAATGGGTCGGCAAGACCGAAAGCGCTTCTGATGTAATTCACACCGGTGCTGCAACTGCGCTGGCAGCAACTCTCGATCGCCCATTGGCAATAGAGCCGGGCGTTGCGCTGCCGCCTTTATGGCACTGGATTTATTTCTGGTCTGCATCGCCGCAAGCCGAAATAGGAGCCGACGGTCATCCGCAGCGCGGCGGCTTTTTACCGCCGGTGCCGTTGCCGCGCCGCATGTGGGCCGGCGGACGGCTGATATTCGGCGTGCCGCTTCCGATCGGTGCGGTCGCCACGCGCACTTCGCGCATACAAAATGTGACGGCGAAGAACGGCCAAAGCGGCAAGCTGGCTTTCGTCACCGTGCAGCATCAGATCGCGCACAACGATCGCATCGCCATTACCGAAGAACATGACATTGTCTACCGCGATTTGCCGCAGCCGGGAAGCGCGAGCGCGACGCCGAAAGCGGCGCCCGCCGAGGCGCTCTGGTCGCGCACCGTCATGCCCGATCCGGTTTTATTGTTCCGCTATTCCGCACTGACCTTCAACGGGCACCGCATCCACTACGACCGCAGTTATGTGACCGGCGTCGAAGGTTACCCCGGCCTGATCGTGCACGGTCCGTTGATCGCCACGCTGCTGGTCGACCTGTTGCAGCGGCACATGCCACAGGCGCAATTATCCGCATTCGATTTTCGTGCAGTCGGGCCGTTGTTCGATATCGAACCGTTTACCGTGTGCGGGCAACCCGATGCGAATGGACGCACGGTACGGCTATGGGCAAAGAATGCGCGCGGCGAACTGGCGATGCAGGCGGAAGCGACACTGGCCGACCCGACCAATTAAACAGAAAGCGATCGATGAACAAGCAGCACGATGCCTATCAGGATATACGGGATGCGGTACGCGCGTTATGCGCGGAATTTCCGGCCGATTACTTTCGCAAAATCGATGAAGCGCGCGGCTATCCCGAGCAATTCGTCGATGCGTTGACCAAGGCCGGCTGGCTGGCCGCGCTGATCCCGCAGGAATACGGCGGCTCCGGCCTGGGCCTGACTGAAGCCTCCGTCATCATGGAAGAAATCAACCGTTCCGGCGGCAATTCCGGCGCCTGCCACGGTCAGATGTACAACATGGGCACGGTCTTGCGCCACGGCTCGGCGGAGCAGAAGCAAGCCTATCTGCCGAAAATAGCCAGCGGTGAATTGCGGCTGCAATCGATGGCCGTGACCGAGCCGACCACCGGCACCGATACCACCAAAATCCGGACCACGGCAGTGAAGAAAGGCGACCGTTACGTGATCAACGGCCAGAAAGTGTGGATCTCGCGGGTCCAGCATTCGGACCTGATGATCCTGCTAGCGCGCACCACGCCGCTGGCCGACGTGAAGAAAAAATCCGAAGGCATGTCGATCTTCATCGTCGATTTGCGCGACGCGATCGGCAACGGTTTGACGGTACAGCCGATCCTCAACATGGTGAATCACGAAACCAATGAACTGTTCTTTGAAAACCTGGAGATCCCGGCAGGAAACCTGATCGGCGAAGAAGGCAAGGGCTTCAAATACATACTCGACGGGTTGAACGCCGAACGCACGCTGATCGCGGCCGAGTGCATCGGCGACGGCTACTGGTTCATCGACAAGGTGACGAAATACGTGAACGAGCGCGTCGTGTTCGGCCGGCCGATCGGGCAAAACCAGGGCGTGCAATTTCCGATCGCGAAAGCGTATGTCAATCTGGAAGCCGCCAACCTGATGCGTTACAAGGCGTGCGAATTGTACGACGCGCATCAAGCCTGCGGCACGCAAGCCAACATGGCCAAAATGCTGGCGGCCGATGCATCGTGGGAAGCGGCCAACGCCTGCCTGCAATTTCACGGCGGTTTCGGTTTTGCGTGCGAGTACGACGTCGAACGCAAGTTCCGCGAAACGCGGCTGTATCAGGTCGCGCCGATTTCAACCAACCTGATTTTGTCGTATGTGGCCGAGCATGTGCTTGGTCTGCCGCGTTCATTCTAAGGAAAGAACCGTATGCGTCCTCTCGATGGAATCACCGTCATCACGCTTGAACATGCGATCGCCGCGCCGTTCTGCACGCGCCAGCTGGCCGATCTCGGCGCGCGCGTGATCAAGATCGAACGGCCCGGCGTCGGCGACTTCGCGCGCGCTTACGACGATCGCGTGCGCGGGCTGGCATCACACTTCGTCTGGACCAACCGCTCCAAGGAAAGCCTGACGCTCGATGTCAAGCATGCCGATGCAGACGGCATCCTGTCGAAGCTGCTGCAAAGCGCCGACGTGCTGGTGCAAAATCTCGCGCCCGGCGCAGCGGCCCGGCTCGGCTTGTCGCACGAAGCGTTGCGCGAAAAATTTCCGCGCCTGATCGTGTGCGACATTTCCGGTTACGGCGCAGATGGTCCGTACCGCGACAAGAAAGCCTACGATCTGCTGATCCAGAGCGAATCCGGTTTTCTGTCGATTACCGGTTCACCCGACGAGCCGGCCAAGGCCGGCTGCTCGGTCGCCGACATCGCGGCGGGCATGTATGCGTACACCAATATTCTTGCCGCGCTGATCCAGCGCGGCAAGACCGGGCAGGGTTGCCGCATCGATGTGTCGATGCTCGAAAGCATGGTCGAATGGATGAGCTATCCGCTTTACTATGCAATCGACGGCGCGGCGCCGCCGCCGCGCGCCGGCGCCGCGCATGCGACGATTTATCCGTACGGGCCATTCCCGGCGGGTGACGGCAAGACCGTGATGCTGGGATTGCAAAACGAACGCGAGTGGGGCCTGTTTTGCGACAAGGTGCTGCAGCAGCCGGCACTGGCAACCGATCCGCGTTTTTGTTCGAATTCAGGCCGCACGGCGGCCCGGCAGGCATTGCGCGCGATCATCGTCGAAGCGTTTTCTCGGCTGACGGCGGAGCAGGTAATCGATCGGCTCGACGCCGCGCAAATTGCGAATGCGCACATGAACGACATGCATGACCTGTGGCAGCACGCGCAACTGAAAGCGCGCGAACGCTGGGTGGAAATCGATACGCCGGCGGGCAAGGTTCCGGCACTGCTGCCGCCGGGCGTTCCCAATACCTACACGCCGCGCATGGATGCGGTTCCCGCGCTGGGGCAGCATACCGATGCGATTCTGGCCGAGCTTGGATATGACGGCGATGCGATTGAAAATCTGCGTGCACAGCATGCGATCTGACATTTTAAAAAAAGATCTATGAATAATTTCGTAGTATGTGGCGTATAAATTACCGACATGCCTGACGCGCCGACAACACTTGCTTTTTTACGCTAAAGCTGCTGCCAATGGCCACAAGCATGCGGCGCAATGCGCTGCGCTTATTGACGCCCTACGACCGAAGGAAGTCCCTTTTCGGGACGACCGAAGGAAGTCCCTGTTCGGGACGACCAACGGAAGTCCCTGTTCGGAACTGTAGAGAAAGAAATTCCAATGACTGATCACCCCAGCCAAACGCTCGCCGCCTTCGCAGCGAACCTGCGTTTCGACGACATTCCGGAACCGGTGATTCGCCGCGCCGAAGACTTGCTGCTCGACTGGTTCGGTTCTGCGCTCGCCGGCAAAGGCGCGCGCCCGGTGCAAACGATCGAATGGTTCGCGCAGCAGATGGGGCCGGCCACCGGCGCATCGGAAGTATTGATCTCGCGCCGTGTCACCACGCCGCTGTTTGCCGCGATGGTCAACGCCGCATCGTCGCATTTCGCGGAACAGGACGATGTGCACAACGGTTCGGTATTTCATCCGGCCGCGGTGGTCTTTCCGGCGGTGCTCGCGGTCGCGCAATCGCTGGGCAGTTCCGGCCGTGAATTGCTGACCGCAGCGGTCGCAGGATACGAAGTCGGCATCCGGGTCGGCGAATTTCTCGGGCGATCGCATTACAGGATTTTTCATACCACCGGCACCGCCGGCACCATCGCCGCCGCAGCCGCGGTCGGCCGGCTTCTGCAACTGACGCCGCAGCAGATGCTGCATGCATTCGGTTCCGCCGGAACGCAGTCGGCGGGCCTGTGGGAATTCCTGCGCGATGCCGCCGACTCGAAGCAACTGCACACCGCCAAGGCCGCCGCCGACGGCTTGATGTCGGCCTATCTTGCCGCACAGGGTTTCACCGGCGCCAGGCAAATTCTGGAAGGCAAGCAAGGCATGGCTGCCGGCATGTCGACCGACGCCGATCCGGCCAGGCTGACCGATCGCCTGGGGCAGCGCTGGGCATTGGCCGAAACATCGTTCAAATTCCATTCGTCGTGCCGCCATACCCATCCGGCTGCAGACGCGTTGCTGCAAGTGATCGAGGAACACAATTTGGCGCCGGAGCAGATTGCCCGCGTTACCGTGCATGTTCATCAGGGCGCGATCGATGTGCTCGGACCGGTGGTCAACCCGCAAACCGTGCATCAGGCCAAGTTCTCGATGGGTACCGTGCTCGGGCTGATCGCGCATTTCCGGCGCGCCGGCTTGACGGAGTTCGATGCTTCTTTCAAGGATTCAAATGTTGCCGCATTTTGCGACAAGGTCCGAATGGTGCTCGACGCTGAAGTGGATGGCGCCTATCCGGCGCGCTGGATCGGCAAGGTGACCGTCGAAACGATGGATGGCCGCACGCTGCACGGCCGGGTCGATGAACCGAAGGGCGATCCCGGCAACACGCTGACGCGTGCCGAGCTGGAACAAAAGGCATTGCGGCTGGCCGAATTCAGTAACGCCGCCACGGCAACGGAAATGCAGGCGCTGTTCGAGCGGATTTGGCGCATTGCGCGCACTGAAAAGATAGCGCGATTTTTATAGTTTTTGAAAACCGGAAAAACACGATACTGCACTATGCAAACCTCGGTTCCGCGTTCATATTTGTTCGTGCCCGGCAACCGGCCCGAGCGCTTCGACAAGGCGTGCGCTGCCGGCGCCGGCGCGGTCATCATCGATCTGGAAGATGCGGTTGAAGCCGCCGAAAAACTTGCCGCGCGAGCGATGGTGAAGGCGTGGCTGTCGATTGCACAGCCGGTGTTCATCCGCGTCAACAGCGCGGACACTGAATGGTTCCGCGACGATGTGGCGCTGTGCGGCATGCCGGGCGTCGCCGGCATCGTGCTGCCCAAGGCGGAACGTACCGAAGACATCGCTTTTGCGGCGGGTGCGAATACGGCGCTGTCGATTTTGCCGCTGATCGAATCCGCGCAGGGATTTGCAAAACTTCGCGCGCTGGCGCAAGCGCCGCAGGTACGGCGGCTGCTGTTCGGCGCGATCGATTTTCAGCTCGATCTCGGCATCGAAGGAGACGATGACGCATTGCTGTATTTCCGCTCGCAACTGGTGCTGGAATCCCGGCTCGCCGGACTCGATGCGCCGGTCGATGGCGTGACCGTCGCAATCGACGATGCCGATCAACTGCTCGCCGATACACGGCGTGCCCGCCGCCTCGGCTTCGGCGCCAAGCTCTGCATTCATCCGCGCCAGGTCAGCCATGTCAACCAGTGCTTCCGTCCCAGCGTGGAAGAGATTGCGTGGGCGGAAAAAGTATTGGCAGCGGCGGCGCATGGCGGTGCAGTCGCGATCGATGGCAAAATGGTGGATCGGCCGGTGTTGCGCAAAGCGCAGGAAATCTTGAATGGATCGATTCGGGACAACCAGATCATAGGTAGGGCCGTACCCTGACGAATGATTTGTTTATTTTAATTGATGTAACGCACGGTCCACGAAAGACACGAAAAGCACGAAAAGTTCATAACACTTTTTATTCATTTTTTTGATGCATTTCGTGCTTTTTGTGTCTTTCGTGGACCCTATTTTTTCCATGATGTACGCTTGTGACATCAAGTTTTAAAGAGAAGTAGTTGTAAAACGCGGGCGTCTTACCGGCGCCAGGTAATTTCATAAATATTAGGAGACCTTTCATGAAACTGAAAACACTGCTGCTGGCACTCACCACCGCCGCCGTCGTCAGCGGCACCGCCTTCGCCCAAACCCCGATCGTCATCAAGTTCAGCCACGTCGTCACGGCAGACACGCCGAAGGGGCAGGGCGCCGAGAAGTTCAAGCAACTCGCCGAGGAGCGCACCAAGGGTGCGGTGAAGGTCGAGATCTACCCGAACAGCACGCTCTACAAGGACAAGGAAGAGGTCGAGATGCTCCAACTCGGGGCGGTGCAGATGCTCGCGCCTTCGACCAGCAAGTTCGGACCTCTCGGTGTGAAGGAATACGAGGCGTTCGACCTTCCCTATATTTTCCCCAACGAGCAGGTGCTGCGCCGGGTGCAGGACGGGCCGATCGGGCAAGGCCTGTTCAAGAAGCTCGAAGGCAAGGGCATCAAGGGGCTCGCCTACTGGGATAACGGCTTCAAGATGATGACCTCGAACCGGCCGATGCATCTGCCGGAAGACATGAAGGGCCTGAAGATCCGTATCCAGTCCTCCAAGGTGCTGGAAGCACAATTCAAGCAGATCGGCGCGTTACCGCAGGTTCTGGCATTCTCGGAGCTCTATCAGGCGCTCCAGACGGGGGTCGTGGATGGTCAGGAAAACCCGCCCTCCAATGTCCTGACGCAGAAGATCAACGAGGTACAGAAGCACGCCACGC
>DAIDBD010000022.1 GCA_027310305.1 Herminiimonas sp.
CCCACCCTACGAGGCTGTGACTCTTTTTCATATCGGGCGTCAGGCGGATATGATTCTCTAAGCAGATTGATTTTCTGGAGGGGGCATGGCTGACGACAGACTTTTTGGCGAATTGCCGGAACAGTCGGCGCCGCGAGCCGAAGCAATGCCGCGAGGCGCACCTCGGCTGCGTGAGCCGGTGCGCGATCAGGTCGAATTGCGAGCGGTCGATATTGACAGCCTGATCGGGCAGGATCATCCGGCGCGGGTGATCTGGGCTTATGTCGAAGGGCTCGACCTGAGCGAGCTGGAAGATCGAGTCAAGGCGCGGGAGAACAGGCCGGGCTATCCTGCGCCATCGCCGCGGTTGCTGCTGGCGCTTTGGTTGTACGCCACGAGCGATGGCGTTGGCAGCGCGCGGGCGCTGGACCGGCTCTGCAACAGTCACGACGTCTACCGTTGGCTCTGTGGCGGCGTGTCTTTGAACTATCACACGCTGTCGGACTTCCGGGTCGGCTGCGCCGAATTGCTCGACCGTTTGCTGGTCGAACATCTGGCGGCTCTGGACGAGGCAGGGTTGATCGATCTGGGGAAGCTGACCCAGGACGGGGTGCGAATACGGGCGAATGCCGGGACCGGATCGTTCCGGAGGGAGGCGACGCTGGATCGGCAGATGGCGCAGGCCGAGGCCGTGGTGGAAGAGCTCAAGCGCGAGGTCGATGCGGACCCGGAAGCCAGCAATCGGCGGATCCGGGCCGCCAAGGAGCGCGCGGCGCGGGAACGCAGCGAGCGGGTGCAAGCCGCGCAGGCGGCGCTGGCTGAGATTAAGCGCAAGCGAAAACAGCTCGATGACAAGGGCGGCAACGGCAAAAAGCCAAAAGAGCCACGGGCCTCCACCACCGACCCGCAGGCCAGAGTGATGAAGATGGCCGATGCCGGCTTCCGTCCGGCCTACAATGTGCAGGTGGCAAGCGCGGCCGGCGAACTGATCGTGGTCGCGATCGATGTCGACAACAGCGGCTCAGATCGTGGCTTGATGCGACCGATGCTGGAGCGAACGCGCGCTCGGCTGAAGCGCTTGCCACGCCGCTACCTTGCCGATGGCGGGTTCTGCAGTGGTGAGGACATCGAATGGGCGCATGGCGAGGGCATCGAGGTTTATTGTCCACCGCCCAACTCCAGGAGCGGTGTCGATCCCTTCTTACCCCGAAACAGCGATGGTCCTGGCGTCGCGGCCTGGCGGGCTCGCATGGCCAGCGACGCCGGCAAGGCACAGTACAAAGCCCGCACGATCTGCGAATGCATCCACGCCCGCTGGCGGAACTGGGACCTCAGGCAATTGACCGTGCGCAGCATCGACAAGGTCCGTGCCGTCGTGCTCTGGTACGCCCTCACCAACAACATCCTGCAAGGACACCGTCTCGCAGAAGCATAGACCGCCAAGTATACCGGCGGCCTGAAGCCGCCGGCTTCTGACATCATCAAGGCGAGCTAACGCCCTTGACGGCAGAATGCCGAAACAAAAAACGAATTGGCTCTCAGGCTCTAGGGGTGGCAGTTCAGACCGTGATCGGCGCCGGCGGTTCAGGCGGCTTACAGCGGGAGGAAACATTCATAAGAGGGGCAAGGAAAAGATCGACGTTGTCGGGAAGTTCACGATTGCGTGGCCAGCCTAATGCGTCCCACCCACATGCTGACTGGCTTATTCCGTCGTTAAGCGCCGATTGAACGTCGTTGCTGACTAATTCAAATGTGGGTGCTTCGATATGTACGGATGCCTGTAGGTAAAG
>DAIDBD010000030.1 GCA_027310305.1 Herminiimonas sp.
AGAGGCTGCGGAGCAGTTGCAGGACACGACCGTCTGGCGCTGCGTGTGTGAGCACCTCAAACTGACTCTTGCCGGTATCGGGCCACCCAAAACGCTGCTGTTGTGCGACAAATCTTCGGTCAACTGCGGTTTTTAGGATTAATAGGGTACAAGCGTTTCAATTTCATCCGCGCGTCGGTTGTCTTGAAACGCCATTTGATTGGCGCCTGTCGCGCATTCCGATCCCGTTCGTAAGCAGCCACCTCCCGCTGCAGCATTGCTTCATTGGCGATGCGCCGATTAAGGCAAACCTTGTTCAACGCAGCCAATTCGATTTCAGCCATGTTGAGCCAGCTTCCATGCTTGGGCGTGTAATGAAACTCGAAGCGTTTTGTCAGGCGGCGCGCCTCTTCAGGTGCGAACGCTTCATAAAACGATTTGGCCGCATGCGTATTCAAATTATCCAGCACCACGCGGATGCGCTCTGCCGCCGCGTAGCGCCCCTCCAGGGCTTGCATGAAACGCGCGAAGTCGAGCATCGTTCGTTGCCGGGTCACATCGAGTCGGCATTGTCCTGTCAACGGTTCGCATGCAATAAATACATTGCCGGTGCCGTTGCGCTTGTATTCGTAATCCTGTCGCGCCGGCGAACCCGGCTTGCATGGTTCAGGTTCCTTGACATCCCCGATGCACTGCTGCGGACTTTCGTCCATGCAGATTACCGGACGTTTCTCATCGTAAGGCTCGGCATATACATCCAGTACATCTTCCATCTTCGCGACAAACTCCGCGCCTACCTCAGGGATGCACCATTGTTCCTTTTGCCACGGCTTGAGGTCGCTTTTTTTAAAACCTGCCGCACCGTCTCCGGGGAAATCGATTCCGCGAAATCGAGCTGCACCACCTCATTGGCCAGCAGTTTGAGCGTCCAGTGCTCGCGGCCCTCTGGCGGTTTCGAGCATGCTACCGCAATCAAAAATGCCTCTTGCTTGCCATCAAGCTTGCGCTGCGCACCGGGCCGCGGCTTGTCAAACAGCGCACGTTCGAGACCCTCCTGGAAAAACCGCTTGCGCACCATGCTGACCGTTCTTGAAGTAATGTCCAATGCCTGCGCAATCACCGTTTCGCTCATGCCGTCATCAGACTTGAGCAATACCCGCGCCCGCATCAGCACCCGCGCCGAATCGTGACCACGGCGAATCCGTTTTTGCAAGGCCATCCTTGCTGCCTCGCCAAGCGCTACTCGATATTTCAACACTGACATGATTGCACCCCATTCCGGTCATATTGCCCATCCTTTATCGACCGTCCGGCGCTTGAATAATTCAACTGGTTGATCTACTAGTGTACAAGCTGGGCGATATTTCAGACAGAGCAATCGCAAGTGGTTGATCGGAAAGCGTCAAAGAGCGGCGGGCTTGAAAGCTTTGATAAACCGTTTATCGAAATACCTCTGAAAATTCTCGCTATTTGACGGAGCGGTTTTCGATTGCCAGGATCGCATCCCTGTCCGTGGAAAATAGATGATCGATATTCAGTGTCTCGATCATTCCTGCTTTATCGAGCACATCCCATACCTGTTTTTTGACTGCTGACAGATACAGGGTAATGCCTTCGCTTTGTAGCGTGATTTGCAGCGCCCCCAGTGTATCAATGCCGCTGGCATCAATATCATTAACGGAACCCGCGCAGAACAGCACGCGTCGTATATTCCGGTTCACCTGGCAACGCTCGATGATGAACCGCTCCAGTGAAGCGCCGGTCAGAAAGTTAAGCGCAGCATCCATGCGTACTGCAAGCAGATCGGGAGCAAGTGGCGGCAGGCCGAATCGGCGGCGATCCCTTAACGTTCCGTCATGATGCTGTCCTACTTCGATAATACGGGGTTGCATGCGCCGATACAGATACGACGCCATGGCGAGTCCGACGCCGGCAAAGATGCCCCAGTAAAGGCGCGGCAAGGAGAATAGCGTCACTAGGAACGTGACGGCCGCGACCACACCGTCGTCTCGCGAGAGAGCGAACAAGCGGCGAAAGGCAGAAAAATCAAGCAGCGCGAAAATCGGCACCATGACCATTGCAGCCAGCACCGACCGCGGCAAAAAGTAGATGACGTCAGTCAGAAACAGCAGGCTGAACAGAACGCAGAGGGCGGAGAATAGCGTGGACCAGGTACTCGTGGCGCCGGCATACAGATTCAATGCAGAGCGCGAGAACGAGCCGCTTACTGGAAACGCGCCGCTAAAGCCGCTTGCGATTTTTGCGAGACCCTGGCCGATCAGTTCCTGGTTCTCGTCCCATTGTTCGCGCTTCTTGCGGGCAAGGATGCGGCAACTGGACATGGCTTCGGTAAAGCTGATTAACGCCAGCACCAATGCCGCCGGCCACAATTCCCGGTGGTTCTCCAGTGAAATGGCGGGCGGTAATACCAGAGGCGGAAGCCCGGCCGATATCAGCCCGACGATAGCACCGCCATGAGCGGCATAATCGAATGCCCAACTTCCGCCGATACCGAATACGGTGACAAGCAGTATGCCTGGAAAGCGCGGGAAGAAGCGTTTTAGGCCCAGCAACAGCGTCAACGCAATGCAGCCGAATATCGTTGGCAACAGCACACACGACGGTGCAGCAAGCACACGATCGATCACATCGGAAAGATTGCCGAACGAGACATCGGTCACGCCAAACAATGCAGGTAACTGTGAAATGATGATAATGATTGCCGCCGCGTTGATAAAACCGGTAATCACAGGTTGCGATACCAGATGGGCGATCCGGCCGAGCCGGAATACGCCGAGCAGCAACTGAATCACGCCCGAATAAAGCGAAAGCCAGATCGCAAGCGCCACCCACTCGGTACTTCCGGGCAAGGCGATCGAAGATAGCGAGCCGAACACCAGCAGGCTGGTCAGCGCAACAGGACCAACTGCCAGCAGGGCGGACGATCCCCACAGTATCCCGATCACACTCGGCAGCAGTGCCGCATACAAACCGGTTTGCGGCGGCATGCCCGCCAGCGTCGCGTAGGCGATGGCTTGCGGAATCAGTACCAGCCCGACACTGATGCCGGCCCAGGCATCGCATTTGAGCGAATCCTTTGTCGGACGCGGCCAGTGCAGAAATGGAAGCAGGCGTTTGATATCGACGTTAAAATCCATTTTGCAAAAAAATGCGGCTAATGCACAATTTCGCATTTTTGGAACACCAGTGCGCATACTTCTTCATCGCTTTCATTGCATCGCATCCAGTTGGTGAGTCAAATAAAAAATGGTCCGGATTAATCGACGCCGATTACAGAGCATCTG
Organism: Herminiimonas sp.; assembly: GCA_027310305.1. Classification (GTDB taxonomy): domain Bacteria; phylum Pseudomonadota; class Gammaproteobacteria; order Burkholderiales; family Burkholderiaceae_D; genus DAIDBD01. The sequence continues at coordinate 3,285 of DAIDBD010000030.1, forward strand.
CCGCAACACGGAATCCGCAGTTGCTGGATGAGCTGGTTGGCGTGTTCGAGCCTCTTGCCGCTACACGATAACGGTTGCAATAAGAATCGTGGCAGAGAAACGATCCTCCGCGCATTGATCGTCTTCCGGTCGGGATATCCCATTTCGGGTCTTCGGTTGTGGTTTCAACGTGATAGTCCGGGCTGAACCAATCCGCGCACCATTCCCATACGTTTCCGGAAACGTTATAAAGTCCGTAGCCGTTCGGCTGGTACGACATTGCCGGCACGGGAGCGGGGAGCCATCCTTTCGAAACGGTATTGGGAAAACTGCCTCTCCAGATATTGCATCTCGGCCGGCCATCGATTTCCAGTTCATCGCCCCAAGGGTATTTTTTCCCGGATAGGCCGCCGCGCGCCGCGAACTCCCATTCCGCTTCGGTCGGCAGTCTTTTCCTGGCCCAGCCGCAATATGCGCTGGCATCATTCCACGACACATGCACCACAGGGTGGTCCAGCCTGTCATAAATATATGACCCCGGACCTTCAGGGCGCTGCCAGCATGCGCCCTCGACCGACAGCCACCATGGCAGGCCCGCAGGCACTTGGCGAATTTTCTCTCTAACTGCTTCGGGCACCTGCATATAAAAAACGAATGACGAAGCGAACTGTTCGGCCTCGGTAACGTACTGCGTATCCCTGACGAAATTGCCGAACTCCCGGTTGGTGACTGTGGCAGGCGATATGAAAAAATCGCTTACCGATATACGGCGGCCGGGCCCTTCCCCGTCTTCCGGAAATCCGTCGGACGAGTCGGTGCCCATGATAAATTCGGCGCCTTGAATCCGCTTCAGCTGCCCGGGTTTCTGCAGGCCGTTTTCAATACCTGGTCCGATTGCAGTCTTTTCAACCTGGCTGCTCTCCGTCGGGCCACCGGTTTCCCGTTTGGGAATGCAGCAGGGTTTACCCGGAATGCTCATTGGAACGCTCATCGATATGGAGTCAATTTGGAACGATACAAGGCTATGCCTCTTCGTCCTCCCAGAATGCAGCCGAAGTGCCTTGCTGCTGCATCAGTTCAAGGATTTTTTCCCTTGGGATGACGCCGCATCGCTGCGCCCATTCGTCATATCTGGCGGACATGTCCTTGACCATTTCAGGATGCCGGCTCGCCAGATCCATTTTTTCGGTCCGGTCCCGTTCCATATCGTAAAGTTCCCATGGATCGGGATATCTTTTCACCAGTTTCCACTTGCCGATCCTGACGGCAGCATTGCCTTCATGCTCCCAGAACATCGGCGGCCGATCGCCCGTATCGTTCTGGAAAACCGGCCGCAGCGTATTGCCTTCCAGAGGCACGATTTTATTGCCGTTCCACTCTTGCGGATAATCCGTTTCCGTAATATCCAGTATCGTCGCCATGATGTCGGGCAGGTAGCCCGGCGTGTGGCGTATGCCGCCTTTTTCCTTGATGCCGTTCGGCCAGTGAAAAATCAGCGGTGTCGAGATGCCGCCTTCATGAATCCAGTGCTTGTACAGCCGGAACGGGGTATTGGAAAGATTGGCCCAGGCCGTGCCATAGCTTTGATAGGTATTTTCCGGCCCCGGCATGATGTCCGGATTATTGCCAAACTGAACTTCTTTCCCGGCGCGAGTATGGGATTTCGCAATCATCAGGTTATTGACCAGTTCATCGACCGTCACGCCTTCCGGAATGTCTTCCGCGCATGCGCCATTGTCCGACAGGAAAATGATCAGCGTATCTTCCAGTTGACCGCTGTCCTTGAGCGCATCGATGATCCTGCCGATACCCTGATCCATCCGGTCGACCTGCGCGGCATAGACTTCCATGCAGCGCAACGTCCATTCTCTGCTCTTGGCATCCGCCCACTCCGGCTGGGTCGGATCGCGGTCGGTGAGTTCCCACGATTTATCGAGTATGCCGGCCTTGACCAGACGGTCCAGCCGCTCGACCCTGAGCTGATCCCATCCTTTATCGAAACGGCCCTTGTATTTCCTGATGTCGCTTTCATGCGCATGCAGCGGCCAATGCGGCGCCGTGTAAGCCACATATTGAAAGAAAGGCTGATCGCCGTTTTCGCGCCTGTGTTTCGTGATGTATTCGACAGCCTGATCGCTGATCGCATCGGTGTAGAAAAACTCCTTGTTCTTGCCGGCCTGATGTTCGATATTTTCATTGCCGCGAGTCAGCGTGTTCGGATCGTAAAAGCTGCCGGCGCCGATGATAGTGCCGAAAAATTCATCGAAGCCTCGTTGCAAAGGCCAGGTATCGGTTGGCTCGGTCAGGCTGCTTGCCACATGCCATTTGCCGCTCATGTAGGTTTTGTAATTACTGGCCTTCAGCGCTTCGGGTATCGTCACGCAATGCTTGTTCAGGTTGCCCGCGTATCCTTCCGGCCCGAAGTTGTAAGTGAGTATGCCGATCCCGGTCTGGTGCGGATGCAAGCCCGTCAGCAACGACGCCCTCGAAGGGCTGCAACGGGCCGTATTGTAAAACTGTGAAAACCGCAATCCATCCGCCGCCAGCTTGTCCAGATTAGGCGTTTCGATTTCGCCGCCGTAGCAGCCGATATCCGAATAACCCATGTCGTCGTTCAGGATCAGCACAATATTTGGCTTTTTCTTCATTTCAGGCCCAGACCTTTCTTTCTATCTCTGCTTGCGTTTTCGTGAAAATCTTTTGGTATCCGGCGTCGTTTGCGGCCTGCTAGAGCCGCAGGCCGGTTTGTGGGTCGAACAGGTGTGCTGCGGTCGGCGCGAATGTGACGAATACATCCTGTCCCTCGCTCAAGGATGGGCGCTGATCCGCGCGGACCTTCACCGGCTTGCCGTTCAGCAGCAGGTTGACGATGATGCTGTCGCCAAGGTCTTCGATGAAGTCGACCCGCGCCGGGATTCCGCTGGACGCGATGCGCAGGCCGCCGGGCCGTACGCCAAGCACCACACTGCCGTTGCCATGATCGTAGCCTTCCACCGGTAGCGTCACGCCGCCGACATCGACTATTCCGCTGGACAATTCCGCAGCCAGCATATTTATCGGCGGCGTGCCGATAAAGCCCGCCACCGCGACGCTGGCGGGGCGCTGGAAAATATCTCTCGGCGTGCCGATCTGCACGATCCTGCCTTCCATGAATACAGCCATCCTGTCGGCCACCGTCATCGCTTCTTCCTGGTCGTGCGTCACGTACACGGCAGTCACGCCCAGCGAGCGTTGCAGCTTGCGCAGTTCGGCCCTGGTCTCCAGCCGCAATTTGGCATCCAGATTGGACAGCGGTTCATCCAGCAGGAACAGGCGCGGCTTGCGGACGATTGCGCGCGCCAATGCACAGCGCTGCTGCTGCCCGCCCGACAACTGCCCGGGGCGGCGCGTCAGCAAGTGGGAGATGGCGACTTTATCCGCCGCCGCCTTGACCGCTACCTGGATTTCGCCGGACGACTTGCCGATCATCTTGAGCGGGAAGGCGATGTTCTCGCCCACCGTCATGTGCGGATACAGCGCATAACTCTGGAACACCATGGCCACATCGCGCTCTCCCGGCTGCTTGTGGGTGACATCCTTTTCATCGAGCAGCACCCGGCCGGCATTGACCGATTCCAGGCCCGCGAGAATGCGCAAGGTAGTCGTCTTGCCGGACCCGGACGGGCCGAGGAGAGCAAAGAACTCGCCCGGCTGAATATCCAGATCCAGACCATGCAGCGCAGTGAAACTGCCATGCTTTTTCACCACGCCCTCAATACGTACGCTTGCAGAATGATTCATCGACGCCCCCCTCCCTTGACCGCACCGACGGTCAGACCTTTGACAATATGCCGCTGCGCTGCAAGCCCGATCAGGATGACCGGCGCCATCGCCAGCATGGCTCCCGCAGCGAGACGCGCCCACTGCGTCTGCTCGACGGAAATGAAATTGAACATCGCGACTGTAACGGGGCGCACGTTATTGCCGCCCAACACCACCGCGAACAGGAACTCGTTCCATGCATTCAGGAACACGAAGATCGTCGTCACGGCAATTCCGCCGCGTACCTGCGGCAGGATCACGTACCACAACGTGCGCAGGCGGCCGGCCCGGTCGAGCAGTGCGGCTTCTTCCATCTCGAACGGAATATCCTCGAAGTACGACACCATCAGCCAGATCGCGAACGGCAGCGAGAATGAAAGGTAAATCGCCGTCAAGCCGCTGTACGTGTCGAGCCCGCCTATTTTCTGGAGGACCAGATAGTACGGAATGATCAGCCCCATCGGTGGCAGCATCTGCGTCGCCAGCACATAGAAGCCGGAAGTGCGCTTGGCCGGATAGTTCAGCCGTGCCAGCGCATAAGCCGCCGGCACCGCGAACAGCATGGTCAGCAGCGTCGCCATGCTGGAAACAACGATGCTTGACCACAGGTTCGGCAGGACCGACGATGCACCGAAAATGACTTCGTGATAGTTGTCGAGCGTGGGCGTGAACAACAGGACCGGCGGGTAGGCCAGCACGTCGCGCTCGGACTTGAACGAAGTCAGCAATCCCCACAGCACCGGAAATACCCACACCGCGAGCAGCAGACCGGCCACGAGCCACAGGCCTGCATGGCGCAATGTTAATTTGGACGTTGTGCTCTCTATCATCGCGCTCTCCGCATGCGAAACATCAGATAGGAAATCACCAGGGTAATACCCATCAACACCATAGCCAGCGAAGCGCCGTAACCGATATTCAATTCCGAAAACGACGTACGGTAGGCATACAGGTTGAGAATTTCGGTCGATGAACCGGGCCCGCCGCCGGTGGCTGCGAAGATGGCCGCGAATGCCGACAGCGCCGTCATCATGCGCATGATGATCACCATCACGATCGCCGGACGGATCAGCGGCAGCGTAATGTGGAAGAAGCGTTGCCATGCGCCGGCGCGGTCAAGCCGCGCAGCTTCATAAACATCGGACGGCAGGGTGGCGAGCGTGGCAAGCAGCACAAGGAATGCGAATGGAGTCCATTGCCAGGTGTGGATTGCGATCACCGAAATCAATGCCAGTTGGGGATCGCCCAGCCAGTTGTAGCTGCCCAGTCCCAGTGAGCGGGTAACCATGTCCACCAGCCCGAAATCGGGCGCGAGCATCAGGGTCCGCCAGAACAGGCCGACCACTACGGGCGCCAGCACGATGGGCAGAATCGCGGCAACCCGCAGGACGCCTTGCCCTTTCGGTATCTGCAGCACCAACAGCGCGAGCGACAAGCCGACAACTACCTGCAGCACCACCGTACTGCCGGTGTACACCACGGTGAGCCAGAGCGAATTCCAGAAACGCGGGTCGCTGCCCATCTTCGCGTAATTATCCAGCCCGGCGAAACCGGAAAGCCAAGGCATGCCGAGATCGATCCGCTGCATGCTGTTCCAGCCGAGATACACGAGCGGGATCGTGGTGGTCAGCACCAGCACCAGCAACGCGGGCACCAGCAGCGCCAGGGCGAAACGCCGTTCCTGGCTTGCCAGCGTCCGTGTCTCGGGCGGATGCTTCATGGGTTCAGCCGTCCCTGGCGCATGCGCCAGGGACGGCTTGACGGAAACGCCTGATGAATGTTCCATGCGTCTTGTTATCCCTTCAGCCTTCAGCCCTTGAGGATTTACTGAATGCGGTTTTGCGCTTCATCCAGTGCGTTCTCGGGTTTCTTCTGCCCGATGAGAGCGGTCTGGATGCTGGTCCCCATGGTGTCGCCGATCGCCGGCCATTGCGGCACGCGCGGACGCCATTCGACGTCCGTATCATGCTCCAGCGATTCCAGCGCGGCTTGCACGAAGTTGTCGCCCATGCCTTTCATCGCGGATGCGAATTCCGGTGCGCGCCACAACGAAGTGCGGTTGACGCCCGAGCGCTTGGCCGGCCCGGCGAATTTCCATGACGTGCGCGCCTGGGTTTCCGCCGACGTAGCCCACATGATGAAGAGCCAGGTGGCTTTCTTGGCGCGTTCGCTCAGCGCGGCGTTGATCGGGAAACCCCAGTTCCAGATCGACGTGACGCGCTTGCCGCTCGGGCCCTTGGGCCAGCGTGCATAGGCGATCTTGCCGATGACTTTGGACTTTTCCGGATTATTGATGACCGCAGCCGACGAATGGGCGTCGATATAGCAAGCCACCGTACCCTGCGAGAACGCATCGGCGATGTCGGGCCAGTTCCAGTTGCGTGCGGCTGGCGGCGCGTACTGGGTCATGGCATCCACGTACCACCGCAATGCGCGCACCGCTTCCGGGGAATTCACCTTGACCGAAGAACCCGAGAACCAGTTGCCGCCGAAGCCGCGGAAGATCGACGGATAGATATACATGTTCTGACCGGCGCCCGCGAAACCGCGCAGCGCCATGCCGTACATGCGGCTGGCCGGATCGTTCAATGCCTTGGCGTTCGCGATGAACTGGTCGTATGTCTCGGCCGGTTTAAGGCCTTTTGCTGCATACAGGTCTTTCCGGTACACCTGCACCGTGACCTCACCGTCATACGGTATGCCGTAAGGCTTTCCATTGATCGAATCGGCATCGCGCCAGGCTTTCAGGATGTCGTCGTATTTGAACCATGCCGGATCGGTCAGGCTGGCGTCATTGAGATATTTATCCAGCGGCTCGACCCATTTATTCGTCACATAGAGCGGGTAATACATCGGATCGGCCGCATGCGTGGCATAGGTGCCAGTCTTCGAGGACAGGTCGAGCGTCGCCTTTTGCCGAATCTGTCCGGGCGGGACCTTCTCGATGCGCACCTTGATGCCGGTCAGCGCCTCGAATTGCGGAATCAGCGAACCCAGGTTGTCGAAATAGCTTGCGGGAATGACTGCCGCCGCGATCGATTCGCCTTCCGCCTGGCGCCAGTTGATCTTTGCGCTGCGGTACGGCGCCAGATCATCGCCTTGCGCATAGGCGCTTGACAGCAGTTGAGGACCTGCGACCGCAAGTGCCCCTAGAGAGGCGACCTGCTTGAGCGCCTTGCGCCTGCCCAATTGCGCCGGATTGGGTGGGAATGTTGTCTTTTTCAAGATGCCGTCTCCTATATTGTCCCCAAGCCGGGGCAAAGGTGGTAGGGCTCTGGGAGCCCTACGGTTGTTGACCTCAAAACGCCAAACATTGCCGGCACCATGTATCGATGAAGAATTGGCAGAATATTGACGATGAACCGATTAGAACCACAAGCTCGATGAATTCTGATGAACAAATGTAATCGATTACATGAAATTTAATGTACCATTGAAATCAAGGTTTCACAAGATATTATCGCTGTTATCTGCGAAATTCAGATTAACAAGATGAAATCGATTGTATGATGGTTATTTGCTAAGAATCAGCATCAATGCAAGTCATACCGCAACCCGACAGCAAGCCCGCAGACGCGAAAGCCCGTTCCGGCGCGAAGGATGTCGCACGGCTGGCGGGCGTATCCACTGCAACGGTTTCGCGCGCGCTCAACAATCCGGAGCAGGTCGATCCCGATACCCGGCATCGTGTGCTTGAAGCTGCCGCCAAATTGCGTTATGTGCCGCACGGCGCAGCCCGGTCGCTGCGCAGCCAGCGCAGCAAAATGATCGGCGCGGTGGTGCCGTCCTTCGACTATGCGCTCTATGCGCGCACCACCAGCGCAATACACCAGCGGCTCGATGAGCGCGGCTATTCGATGGTGCTGGCCGAGCATCACTACGATCTGGCATCCGAACTCCGGGTGGCCGGGCAACTGATACAACACGGCGTCGATGCTTTCGTGTTCGTCGGTCTGGATCACAATCCCGGGCTGTTTTCGCTGCTTGACGATTACGGCCGCCCCTACGTGTTGACATGGGGCATCGATCCTTTCGGCCGACATCCAAGCGTCGGGTTCGACAACCAGGCGGCGACCTATGAAATTACGCGGCATCTGATCGGGCTTGGGCATCAGCGGTTCGGTTTGCTCAGTGCGTCGGTCGAAGGCAACGACCGCGCCCGCGCCCGCGGAGCCGGCGTGAGGGCGGCTTTATCGGAAGCCAGGCTGGCGCTCGATGACCGGTTCATTCAATATGCTCCGATCTCGTTGAGTTCGGCCGAAGAGGCCATGGGCCGCCTGCTTGCGCTGCCTGACCGACCGACCGCGGTGGTGGCTACTAACGACGTGTTTGCCGTAGGTGCGATGGTCGCGTGCCGGAAAGCCGGCGTCCGGATTCCTGAAGACATATCGATCACCGGCGTGGATAATACCGATCTGGGAGCGACCCAGACGCCCGGCCTCACCAGCATACGCACCCCGATCGTCGAAATCGGCCATGCCGCCGCCGATCAGATCATTGCCCGCCTTGAAGGCCAGCCTTATGAAGCGTTCCAGACCTTCCCGATTCACGTGGTGCATCGAGGCAGCACCGCGCCGCCGAAGAATTGAAGCTGCCGCTGCATTCATGCATGAAGCGATCGTCAACTGTAATTGTGTTTGACCAGAAAACCGCGTCCGGCCTGAAAATCCGGCGCAACCCCGAGGCCGGGCAGATCGGACAGCGAGAGGATGCCGTCATTCAGCGGTGGCGACGGTGCGGCGAGCACTTCCCGCAACGGATTCGGGTTTGAATCGACTTCGACATAGCCGGGGCCGCCGACAGCCGCTTTCAACTGCAGCGATGCAATCAGGCCGATGCCGCCGCCCAGCCAGTGAGGACAGAACATCCGCTCATGCGCGATGGCATGCCGCGCCACCGGCAGGCACCCGCTGAAACCGCCCCACTTGCCCACATCAGGCTGAATCACGGCAAACGCACCGGAGGCGCTGGCAGCCGCGAATTCCCTTTCGCCGCGCATGTTTTCGCCGCCGGCAACGGGGATCGAGGATTCTTGGGCCAGCCGTTTCCAGTCCGCCAATGGATAGTCGGCCGGGATCGGTTCTTCCAGCCAGACCGGATTGAATTCGGCCAGCCGCCGGCTCATTTCCGTGGCTATTTCCGGCGTCCACGCCTGATTCGCATCGACCATCAGCGTCGTGCCGGGGCCGAGCAGTTCACGCAATGCGCGCAGATTGGCCGTGTCGCGCTCGGCGCCGAAACCCACTTTCAGTTTGAAGGCGCGGAAACCTTCATCCCGTTTCGCGACAGCGAGCTTTTCCGGATTGGTCGGGCTGAGGCCGGACGCATAGGTCTGCACCTGATTGCCGCCGCCCAGCAGCTTCCATAACGGCTGGCCAAGACGCTGGCCGGCCAGATCCCACAGCGCGATATCGGCGCCGGCGATTACCTGCGCGATCGTCCCCGGTTCGCCGCTCTGGAGCGCCAGAATGTGCAAGCGCCGGGTCAGTTCCTGAAAGGCCAGAGTCGGATGATTCCATGCCTGTTCGAGCAGAATAGGCGCGACGCAGGCTTCTAGAACGCGCGCCCGGTGCTCCGCGCCGACGCCGGGAAAATTGCACCATATTTCGCCCCAGCCGATAGCGCCGTCATGATCTTCGATGCGCACCAGCACCGATGGACGGTCATGCATGGTGCCGAATGAAGTCTGCACCGGCTCCGCAACGGGCGCGCGGAATACCAATGCCTTTACCTTGGCCAGCCGGATGGGAGAAAGAGCGGGAAGCGCGATCATTTTTTATTGTGCCTTTACATAAACCGCGTGTTCAGTCGTAAAGAAATTGGCCGCGCTCGGACCGACCGAATAGGCGCCGACGCCCGAATTTTTGATGCCGCCGAACGGCATGTGGCTTTCCGGAATGGTGCCGTGATTCACGTGCAGCATGCCGTTTTCGCTTTCCGCGAGAAAGCGCTGAATTACCGCATGGTCGTTGGAGAAAAGGGAGGATGTCAGCCCGAACTCGACGCCATTCAAAATTTCCATCGCTTCGTCGAGGCTGTCGTAGGCCAGCACGGAAATGACCGGGCCGAAGATTTCCTTGGTTGCGACCGACATCGCCGGTGTCACGCCGCCCAGGATGGTCGGTTGATAGAAGTAGCCGGTTTCCGCGCCGCTCACCTTGGCCGGCATGCCGCCGGTCAAGACCTTCGCGCCTTCGGCAACGCCGGCGCAAACCATCGCATCGACTTTTTTCATTTGCGCCGCATTGGTCAATGGCCCCATGCCGACGCCGTCCGTCATGCCATCGCCGAGCACGACCTGCCTGCTTTTGGCAACCAGGCCGTCGAGCACTTGCGACTCCAGCGGCTTGTGTACGAGGACCCGGCTGATGCCGGTGCAGCGCTGGCCAGCGCAGGGATACGCCGCGCCGATGATATGGGTCAGGCAGGCATCGATATCTTCCGTGTCGTGCACGATGGCGGCATTCTTGCCACCCAGTTCCAATGCCACCTCGGTCAGGTTTTGCGCGGCGGTGGCGTAGATTTTTCTGCCGACCGCGACCGAGCCGGTAAATGCGACGCCGGCGACAGCGGGATGCGTGACCAGCGCCTGTCCGACATCGGCCATGCCCAGCACAAGCTGAAACAAACCGTCGGGCAGTATGCTGCGCGCCGCATCGGCGAGAAGGCAAGCGGCGGCCGGCGTGAATTCCGATGGCTTCAGGATAACGGCATTGCCGAATACCAGCGCCGGCGCGATCTTGCGCATCGGCGTCATGACCGGGAAATTCCATGGGGTCAGCGCGGCGATGATGCCGCGCGGCCGCCGCACGACCATGTTGCTGAACCCTGGGCGCGCCGATGGCATGACTTCGCCGTGGCTGCGGGTTGCTTCGCTGATCATGAAGCGCGCTTCGGCGCAGGATTTTGCGACCTCGCCGCGCGACTCGGCGAGCGGCTTGCCTTGCTCCATGGTGATCGCGCGCGCTATGTCGTCGGTCTCCGCTTCCAGTGCCGCGACAAATTTGGCGACAACCATGCCGCGCTCGACCGGCGACAGATTGCGCCACTTCTTTTGGGCTGCATCGGCCGCCTTGACCGCATTGTCGATCTCCATGTCGGAAGCTGCGGTATAACGACCCACGATTTCGGCAGGCCGGGCCGGGTTGCAGGTCGAGAACGATTCGCCCTTGCCGGAAACCCACCGGCCGCTAATCAAATTGCCATATTCGTACATCGTCGATTCCTTTACTTTATTTTGTATGCAAGCGCACTCGATTCAACGAGAGCCGCTGATGATCAGATCAGCTCCTTTTTCGCCGATCATGATCGACGCGGCATTGGTATTGGCGGAAACCATTTCAGGCATCACGGATGCATCGATCACCCGCAACCGTTCAACGCCGCGCACGCACAAGGCGGGATCGACCACGGCGCGATCGTCGCTGCCCATGCGGCAGGTGCCGACCGGATGGAATACCGTTCCACCCGCCTTGCGTGCGAACCCGATCAAATCGTTGCGGGTTCGGTATTTCGCGCCGGGCAGCATCTCGACATCGATCAGGTTTCTGAATGCCGGCTGCCGGTAGATATCGCGGAGTATCTCGATGCCCGCGCCCAGCACGTTCCGGTCAAGCTCTTCAGACAGATAATTTGTTTCAATGCGCGGCGGCGCAAGCGGATCGGTCGAGCGAATCTGCAGCCGTCCGCGCGACACCGGGCGGCATTGGCACGCCGACGCGGTGAATCCGGAATAGGTGTGCAGCGGCTCGCCCGGCTTGTCCACCGATAGCGGCATCACATTGAATTGCATGTCGGCGCGGCCATCCTGCGCGTATTCGGTCTGGGCGAAGCCGCCGACCTGGCCGGCGCCGACGGTAAGCGGCCCCGAATTGTTGAACAGCCATTGCAGTCCCATCGATGCCAGGCTGATCGGGTTGCGCACATCGTTATTGAGCGACATTTTTTTCTTCAGCCGCACAATCGTGCGCGCCTGATAATGATCTTTCAGGTTTTCCCCGACTTCCGGCGCATCGACCAGTGTCTGGATGCCGTGCCGGTTGAGCAGATCGACAGGACCGATGCCGGAAAGCTGCAAAATCTGCGGCGACTGGATCGCGCCTGCCGAAAGAATCACTTCGCATTCTGCGCGGGCGCTCCGGATCGCATTGTCCTGCAACCATTCGACGCCGGTCGCGGTAGCGCTTTCGAACAGCACGCGCGTAATGTGCGCTTCCGTGATGACGGTAAGATTGGTTCGCTTTTGTACAGGACGGAGAAAGGCGACCGCTGAACTCGAACGCCAGCCGTTCTTGATGGTGAGTTGATAGGACCCGACGCCATAATCGGTGGCGCCATTGAAGTCTGGATTGAATGGCAATCCGTACTGCTGCCCCGCATCGAGCCAGGCACGGCAATAGGAGTGATCGTTGCGCAGTTCCGAAACGCCCAGTTCGCCATCGGCGCCGTGATATTCGTTCGCGCCATTCCGATAGTGTTCGGAACGCTTGAAGAATGGCAGCACCGAACGATAGTCCCAGCCATGCGCACCTTGCTTCGCCCAGTTGTCGTAATCCTGGTGCTGCCCCCGAATATAAAGCAGGCCATTGATCGAACTCGACCCGCCGAGCACACGACCGCGCGGCCAGATAATGCCGCGGCCGCCCGCGCCTTCGCACGGCTCGGTCTCGAACAGCCGTGAAAAACGCTGATCGTAGATCGTCTTGAAGTAGCCGACCGGAAGATGCAGCCAGAAATTCCGGTTCGGCTTGCCCGCTTCGAGCAGTAAAATCTTTACAGACGGATCCACAGACAATCTGTTGGCGAGCACGCAGCCTGCGGATCCTGCGCCGACGATAATGTAGTCGTACGCTTTGTCGTCATACGCTTTTTCGTGCCGGTTCGACTTGTCGTTCATCCTTTTACCGTGTTGAGATAAATTTTAGGATCGAAGTATTGCGAGGCCGGTACTGGGTTCTGGATCTTCGCGTAGCTTACAAAAAAGTCGGTGACCTGCTGCAGCCACTTGGTGACCGTGCCTCCGGCGTAAAGCTTGGTCCATTCCGCCGACGAAAACATTTTTTGCGCCGCGAGTTGTTCCTTCAGATCGGCCAGCGGAACCTGCTGGTAATATTTTTTCTGCAGTATCTCGATCGCCTGGTCGGGCTGCTTGACCATGAAATCGTTGGCGGCAGTCCATACCCGGATGATCTTTGCCAGTACGTCCTGGTTCTTCTCGTAATAATCGTTGCGTGCAGCCCAACCTCCGACAATGGCGGCCTTCGGATAGTAGGCGGAAGCATCGACCAGCATCTTCGCCGACGGAACGCGATTTCTTACCGAAATATTGAATGGCACCCACAATGCCACTGCCGGCACGGCTTTGGAAATAAACGCGGTCACCGCATCCTGCATGCGCTGGTTGACGATATCCACATCCTTGGGATCGATGCCGTTTGCGCGTAACGCGGTATCGAGAAATACATGCGCGGTAGTGCCGGTGGTGGTCGAAATCTTCTTGCCCTTCAGATCGGATATCTTGTTGATGCCCATGTCCGGATGCACCCACAGTTGCGCGGTAGCGAACTCGACATCGTTGATCAGGAATACCTTGCCCTGGCCGCGCGCCGGAAAATTGGACATGACCGCGCCGGTGCTCAGCACATCGATACTGCCGCCGGTCATTGCCTGAAACAGTTCCAGTCCGGTCTGGAACTGGATGAATTCCATATCCAGACCTTCTTTTTTCCACAACCCCATCGAGTCGGCCAGCCATAGCTGGCCATCGACCGCCAGCGTATGCAGATAGCCTACCTTAACTTTTTTGGACTGTGCGAATGCCATGTGCGGCTGCATGGCAGCCAAGCTTGCGGCTGCTGATATTTCAAGAAAAGTACGACGGCGCATATCGATCTCCTGTTTGTTATTCAAAGGACTACCTATTTATACTGCGGCTTTTTGCTGTGCTTCCTGTGCTGCGTATTCGCGCATCACCGATTCGTGAATACGCGAACGTAATGCAATGAATTCCGGCGTTTCCTGCAACGAGCGGTCGCGTGGGTATGGAAACGGAATGTCGATCACTTCCCGAATGCGCGAAGGCCGGGCGGAAATAACGAGCACCTTGGTTGACAGGTAGATCGCTTCCTCGACCGAGTGGGTAATCAGCAATACCGTCTTGCCTTCGGCATGCAACACCTGCAGCAGCAGATCATGCATGGCGCTGCGGGTTTGTGCATCGAGCGCGCCGAACGGTTCGTCCATCAACAGGAATTCGGGATGCACCGCATAGACGCGGGCCAGCGCCAGCCGTTGCCGCATTCCGCCGGACAGGGTTTTTGGAAAGGCTTTCCGGAAATCGTACAGGCCCATCAATTTCAAGTAGCGATCGACAATCATCTGTTTTTCATTTTTTTCCAGCGTGCCGCTCGCTTTCAGTTCCAGGCCGAAGGCGATGTTCTGTTCGACTGTCAGCCACGGGAAAACGCCGTATTCCTGAAACATCACACCCCGATCTGGACCGGGGCCGGTGATCGGATTGCCATCTAGCGTCACGATGCCGGCGCTCGGTTTGACAAACCCCGCGGCCATGTTCATCAACGTGGTTTTGCCGCAGCCGGACGGGCCGACCAGAGAGATGAAATCGCCCTGATTGACCGAAAACGACATGTCCTTGACTACATCCAACTGGCCGTTGGCGGTTGAAAATTGCATCGACACGTTGTCGAAGCGAATACGTTCGCGTTGCTGTTGCATGACTTATCCCTCCACCTTGTCTTGCCAGCTCACCAGTCGCTTCGATATTTTGCGCAACGCCATATCCATCATCAATGCCAGCAAGCCGATGCAGATGATGCCGAGATAGATTCTGGGCAGATCGAAGAATGCGGAAGCGTTCTGGATCATTGCGCCCAATCCCTGCTGCGCCGCCACCAGTTCGGACGCCACCAGCGTGGCCCATGCCACGCCCAATGCCACCCGTAGCGCCGTCAGCATGTGCGGCACGGTCAGCGGCACCATCACTTTCAAAAAGATTTCGACGTCGGTCGCCCCCAACGTGCGGGCGACGCGAATGTAGACCGGGCTGATCTGCGTCATCGCTTCATACATGACAATCACGGCGGAAAAAAACGATGCATAAAACAGAATAAAAATCTTTGCCGTTTCCCCGATGCCCAGATAGACGATAACCAACGGAATGAGTGCAATCGGTGGCAATGCGCGAAAGAAGTTGATCAGCGGATCGACGAAGCGACGCACCGGCTTGTACCAGCCGATTAGAAAACCGACCGGCACCGCGGCCAGCATGCCCAGCAACAGTCCGATCACAACGCGCTGCACCGACATCGCAATATTCACCAGCAGATCGCCTTCGGTCAGCGTGTTCCAGAACAGCTGCAGAACGTTCAGGGGCGAGGGCAGCAAGGTCGGGTTGATCAGGCCGGATACGCGCAGGGTGATCCAGAATCCGACCAGGCAGACAAAGGGAAAAATCGCCCATCCGGCATTGCCCAACAGGTTTTTGCGACTACTGCTTTTTGCCATTCGTGTCTCCGTAAATGTTGTGTGATGCTGCGCGTCCGTTCGTTTGCGGACTGACTGCTTTTATTCTGATCGGGGCGTTCATTACAGCAAATTGGTTTCGACCTGGATCATCTGTGCCGGATACTGGATATGTGCGTAATAAAGAATGCGTTCATCCTGATCCAGCAGCGTGCGGCACACATCGGCAATCGGATCGCCGACGCCGATGTCAAGATGTCCAGCAGTGTATTCGTCGGAAACGGTTATGCGCATGATCTGCTTTGCTTGCTTGATCTGCACGTTCGGCAGCGATGCCAGTTTCGGCAATATCGGTGCGCTGCTGAATGCTTCCGGGTCCAGTGCAAAGATATCCTTGGCCAGATAAATTTCGATCACGCAGTACGGAATTTCATTGTAGTAATGCACGCGCCGTAGCCTGCGATAAGCTGGGCCGACCGTGCCGAACTGAAACGCCGGTATCAGTGGATGTTCCGCTTGCTCGATCAGCAGCAGCCGGATTTTCAATCCCGCCACGGTCGCGATCAGTTCGTCCCAGTTGCCGGGCAGCTTGAACCAGCGCTGCTGCGATAAATCTTTCGCGACAAATGTGCCGAGACCGCGCGTGCGCCGGATCATTCCCAACTCTTCCAGTTGCGCCAGCGCCGCGCGCAAGGTAATTCTCGATACTTGGTATTCCTTCAGCAACTCATCCAGAGTGGGAATTTGTGCGCCAAAGCGCCATTCCTGGCTCTCGATCTTTTGTCGCATCAGTTTTGCCACTTGTAAATAGAGCGGCATACGGCTTTTCTGGAAAACAGACAGTTCTTTATGCATATAGTCATAATAATAAGCACAATGAATTAAAGCAAGTACTTTTTCAAGATTGCATAAATGCATATTTATATATCAGCTTTTTAGTATGGAATTGGCAATTCAGGAATGGCCGAGTCTTTAACCGGATCAACTAGTCGGTTCAATCGGCGGGTGGAATGCTTATAGGGTGTGATGGCAGGCAAGTGCAACCATACATAATATATGCCGGCAAAAACAGCGCAAGGAAAGCGCGTGGAATAACGGTGAAAGTTAAAAGACAGATGGGAAACATCACAAAGCCGGCACGCATCGCGTGCGTGCCGGCTTCGATTCAAAAACGGCTATTTGACCGGAACCGCATCCGGCAGCACCACGTTCACATCAAGTACTTCCAGATTGCCCTGGCGGTCGAGCGATATCTTGATGTCGTCGGCATTGACCTTGGTGTATTTGGAAATGACTGCGATCAGTTCCTTGTGCAGCGCCGGCAGAAAGTCGGGGCCTGCGCGGCCGTTGCGCTCGCGCGCGATGATGATCTGCAGCCGCTCTTTCGCGGCGTTCGCGGTCTTCGGCTTGGTGTTGAATAAAAAAGAGAGTAGCGCCATGTCACTTGCCTCTAAAAATTCGCTGGAACAAGCCGGGTTTTTCATAGGTGGTGAAGCGCAGCGGCACTTCTTCGCCTAGGAAGCGCGACACGACGTCCTGATATGCCTGCGACACATCGCTGCCTTCGATGTGAATCGCCGGATTGCCCTGGTTGGATGCATGCAAAACCGATTCCGATTCGGGGATGATGCCGATCAGCGGAATGCGCAGGATTTCCTGCACGTCGGTGTGCGACAGCATCTCGCCGGCCTCGACCCGCTTCGGCACATAGCGGGTAATCAGCAGATGTTCCTTGACCGGCTCGCCGCCGTTTTGCGCGCGGCGCGACTTGGCCTGGATGATGCCGAGTATGCGGTCGGAATCGCGCACCGACGACACTTCCGGATTGGTCACGATGATCGCCTCATCGGCAAACGTCAGCGCCATCACGGCGCCGCGCTCGATGCCGGCAGGCGAGTCGCAGATGATGTATTCAAAACCCATTGCAGCCAGATCGGTCAGCACGCGCTCGACGCCTTCTTCTGAGAGCGCATCCTTGTCGCGCGTCTGCGACGCCGGCAGCACGAACAGGTTGTCGCAATGCTTGTCCTTGATCAGCGCCTGGTTGAGCGTCGCTTCCTTGTTGATGACGTTGATCAGGTCGTACACCACGCGCCGCTCGCAACCCATGATCAGATCGAGATTGCGCAGGCCGACGTCGAAATCCAGAACGGCCGTCTTGTGCCCGCGCAGCGCCAGGCCGGAGGCGAAGCTGGCGCTGGAAGTGGTCTTCCCCACGCCGCCCTTGCCGGACGTTACAACAATGATTTTTGCCAAAACAGACTCCCTTTAAAAGATTCCAAGATTCTAAAATTTCATCGCGAGCAGATCGATCCGGTCGCCGATCAGCCGGACCTGCGCCGGGTACCGCGCCAGCTCTTTCGGCAATCCATTGTCGAACGTGCGGTACATGCCGGCGATCGACACCAGTTCCGCTTCCATGCTCATCGCAAAAATCCGGGACTGCGCATTGCCGCTGGCACCCGCCAATGCGCGGCCGCGCAGCGGCGCGTAAACATGGATGCTACCGTCGGCGATCACTTCGGCGCCGTTGTTGACGGCGGCGGTCACGACCAGATCGCAGCCTTGCGCATAAATCCGCTGGCCGGCGCGTACCGGCGTGTCGATGATCATTGCGCCGGGTGCGGCCAACGGTGCCGCGGCGATCGCCGCCACGGGTTCGGGTGTGGCAGCGGGTTCATCCTGATGCGCCGCCTGGCGCTGTTTGGCAGCGGCGTCCAGGCTGAGGCCATGCGCCAAAATTGCCGCTTCCATCCGCGGCGCCGCATTGCGCACCGCAACCGGGTTGAGGCGGTAGGACTTGAACAGATGGATCAATGCCGCCCAATCGATCGCGGCATCCGCCTGAGCGAAATGGGCGACGTCGAGGATCGCGAACTCATTGTCAAAATAATCGGATTCGCCGCAGGTCATCTCGCGCATCGCGGCGTCCAGCAGAGCAAGGTCCGATTCGCGCAGCATGGCGGAAACGGCGACAACGGTTGAAATCTTGATTTCTATCGGCTTGCGGGGTTTTGCTTTTGGCATAAAAACTAACGTGGTAAATGGATCCCGGCAAACGAAACGGGCCGCATGGAAAGCGGCCCGGCATGTCGAAAATTCTATGTCCGATCTCTATGCTGCATTGACTATCTTTACACGACACTCGCTCTGTGCTTCGCGGCTATTATAACCTTGGAGATGACGATAATTTCAAGCGTTGTTGCAGTTTGCAACGCGACGTCCAATGCCTGCGCGCATGCAGTATTTTTTATAACAAACGACGAGAGCCGGCGCAGAGTTGTTCTTTGCGTAATGGCGAGCGTGATGTTTTCGCAATCATTCAGGCCGCAATGCGGGATTGAACGATTGCTGCACAAAAATCCGTTTTGACCCGGCGCCGGATAATTACAATTCCGCGCTTGTTGTGCGCAAGTCCCGTTTTACTTCAGCATGACGCCGCCATAGCTCGGCAAACCTGTCGGGTGCGAGCGGTCTGCTGAAATAAAATCCCTGGATTTCATCGCATCCGTGATCGCGCAGGAACGTTTCCTGCTCCTGCGTTTCCACCCCTTCGGCGACTACCGTCAGGCCGAGCGTTTTACCCATCGAAATGATCGCCCTTGTCATCGCCTCGTCTTCGGCATCATGCGGGATGTCGCGAATGAACGAGCGGTCCACCTTGAGCGTATCGATCGGAAAATTTTTAAGCTGCGCCAGCGATGAATAACCGGTGCCGAAATCGTCGATGGCTAGCCGAACGCCCATGGCCTTGATCGCAATCAGCAGTCTGGCTGCCCGTTCCGGATTCTGAATCATCATGCTCTCGGTAAGCTCGAGTTCCAGCAATGCCGGCGCCATGCCGGATTCCCGCAGCGCCGCCGCGATGTCATCCAGCAGGAATTCGTCAGCGAACTGGCGCGCCGAAAGATTGACCGACATGCAGAGCGGCGGAAAACCGCCGCGTTGCCATGCCACGTTCTGTGCGCAGGCGGTATGCAATACCCATTTGCCGATCGGTACGATCAAACCCGTTTCTTCGGCGAGCGGGATGAACCGCAGCGGCGATATCACGCCGAGATCGGGATGCTGCCAGCGCAGCAGTGCTTCAACGCCGGTAATGTTGTTCGTGCCGAGATCGAGCTTGGGCTGATAATGCAGGAAGAACTGGTCGCGTTCGACCGCACGCCGCAGGCTGGTTTCCAGCGCCAGCCGCTCCTGCGATTGCGATTTCAGGTCTTCCGAATAAAACTGGAAGTTGTCCCTGCCTTCTGCCTTGGCCCGGTACATCGCGACATCGGCATTATTCATCAGCGACTGTTCGTCCTGTGCATTGGCCGGATACAGGCAAATGCCGATGCTTGCCGTCATGCGGCATTCCTGTTCCCGCAGCATGATCGGCCTGGTGATGGCCGAAAGTATTTTGGCTGCGACCTTCGCGACATAATTTTCTTCCTCAACGTGATGGATCAGCATGACGAATTCGTCGCCGCCGAGGCGGGCGACGACATCGCTGGCACGCAGGCACTGGGCAAGCCGGATGCTCATTTCCATCAGCATCGTGTCGCCGGCATCATGGCCGAGCGTGTCGTTGATCAGCTTGAAGCGATCCAGATCGATGAACATCAAGGCGAATTTTCGGTTGTAGCGGCGTGCCGCTTGAATCGCGTTGGTCAATATTTCATTGAACAGGAACCGGTTCGGCAGCGACGTCAGGCCATCGTGCGTGGCGAGATACCTGATGCGTTCCTCGTTGAGTTTGCGCGCCGCGATGTCCTTGCCGACGCCGCGATATCCCTGAAAATTTCCCTCCGCGTCGAATATCGGCCGTCCGCTGATCGACACCCAGCAAGCGCGTCCCTGAAAATCCGGCAGTTGCATTTCGAAATCGTGGAACGGCTCGTGCCGTTCCAGTTGCTGCTTGTGATACGCCCAATCCTCTTCGGCGAGATTCAGCGCCGGCAAATCCCATCGCGTTTTTCCAACATACGCAGCGGCGCTCAAACCTGTCTTTTCTTCGAATGCGCCGTCTACGAAAGTCATGCGGAATTTTTCGTCCTGTTCCCACAGGTAGTCGGACGACAGCTCGGTGAGGCTGCGAAAGCGCTCCTCGCTCTGGAGCAGTTTTTCGCGCGCCTGCATGAGCTGGCTGAACTGGCTGATCTGGTCGCCAACGTAGGTGACGCAATCGAGCAGATCGGCATCGGGCCGATGAATTTCACTGCTGAAAAGTTCCATGACACCGATTACCTGCGCGCCATTCTTGATCGGGAAAGCGAAGGCGCTGTGCAATCCCGCCTTCGCAGCTTCGGCTGCACGCAGAAACGTTGTGTCCTTTGCCACGTCCGGCACCCATACCGGCTCGCCTTTGGCCCAGGCGGCCCGGACCAGGCCGAGCGGATTTTTTTCCAGCCGCAGCGATTGCTTTCCGTATTGGGCGAATGCTTCTATCGCAGGCGTTGCGATGCTCCATGTTTCAGCGCAATGCATCATGTTGCCCGGTGCATCGAGCGTCCAGCGGGCGCCGCAGGCCCAGCCGAGGATTTTGCAGATGACTTCGATGATTTTTGGAATGGCATCAAGACAGTTGCCTGAGGTCGCCAGTATGCGCGTAACCGCATGCTCGATCGAGCGGCGCATTTCCAGTTGAACCTGCCGCGTGACATCCTTGCCGATCCCATGGTAGCCGCGGAATTTCCCGGTCCCGTCAAAAACGGGAGCGCCGCTGGCGCTCATATAACGCAGCTCGTTGTTTTGCGTGACAATCTTGTAGATGAAATCGGTAAAAGGCTGCCGGGCTTTCAGGGCAGCCTTGTGACTGTGCCAGTTATCGTTGGCGCCCGGTGGAATTCTTCCATGATCCCAGCGCGTCGTGCCCAGGAACGGCCGGGGATCGATGCCTGAGGTTTTCAGCCCTTGGCCGGTCAGCAGCGTGAAGCAGTAGCGCTCGTCTTGTTCCCAGTACCAGTCGGACAAAAGTTCTAGCAGGCTTTGCAGACGGTCGTCTGGCTGCTGAAAAGCCTGGGACGTCTTTTTTATGATTCCCATTCCTGGATTTTCTTTCCGGGCCGCTGAAGATATGGTTGCCCGTCTGTTGATGACGGAATATGGAACGCATGAAAATATCGGACACGCTTGTTTAATTATGTTGGCAAATTGAACGAATGTCTATTCTTGCTGCTGCAAGCAGCAGCGATTCATGGGGCAATACCGATAAGACGGCAATTCCCGGCATGGGCGGGAATTCCGCAAAACAAGTCAGGTCGAGCGCCGCGGTTTGCGATGGGCGGCGGCAGGGACCGATGCTTTTGTATGCAACGCTGCGGTATGTTTTTTACGCGGGCCGGGCCCGTCATACGCGTTCGCCAAAAATCAACGAATGTAAAGGCGAACCTGTATCAAATTCAAAATTCTTCCGCGAATCAGGAACGAGGCGCCGCCATCATGCTGTTGCACAATGCGCTCATTTTCCGGCCTGTTTCTCCAGCGCTCATCATGTTCGTCATGCTGCCGTGCATGGCCCACATTCCTATCAGGCTGATCACTGCGATCAGCCCGATAACAGCAAAAATAATCACGACAATCTTCAACGCAGACGATTCATTGGCCATGATATCCTCCCAAGGTCAAGCAAGTGTTTGCTTCACGAACGCGGAAAATTCAGGGGACGTTTTCAAGTCGTATCCCATTTTTTTCGCTGCATCGAAAGTTTGCTCGGCGGTCCAGTGATGCTGGTTCGCCTGATTCAATGAAAGCAGCAGCGCCGCACGCGCACCGGTTGCGCAGTGAATCAGGAACGGGCCTTCGTTGCCTTTCATTGCCGCGTCCAATTGGCCAACCTGTTTTGCGGAAAGATCGGCTTTGTTTACCGGAATGCCGGCATAACCCAATCCGGCGTTTTTAGTCAGCAGCTCGTTCGATGCCGTCGTCTCTGTCGGCATCCGTAAATCAATGACCGTCTTGATTCCCTGCTGCTTTGCTTCTTGCAAATCCTGCACGGTCGGCTGCGGACCGATAAAAATATCGTCGTCAAGTTTTCTGAAATTGCCCATGTCGGTGCTCTCCGGTGAATGCAGGCTAACCCTGCGGGCTGTCGGTCATTTGACCGCAGTATTTCTCAAGATTTTCAGGCAGATGATCCGGACAGACGCCGCACTGCTTGTTGCCCGGCACCGCAAAATCGATGAACTTCGGATACGGCAGATTGAGGTTGGCCATGATTTCCCTGAACTGCTGCAGCGTGCGCTCCTGGCTGAGCCGCGGATTGCGCTTTTTTTCCTGCGCAATCGACGACACGCGGCGGTCCTGGTAGTCGTGCGCCGGATAGACCAGCGTATCGTCCGGTAATGAAAACAGTTTTTCGTTGACGCTTTTGTACAATGCATCGGCGTCGCCATTCTGAAAGTCGGTGCGGCCGCAGCCTTCGATCAGCAGCGCATCGCCGGTGAAGACCCGGTCGCCGAACAGGTACGCAAAATGCCCGTCGGTATGGCCGGGCGTATGCAGCGGCCGCAACTGAATGCCGCCTGCGTTGAACGGCGTTCCTTCTTCGATTCCGACGTCCGTGCAAGGCAGGCGGTCGATAGCCGGCGCCGCTATCTTGCTGCCCACTTTCTTTTTCAACTCGAGCGCTGCCGTAATGTGATCCGCGTGGATGTGCGTATCGACGGTATAGGCAAGCGTCAGTCCGAGCCGGTTGATCTCGGACAGGTCGCGGTCGATCGAGACGATGACCGGATCGATCAGAATCGCCTGCCCGGTTTTCTCGCATCCCAGCAAATAGGTATACGTACTCGACAAAGGTTCAAACAACTGGCGGAATATCATGCAGACCTCCTCATTGATTCATCGAAAGATAATATATATAATTATAGATTATAATTCGGTATTGAGCATGCGGGATTTTCCTTTTGGTTTGGACGAGAAATAAATATTACCGATGACTATTACTACCGAAAAAATTGATATCGAAACAATGCGGCTTGCCGCATCGCAGGCCAGCGGCTTGCTGAAAGCGCTGGCCAATCCGGACCGGCTGCTGTTGCTGTGCCAGCTAAGCCAGAGCGAACACAGTGTCGGCGAACTGGAATTGCTAAGCGGTATCCAGCAGCCGACGCTGTCGCAGCAGCTCGGTGTATTGCGGGAAGAGCGGTTGGTGAATACCCGGCGCGATGGCAAGCAGATTTTTTACAGTATCGCAAGCAAGGAAGCATTGGCCGTGATGCAAGTGCTTTATCAACAGTTTTGTTTATCGGAGAGTGGGGAAAAGAATGATTGACTGGACAAATTTCACGCCGTGGCAGTCGTTGGCGGGGGGACTGCTGATTGGCATCGCCAGCGCCATGTTCGTGCTGTTGAACGGCAGAATTGCCGGCATCAGCGGCATTCTGGGCGGATTGTTGCGGCCTGTCTCGGGCGATATCGGCTGGCGCATCGCGTTCATTGCGGGCTTGCTGGCTGCGCCGCTGGCATATGGGCTGGTCGCACCGCTTCCTTCGGTGCGGATCGATGCCGATACGGCGTCGCTCGTCGCGGCCGGCCTGCTGGTGGGTATCGGTACCCGTTATGGTTCAGGCTGTACCAGCGGGCATGGCGTCTGCGGCCTGTCGCGGCTTTCGCCGCGTTCGCTGGTTGCCACCGCGGCGTTCATGCTGGCCGGTTTCGCGACCGTATTCATTATTCGCCATCTGATCGGCTAAGGAGAAAACCATGCAGATTGTTACAGCGTTATTGGCAGGCCTCGTGTTCGGACTCGGCCTGATTGTTTCAGGCATGACCGATCCGTCCAAGGTGATCGGCTTTCTCGATATCGCCGGCAAGTGGAACCCGTCGCTGGCCTTCGTGATGGGCGGCGCGATCCTGGTCGGCGTGTTTGCATTCCGCTTTGCGGCGACACGTGCGCAAGCCATTCTGGGCGCTCCGATGCGGCTGCCGGCAGCCCGGCATATTGACCGGCGACTGATTCTTGGCGGACTCGCATTCGGCGCCGGCTGGGGCCTGGCGGGGTATTGCCCCGGCCCTGCGTTGGCATCTGTTGTGACGGGCGGCAGTAAGCCGCTGATTTTTACGGCAGCCATGCTGGCGGGCATGGCAATGTTTGAAATCCGCGAGCGGCTTTCCCAGTCCGCCGCGAAACAAGTTGCATGAAAATGTTTTTATCTTCGTACATGCAGTTGCTCGAACCGGGTCGTAACGGACCGCGCAACTCGTCGAGGCGAGCACCGTGGTGATCAGCGCGGGACTGGGCTTGATCGTTGGCGTCATCCTCGCCTTGACCGGCGCCGGCGGCGGAATACTGGCTGTTCCGCTGCTTGTGTTCGGCGTCGGGCTGAGCGTTGCGGAAGCCGGGCCCATCGGGCTGCTGGCGGTGGGGGCTGCCGCCGCGCTCGGCGCGGTTCTTGGATTAAGGGCAGGCAATGTGCGTTACAAGGCCGCGCTGCTGATCGCAGGGGCGGGCATGGTCTTGTCGCCATTCGGTATCTGGCTGGCCAACAAGACCGATAATCGCTGGCTCAGCATTCTTTTTGCGCTGGTTCTGCTGTTCGTTGCCTATCGGACTTTTCGTCAAGCCAACGGTCAGCCGATTGGTAATGAGTATGCAGATGGCCGACCGCCGCCATGCATCCGGGATGCCGATAGCGGCCGGTTCATCTGGACCACCCGCTGCGCACGTGCATTGGCACTGACCGGCACCGTTACCGGACTATTGTCCGGGCTGTTGGGTGTAGGCGGCGGCTTCGTGATGGTTCCGGCGTTGCAACGCTATACCGACCTGGCGATGCAATCGGTCGTCGCGACTTCGTTGGCGGTGATCGCGCTCGTGTCGGTAACCGGCGTAGCGTCGAGTGCGATTGCCGGTCACCTGAACTGGACGGTGGCGCTGCCTTTTTCCGCCGGTGCAATTGCAGGAATGATGGGCGGACGGCTGATTTCAGCCCGGCTGGCGGGGCCGCAGCTGCAAAAAGGATTTGCAATCACATCGGCGGTCGTTGCGATCGGCATGATCGTTAAATCGTTAGCGTGATTGCGCCGGCAGCGTCAATTTTGCCTCTAGTCCGCCTCCGGCGCGCTGCAGCAGTTCCAGCGATCCGCCGAAGCGCTCGGCAATGGCGGCTACGATCGATAACCCGAGTCCGCTGCCGCGACCCGATCCGCGCCGCCAGAAACGTTGGGTCGCCAGAATCAGTTCGTCATCGCCGAGTCCCGGCCCGCGATCGCACACGCTGAAACTGATCGCGTCCGGCGAACGCCGCAACGTTAGCCTGACGCTGTTTCCCGCAGGGGAGTGACGCAACGCGTTATCCAGCAGGTTGCGCAGCGCGGTCACTGCCAGCGCCTGGGGCAGCGCCAGTTCGGCGCAACTGCCGTCGCTGTCGAGCACGATGCGATCGGATGCTTCGGGAGCCGCATCGCGCATCGCCAGGCGGGCCACTTCGTCGGCATCGGCGCTGCGCCCGTCCTCCCAGGAAAAGGCGCCTTCCACTTGCGTCAGCGTCAGCAGTTGCGAAAGCGTGTGCTGGAGCCGCGCCACGCCCTCTTCGGCGTAATCCATGGCCGCTTCGGTATCCTTGCCTTGGGTAATGCGCGCGACCTGAAGATGGGTCTTGATCGCGGTGAGCGGCGTGCGCAATTCATGGGCGGCATCGCTGGTAAAGCGGCGTTCGCGGCTGATGGTCACGTTCATTCGCTCCAGCAAATGGTTCAGCGTATTGACCAGCGGCAGCAGGTCGCGCGACATGGGGGCGTTCGGAATCGGGGTCAATGCATCCGGCGTCCGGCTGGCCAGTACCTGCCGCAGGCGTTCCAGCGGCAGCAAGCCGCTGCCCACGCCGAACCACAGCACCAGCAGGCTGCCGATCAGCGCAACCACAAAGGGCACGACGGCCGCCGCCGTCACATTGCGCAGCAGCGCGCCCCGTTCGGTCAGACGATCGGCCGTGGTGACGCGCAAGCCGTGCGCGTCCAGCGTGTAGCTGCGCCAGTGTTCGCCGTTGATTTCGCGGTTGGAAAAGCCGAGGGCCGCCGTCGCCATGGGCTCGGGGGCCGCGCCCGGCGTGCGCGCGATCACCTCGCCGCGCAGCGACACGTGACATGCCAGACCTTTCGCCATCCCCGGCATGCTCAATGTCGATGCGCCCGCTTTTCCTGTGCGGCCATCCCACGCGGCGGGATTCTGCGACATCAGTCCAGCCACCATGTTTGCCGACATGGCGAGACGCTGATCCAGCGTGCGCTGCATTTCATTGCCCAGATCGTGCAGCATCCAGACCGCTACGCCGCCCCATAGCAGTATCATCGATACGCCGATCATCAGCAGCAATCGCAGCCGAAGCGTCATGGGTTCACCATGCTGAACCGGTAGCCCACGCCGCGTACCGTTTCGATGATATCGACCCCCAGCTTGCGCCGCAGATGATGGATGTGCACATTCAGGGCATTGCTTTCGATCTCTTCGCTGAAATCGTACAGGCTGTCTTTAAGCTGGTCGGGGCTCAGGATGCGTCCGCGCGCATGCAGCAGGGCAGCCAGCAGAGCCAATTCGCGCCGCGATAAAACGACGGCCCGTCCGTGCAGGAAAACTTCGCCGCTTGCCGGGTCAACGCGCAAAGGGCCGTGCTCGATCACATTTACGCTGCGTCCGGCGGCGCGGCGCAGCAAGGCTTGCAGACGGGCAACCAGTTCGCTGAGATCGAACGGTTTCAGCAGGTAGTCGTCGGCACCGGCCCGCAGCCCGGCAACCCGATCTTCCACCGCATCGCGCGCGGTCAGCACCAGCACGGGTAACGCCATGCCGCCGGCGCGCAATCGCTGCAGCAGGCGCATGCCATCCTCGTCGGGCAGTCCAAGATCAAGTATCACCACGTCGCAATGCACGGCCGACAGCGCGGCCTCGGCCTGCGCCGCGGTGGTTGCCCCATCTACCGTCAAACCGTGCGCCCGCAAGCCGGCCAGGATGCCGTGGGCGATCAGTTCATCATCTTCAACCAGCAACACGCGCATAGTCTATCCTCCGTGCCGAGTAGTGTGCCCGCCCTGGATTATCCCACCGTTAACACAGCCTTAATCCGGCCGCGCAATGATGCGTGTTCCTTTTGATTCAGAGGCGTTTATGCTGCGTTTGTTATGGCCGATCGTGATGTGGGCAATCTTGTCGGCGCTGCCGGCCCATGCCGGGCAGGATTTTCTGCCGCCGGAACAGGCGTTTCGCCTGAACGTCGTCAAGCAGGATGACGGTCAGGTGCGCCTGAACTGGGAAATCAGCAAGGGCTACTACCTCTATCGCAAGCAGATGAAGGTCGAAGGCGATCCAGCCGGCAGCGTGCAGCCGGTAGCGTGGCCTGCAGGCACGCTCAAGACCGATGAGACTTTCGGCGAAAGCGAGGTCTATCACGATCATGTGGATGCGCTGGTCAACGCCCCCGGTGCGCAGGCGCTGACCATCGGCTGGCAGGGCTGCGCCGATGCAGGCATTTGCTATCCGCCGCAAACCAGGCACGTGAATTTGGCCGATCTTGCCGCGGCACCGGCCGCCGGCACGGGCCGGGCAGGCATGGGCACGCTCGGCGAAGATCAGGATCTGGCCGATCGCCTGTCGCGCATCAATCCGGGCTGGATGCTGATGGTGTTCTTCGGTCTGGGCCTGCTGATGACGTTCACGCCCTGCGTACTGCCGATGGTGCCGATTCTGTCCAGCCTGATCGCGGGCAGCGGGGCAGGCCCCAAGCGCGGTTTTGTTCTATCGCTGGCTTTCGTGCTGCCGATGGCGCTGACCTATGCCGGTGTCGGCGCGGCCGCGGCGCTGGCCGGCGCCAATCTGCAGGCGGTGTTGCAGAACCCGTGGATGCTCGGCATTTTCGGTTTGATATTTGTCGTGCTGGCGCTGTCGATGTTCGGATTTTATGAACTGCAACTGCCTGCCGCGCTGCGCAACCGCCTGGATCACGCCAGCCAGGGCCATCGCGGCGGCACGCTGGCAGGCGCCGCCGCGATGGGCGTGCTGTCGGCGCTGCTGGTCGGCCCTTGCATGACCGCGCCATTGGCCGGTGCGCTGCTTTATATCGGCAACACCGGCAATGTACTGACCGGCGCGATGATGCTTTTTGCCATGGGGCTCGGCATGGGCGTGCCGCTGCTGCTGGTCGGAACGCTCGGCGCACGGCTGCTGCCGCGCCCCGGCGACTGGATGAACCGGGTCAAGGCGCTGTTCGGGTTTGTCTTGCTCGGCACCGCCATTGTGTTCGTGGCGAGGATGTTGCCGGCGTCGCTGACGCTGGGATTATGGGGAGCATGGCTGCTGGCCATCGCATTCAGCCTGCTGGCGCTGGTTCGGAAGCTCGGTATCGATCGCGGCCGCTGGTCGTCACGCTTTGCGGCGCTGCTGCTCGGCCTGTGGGGCAGTGCGATGGTGATCGGTGCGGCCGGCGGCGCCCACGATCCGCTGCAGCCGCTGGCGTTCGCGGCGAAAGGGACGGCGAGCGCGCAGCCTGCTGCCGGGAAGGATTTCATGACCCGCTTCGAACCGGTCAAGTCCCAACCGGCGCTCGCGGCGCGGATCGCCGAGGCCGGACAACGCGGCCAATGGACGCTGGTGGATTTCTACGCCGACTGGTGCGTGTCCTGCGCCGTGATCGAGCGCGTGGTATTCGCCGACCCGCGCGTGCAACAGGCACTGGCCGACATGCAATTGCTGCGCCCGGACGTCACCGCAAACAATGCGGATGACCGGACGCTGATGCGCACCCACCGGGTTCTCGGACCGCCCACCATGCTGCTGATCGGCCCCGACGGCAAGGAGCGCCGCGCCGAGCGCATCGTCGGCGAACTCGGCGCCGACGAATTTCTCGTCCGCGTCGCGCGTGCCAGACAAGGAGATTGAACATGCTGAGCGTAAATCTGGGGCCCCTTGCCGTGCAAGTCAGCCATTTGCTGCTGCTGGCGTCGTTGCTGGTTGCGGCCGGCGTCGGCCATCTGGCCGGACGGCATCGGCAAACGGGCATCGGCAATGTCCTGATCGACATGGTGTTGGCGGGGATGGTGGCAGGGCGCATTGCCTTCGTTGCGATCTGGTTTGAACAATACCGTCAAGCGCCATGGTCCGTTCTCGACATCCGCGATGGCGGCTTCACCCTGTGGGCCGGGCTGGCGGCGGCGTTATTGATGGCTATCTGGCGCGGCCGGCAACGCGCGGCCCTGCGCAAGCCGCTGATGCTGGGGCTGACGGCCGGGGCGCTTGCCTGGACCGCAATGTCGGGCATGGCGGGTACGCTCGACACGGCGGAAAAGCCGACCTTGCCGACAGTGGCATTCAAGACGCTGGCCGGCGAATCGACCAATCTCGCTGCAGTGGCGGCGGGCAAGCCCATGGTGGTCAATCTGTGGGCCAGCTGGTGCCCGCCATGCCGTCGCGAAATGCCGGTGCTTGCCGCGGCACAGCAGCGAGAAACAGCGGTGACGTTCGCTTTCGCCAATCAGGGCGAAGACGCCGCCACGGCGCAGCGCTACCTGAGCGGCGGCGCACTGCGTCTCGCCAACGTGCTGCTCGACTCCAGCGCCGAGCTTGGCCGCGTAGTCGGCTCGACGGCGCTGCCGACCACGCTGTTCTACGATGCCGGCGGACGGCTGGTCGATACCCATCTGGGCGAACTGTCGGCTGCTTCGCTGGCCAGTAAATTAAACCAATTGCGCACGCGCACAGCTTCATTGACCAAGGAGTAAATTTCGCATGCTTAAAAAATCGTTTGTTCCATTTTCCGTTCTGTTCAGCCTGCTCGCCATGACCCTGAATGCACAGGCCAAGGATTGGCCGGCACCGATCAAGGCGCTCGAAGCCAAGGGCATCGAGGTAGTCGGGACGTTTGCAGCGCCTGGCGGACTGACCGGCTATGCCGGCATGATCGAGCAACAGCCGCTGGCCATCTATCTGACCGCCGACGGCAAGCAGGCGATCGTCGGCTCGATGATCGACGGAAAAGGCGTAAACCTTAGCCAGGAACCATTGAACAGACTGGTCAGCAAGCCCATGACCGAAAAAATCTGGAAGCAGCTTGAAGGGAGTACCTGGATTGCCGATGGTGCCAGGAATGCGCCGCGCGTCATCTACACATTTACCGATCCCAACTGCCCGTACTGCAACAAGTTCTGGAACGAGGCGCGACCATGGGTCAAGGCCGGCAAGGTTCAGTTGAGACATGTGATGGTGGCGATTCTCGGGCCGACCAGCCCGGGCAAGGCGGCCGCGCTGCTTTCCGCACAGGATCCGCAGGCCGCGCTGACCCGGCATGAACAGCAACATGCGAACGGGGGCGTCAAGCCATTGGATCAGATTCCGCCAAAAATTCGCACTCAACTCGACGCCAACCAGACGCTGATGCAGCAACTGGGATTTGCCGCCACGCCGACCATCCTCTACAAGGACGGCGACGGCATTCTGCAAAACACGCAAGGTGCGCCATCGGCGGATATGCTGAATAAAATCATGGGGCCGCGCTGAATCCGCACGAAGCCGGGCTTGGCGGCAAGAGCAGGGGATTGCGCGCGCCGCAGACCCGTGTCTGCCTGATGTTATTGCTGGTCGCCGGCAGGGTCTTGCGCAGGGCGGAGCGCCAGCGCACGTCGCGACTCCGCCAGCGCATTATCGAGATAGGCGCCGTAAAAGCCCGCCATCCCTGCCCCGACCAGAGGCGCGGCCAACGGCATGCCGGCGTTGTCCAGCATGACGACAGTCGGCGCCACTTTCACCTTGTAGCGCGCCGCCAGTTGCGCCTGGGTCAGCGCTTCGCCGTTGAATCCTTTCAACGGTGAAGCGCTGACGATACTCACTTCGCGGATCAGCGCCCGATCGCCTGCCGGCACATCCCTGACGAGCGGTGCAAGATAGTTTTCGCGCACCTCTTTGCAATAACTGCAGTCCGGCAGCGAAAAAAGCACGATCAGCGGCTTGTTTTTTTGCTGAACCAGTTTCGCTTCCTTGCGCAGGTCCGACGGCGCCGGCAGAACGACGGGCGCCGCCATTGCATAGCCCTGGAATCCCAGATGCAGCGTGATGCCGATGACGGTCAACGTCTTGTTCACAATGCGTTCGTTTCGCTGATTTCGCGCATCGCCGGGGCGCGAAGTTTATCGAATGTTCATCCGGTTCGCTTGCACGGCGGCGCAAGCGCGTTACTTGCTGCGTGTATGAGTGGCGTCAAGCCGACATGCCGGGATTGCCATCCATGCCGACGATGCGCGGCGTGTTGAGCTTGCGCGGCGCCACCGTTTTGTGGGTGCGCAACCACTGCGCGACCACGTCCCAGACCGGTTCGCCTTTTGCGCCTTCGGCAACCGGCGCCCAGCCCGCGACCTTGTAGGTCTTGCCGGCTTCGATCGGTTTTCCATTGAGCCGCATATCCTGAATCCGCTTCCCCATCCTGGCATTCGGCTCGATCGCATAGCTCATGCCGCCCACCCTGACCATGTCGCCTCCCTGCTGATAATACGGATCGGGATTGAACAGGTTGTCGGCGACATCCTCCATCACCGTTTTGATGGTTTCTCCGGTCATCTCGGATAGCGTGCTGTATGAATAGGTCGTCGCGGTCTGATCCATCAGATGCTCCATCAGGATCGGACTGTTCGGCAGCAGCGACGTGCCCCAGCGGAAACCCGGCGAGAACGCGATGTCGGCCCCTTTGACTTCGATCAGCGCGTCCACAATCAACTGGTCGAACGTCCCGTTGAAATTGCCGCGGCGGTACAGCGTGCCTTCGGTCATCGCCAGTTGCTCGCTCAGCCTGGACGCGAACGGCGCGCGCACCTTCGTGATCAGCGCATCCATCTCCTTGTCGGCGGGCAGGAAGTTGGAAAAGACCGGCAACAGCTTATAGCGGAAGTCCTGCACTTTCCCGTCGCGCACATCGAAATCGAGCACGCCCAGAAATTTGCTGTTGCTGCCCGCGTTGGTGACCAGCGTCTTGCCGCCGGCATTGGCGACGATGATCGGCGCCGGCATGCCGTCGTGCGTGTGGCCGCCGAGAATGGCGTCGATGCCGCGCACGCGAGACGCCATTTTGATGTCGACATCCATGCCGTTATGGGAAAGCAGTACGACCGCTTTGGCGCCTTTCGCGCGCGCTTCGTCGACCACTTTCTGCATGTTCTCTTCCTGAATGCCGAAACTCCATTCCGGCACCAGGTAACGCGGATTCGCGATCGGCGTATACGGGAAGGCCTGGCCGACAATCGCCACCGGCACGCCGTTCATTTCCTTCATCACGTAAGGCGCAAAAACCGGATCGCCGAAATCCGTCGTCTTGATATTCTGCGCGATGAAATCGACCTTGCCCTTGAAATCCTTGTCGACGATTTCCTTGACGCGCTTGTCGCCCAGCGTCATTTCCCAATGCGCCGTCATCACGTTGACGCCCATCTGCAGGCACGCGTCCACCATGTCCTGGCCGTTGGTCCACAGCGCGGTACCGGAACCTTGCCAGGTATCGCCGCCGTCCAGCAGCAGCGCGCCCGGCCGCGTTTCCTTCATCCGTTTGATCAGAGTCGTCAGATGGGCAAAGCCGCCGACCTTGCCATAGGTGCGCGCAGCCTGTTCGAAGTTCAGCGAGGTGAACGAATACGCTTCCGGCGTGCCGGGGCGAATGCCGCTTTGCTTCAGCAACTTTTCGCCCACCAGATGCGGAATGCGGCCGACCGCTTCGCCAACGCCGAGGTTCATGCTCGGTTCGCGAAAATAAATCGGCGTCAGTTGCGCATGGCAATCGGTGAAATGCAGGAAATGGACATTCCCGAAACGCGGCATGTCGTACAGCTTGTTTGCCGCCGGCGCCGCCAGCACGTCTTTTGCATCCAGCATCATTCCGCCGGCGGCCGCAATGGCCATTACCTGCATGAAGTCTCGGCGATTCATTCCCATGTGTTTTATTCCTGACGATATTGATTGACGACGCCGGCGATAAGCCGGGTGCGGCGCGACGAACGGCGGTCAGGCCGCTCGTCGCGATTTCCCTTGCCTTGCGCCGCCGTTTACCGCGACAGACGGGCGGCAACGCGGGCTGGGCGCTATTTCCTAAACGCGCCCGAACGCAGCGGCAAACCGTTGCTCAAATAGGTATGAAACAATTCCAGATCGTTGAGCTCCGCCGAACCGGCCTTGTAGGGCTTCGCGACCTTCACATTCTTCTGGCACCCTACGTACCGCTTCTGCAATGTGACGACATCCAGATGCGCGGTTGCCTTGCTAGGCCGAAATACCGGAAAATGCGCGGCCTGGCCGATCACCGGCGATAAATCTTCGGTACGCAGCTTCTTTCCGGCCTGCTGCGTATGGCACGATGCGCAGGCCATTCCCAACTGGCCGTTGCGGGTGTAGTAAAGCATCTTGCCGCGTGCAAACGCCGCTTTTTCGGCGTCGGTTTCAACCGCCACTTTTATACGCGCGCCGTCGGACAGCTTGCGTGCATAGAGCGACAGCGCGCCCATCGTTTTCATGTCGCCGTAAGCCAACGGTTTTTCCTTGTGCATTTCCAGACATTGGTTCAGCGCCTTTTCAAAAGTGACGACCGCACCGGCCTGGTCGACTTTCGGATAGGACGCTACTACCCCTTTGCCGCCATCAGGAAAGCAGTCGGCAAATTTTTTCCCGTCCGCGAACGGCTTGTCCCATATCGCCTTGCCGTCGGCAAACGCCTTCTTGTATTCTTCCGGCTGGTCGAAGTCGTCCTTGAAACGCGCCTCCCAGAACTGGTTGTATTCCTTCGCTCCCTTGTTGAAGTTCAGGGCGCCGTCCACGAATGCATCGCCTTTGACTTCCGGCATGGTTTCGTGAAAGTGTTTTTTCAGGGCCTCCAGCGTGCCCGGCGCCGTCGTCTCGGCTTGTCCGGCGGTATGCACGACCGGTCCGGCGAAAACGGGGAGCGCGCAAGAGAGTAGTAATGCGAGCGTTAATTTTTTCATTGCCAGCCTCTCAGAACTGAAGAATATAGTTAGCGAGCGCATCGATTTGTTCGGCGGTCAACACCTTGTTTCTGCCGAACGGCGGCATGATCGTATCCGGATTGTTTGCCTGCTCGTCGTAGATGATCGCGCGCAGTTTTGCAGGATCGGGAAACCGCTGCTTCATCGCGATGAACGGCGGGCCGATATTGCCTGCGGCGAGTTCCGGATGCTTGACAACCGAATGGCACGCCAGACAGTTGCCCAGGTTGTTGTTTTCAAATAAAACCTTGGCGTTCATTTCCACCGCGGCCGGCTTTGCCGCTTGATTGGCTTGCGGCGGCGACGAAGGCGCCGGCGCGGTCGTGCACGCCTGCATAAGCACCGAGCCAAACACGGCAGCCATCATTGTTTTCTTCATTTGATCTCCTCCTGTTGTTCTGTTTCAGGCGCATGCGCCATGACATGCAGCCGCTGCCCGGCATCGCATGGGAAGCTACGCGATATTGACCTGATCGGTACGCGAGTCACCCTTGTTGTCGGTCCAGTTGATGGACAATTTATCGCCCTTTGCGCCGCCCTTGAATTTGAAGGACAGGAAAGGATCTTTCGATACCGAAGGTCCCAGCGAACCGTCGAGCACGACCTTGTCGTTCCATTTCGCCACGACGCTTTGAATGAAGTGGGCCGGAATGATTTTCCCTGCCGGATCTTTTCTCTGACCTGTTTCCATGTTGTGACGCATGAGAATTTTGACTTCGACTACATCACCAGTTACTACAGCGCGTATGCGCATCGGATCGCCCATGATAGCTCCTTAAATTATGATTCCATACTGCGTCTGCAAGCGACTCAACCGCCGCATCCGCCCAGCGTGACTTTGATTTCCTTGCTTGCGACAAGCCATTTCCCGTCAGCCTTGATCAGCGCATGAACGTTTGAAGTGGTTCCCATTTTTACGCGGGTGCTGATGAATGGCTCGGTTCCGGCCGGGATCGTGAAACTGGCCGACATCGCGCTCGGATTTTTTTCTACGAGAATCGCCATGTATTCGGTCTTCGGCACCGTGCTCGATATCGTCACCGGAACCACGGCGCCGTTTTCAGCAATATCGGGGGCGACAATCGAAATGTCCTTGCTCACCGCAAAATTTTCGCCGCCCAGCGCTTTTACCGCGGCTTCCAGGCTCTTGGCATTGAAAACCTTCTCGTTCCATTCCGCAGCGAAGACATCGTCCGGCTTGAGCAGTCCGGCCGTGAAAGCCATGCCGAGTATGGATGTAATACGCAACATGTCTCGTCGATTCTGATTCATACACATTTCTCCTTTGGGTAAACATAATCACTGCAACAATGTTTTCTCTACAGTCCGCTGGCCAAGAGGGCCATGTTGATGCAGTTTCCTGAGTCCGGCAAGCCTTATTGACCTGTCTTCAATATCCACTTCACCATCGTCTTGATGTCGGCCTCCTTGATATGGCCTTGCGCCGGCATCGGTATCGGTCCCCAGTTACCGCTTCCGCCATTCTTGACCTTGGCGATCAGTTGCGCTTCCGCGTCGGGATTGCCTTTATATTTGGCCGCCACTTCATTGAAGCCGGGACCGATAATTTTATTGCTGACGCCGTGACAAGCCACGCATGCATACTGCGTGGCCAGGGCAAGGCCATTGCCGCCGGCCGCGGCAGAAACAGCGGGCTTGGCGTCGCCGGCCGGTTTTGCGACGGTGGCCGGTTTCGACGTTGACGTATCGACGCCGCGCACTTCACCGAAGGGGCGATTCTGGTCGACGATATTGCCGTTCGAGCCGCGCGCCGAAGCCGGGAGCGAAGAAGCAACCTTGATTTCAGTCTCGCAGTTCTTCATGCATGCCACGTTCCTGACATCGGGCTTGCCCTTGACACTCCATAGTCCGTGATCGGACGTCATGCCGTTACGGTTCGGCATGGTCTTCTGCACATCCGAGACATTCTTGTCGGACAGCACGAAGTCGTCCGGCACGATTTCGCCCATGTTCAGAATATAGGCGGTAACCGCATACACCTCGTCGGCAGTCAGCGACTTGGGCGCGGTCCACGGCATCGCACGGTGTATGTAATCCCACAACGTGGACAGCGTCGGCACCTTCATCAGTGTAGTGCGCTGCGGCTGGCTGTTCGAAGCCAGCGCCGCGACATGGCCGGTCTTCATGTCTTCTTTGGTGGTGCCGCCCACGATCGGCGTGAACACCTGATTCGATTCTCCAAACGAACCGTGGCAGGACGCGCAGCTTTTGTCCCATATCTGCTGACCCTGCTGGACGCTGCCGGAACCTTTCGGCAAACCCTTGAAATCCGGCCGGACATCGATATCCCAGGCCGCGATTTCTTTCGGCGTTGCGGTTCTTCCGACATTCGAATAGGGCTGGGCGACTGCGGCAAGGCTGCCGGTTGCGAGCAGGATCGCGACCGCCAGATTGCTAGACTTGAACATTGGAAACCTCCCCCGATTCCGCGACTTTCCAGGATTGGATCGCATTATTGTGATAGATGGATTTCGTGCCTCGTACCGCTCTGAGTTGCTTGATCTTCGGTTGAACGTAGCCGGTTTCGTCAATCGCCCGCGATTGCAGGATGGCGGGCGAGCCGTCCCAGTTCCAGTCGATGTTGAAGCGCGTCAGGCACTTCGTCAGTATCGGCGTTTCAAGTCTGGCGGTGCGCCAGTTGCGGCCGCCATCGACGGACACATCCACCCGCTTGATCTTGCCGCGGCCGGACCAGGCCAGGCCGGTGATATTGTTGAAGCCTTTGTCCAGCAGGATCTGGCCGCCGGACGGCGACGTAATCACCGATTTGCATTCCTGGATCGACGTGTACTGCCGCTGCTGCCCGTCCGGCAGCAGATCGACATAGTGGATGGATTCGTCTTTTGCTCCCCACGGCTGGTCCCCTACCTCGATGCGGCGCAGCCACTTGACCCACGAGACGCCTTGCACGCCGGGCACAACCAACCGCAGCGGATAACCGTTTTCCGGGCGCAGCATCTCGCCGTTCATGCCGTATGCAACGATCACGTCGTCGAGTGCGCGATCCATCGCGATGGTACGGGTCATTGCCGAACCGTCGCCGCCTTCCGCCAGAATGAACTTCCCGTTCTTTCGATCGAAGCCGCAATCGTCCAGCAGCACCGAAAGCGGAACACCGGTGAATTCGCAGCAGCTCAGCATGCCGTGCGTATATTGGACGGTGGGAACCGCTACATTGCCCCATTCGGTCGCGCTGTTTGCGCCGCACTCGATGAAATGCATCCGCGAGACCGACGGTAGCCGCATCAGATCGTCCATCGTGTAGACCTTCGGATTCTTGACCAGGCCGTTGATCATGAACCGATGCGTGGAAGGATCGATGTCGTACCAGCCCTGATGGTGGCGCTCGAAATGCAGGCCGCTCGGCGTGATGATGCCGAACAGTCCCTGCAACGGCGCGAACGCCACCGATGCCGCCGATACCCGGGTCAGTCCCGGCGATTCGCGGCGCAGCAGATTCTTTTCGTATTTCGACGGCTGTCCGTAAGGATTGGCCGCGACCGGATTGCCGAGCGTGGTTGCCGCTTTCGTCGGGACGAGGATATTGGGATCGCCCTCGAACCCGGCCGCTTTCGCCGATTGCACCAACGCCGCGCCGCTGCCGATTACCGCGCTTGCGGCGAGAAAGCTCTTGCGTAAAAATCCGCGCCGCTCTTCATTCAGGCCATCTGACGTGATTGCATTGCACAACTGCGGCTCGATAAAATTTTCCGGCGCTTTGAGAATTCGCCCGGTTTTCCTGATTTCATTCGGCATGCCAAACGCCCCTCCAGAGGATTGAACAATTATTATTGCTTTGAATCAATTAAACAAATAAATGGTTATATAGTCATGCACTTATGTAATGGACGTGACAATTGCGGATTTTCCCGACGTTAGCCCTGCATCTTCATTCGCTAGCTCGCGTTTGCGACATTGAGCGCCGCCGTTTGCATGACGCGCAGGGAAACTTGTCCGCATACCGTTTTGCACAGCTTCATCGTATTTTCATCATGAATTTTGTAATACACCTGGGTTCCGTCCCTGCGCCGGGCCAAAATCTTTGCGCGATACAGCAGGCTGAGATGACGCGAAATATTTGCCTGCGTCGAGCCTGTTTGGACGACGATATCTCCCACCGCGCGCTCTCCTTCACATAACGCATACAGAATTTTCAGCCGCGTCGGTTCCGCGAGCAGTGCAAAGTATTCCGACACAAGGTTGAATACTTCATGCATCTGGTCGGCGTTCGCGTTGGGAAGCATAAATTGGGAAACGTTATATAAGTGTATGCATATATAAACCGATTCGCGATGGAAACGCAAACACTTTTGATCATGCGCTGCACCAAATCTTGGCGTTTCGAGACCTTCACATACTTCTCAGCAAATCAACGCCCGGCATGCAACAACGCGTGCAAGTTGAATTGCGTTATGCAATAATTATTTGCGCATATAGTTATACGTGCATGCGCTCAACAAAGCGTACACCCATAATCACTACAACAGGAGACAGCATGATGCGTGCCTTTTTACGAATTGTCAGCCTCGGTTTCATTTTCACGTTTTGCATCGGTTCAGCCAGTTTTGCGCAAAGCCCGGCGAACAGCGGCATGCACGCCTCCGCGAAACACAAAGTGGTCTTTCAAGTGAGCGATAGCGATACGAAAAAGTGGGAGCTCACCTTGAACAACATCAAGAATATCCAGAAGGATCTCGGTTCCAATAATCTGGACGTCGAAGTGGTTGCCTATGGGCCCGGGATCGGCATGCTGAAGCTCGATTCCAAGGTCGCACCACGCATCGGAGAGGCGCTCAGGACAGGCGTAAAAATCGTCGCCTGTGAAAACACCATGCACGGTCAAAGCCTGACCAAGGACGACATGCTGCCTGACATCGGCTATGTTCCTGCCGGCGTCGTCGAAATCATGAAAAAGCAGGAAGAAGGCTACTCTTACGTGCGTCCTTGACATCGGTCGATCCGCAATCAGACCGCTGACCGCGGCCGACGCTTTACAGACCGCGCACTGACTCTTCAAGGGCATCATGGATTTGACGCAACCCCTCGCATACCGGCAGCCGGACGGCTTCTTCAAACGCCTGACGATCATCGACTGGCTGTATGCGGCGACGCTGGGCGCCGCCGCGCTGTTCGCGCTGAACCGGTTCGGCGCGCACATGGATTACTACGAAAAAATCATCCTGATGGCGGCCGCGCCCACCTTCGCCTGGCTCGGATGGCACTGGAAACCGGTGCGCCCGCTGATGGCCGGTCTGGCG
>DAIDBD010000032.1 GCA_027310305.1 Herminiimonas sp.
TGCCGGCGCTGCAAAGCTGGTGGATGAAGATCCACGTACCCGCCAACTTCATCGGATACGGCACCTTTGCGCTGGCGGCGATGGTCGCGGTCGCCTACCTGTTCAAGTCACACGGCATGCTGGCGGACCGGTTGCCGGCGCTGGAAGTGCTCGACGACATCATGTACAAATCGATCGCGGTCGGCTTCACCTTCTTCGCCATCGCCACCATACTGGGCGGGCTGTGGGCGGCCGAAGCATGGGGCGGCTACTGGTCGTGGGACCCGAAGGAAACTTGGGCGCTGATCGTCTGGCTCAACTATGCGGCCTGGCTGCACATGCGGCTGATGAAGGGCTTGCGCGGCCGGGTCGCCGCATGGTGGGCGCTGGTCGGCCTGCTGGTGACGACGTTCGCCTTCCTCGGCGTCAACATGTTCCTGTCCGGCCTGCATTCTTACGGACAGTTGTAGCAGCCCGGTTCGGTTTTTTTGGTCTGCTTGAAATCACGCTTTCCATGCGCGCCGCTCCCGGTTTGCGCTCTTCGATAGAAAGAAATCAATGAAAAGATGGTTGAAATATTGCCTCTTCTGGTTCGCCGCCGCATCGATCCTGCTCTGCTTGAACCCGGTGATGGCGGCGACCGATATTGTTCTCGCGCCGACCAGAGTTTCAGAACACGTTTATTTTTTCCACGGCCAATCGGGAATGGCCAGTGCATCGAACAAGGGTTTCATGTCGAACGCCGGTTTCGTCGTCACCGACGACAGCGTGATCGTTTTCGATGCGCTGGGGACGCCGGCGCTGGGCGAAGCGATGCTTGCCGCGATCAAAAAAATCACGCCGAAGCCCATCAGGCGCGTGATCGTAAGCCATTATCACGCCGATCACATATACGGTCTGCAATCGTTCAAGGCGCAAGGAATTGAGATATGGGCGCATGAGAACGGGCAGGAGTATCTGCGTTCGGATATCGCCCGGCAACGTCTGGCGGAACGCAAGACGGATCTGTTTCCGTGGGTAAACGAGCACACCAGGCTGATTGCCGCCGATCGCTGGCTGAGTTTCAAGAATGCGAAATCGATACCCTTCGAATCCGGAGGCGTGCGCTTTCGCATCATCGATTCGAGCGGCGCGCATTCGCCGGAAGACATCATGTTATTTGTGGAAAACGATCGGGTATTGTTTGCCGGCGACCTGTATTTCACCGGCCGTATCCCGTTTGTCGGCAACGCCGACAGCAAGGCATGGCTGGCCGCGCTCGACCGGATGCTGGAGGTGCAACCCGTGACCGTCATCCCCGGTCATGGCGCCGCATCCAGCAATACAAAACAAGACATGCAGCTCACTAAAGACTATTTGATTTTCCTGCGCAAGAAAATGGGCGAAGCGGTAACCGATATGGTCGACTTTGACGAAGCTTACAAAAAAGTCGATTGGACGCCTTTCGAAAAATATCCCGCGTTTCAGCAGGCAAACCGGTTGAACGCGTATGGCACGTATATTTTGATGGAACAGGAAAGCCTGGATAAAAAGTAATCCTCACCGGCGAAGCCAAAAACCTGCAACCCGCTGAAGGCGGCCATACGGCGGGTGATCTTGTCCCGCAGTCGAACTGCCTCGGCCGGGATTTTCGTATCCAGTTCGATCCATCGCGATCGGCAAGGCACCGGCCATGCGCCGGCCTGGTGGAAATAATTTTCGATGCTTCAACAAACCCATGCCTGTCTGCCGAGGTTTTTGTTTTATTTTGGTCAACCGGCAAATTCAGACCAACTGGGCGGCGAATGATTCCAGATGATGATCGGTGCTGCCGAATTGCAGTTCGATCGCCATCAGGCGCTTGAAGTAATGACTGACATCGAGCTCGTCGGTGACGCCCATGCCGCCATGCAGTTGCACCGCTTGCTGCCCGACGAAGCGGCAGGCCTGGCCGATGACGACCTTGGCCGCCGACATCGCGCGGCTGCGCACGAGCGGATCGGGCTCCGTGCACCGCACCGCAGCCAGGTAGCTCATCGAACGCGCCTGTTCTATGTGCAGCACCATATCCGCCATCCGGTGCTGCAATGCCTGGAATTTTCCGATCGGCAGGCCGAACTGTTTGCGGTTGCGGGCGTATTCAACGGTGGCCGCCAGCAGGCGGTCCAGCACGCCGACTGCTTCCGCGCATACGGCAGCCAGTCCGATATCGCGGATGTGCGCGAGGCCGGTTTTGGTATCGGCGCCGCCATCGAGCAGCGCGACCGCCGGCACCGTGACCTGATCGAGCCATATATCGGCAGCCGGCACGCCATCGACCGTCGTGTAGGAAGCCTGGCGCATGTCCGGCGCGTCGTGCGGCACCGCGAACGCGCATAGTGTTCCTTCGCGGCCCGGCGCCGCGAGGCGGGCAGTAACGAGCAGAATGTCAGCCGATCCGCCGTGTGCGATCACGCTTTTGTGGCCCGTCAAGACATAGCCGTCGTCGGTTGGCGTGGCGGTAGTTGCAATGGCGCGCCAGTCGAAGCGGGTGGCGGGTTCATCGTGCGCCAGTACCGCGATCAGTTCGCCGGACGCCATTGCCGGCAGCATCGTCGCGCGTTGCTGCGCATTGCCGAGCGTTGCGATGGCTTTGGTCGCGATGACGGCGCTGGCGAGATACGGCTCCAGCACCAGCCCTTCGCCGATCGCCGTCATCACCAGCATCGTTTCGATCGGGCCGCTGCCCAGTCCGTCTTCCTGTTCCGGCACGTTCAGCGCCAGCAAGCCGATGTCGGCGAATGTCTGCCAGATTTCAGGGCTGAAACCGAAAGGAGATTTCTCCCTGATCCGGCGGCGCGCTTCAAACCCGTAATCTTTCGCGATGAAGCGGCGGGTGGTTTCCAGCAGCATTTGCTGCTCTTCGCTGAATGTAAAGTCCATGGTTATAGCCCCAGGATCATCTGGGCGATGATGTTTTTTTGAATTTCGTTGGAGCCGCCGTAGATCGACAGCTTGCGCATGTTCAGATAGCTCGCGGCCAGCGGCGCTGCATACTGCGGCCCGACCGCATCGCCCTGATAGCCGGCGGCCATCGCTTCGCGCCGCAGCGGCAGCGCGTAAGGACCGACCGCCTGCGTCAGCAACTCGGTGATCGCCTGCTGGATTTCCGTGCCCTTGATTTTCAAAATCGATGCTTCCGGTCCCGGCGCGCGGCGTTCCGCTTCCGCCGACAGCACGCGCAGGTTGGTGATCTCCAGCGCCATCAGATCGATGTCGACTTGCGCAATGCGCGCGGCGAACAGCGGGCCCCTGATCAGCGGCTTGCCGTTCTTCATTTCCTGCGAGGCGATACGTTTCAGCCGCGCCAGTTCGCGCTTGGCGATGCCGATGCCGGCGATGTTGGTGCGTTCATGGCCGAGCAGGAATTTCGCATAGGTCCAGCCCTTGTTTTCTTCGCCGACCAGGTTTTGAACCGGCACCCGGACCTCTTCGAACCACACTTCGTTGACTTCATGCGCGCCGTCCATCGTGATGATCGGACGCACGGTGATGCCGGGCGTTTTCATGTCGATCAGCAGGAACGAAATGCCGCGCTGCGCCTTGGCTTCGGGATCGGTGCGCACCAGGCAGAAAATCCAGTCGGCGTACTGGCCGAGCGTGGTCCAGGTTTTCTGGCCGTTGACGATGTAATGGTCGCCATCGAGCACCGCGCGGGTTTTCACCGATGCCAGATCGGAACCGGCGCCGGGTTCCGAGTAGCCTTGGCACCACCAGTCTTCGGCAGCCAGGATGCGCGGCAGAAAATGCTGTTGCTGTTCTTTTGATCCGAATGCCATGATCACCGGCGCGACCATCTTGAGGCCGAACGGAATCGTGCGCGGCGTGCCGGCGGCGGCGCATTCCTCTTCGAAAATATACTGCTGCAC
This sequence comes from Herminiimonas sp., assembly GCA_027310305.1. Lineage (GTDB taxonomy): Bacteria > Pseudomonadota > Gammaproteobacteria > Burkholderiales > Burkholderiaceae_D > DAIDBD01. The sequence goes on from DAIDBD010000032.1 coordinate 3,867, forward strand.
CGCATTCCATCCGGGGCCGCCGAATTCCTTCGGCCACGATGAACCGCCCCAACCTTGCGCATGAAGAATGCGCTGCCAGCGGACGTAATCGTCTCGCTCCAAGATCAAACCGTTGAGGACTTTGTGCTGGATGTCGGGGGGGAGGTTTTGGGTGAGGAAGGCGCGTACCTGTTGGCGGAAGGCGGTTTCTTCGGGGGTGAAATTGAGATTCATTTGTTCCTCGGGGTTCTTTGTTTTTTTTGCTTGTTGTTGCTGTGTTTCGGTGATTAATGGGGTTGGGCTTCGTGGTTAGTAGCCGGGGGTGGCCCGGCGGCCACTCACTTTCTTTGTCTCGCCAAAGAAAGTAAGCAAAGAAAGGCGACCGCGCAGACGCTGCCCTTCGGGTTCCCGTTTGGGCGGGGTGAAAAATGGGAAACGAAACCAACTCGCTGCGCTCAGACATGTTTCGTTTCTGATCCATTTTTCGCCCCGCCCAAACGGCAGCGTCTCAAGCGGAGGTACGTCAAAAACCAAAACCAAAACCAGTGTTTCACCGATAGACCGGTGTACGCACGTCGCCAGTCAACTGGACTGGTTTTGACTTTGCTTTTAGTCTTTGATTTTGCCGTTGCCGTTGCCGTTGCCGTTGCCGTTGCCGTTGACGTTGACGTTGACGTTGACGTTAAACCCTTGGCGAAGCGCCGCGAGCATGGCAGTCAAAGCGGATCAGAAACGAAACATGTCTGAGCGCAGCGAGTTGGTTTCGTTTCCCGCTTTGGCTGCCATGCTCGCGGGCACCCGCAGGGCGCTTTGTAGGGGCCGCCTTTCTTTGCTTACTTTCTTTGGCGAGACAAAGAAAGTGAGTAGCTGCCGGGCTACCCCCGGCTACTCCCCACGAAGCCCAAACTATTTAATCAACGCAAAACGCAAGCAAGATGCAAAACTAAAACCCCCAGCCTCAAAACGCCGCAATCCCCGTCTGCTCCCGCCCCAGAATCAACGCATGAATATCATGCGTCCCCTCATAGGTATTCACCACCTCCAGATTCACCATATGCCGAATCACCCCAAACTCATCGCTGATCCCATTGCCGCCCAGCATATCCCGCGCCATCCGCGCCACATCCAGCGCCTTGCCGCACGAATTACGCTTCATCATCGACGTGATCGCCGTCGCCGCCGTGCCTTCTTCTTTCATCCGCCCCAGCCGCAAACATCCCTGCAAGCCCATCGTGATCTCGGTCTGCATATCCGCCAGCTTCTTTTGAATCAACTGGTTCGCCGCCAACGGCCGGCCGAACTGTTTTCGATCCAGCACATATTGCCGCGCGATATGCCAGCACGATTCCGCCGCGCCCAACGCCCCCCACGCAATGCCGTACCGCGCCGAATTCAAACAGGTGAACGGTCCCTTTAAGCCGCGCACATCCGGAAACGCATTGTCTTCCGGACAAAACACGTTTTCCATGACGATCTCGCCGGTAATCGATGCGCGCAAACCGAACTTGCCGTGAATCGCAGGAGCCGATAAACCCTTCATGCCTTTTTCCAGCACGAAGCCGCGAATCGCCCCTTCGTCATCCTTGGCCCAGACCACGAACACATCGGCAATCGGGCTGTTGGAAATCCACATCTTGGCGCCGCTGATCTCATAACCGCCGGCCACTTTTTTTGCACGGGTGATCATCGAACCCGGATCGGAACCGTGGTCCGGCTCGGTCAGGCCGAAGCAGCCGATCCATTCGCCGGTGGCCAGCTTCGGCAGGTATTTTTGCCGCTGCGCTTCGGTGCCGAATTCAAAGATCGGCACCATCACCAGCGAGGATTGCACGCTCATCATCGAGCGGTAGCCGGAATCGACCCGCTCGACTTCGCGCGCGATCAGGCCGTAGGCGACGTAGTTCAGGCCGGGGCCGCCGTATTGCTCGGGGATGGTCGGGCCGAGCAAGCCGAGTGCGCCCATTTCACGGAAAATTGCAGGGTCGGTTTTTTCATTGCGGAAGGCTTCCAATACGCGCGGGGCCAGCTTGTCCTGGCAATAGGCGGCGGCAGCATCGCGCACGGCGCGTTCGTCGGCGGTCAACTGCTGGTCCAGCAGCAATGGGTCGTCCCACTGGAATTGCGCTTTCTGTTTCATGTCGTGTTCCTTTATCGGTTCTTCAAACTTTTGAATGGGTGAATGATGCTATCGCGCCGGGCTGGCATTCAACATGGCATCAAATCTCTTGATGGTGCAGCGACAGGCCGAGCGCCGCGCGCCGTTGCAGCCATGCGCTCGGGCGGTAACGGGCATCGCCGGTCTGCTGTTGCAGGTTGTTCAGGATGACCAGCACCGTATCGGCGCCGAGCAGATTGCCCCAGACCAGCGGCCCGTGCGGATAACCGAGGCCCAGGATCACCGCATGATCGATGTCGGCCGGATCGGCAATGCCCTGTTGCGCGATTTCGCAGGCGATGTTGATGATATGCGCGACCACGCGCTGCGCCACCAGCCCGGCGCTGTCGCGAATCACGCTGACCTGCGCGCCGTCAGCACTGAACAGGCCCTGGGCCATGGCGCAATATTCTTGCGAAGTGGCCGGCGTCGTCATCACGACGCGGCGGCGGGTCAGATCGAACAGGCTTTCGACGCCGACGGTGCGGCCGGCATCGAGCCCTTCGCGCACGCAGCAGCGCGTCGCATCGTCGCCCAGCGGCGTCACGATGCACAGCGCATCGGCGCTCGGACGATCGCCGTCTTCCGGTACGACGCCGGTTTGCCGGATCAGCGTTTCGATCCGTTCCGCCAGTTCCGGCCGCGCGCGGCTCAGCCAGACGCGCGGGGGCAGGGCGGTCGACGATGCGGGTTCGGGAATCGATTCCTTCTTGCGATCCTTGTCATAGCGGTAAAAGCCGTGGCCGGTTTTCCTGCCGAGCAGGCCGGCGGTCAGCATTTGCCGCGTCAGCCCCTGCGGGCGGAAGCGCGGTTCCTCGTAATACTGCTGGTAGATCGATTCCATCACCGGATGCGATACATCCAGCCCGGTCATGTCCATCAGTTCGCACGGACCGAGCTTGAAGCCGGCGCAGTCGCGCAGGATGTTGTCGAGCGTCGGAATCGTGGTGACGTCTTCCGACAGCACGCGCATGCCTTCTGTGCCGAAACCGCGGCCCGCATGATTGACGATGAAGCCCGGCGTGTCCTTGGCGCGGACGGCGGTATGCCCCCAGTGCCGGCCGAGCGCGAGCAGGTAATCGACCACGTCCGGCGCCGTCAGCAAACCGCCGACCGCTTCGACGATTTTCATCAGCGGCACCGGATTGAAAAAATGGAAGCCGCCCACGCGTTCGGGATGCTGCAAGCCGGCGGCGATCGCCGTCACCGACAGCGACGACGTATTGGTCGCCAGGATCGCATCCGGGCCGACGATCTGTTCCAGCGAACCGAATAATTCTTTTTTGGCAGCCAGGTCTTCGATGATCGCTTCGACGACGACATCGCAGCCGGCCAGTTCATCGAGTGTTGCGCATGCATGGAGACGGTCGCCGGCTGCTGCCGCGAGCGTTTGATCCAGCCTTCCTTTTTCGACCAGCATGGTGAAGGTGGCGAGCAGTGTATTGCGCGCTGCGGCGGCTGCGCCTGCGTGGCTGTCGGTCAGCCGTACATGCGCGCCGGCCAGCACGGCAATTTGAGCAATACCACGGCCCATCACGCCGCAGCCGATGACGCCTACTGCCAGATCGGACGAGTCCGGCACGGGACGGCTTCCTTTTTGCATGGGTTTTCTCCAGAAATCATTGATACGCTGCGCCGCAATATTTTGCGGAATAATATTCTGCAATGCGGAATAAATGTCATTTAGATGGAACTGTATTTTGTCTTGAGTCCTGTGTCAAGGCGGCAAGATCGCTTGCGATAACCATGCAGCGGCAATCGATGCGGAATAAAAATTTGCGTCCATTGAAACTGCAATGCAGAATTATATTCCAAATATTATTGATTTTTGATTTGGTGTATGACAATATCGGCCCTTCATTGAAACGGGTTCCGGACATCCATTTTAGTCATGAATTGTTTTTCAACGCATTCAAGGAAAAAAACGTGGGGCAGGTGACGGATCCGGCGAGCGCGCCGCGCCGCATCCATGAGGCTTTTCTGCCGTGGGCGAAAAGCCATGCCGCCCATTGCGCGCTGGCGGATGCCGAGCGTGCGATTACCTATGGCGAACTGGGACCGGTGGTCGATTCGGCGGCCGAACGATTGCGCGATGCCGGGGTGCGGGCCGGCGACCGCGTGTTGCTGGTGGCGGAAAATTCGGTGGCGCTCGCGGTTTCCATTCTTGCGGTCAGCCGGCTCGATGCGTGGTCGGCCACCGTCAATGCCAGATTGTCGGAACGCGAAATCGATAATTTCCTGTCGCATTCGGGCGCGCGCCGGGCGCTCTATTTCAGCGCGGCGTCGCCGCAGGCAACAGCGCATGGCCTGGCGCGCGGCGCGCAACCGGTAACCTGGCCCGGCATCGGTGAAATCCTGCTCGGTCCGTTGCATGAGCAGGCGCAGCCGGAACCGATCGAGGCCGATGCGGCGCGGCAGGTCGCCGCCATGGTTTACACATCCGGCACCACCGGCGCGCCCAAGGCGGTGATGCTGACGCATGCGAACCTGCTGTTCATAGGCAATAACAATCGCACGCTGCGTCGCCTGACGCCGGACGATACGGTGTACGGCGTGCTGCCGCTGTCGCATGTGTACGGGTTGTCGGCATTGCTGGTGGCGTCGCTGGTGAGCGGCGCGACATTGCGCCTGGTGCCGCGCTTCCAGCCCGGCGATCTGGCATCCGCGCTGGCGCATGACGGCATCACCATCCTGCATGGCGCGCCGGTCATGTATGCAAAACTGATCGAGTGGGGCGCAAGCAACGGCGTCACGCTGCGGGCGCCGCATCTGCGGGTGGCGCAATCCGGCGGCGCGCCGCTGACGTCATCGGTCAAGGCCGATTTCGAAGATGCCTTCGGCATCATATTGCAGAACGGGTACGGCATGACCGAGGCATCGCCTTCGATCAGCCAGACCAGAATCGATGCGCCGCGCACCGATTGCTCGGTCGGCCCCGCCATTCCCGGCATTGAAGTCGCGATTCGCGGCGCCGACTGGGCCGGCATCGGCGAACTGTGGGTGCGCGGCCCGAATGTGATGAAGGGTTATTACCGCGCGCCGGAACTGACGGCGGCAACGGTGGGCGAAGACGGATGGCTGTGCACCGGCGATCTGGCGCGCATCGAGCCGGACGGTGCGATTTTCATCGCGGGCCGCAGCAAGGAACTGATCATTCGTTCCGGCTTCAATGTCTATCCGGTCGAGGTCGAGCAGGTGCTGAATGCCTATCCGGATATCGTGCAATCCGCCGTGGTCGGGCGCGACGTGGCGGACAATGAGGAAGTGGTGGCGTTCATCGAGCCTGCGCAAGGCGCAACGATCGATTTCGATGTGCTGCGCGTTTATTTGAAAAATAATCTTTCGCCTTACAAGATTCCCGCCGAAATCGTCGTGCTCGAACATTTGCCGGCGGCGGCGACCGGAAAAATCCTGAAAAAGGAATTGCAGCAACTAGCTGCGGCGCGCATGGTGCCTGCCGCACATGACCGTTCTTGAACCGTTTTATTCATCATCTATTCACCATAAAAGGAAGAGACATGAAATTCCAATTGCGCCATACCATCGCACTCAGCGCCGCGTTGCTGGCCATCTCGGCCAACGCGGAAGAATTCAAGGTCGGCGCGCACTTGCCGCTGACCGGCAACCTGGCGCGTTCGGGCGCCGGTTTCCATGAAGGCATCCAGACTGCGGTCGATATTTTCAACCGCACCAACGGCAAGCACACGATCAAGCTGATAGCGATCGACGATGAATCGGCGCCTGCGAAAGCGGTCGCCGCGGTCGAAAAGCTCGGCTCGGAAGGTGTCACTTCCATCATCGGCGGCTACGGTTCCAACATCATCGGACCGGCATCGGATGCAGCCAATCGCCTGAAGCTGACCTACATCACTGCCGGCGGCGTCAGCGACGATCTGACCAAGCGCGGCTACAAGACTTTTTTCCGCATCAACAATACGCGCGGCTATGAACTGGCGATCGAAAAGCTGATTGAGGAAATGAAGGCGAAATCGGTGTCGATCGTCTATTCGACCAAGGAAGCGACCGGCAATCTGGCCAAGGGCCTCGAAAAATCGTTCGCCGCGAAGGGCATCAAGGTCACGATGCATGCATTCGATCCTGCCATCACCGACTTCAAGCCGGTGATCAACAAGATCAAGCTGCAGGACAAGTCGGAAGTTCTGTTGATGAGCGGCTATGAGAACGATTACGTCGGCATCATCCGCGCCGCCAAGGTGCTGAAGCCGCAGATCAAGTCGATCGTCGGCGTCTGGTCGCTGGCGACTTCCAAGATGGCATCGGACTTTCCGGACCTGATGCCGAACGTGATCGGCACCGCGCTGCTGCCGTTCCCGGTCGAATACAAAACGCCTGAAGGCAAGCAGTTTGCCGACACCTACAAAAAACTGTTCAACAAGGATGTCGATTATCTGGCGCAGTTCGGCTACGTCAAGGCAAACCTGCTGTTCGAAGCGATTGCGCGCGCGGCTGACAACGGCACGCTGAAAAAGGAAAACGGCTTGTCCGATGAACTGCGCAAGACCAACCGCGATACGCTGATCGGCAAGGTCGTGTTCGACGCCAATGGCGACAATCCGAATTTCCAGCACCGGATGGGCCAGCATCAGAACGGCAAGATCGCCATCGTGTCGCCGGTCGCGCAAGCGACTGCGCCGTTGAAGTATCCGGCGCTGCCTTGGTAGCGGCCGGGTTCCCTCCCCCTTGCAGGGGGAGGGCTAGGGAGGGGGTAGAGTCTTCGAAATGCCGTACAGGTCGTTTGACGGCGCTACCCCCATCCCAACCGAGGAGACCGCGCTTGCAAGCGCGGTCAGCTTCGCAGGCGGCCAGCATGCTGTCCGAATTCCCGGCTACGCCCCCCGCAAGGGGAAGGAGCTAAGTTCCCCCGGACAAGTGGAGGGCTAGGTAGGAGTTGAATGCATCAATACACTCTGCTGTCATTAATTTCCTGAAAATTCAATAGTTCGATCACCTAACTGCACTCATGTCAGAACTCATCCTGCAATCCCTCTATTCCGGCACGCTGGTCGGCGGCATCTATGCACTGATCGCGCTCGGCCTATCGCTGTCGTTCGGCACGATGCGCATCATCAATCTGGCGCATGGCGAACTGGTGCTGCTGGCCGCGTATGTCGCCTATACCGTGGAAAGTCGGTTCGGCGTCAACCCGCTGCTGGCATTGCCGCTTGCACTGCTGGTCGTCTGCGCCTGCTCGGCAATCGTCTACTTTCTGGTTGCCGGAATCAAGCGCAACCGCGAACTCAATTCGCTGATGCTGACGTTCGCGCTCGGCGTGATCCTGACCAATGCGGTGCTGCTGATCTGGAAAAGCGATATTCGCTCGACCGCTTCCCAATCGATGCAGAATGCGATCCAGATCGGCAATCTGTACAGCATGTTCAGCGAACTGTTGTTTTTCGGGCTGAGCCTGCTGGTGGCGATTGCGCTCGGCTGGTGGCTGTCGCGCAGCTGGTATGGCCGTGCGGTGCGCGCAGTCTCGTCGAATCGCGATGCGGCCAAACTGATGGGCATCAATCCGGCGAAAGTCGAACTGGCGTCGTTCCTGGTGGCCGGCGTGCTGGCGACCATCGCCGGCATCGCGCTGTTTTCGAGCGGCGTGATTTCGCCGCCGCTCGGCCATTCGCTCACCGTCAAGGCGTTCATCATCACGGTGCTGGCCGGCGTCGGGTCGGTGCCGGGCGTGATTCTGGCGGCGTTCCTGCTCGGCATTACCGAATCGCTGACGGTCACGCTGTTCAGCTCCGCGCTGCAGGAACTGGCCGGCATGCTGCTGTTCCTGATCGTCTTGTTCATCATGCCGAACGGCTTGTTCGGCGCCAAAGCGCGCCGGGGATAATCGATGAAAAAACTCTTGTGGGTGGCGGTCGCCATTCTGTATCTGCTGGTTCCTGCGCTATTGAAAGGCAACAGCTACATTCTCAGCCTGACCGTGTCGTCGCTGATCGTGGCCGGCGTCGCGGTGGCTTGGGCGCTGCTCGGCAACCTCGGCGGCATGGTCAGTTTCGGCCATGCGGCGTTTTTCGGCATCGGCGCCTATGCATCGGCGCTGCTGACCATGAAGGCGGGTTGGCCGGTGCTGCTCGCGATGCCGGCGGCCGGCATCTGCGCATCGCTCGCCTCGCTGGCGATGCTGCCGGCGCTCCGCTTGTCCGGGCCGTATTTCGCGCTGGCGATCCTGGCGTATGCGCACATCTTCCGGATTCTGGCGACCGAGTTCACGTCGGCGACCGGCGGATCGGGCGGCATCTCGTCGATTCCCGGTTTGCCGACCGTGCCGGGCCTCGATTTCCTGGCCGGCCTCGGCCCGTATTTCCTGGTGCTGACGCTGGTGCTCGCTTTCTGCGTGATCTATGCCACTGTCCGCCGCAGCGATTACGGCGTCGCGTTGCGCGCGATGCATGAAAGCGAAGATGCGACGCGGGTGGTCGGCGTCAACAGCGTGATGCTCAAGGCCTGGATGCTGCTGTTGTCGGCATTCATGACCGGCATGATCGGCGCGTTCAATGCGCACATCATCAATTTCCTGGAGCCGGATTATGCGTTCAACAGTTCATGGAGCGTGCTGCCGATCGTCGCCGCGATCTTCGGCGGTTACCGCACGGTGACCGGGCCGATGATCGGCGCGGTCGTGATCTATCTGGTCGATCAACTGGTATTCAAGGAGATGCTGTCGTCCGGCCACCAGATCATTCTGGGCGCAGTGCTGGCCGCAATGATTCTGTTTGCGCCGGACGGCCTGATGTCGCTGTTCAAGAAACGCCAGGCCGGAGGCAAGCATGCTTAAGCTCGATGACGTCACGATTCAGTTCGGCGGCCTGACTGCGTTGAAGGATGTGAGTTTCTCGATGGGTTCCGATCAACTGGTCGGGCTGGTCGGACCGAACGGGGCCGGCAAGACCACGCTGTTCAATGCGATTTCCGGACTGGTCAAACCGACGCAGGGACAGATCGGTTTCGACGGCATCGACATCAGCCGCAAGCCGCTGTATGCGCGCGCCCGGATCGGCATCGGGCGCACGTTCCAGATTCCGCAGCCGATGCACGAATTGACGGTGCGCGAAAATCTGGTGGTGGCGCAGCGTTTCGGCAACGGCAAGGTCGATCACGCCCGCATCGACGAATTGCTGGCATTCATGGACCTGTCGGCGCAAGCGGAGCGCGATGCGGCAACCGGCCTCGCGCTGCAGGAATTGAAGCGGCTGGAAGTAGCCAAGGCATTGGCGACCGAACCGAAACTGCTGCTGCTCGATGAAGTGCTGGCGGGGCTGGAAACCAATGCCAAGCGCACTTTCACCGCCAAGCTGGAAGAACTGCATCGCACCTTCAACATCGGCATCCTGATCATCGAACACGATATCGAAACGGTCTCCACGTTGTGCCAGCGGATCGTGGTGCTCAATTTCGGGCAGGTGATCGCCGACGGCACGCCGGACATCGTGTTCCGCGATCCCGAAGTGATCAGGAGCTATACGGGAGCAGCCCATGCTTGAGATTAAAAATTTGCGCTCGGGTTACGGCGCGATCAACGTGCTGTGGGATGTGAACCTGGATTTCAGGGAAGGCGAGCTGACGGCGATCGTCGGCCCCAACGGCGCCGGCAAATCGACGCTGCTGAAAACCGTCATGGGCCTGATCACGCCCGGCCAGGGCGAGATCGTGCTGCGCAACGAGCCGTTGTCCGGTCGCCGCACCTGGGACATGGCCGAACTGGGCGTGTCGCTGATTCCGGAGGGCCGCCTGATGTTCCGCGACATGAGCGTCGAGGAAAACCTGACGCTCGGCGCGTTCCCGAAAAATCGGCGCGCATCGCTGGCGCGCAATCTCGAACGCGCCTATGCGCTGTTTCCGAAGCTGAAAGAGAGACGCAGGCAAATGGCCGGTTCGCTGTCCGGCGGCGAGGCGCAAATGGTCGCGATGGCGCGCGGCTTGATGGCGGAACCGCGCATCCTGCTGATCGACGAACCGTCGCTCGGTCTGGCGCCGGTGATCGTGCAGGAAATTTTCGGCATCCTGCGCACGCTGAAACAGCAGGGCGTCACGATCGTGCTGGTCGAGCAGAATACGCACATGGCGCTCGGCGTGGCGGATCGCGTCTACATGATGCGCAGCGGCCGGGTTGTTCTGGACAAGCCGGCCGATCAGATCGACATCGGCAAGCTGCACGAACTGTATTTCGCGCTTGAAGCCTGATACGGCGTAACATCTCGTTATTTTGGTAATCACACCTATAAAAATCATGCCGCAAGAGATTAACGACAGCCCGGCCCTCGCAGCGACCAAATCGAATGCCAAGGAAGACCGCCATTTCGTCACCGCCCTCGCCAGAGGGCTCGAATTGCTCGCTTGTTTCCGCTCCGGCGACAAGCTGCTCGGCAACCAGGAACTGGCCGAGCGCAGCAAGCTGCCGAAATCGACGGTATCGCGGCTGACCTATACGCTGACCAAGCTCGGCTATCTGCAATATGACGACCAGATCGGCAAATACCGTCTGGGCACCGCTACTCTGGCGCTCGGCAGCGCGATGCTGTCCAAGCTCGACATCCGCCAGCTGGCGCGGCCGATGATGCTGGAACTGGCGGAGTTTTCGCATGCGATGGTGTCGCTTGGCATGCGCGACCGGCTCAGCATGATTTATGTCGAAAATTGCCGCAGCCACGCGGCACTGACATTGAGCCTGGACGTCGGCGCCCGGATTCCGATTGCGACTACCGCGATGGGGCGCGCCTATCTGGCCGAGATATCGAGCAGCGAGCGCAACGACATACTCGAACGGGTGCGCGAACTGGACGAGCATGCGTGGCCGAAACTACGCGACAAGGTGATGCGTTCGATTGACGAATACCAAACGCTGGGCTGTTGCACTTCTTTCGGCGATTGGCAAAGCGACGTCAACGCGATTGCGATCGCATTCAGGCCGGGCGAGAACGCGGCGCCGCTCTCCATCAATTGCGGCGGGCCCGCATTCAACCTGTCTCCGGAATTTTTGCTGAATGAAGTGAAACCGCGTTTGGCCGACTTGATCGACCGGTTGCGAGCTCGCTGACCGGTATCAGATCACTGACGTACGAATATTTAAATGGTGAAGAATTTGGTCCACGAAAGACACGAAAATCACGAAAGATTCGTAACATCCTTATTCGGTTTTTTCGTGCTTTTCATGTCTTTCGTGGACACGTGCGTAACATCAGTTAAATAAGCGGCGCCGGTTTGCCGAAGTAATATCCCTGGCCCATGGCAACGCCGAAGTCGCGCAGCATGTCGGCGGTTGCCTGATCTTCGACCCATTCGGCAATCACGATCAAGCCGAACACCTTGGAAATTTCGACCATCGCGCGCACGAACACCTGGTCGTGCGGATGCTGCGTCAGCTTCGCGATAAACGAACCGTCCAGCTTCAGGTAGTCGAAGTCCAGCTCCTTGATGTAATAGAACGATGAAAATCCGACGCCGAAATCGTCCAGTGCAAAGCGGCAGCCCAGGCTCTTGATCCGCTGCACGAAATGGCGCACCTCGCCCAGATTGTAAAAAGCGGCGGTCTCGGTCAGTTCGAAAATGAGACGGGACGGATCGATTCCCGTGCCGGCAATCCGGTCCACGATGAATTGCAGCAGTTCCGGGTCGCCGATCGATTTGCCCGACAGGTTGATGGCGACGCTGGCGCCTGCCGGCAGCCGCGCCACATCATCCAGACAGGTTTCGATCACCGCGTGGTCGAGCCGCCCGATCAGGCCGAACACTTCGCAGGTCTTGACGAGTTCGCCGGTGTGGCAGAGCTTGCCATCTTCATCCAGCAGCCGCAGCAACGCTTCGAAGTGGCTGATCTCGCCGGTGGCCAGGTTGATGATCGGCTGATAATGCATCGCCATCCGGCTTCGATCGTCCAGCGCGGCGCGCACCATCGCCAGCGTGTTCAGCTGATGCGTCAGTTCTCGCTTGTGAATCTCATCGGCTCCGCTGTAGATATGGATCCGGCTGCGGCTATGCTCGCGAGCCAGATGCAGTGCGAAATCAGCCCGGTTGAGCAGGTCTTCCACTTCGATCGCTTCATGCGTGCATGCGCCGCCCAGCACCAGACTCAGGCTGAAGGCCTCGCCCGCCAGCACCATTTTGGCTTCCTCTACTTCCGCCATCACGCTGCTCGCTCTTTCCCCCACCTGCTCATGCGCGACGCCGTCGAGATAGATGGCGAACAAGTCGCCGCCGAAGCGCGCCAGCATATCGGACGGGCGGATCAGCCGCGATAGCGTGATTGCCGCAAACTGCAGCACCTTGTTGCCGGCGACCCGGCTGTAACTGTGATTGATATGATTCAAGCCGTTGAGCTTGACCAGCAGCAGCGCGCCGCAGTTGGTATCCGACTGCGGCATTTGCAGCCGGTTGGACAGGCGGCGCAGAATTTCGCCTTTGTTCATCAGGTTCGTCAGCGGGTCCAACTGCGCCAGTTTCTCGGCGTGCCGGGCGGAAGCCTGATCGTTTCTGTACTTCGCCATGACCTCGGTCACGGTTTCGCGCAAGTGCTCGAAGCGCAGCGGTTTGATCAGGTAGCCATAAGCGCCGCGGCGCATCGATGCCAGCGCATGGCCGGCATCGTCGTGGTTGGTGGACATGATGAAGAGCGGCGCCTTGGGGCGGCTGCGCGCCGTATCCAGCAATTCGAGGCCGTCCATGCCGGGCATCGCGATATCGCACAGCACAAGATCGACCGGATGCTGGCCGATCCATGTCAGCGCTTCTTCACCGCTGGCAGCCATCGATACCGAAAACCCCAGCTTTTCCAGCATCGCCTTTCCAAGCAGTCGCTCAACCAGACCGTCATCGACCACCAGCGCATTTTTCGTGGCCCGGTTTTCTTCTCTCACCAGAGTATCTTCCATCGCCAACTCCTGCTATCGGTTGGTCTTCAAGTCCTGGCCGCTCATCCATGCGCCTGTTGATCGCGTCGTTGAAATGAGTTTTGACAAAATTTTACATTTCCCCAATATATATTAAATTTTCGTCCTTGGCATTACATTGCGGGCGATTGCAGCATCGTCTGAATCCTGGCTGCAACACGCGCATATTCGGCCTGGATTGCATTCAGCATGAAGCCTGAACCGTCGGGCAGGCCGCACCTGGTCCGAATCTCGAGATCGCGGCACAGCCCGGCGAGGCGGGTCGCGCCGATCGACGCGCAACTGCCGGTCATCGCGTGGGCGATTTTCGCCATTTGCAAGGCATCGCCGCCTGCCGCCGCCGAATATAAAGCGGCTATCCGCCGCGGCGTATCGGTTTGATACAGCGCGGCGAGTTCGGGGAAGTTTGCGCCGAACAGCGTCTGCATCGCCGCCAGCTCATCGCCATTCGCATCGCGCGCAGCGGAGGGTGGTGCCTCCGCCATGCGCAGCCAGCGGGCGAGCACTTGCTGCAGCATGGAAGAACGGATCGGTTTAGTCATCAAATCGTCCATGCCGGCCGCCATGCATTTCTCGCGCTGATCCCGCTGCGTCCCGGTGGTCCACGCCACGATCGGTATGCGGCGGCGTCCTGTTTCGATGGAGCGAATCCGGGATGCGGCCTGGTAGCCGTTCAGTCCGGGCATCTGGCAATCCATCAATATCAAGTCATAAGCCTGCCGCTCATGCATGGCGACTGCTTCGTCACCCGAAGTCGCGACTTCTGCCCGGCATCCGAGTTTTTCCAGCATGCGCACTGCGATCTGATGATTGATCATGTTATCGTCGGCTACCAGAATTCGATAGCCGTCGAACGGAAGCGCCGCTTCCTGCCGTGCTTCATTGAAATGCATGACGCTCCCTATGCGGTGATTTTCGCGATATCTTCATCGGCTTTTTTTGATTCGCCTTCCAGCCCGATACTACCGTTTACCGTCCGCCTCCCGGCCTAATTCCGGACGCGCAAAGATTCCGGCTGCGTCGTTTTTTCATCATGGCGCCAGTATTTTTGCAGAAAATCGATGATGTTCGGGTCAATGCCCGGGGTGCTGTGCTCCCAGTCGGTTTTTCTTTTTTCGAGGCGATTGATTTTTCTGGATTTCACATTGACCGCATGAATCGAAAGCTGCTGCTTTTCATAGGCTGCGAGTTCAGGCTCCGCGACCGGATCATTTTCAAAGAACAGCCATTCCTCCACGAACTTGGATTGAATCCGTTCCAGTTCATGCCGTACAGGCTCCGGCAGCGGGCAGCGGATTTCATTGCCGGTTGGCGGAAAATCGGTTACCCACGGCCCGTATACATCGTCTTCCAGACTTCGATACAGCAACGTGGAACGGCTGGCGTAAAAATTTTCAATCATGAAAAACGCCGCTGAAAAGTAATGGCCCTTTGCCTGGATACGCCAGCCGTAGACGTCGGTTTCCGATTCGACGTAAAACAATGCCGAAACAGAGCCGAAATGTCCGAGCGTGTAGTTTATGTTGATCTTCGGTTGCATTGATTTCCAGATTTGCCGGTGGCGTGCTTCGGCGAAGCACGCCACCGGCAAATGCTGCGTCATGTGTCAGAGGATCGATACCGTCCATCGATTCAAGCGGCAACTGCTTTGATATGCATATAGACATTTTTTGGCTTGGCAGGTTCAGCTTCGATGCCCCGCATTTTTCTGAAGATTAATTCTTCTGATAAGCAAGCGGCGATTTGGTAAATATGGCCTGCCGGGCCAGAACTAATTCATGCATCGGTTCATCTAAGCTTATCGCGCTTTTCAATCGGCAATGTCCCTGCGGACAATCGCCAACAAATAGCCTATTCCTGATCGGGTTTGTACAGGGCGTTCCATCGAATCGGATCAAAGCGCATACGAGAGCTTAAAAATCTCTTCATGACATGCGGAAAACGATATGGATGCTCAAAAAATTGCACTGGTCACCGGTGGCATGGGAGGATTGGGAGAGGCGATTTGCCAAAAACTGTCCAAAGCCGGTTGCCGGGTAATCGCCACCTATTCGCCTAAAAACGATAATGCTGAATTGTGGCTGGAGTCCCAAGCCGATGCCGGATTCAATTTTTCTGCTTGCATGATCGATGTAGCGGACTATGCTTCCTGTGCAAGCGGAGTCGGGAAAATCCTGAATGACGTCGGGCGCATTGATATTCTCGTCAACAACGCCGACATTACACGCGATGCCGCCATCAATGAAATGACGCGTGAAAAATGGCAACTGGTGATGCGCACCAATCTGGACAGCGTCTTTCACATGACCAGGCAGGTGCTCGACAGCATGCTGGAACGCGAATGGGGAAGGATCGTCAACATCTCTTCCATCAGTGCGCAAAAAGGCTCGGCCGGGCAAATCAATTATGCAGCGTCGAAAGCAGGCATGCATGGATTCACGAAATCGCTGGCGCTGGAAGTCGCTCGCAAGGGCATCACCGTCAATACCGTTTCGCCGGGGTATTTGCGCACATGGATGGTGACGAAAATGCCGGCTGAAATCCTGAAAACGAAAATCCTGCCCGGAATTCCGGTGGGGCGCTTGGGCGAACCGGATGAAGTGGCCGGGCTCGTTGCATATCTTTGTTCGGACGAGGCTGCATTCGTGACCGGGGCCGATATTGCGATCAACGGCGGCCAGCATCTGTATTAACGGATAAGCCGGCCGTGCATAAAGCCCGCCGTTTCCAAACGGCGTCGGGC
The DNA here is from genome assembly GCA_027310305.1 of Herminiimonas sp. Classification (GTDB taxonomy): domain Bacteria; phylum Pseudomonadota; class Gammaproteobacteria; order Burkholderiales; family Burkholderiaceae_D; genus DAIDBD01. The sequence continues at coordinate 19,654 of DAIDBD010000032.1, forward strand.
TTGCCGCATCGTTGGCGAACGTGTCAGACGGTTGCCAGCGTATCCCATGACGGCGCTTCCGGATTCGGACCGGCGGCAAGTTTCTTGGCTTTTTTCGATGCAACCTGCTTGGCGCGCGAACTCGACGGCGGCAACCGGCGCAATGTCCTGAGCGCGTCCGCATCCTTGATGCCGATGGAACGCTGATCGACGCTGATCAGGCCGATTTCGTTGAAAGCCGACAGCGTGCGGCTTACCGTTTCCAAAGTGAGCCCCAGATAACTGCCGATTTCATGCCGCGTCATCCGCAAATTGAACAGCTTGCTGGAATAACCCATTTCAGCGAAGCGCTCGGAAAGCGATATGAGAAACCGTGCGACCCGCGCTTCGGCGCTCAGTGCGCCGAGCATGCTGACCATCGCCTGTTCGCGTACCAGCTCACGGCTCATCACGCTGTACATTGCGTGTTCGAGTTCGGCGTGGGTTCTGCCGAGCGCGATGAATTTTTTGAATGGCAGCAAAATCAGATCGCAGTTGGACAGCGCGACCGCTTCCGACGCATAGCGCCGCGTATGGATTCCATCCACGCCGAACAGATCGCCTTTCATCGGAAAGCTGAGAACCTGCTCGTTGCCGAATTCATCGATCAATACGGTTTTCAGAAAACCGGAATGGACGATGTAAAGGGTGTCGAAGGGTTGTCCGATCGTATGGATCCGTTGGCCCGTCTTGAATTGAACGTGTTGAAACAGGAATTCTTCATCGGAAACGGAAGTCGCCGACGGTATGCGCAACAAGTCGCACAATTCTTTCAGGTTGGACCAGAGCGTTCCCTGCCGTTGCCATCCTGCCTCCTGGGAAGAGGCATGCAATGCCGACAAGGAAGCATCGGAACGGATTTCAGATGTTTGCGCGGACAACATAGTCGTCTCCTATTCAGTATTGCAGCATTCGTTGGCGTCGGCAGCCAGTTGACTGCCTCTTCGTATTTGGTTGCCGGGCCGCTGCTCGCTTTTTAGTTCTGTCGCTGATCGTTGCGATATTTTAAAAGTGACAGCGAACGTCGCCTGGTTGCAATGAATCCGTCAGGTAACCACTGGCAATTATTGCCATGTGTCACGCGAGAGTTGCAAGACATCAGTATCGCAACAGAATTGATTAATTGCCATCGGCAAGCGCTGAATAGGCTTATAGGAAGATTAACGCTGACAGTAAGGATATTCCTACGTCGCTTGAAGAGAAATTAATGCAGGGAAATCTTGTGTCCGGCAAAGTGAAAATTTTACATTTTGAATGGTGCCAGCAGGCGATGGGCAACCGCATATTGCACCAGATCGGATAGGGAAGACATCCGCATTTTGTGCAGGATGCGCGTCTTGTGGGTGCTGACCGTTTTAACGCTCAGATGCAGCAGTTCTGCAATGTCGGTGATCGATTTGCCGCCCACCAAAAGACTGAACACTTCAAACTCGCGATCCGATAATTGCTTGTGAGGCAGTTCCTCGTTGGCCGGCATTGCATCCATCGCAAGCTGTTCGGCCACTTCCAGGCTGATGTAAGGGCGGCCGGACGCCACTTTCCTGATGGCGCTGAGCAGTTGCATGCCGGCGCTTTCCTTCGTCAGATAGCCGCGCGCGCCGGCCCTGATGGCGCGCACCGCATATTGTTCTTCCTCATGCATGGTCAATACCAGAATGGGAAGCTTGGGCATTTCGTCCTTGATCTGGCGGATCAGATCCACGCCGCTGCGCCCGGGCATCGACAAGTCCAGCATCAGCAGGTCGAATCCTCCCTTGCGCACGTGCGCCAGCGCTTCGAAGCCATCGACCGCTTCTCCCACGATTTCGATATCTTCGGCGCCCTCCAGAATCCGTTTCAATCCTTCGCGCATGATGGTGTGGTCGTCTGCAATAACAATACGGATCATGATCTGGCTACCGGTTGGTCAGGCGCTTTTATCGTTACAGGGGAACCGAAGCGTGAATGGCAACGCCCGCGGGTTCAATGTTATTGATCCTAAAAACCGCAGTTAAAGAGATGAAATTTGCCGCGAAGTCAGGCAGATTAAGGGTTCACAGCCAAACGGAGGGATCACCCAATGGGTGAATCGAAACTGAAGCGAATTCGGGCCGAAGAAACGCTGCAAAGTTGCG
>DAIDBD010000114.1 GCA_027310305.1 Herminiimonas sp.
GATCGCTCAACCTTCTTTGCGCTCGATCAGCTCGATTTTATACCCGTCCGGATCCTGCACAAACGCTATCACCGTCGCCCCGCCTTTGACCGGCCCTGCTTCGCGCGTGACGTTGCCGCCTTGCGCCTTGACTGCGGCGCAGGTTTGATAGGCGTCTTCCACGGCGATCGCGATGTGGCCGTACGCAGTGCCGATGTCATATTGTTCGGTGCCGTAGTTGTAGGTCAATTCAAGCTCCGCATGGTCCGGATTTTTGCCGTAACCGACAAACGCGAGCGTGTATTGCTGATCCGGGCGATCGGTGGTGCGCAGCAAGGTCATGCCGAGTACCTTGGTATAAAAATCGATCGAACGTTGCAGATTGCCGACTCGCAGCATGGTGTGAAGTATGCGCATGAAAATCCTTTGCAGTGAAAAGTTGTGGCGCGCATTTGCACGCATCAGAATATCGGTAATGTTTCCGGTCCACGCTCGCGCAATGTTTTTTTCGCGGCTTCGAATTCCGGAAACACCGATTGCACGGTGGACCAGAAACGCGGGCTGTGGTTCATTTCGCGCAAATGCGACAGCTCATGCGCGATCACATAATCGATTTGCGGCAAGGCAAAATGCATCAGTCGCCAGTTGAGGCGGATCTTGCCGTCGGCGGTGCAGGAACCCCATTGCGTCATTGCGGAAGACAGTGCAAACGACTGATAGGTGACGCCGAGTTTTTTCGCATATAGCGGCAAGCGTTCGGCAAACAGGCGTTTCGCCTCGATTTGCAGCCAACCTTGCACGCGATCCTTCAACTGCTGCTCCGTCGCATCGACAGGCAGGGATACGGTCAGTTCGCGCGTTGCTTCGTCATGGCGGATGCCGGCGGTCTGGGTCGCGACGATGCGTAGTGTGATATCGCTGCCCAGATAAGGCAGCGTAGCGCCGTCGCACCATTGCATTTGCGGCTGCAGCCGACGCGCGGAACGTTCGCGGCGTTCATTCAGCTTGGCAAAAATCCAGCGCTGCTTCTCGCGGATCGCGCTTTCGATTTCGCCCAGCGTGACCCACTTCGGCGCCGTTACGCGCAAGCCGTCATCGCCGATCAGGAAGCCAATCGAGCGGCGCTTCGAACGCAGCAGCGTGTAATCGAGCGTATGTTCTTTCAGATGCACGCGGCGTTTGCCGTTAGGCACGGGCTCAGCAGTCGGTGTTGGTGCGCCGGATTGCGGCAGCATCGATTGCTGATTGCCCGGTCGCTGCTTTGGTGCGGGACTATCAATCGTTGGCTGCAATGAAAAATCGGCGGAAAAGAAATCGAGCTGCAGCGCGAGCTGTTGCGGATCGGGCGAAGTATGGCGAAGCAGCTTCTTCAAGGGAGGGGCAGTCGGCTATTTTTTGGAATATGCATCGGGTGAAATCACCCGCATTTCGGATTCTATCCAATTTTCAACTTGTTGCATCAATTCAACCGCGGTCAATCCTTTGGGCGACATCGGTTTGCCGATCGATACCGTGATGGTTCCCGGTCTCTTGAGGAACGATTTTTTCGGCCAGTACTCGCCGGCGTTCATCGCGATCGGCACCACCGGCGTATTGGTTTCGACTGCCAGCCGGGTACCGCCGCCCTTGTATTTGCCTTTTTCGCCGACCGGAATGCGCGTGCCTTCCGGGAACATGATGACCCATTGTCCGTTGGCCAGCCGCCTCCTGCCTTGTTCGACGATTTGCGCGAACGAGTCCTTGCCCTTGCTGCGGTCGATCGGAATCATCCGCAGCAGCGCCATGCCCCAGCCGAAAAACGGGATGTACAGGATTTCTTTTTTGAATACATACACCAGCGGACGCGGCATGAAGTACAGATAAAAAATGGTTTCCCACGCAGATTGATGCTTCGACAATAAAATGACCGGCGCATCCGGCAGGTTTTCGTAACCCTTCACTTCATAGCGAATGCCGCACACTGTTTTCGCGGCCCAGATCACGAACATGTTCCAGCGCGACGTCCAGTAATAGCGTTTGTTATAGGGCAAGGGCGCGAACAGAAAACAGAGCGGCGCCCAGATGATCGTCGCTACGCCGATCAATAGCATCAACACCAGCGAACGCAAAAACAATGTCATGCGCAACATGAAATCTCCAGCAAAGGGTGAATCGAAAACAGGATGGTCGCCTGGGAAGGCAGGCAATTTTATCTACAGTGATTTATTTTTCAGGAGCGTCCAATAAATGATCGACTACCGCCGCCAGATCCGGATAAATCAGGGTGCCGGGCGGTAGGCCGCCCTTGTCGCGCGTCTTTTCGCCTTTGCCGGTCAGCACCAGGTACGGTACGCAGCCGACCGCGAAGCCTGCTTGCAGATCGCGCAACGAATCGCCGACTGCAGGTACGCCTTTCAGATTCACATCGAATCGTTTTGCGATGGTATGCAGCATGCCTGGCTTGGGTTTGCGGCAATCGCAATTATCGTCTGCCGCATGCGGACAAAAAAATATCGCATCGATGTCGGCGCCAACCGTTTGCGCCGCCGTATGCAATTTTTGATGGATCGCATTGAGCGCGACGATATCGAACAGCCCGCGCGCGATGCCCGATTGGTTGGTTGACACCGCGACGCGGTAGCCTGCCTGATTCAATCGCGCAATCGCTTCCAGCGAACCCGGAATCGGAATCCATTCTTCGGGCGACTTGATGAACGCATCGGAGTCATGGTTGATGACGCCGTCGCGATCCAGGATGATCAGTTTCATTGCGCCAGTTTGGAAATGTCTGCCACCCGGTTCATCATGCCGTGCAGATTCAATAATAGCGCAATGCGGTTGTTGCGCAACTGCTCATCGTCGGCCATCACCATCACATCGGTAAAGAACGCATCGACCGGCTGGCGCAATGCGGCCAGCGCTTTCAGCGTGCCGGCAAAGTCGCCCTCGGCGAATGCGGCGTTGACTTGCGGCTGCAGTTGCGCCATCGCCGCATGCAGATTCTTTTCCGCCGCTTCCTGCAGCAATGCTGGCTGTACCGTCTCTGTCGCACCTGCGGTTTTTTTCAGGATATTGGCGATGCGCTTGTTGGCGGCGGCCAGCGCTTCGGCTTCCGGCAGAACAGCAAAAGCGTGCACCGCATCCAGCCGTTCGATGATGTTGTCGAGCCGGTCCGGCTGTTGCGCGACCACTGCTTCGATTTCATTTTGCGTATAGCCGCGCTCCCGCAACAAACCGCGCAAACGGTCATGCAAAAATGCGATGGCATCGGCGCTCGGGTTCTTGAAGTTCGGATTGGCCGCAAACAGTTGCACCGCATCCGCCAGCAACTTGCCAAGCGATAAAGGCAGCCGCTTTTCAATCAGCATGCGCAGGATGCCGAGCGCATGGCGGCGCAATGCGAACGGATCTTTGTCCCCGGTCGGCTGTAAGCCGATGCCCCAGATGCCGACCAGCGTTTCCAGCTTGTCGGCCAACGCCACGATGGTGCCGGTGACGGTGGCAGGCAGCGCATCGCCGGCAAAGCGCGGCTGATAATGTTCGGATATCGCGCGTGCAACTTCTTCCGGTTCGCCGTCATGGCGTGCGTAATACGTACCCATGATGCCTTGCAGCTCAGGGAATTCGCCGACCATGTCGGTGAGCAAGTCCGTCTTTGCCAGCAGCGCGCCGCGTTCAGCCAGCGCAACGTCGGCATTCATCATGCCGGCGATCTTGCCTGCCAGCGTCCTGACGCGCTCGGTGCGTTGCGCCTGGGTGCCGAGCTTGTTGTGATACACCACATTGGCGAGGCCGGGCAAACGGTCCGCCAGTTTCTTTTTCTTGTCCTGCTCGAAAAAGAATTTTGCGTCCGACAGGCGCGGACGCACCACGCGCTCATTGCCCTGGATGATATGTTGCGGATCGGCGGTTTCCAGATTCGACACGATCAGGAACCGTGAACGCAGCTTGCCGGCGGCATCGGTCAGCGCGAAATATTTCTGATTGGTTTGCATCGTCAGAATCAGGCATTCCTGCGGCACTGACAGGAATTCGCGCTCGAAATTGCATTCGTACACCACCGGCCATTCGACCAGCGCGGTCACTTCATCGAGCAGCGATTCCGGCATCAATACCTGGTCGCCGCCGGCCTTGGCCAGCAATGCGCTGCGGATTTTTTCCTTGCGCGCGGCGATACCGGCGATGACCTTGCCCTGTTTTTCTAGCGTTGATGCATAGGCATCGGCATGTGCGATCGTCAATTCATCCCGCGACAGGAAACGGTGCCCGAGCGTTGCGTCGCCCGCTGCCAAATCGAGAATCGAAATCGGAATGATGCCGTTGCCATGCAGCGCGGTCAGCCTGTGTACCGGACGCACGAATTGCACCGTTGATCCGTCGGGACGCTGATAGCTCATCAGCTTCGGAATCGGCAGCTTGTCGATCGCTTCTTCAAGCGTCTGCCGCAAGCCGCTTTGCAGCATTGAACCGGGCGCGGTATAGGTATAGAAAAAACTGTCAGCCTTGCCGTCCGGTGCGCGTTCCAGATCGGCGATGCCTGGCGTTGCGGCATTGGCCGAATTCGCCAGCGCGGCCAATTTTTTTGCAAGAGGCGCAGTCGGGTTGCCGTTTGCATCGAGCGCAACGGAAACCGGCAATACCTTCTCGCGGATGGCCTTGTCCGGCGAATTGGCGCGTACCTTGGTAATCGACACTGCCAGGCGGCGCGGCGTTGCATACGATGTTGCAACGGAATCGGTTTCCAGGAAGGCGCGCGCTTTCAAGCCGTTGATCATGCCGGCGGCAAATGCATCGGCCAGCCTGGCAAGCGCCTTCGGCGGCAGTTCTTCGGTGAGCAGTTCAATTAGTAGTGTCTGATTCATTTTCATGCAACTCTGCGAGTATCGCCGCACATCGGGAAACCCAGCTTTTCGCGCGATTCGAAATAGGCTTGCGCCACCGCGCGCGACAGGTTGCGGATGCGGCCGATGTAGGCGGCGCGTTCGGTCACCGAAATCGCGCCGCGCGCATCGAGCATGTTGAACGTGTGCGCCGCCTTCAGAATCATTTCGTAGGCCGGCAACGTCAGCGGCACGTCCAGCAGCCGCTTGGCTTCGGATTCGTAACTGGTGAATAGCGAAAACAGGAATTCGGTATTGGAATGCTCGAAGTTGAACGTCGATTGCTCCACTTCATTCTGATGAAACACGTCGCCGTAAGTCAGCTTCTTTTTGACGCCGCGTTCTTCCCATTCGGTCCACACCAGATCGTAGACGTTTTCAACGCCCTGCAGATACATCGCCAGGCGTTCGATGCCGTAAGTGATTTCACCCAGCACCGGTTTGCAGTCGAGGCCGCCGACTTGCTGAAAATAGGTGAATTGCGTGACTTCCATGCCGTTCAGCCAGACTTCCCAACCCAGGCCCCACGCGCCGAGCGTCGGATTTTCCCAGTCGTCTTCGACGAAGCGCACATCGTTCTGCTGCAGGTTCAATCCGAGCGCTTCGAGCGAACCGAGATACAGGTCGAGAATATTTTCCGGCGCCGGTTTCAGCACCACCTGATATTGATAGTAATGCTGCATCCGGTTCGGGTTTTCGCCGTAGCGGCCGTCTTTCGGACGGCGCGACGGCTGCACATAGGCGGCGCGCCACGGTTCCGGTCCGATCGCGCGCAAAAAAGTGGCGGTATGCGAGGTGCCGGCGCCGACTTCCATATCGTACGGTTGCAGCAGCGCGCAGCCTTGCGCGTCCCAGTATTCCTGCAGCTTCAGAATGACTTGTTGAAATGTGAGCATGTGTTTTTTTGCGAGAGCGGAGGTTGCAGCGCGTGCAACGGAAATTCATCAAAGCCTAGGATTTTAGCGGGTTTTGATGGCGCCCGGCCATTTACTGCTGTTTTTTGCGGCCTGAAAACCAGGCAATGCCCAGCAGCAGAAAGGCCAATGCGACCACGAGGACATTGCCAGCCAGAATATAAGGCGTCCAGCCGATATAACCCTGCACATTCGCCGCCAGCGTGCCGCGCGTGAAAGGCGGGATCTGCGCAACGACCCTGCCTTTGTGATCGATGACGGCAGTCGCGCCGGTATTGGTTGCGCGCAGCATCGGACGGCCGGTTTCCAGCGAGCGCATTTGCGAAATCTGCAAATGCTGCGGCAACGCGATCGAATCGCCGAACCATGCGATGTTGGACAGGTTCAGCAGCATCGTCGGTTGCGGGCTGCCCGAAAAATAACCGGCGGCCAGCTGCGCCGCGATTTCTTCGCCGAACAGATCTTCATAGCAGATATTGGGCATCACCCATTGGTCTTTGACCGCGAACGGCGCCTGCACCGCCGCACCGCTGGTGAAATCGCCGAGCGGGATATTCATCAGGCCGACGAACCAGCGCGCGCCGAACGGAATGAATTCGCCGAACGGCACCAGATGATGCTTGTCGTAGCGATACGGTTTGACGCCGGCAGCGGTTGCCGGCCCGAAGCCGAGCATGCTGTTCGCATATTGCCGAGGCCCGTCGCTGATCGGAATGCCCAGCGCAATGTGGCTGTTCGATTGTCGGGCGAAAACCGCCAGCCGTTCCAGATAATCGGGCGGCAACTGATGCGCCAGCAACGGCAGCGCGGTTTCCGGCGTCGCGATCAAATCCGCCGGCGCGGCGCGAATCATGTCGTCATACAAAGCGAGCGTCGTATTGATGTGGCCTTCGGCAAATTTCAGTTCCTGCGGCACGTTGCCTTGCAGCAGACGCACCGAAATCGGTTGGCCATTGGCGGCGGTCCAGTCGATGGTCTGCAGGCCGGCGCCGGCAGCGAGAATCAGCACGGCCAATGCGAGAGGGCGTTTTTTCGATGGCAGCAGCGCCAGGCTGCCTGCGATCAGCGCGGCCAGCCAGCCGATCCCGTAGACGCCGACGATCGGCGCATAGCCGGCCAATGGGCTGGCAGTGTGCGCATAGCCCGACACGACCCACGGAAAGCCTGTAAAGACCCAGCCGCGCAACCATTCCGACAGCATCCACAGCGCCGGAAACACCACCAGCAACAGCACCGCGGGCGCCGCGCCGCGCCGCCGGAACCAGGCGCCGGCGCCCATTGCCAAGGCGGCGAAGATTCCCAGTACCAGAGCCAGCAGCGCGACCGCGAGCGCCGCCATCCACGACGGCATGCCGCCATAGCGATGCATGCTGATATAGAGCCAATAGACGCCGCATGCCGACCAGCCGAAACCGTAAGCCCAGCCGATCAATGCGCTGCGTTTGATCGACGATTGCCGTGATACCAGCCAGAACAAAAAAGACAGCGTGGCGATTTGCACCGGCCACCAACCGAACGGCGCAAATGCAAGCACGGTCAGCGCGCCGGCGATCAATGCCAGCGGCGGCGCAAAGCGGGTAATCACGGGAAAGCGTGGATCGGTATTCAAGCAGCCGGCAGGTTGATTGGCGAGGGGGAGCGGCGATCTCACTATCGATCCGCCTCGCTGCCGGATGCTTCCGGCAGCTTTTCGACCAGCAGCACATGCACCTGGCGCGCATCGGCGCGCAGCACTTCGAAACGCGCATTATTGATGTCGAATACCTCGCCCTTGTGAGGCATGCGGCCCAGATGGTTGGCAACCAGTCCGCCGATGGTATCCACCTCGTCATCCGAAAACTGCGTGCCGAGCGCTTCGTTGAATTGATCTATCCCGGTCAGCGCCTTGATGCGCCAGCGGTCGCCGTGCGCGCCGCTTTTGATGGCGAGAATATTGTCTTCTTCCTCGTCGAAATCATACTCATCCTCGATATCGCCGACGATCTGTTCGAGCACGTCTTCGATCGTGATGATGCCGGCCACGCCGCCGTATTCATCGACCACGATGGCCATGTGATTGCGGTTGGAACGGAAATCGCGCAACAGCACGTTGAGGCGTTTCGATTCGGGTATGAAGACCGCCGTGCGCAGCATGCCGCGCACGTCGAACGATTCTTCCGCGTAATAGCGCAGCAAGTCCTTCGCCAGCAAAATGCCGACCACCTTGTCGCGCTCGCCCTCGATCGCAGGGAAACGCGAGTGCGCGGTTTGCAGCACTTGCGGCATCCACTCGTCGATCGGCTTGGTGATATCGATCACATCCATTTGCGAGCGCGGGATCATGATGTCGCGCGCCGACAGATCGGAAACCTGGAATACGCCTTCGATCATCGACAACGCATCGGCATCGATCAGGCCGCGCTCATGCGCGTCATGCAAAATCTCGAGCAGCTCGGCGCGGTTTTCAGGCTCAGGGGAAATCAGGGCGGTCAGGCGTTCGAATAACGACCGGTGCGGTTTGACATCTATCGATTTGGCGCTACTGGGATAATCTTGCATAGGGCTGATAGCCGGCGTGTAAACGTTGTTCTGATTTAATAAAGGATACAACAATCGGGCAACGCGCCCAAACGTGTTGCATTTGCAACTGCGCAAATCCGATGCGTGTTGCAGGCGATTCTAGCGATCGACATACGGATTCGGCAATCCCAGATCCGCCAGAATTTCGATCTCCAGCAGTTCCATTTCGGCAGCGTCCGGATCATTCTCATGGTCGTAACCTTGCGCATGCAGCACGCCATGCACCACCAGATGCGCGGCATGGAATTCGATCGATATGTTCTGTTCCGCCGCTTCGCGCTGCAGCACGTCGGTGCACAAAACGATATCGGCTTGCGTTACATCCTGCTCTTGGCCGTGTTCGTTGTAGGCGAACGTCAAGACATTGGTCGCATAATCCTTGCCGCGATAATCCCGGTTCAGCAATCGGCCTTCGTCGGCATCGACGAAGCGGATCGTCAGCTCGGCCGGCGCAAACAGCGCCGCCTGCGCCCAGCGCCTTAATTGCGTGCGTGCGATGGCTTCCTTCAGGCGCGGATCGGCGTATTGCACCGACAGCGCCAGCTTATTTTTTGCCCGCATCTTTGATCAATGCGGCATGCGCGACACTGGCCGATTCATACGCATCCACGATGCGCGCCACCAGCGGATGGCGCACCACGTCGGCACTGGTAAAGTGGGTAAAGGCAATGCCGCGCACCTCTTTCAATACCTGGCCTGCATCGACCAGGCCGCTCTTCTGGTTGCGCTGCAAATCGATCTGGGTCACGTCGCCGGTCACGACCGCCTTGCTGCCGAAACCGATTCGCGTCAAAAACATTTTCATCTGTTCGGGCGTGGTGTTTTGCGCTTCATCGAGAATCACGAATGCATGGTTCAGCGTGCGGCCGCGCATGTACGCCAGCGGCGCGATTTCAATAGCCTGCCGCTCGAACATTTTCTGCGTGCGATCGAAGCCGAGCAGGTCATACAGCGCGTCGTACAGCGGCCGCAGATACGGGTCGACCTTTTGCGCCAGATCGCCTGGCAGAAAACCGAGCCGCTCGCCGGCTTCGACTGCCGGCCGCGTCAGCACAATGCGCTTGACCGCATCGCGCTCCAGCGCATCGACCGCGCATGCGACCGCCAGATACGTCTTGCCGGTGCCGGCCGGGCCGATCCCGAAGGTAACGTCATGCTCCAGAATCGATTTGATGTAATGGTTCTGATGCGGCGTGCGGCCGCGCAGATCGCTGCGGCGGGTTTTGAGAACAGGGCTTTCGGTTTCTTCTTCCGCCGGTTGCCTGGCAAGAATGGCCGGCTTCTCGCCGCCATGCGCCAGCACCGCCCGCTGCTCGACCAGCGCAAGCTGGATATCCTCGATGGAAACGACCTTGTCGGCGGCGGCATAAAATTTTTCCAGGATTTCAACCGCGCGCGCCGCATTGGCGCCGCCGACGATGAATTTCTCGCCGCGCCGGAAAATCGTGACATCGAGCGCCGCGGAAATCTGGCGCAGATTTTCATCCATCGGCCCGCACAAATGCGCAAGCCGCTTGTTGTCGAGCGGTTCCGGAATGAAATGCTGCGGCTGGGAAGGGGATCTGGTTTTCAAATTATTGTTTGACGGCGATTTCGCCGCGCAAGGAATAGGCGTAAGTATGCGTGATGCCGACATCGATCATCTGGCCGATCAGCCGGGCGCCGTTCGGACCGCCGTCGAAATTGACGACGCGGTTGTTTTCACTGCGGCCCTGCATTTCCTGTTCATCCTTCTTGGAACGGCCTTCGACCAGGATGCGCTGTACCGTGCCGACCATTTCCCGACTGTATCTTTTCGTGTTTTCCACGATTACCGCCTGCAACCGCTGCAGCCGCTTGAGTTTCACGTCGTAGGGCGTATCGTCTTCCAGGTTGGCCGCCGGCGTGCCGGGGCGCGGGCTGAAGATGAAGCTGAAACTGTTGTCGTAACCGATATCGTCGATCAATTTCATCATCGCGTCGAAATCCGCATCGGTTTCGCCGGGAAAGCCGACGATGAAATCGGACGAGATCGCAATATCGGGTCGCACTTCGCGCAAGCGCCGGACGATCGATTTGTATTCGAGCGACGTGTAGCCGCGTTTCATCGCCGCGAGAATGCGATCGGAGCCATGCTGCGCCGGCAGATACAGATGATCGACCAGTTTCGGCACCTTGGCATAGGTATCGATCAAGCGTTGCGTGAATTCTTTCGGATGGCTGGTGACGAACCGGATGCGCTCGATGCCGTCAATCTCGGCGATGTATTCGATCAGCAATGAAAAATCGGCGATGTCGCCATCGGCCGCATCGCTGCTCATTTTGCCGCGATAGGCATTCACATTTTGCCCCAGCAGCGTGATTTCCCTGACGCCTTGCGCGGCCAGCCCGGCGACTTCCATCAGCACGTCGTCGAACCGGCGCGACACTTCCTCGCCGCGCGTATAGGGCACGACGCAGTAACTGCAATATTTGCTGCAGCCTTCCATGATCGACACGAACGCGGTCGCGCCTTCCACTTTGGCCGGCGGCAAATGATCGAATTTCTCGATTTCCGGAAAACTGATATCGACTTGCGCGCGCCCGCTGGTGCGGCGCTGCTTCAGCATATCGGGCAGCCGGTGCAATGTTTGCGGGCCGAATACCAGATCGACATACGGCGCGCGCCTGACGATCGCATCGCCTTCCTGCGATGCGACGCAACCGCCGACGCCGATCACCATGTCCGGCCTGAGTAATTTCAGTTCGCGCAGCCGGCCCAGATCGGAAAACACTTTTTCCTGCGCCTTTTCGCGCACCGAACAGGTGTTGAGCAGCACCACATCGGCATCTTCCGGCGTATCGGTCTTGATGAAGCCATCGGATGCGTTCAATACATCGGCCATCTTGTCCGAGTCGTACTCGTTCATCTGGCAGCCGAAGGTCTTGATGAATAATTTTTTCTGCATGGAATTATCGGGGCTGGCCGAAGGCCTGCTCAATCTGGCGTTCGTTGGGCGGAACCGCGCTCGCTTCCTGGGGGCTCAGGATCCAGACGCGATCGATTTCGCCCTGGTTGTTTTCAGTGTAATTGACCGTGAATTCGCGGCCGCGCAGCGAGACCGGCATATCGATCGTGTTGTTTTCATTCCTGATCCAGGCGCCGGCCGACAACCTGCGCGCCTTGCCGTCGAACGTGATCGTCGGATAATCGGCGGTCGACATCGTGCCGCGCTTGGCGATCGGCGGAAAAGGGCGTTCGAACGCCTGTGCCGACAGCGAGGCGAGGGCCAGAAAGCAGCAGATCAGGAAGCGTTGCGTCCGCATGTAAAACTCCGGTTTATTACGAAAAACATGAAAGCATTGGGCCGAGGGAAGGAGGCCAGCGCATCAGGAATATGAACCCTGGCATTTGTAGCTGGCGATTCGGCATTAGCCTAAGCAGTTTACAGCAATTCAATCGGGAATAGACAAACGGTGGACTGTCAGCCCTATGACAGCGGCCAGGCGTAGCGGCCGGATTCAATCAGGCACATGCCGTTGTGCCCGCACCGGTTCTGCTCGGGCGGTAATTTTCAGGTAAGGCAGGCAACTACTTCGGCAGGCGGAAAGCTTTTTAAGCTGCATATAAATAAGCTTTACGCGTTGATGAAATAAATTTATGCAGACTGATTGTTATGGGAAAGTGTGTTGCCTTAAAACATGAAAAGATGCTGAACCGGGCCTTTAAGGATTAAGGCGTTCGCTTTTCCCCTACTTTCGTTCTGAGCGAATCCATTTCACTTGTTTTTTGATAAAAAACCGAATGTAAAGCGGTATCTTCCACACGACATAACCGGCAGCGAGCAACAAGTCTGCTGGACTAATGACCGTTTTACCGAATTTCCACCATGATAATGAAATGGCTGAAGCAAGCGCGGCGACAAGCATGCCGGCTATTACAAACGAAAGCAACATTCCACTCCACGCATAGACGGCTGCGGCAAGTAAAAATATTCCACCGATGAGTAAAACCAGTAAGGCCAGCGGCGGCACCATCAAATCCAAAGCAAGGCCGAACAAGGACCGGTTGCGAGTTGCCGCGGCTCGCAACAGCATCGGGGGAAGTTCGTTCATGATGACGCTCATGTGGCCATGTTCCCAGCGTGATCGTTGTGCCTTCACACCTTCCGGACTCAGGGGGAAATAACTGGTAACCACTGCACTGGGGCAAAAAAGCGGCGGTCGCCCATTGCGTGCAAGATCGATCCCGAGTTTCATATCTTCCACCAGATGACTGTTGGCGAGAGCCGCGGTGCTGATCAACGGCCATGGGAATGCCATTCCGGTACCCATGAGCTGACATGGAAATCCCGCCTGATACCAACCCAGCGGCCGTACATAATTCTTCACCAGCCATGCGAACTCGGCTATCCGGCTAACCAGCCTTTCGCGCGTTTGCGAATACATCATATAGAGTGCCTGGACAGGACGATTCGTATGGAATGCCTGACACGCCAGAATATCAATAGCGCCTTCTTCCACTAGGCAGTCTGCATCAACGATAACAAGCACCTCGCGCGGATCGTCAGTGAGAAAACGCACGCCGTAGTCCAATGCATAACCTTTTCCGCGCCGGTGCACATCGATGCGTTCACAGACTTCGGCGCCATGGCCGCGAGCAATCACAGCCGTATTGTCAGTACAGTTGTCGGCAACGACGAGCAAGCGATCGCCGTCGATCAACCGGGTTTTCAACTTGGACAGCGTGTTGCCGATGCCGGCTTCTTCATTGTGCGCCGGTATGAGTATGGCAACGGTCGGGCGCTTGATTGAAATCGTATATGGCACCGGCTGGTTTTTCATCGCCAGCGCCACCTGCATGAAAAAAACCAGCACAGGTATGCCTAGAATCACTAATGCCAGCAGAAGTATCAGTTGGATTGGCCACATCATGTCTGGCTCGCCAGCACAGGTATCCGGGTCTGTATCGCGTCGCGGAAGTGGTTGGCAATTTTGTCCGCTTCACGGTCAATATCGTGGCGTTCAAGAACACGCAGGCGGGCTTGTTCGCCCATGTAGGACATCTGCGCTGCCGGTGTTGCAAGACAAGCCTCCACTGCCAAAGCCAGTTCTTCGACTGAACCGGAGGGAATAAGCCATCCTGTCTCGCCAGGCTGTACAAGTTCCGGAATGCCTGCGATGTAAGTAGTCAAGACCGGGCGGCGCAATGCCATGGCTTCCATGATGACTACAGGAAGTCCTTCGGCAAAGCTTGGCAATACCAGTGCCCTCGAGGCAAGCAACTGCTCACGCACGTCGGCGCTGCTGATCCATCCGGTAACCGATACCTTTCCAGTCAGGCCCAGGACAGTGATTTCGCTTTCGATTTTCTTCCTGAGTTCGCCATCGCCAGCCAGAACCAGTTCAAATTGCACGCCTTTTCGGGACAAAATCTGTGCAGCCTTCAGGAGCAGCAATTGCCCTTTCTGTTCGCACAGCCGTCCAACGCATACAAGACGGGGACGACTCGGAATCGGCGCAGCAGCACCTTCATGGAACTTCGGCTCAAGTCCGCAATGAACCACCTTGATTTTGTGCCAGTCATCGGAATTGATCCACCGGTACATCTGGCTGCGGCCATAGGAACTGATCACCACTGTAAATGCGCTGCGCTGCACCTTTTCCGCTAGCCCAATTGATTCGGGCTTGTCGAATTCCTCAGGCCCGTGCACGGTAAAGCTGTAGGTTCCGCCCGAAATAACGGAGGCAAGCATTGCCACTTCTGCCGAATTGGTGCCGAAATGGGCGTGAAGATGGTCAGATCCGCTGTCGTTCAGCCATTTTGCGACCATGCATGCTTCAGCCAGATAAATCAGATGGAAGGGCCACGAGCGAGTAGATTTTTTCGCCATTTTTAATGCGAGAGCAAGTGCGGAAAACCACCGGAACGGGTGGGAAAGAAACGACAGCATGGCCACAAAAGCAAGTAGGGCGATCCCGGACCTCAGCACATAGCTTGTCTGGTCACGCTCTTGCTCATCTTCCGTATCGACCAGTTCGGCATCCCAGCCGCGCAACGCAATGCGCTCGACCTCAATGCCTCTTCGTTCCAGCGCCAGAATTTCGCGGCGTATGAAACTATGGCTGACCTTTGGATACTGATTGATGAAATAAGAGATGCGCATTGCTATCCTTCTCCCTTGTGTTCTTTCAGGCGTGCCTTACCGTCCTTACGGAGATACTGGCGAAGCTCCGCGCTTACATTTGCGCTTTTTTCGATACCGCTGATCGCGTAAAGCGTTACGCCGATTTTTCCTGGAGGCCATACAAAAGTGAAGGATTCGGCGTCGTTCAGTTCACCGCTGTCGATGATCTGCTTTCCGGTTGCTGCATCGGATATTTTCAACCTTAATTTCGCTCCTCCCGTCGCGACAGCGGCTAGTTGATACTTTTTGCTGGCAACCGGCCTCGCCCATGCGACGTTGGTTAATGATGAAGGTAATTGCTTCTCCTGCACAGTTCGAACCGATGCCTTCGGAAATTTGACGGACTGCGTCCAGGAGTCGAAAACGCCAGCGACGTTTCCTTCAAGCGTTTTCCATGGTCCGCGCATGGAAATCAGATTCAGGTTTTTCCGAGGTATATAACTACGCCCGCGCCCGTCGATCCAGCCTCTGGCGGAAACCACCTGCCTCAGCGCAAGCCGTATTTTCTCCAGGTCAGCTACGGCCGCATTGTTCCAGGATTTGCTGTGCAGGTTCAGATCACTGCCGATTTCCGCATAAACGATAAAGGGAGTGCCGTCATTGCGGTCGACGACATAGCCGCCGTAAGCCTTGAGCGTCTCTGCAATCTTGCGTATCCGGGCATCCGACATTTGGCTTGTATCGAACGCTGCCGGCAGCATCAAGAGCGCACCCTGAGGTATCTTCCCGGAGTTAATGTTGCTTGCTTCCTTGTCGGCGGATGTGGCCGGAAACACATAAGCCGAATCCGGCGACAGCGCATTGGCCGTTAGTGACAGCGCAAGCGCGTGGCGATACATGGGGGCGCCATCGGCGACTTCATGTTGTCGAATCAGCCCTGCCATTGCCGGTACGCCGGTAGCCCTGGCACCTTGAAAGTAATGTGCGGGATCGCCCCATCCCCGGCCGCGCAAGCTGGCCCACGCATACTGAGCCGCTGTCCATTGGCCATCTTCCTGATGGAGCTGCCAGAACGAATGAACCATGCCTTCCACAGGATCAACGATATCTGCATGGCCGTCGCTTTCTGATGCTGCCTTTACATCAGCGGGCCAACGCGGGATTCTTACATCGCGAAATGCATGTGCGTCCACATCCCATAGTCCCTTCGACCCAGGGCGGCCGCGCACAATCACAGAGGGATCACCCGCTTTGCCGACAAAGACTCCCGTTGACCAGCCGTTAGCCAGGATCGCAGGCGAATATTTGGATGGAGGAATCACTGTATCCGCTAAAACCGGATCCATCGGACGGCTATTCCATGGTGAGTTTGCAGCAAACGGCGCATCGCTGGTGCCCCATTGCGGAGCGGCCGGCTTGACCTTTGCGCGCGACGGCGTTTCGGACTTCACATCCGTGCCGGATGCGTTTAACGCGACAGTCCAAAACAACAGACAGAGCAATGCAAGGATGCACCGTTCGAGCGCCTTTCGAACACGGAAAGGCATCATGCAGTTGCTCTGTGTCGTTATTGGTGTTCCGCATGTCATTTAGGCCGCCTCCCGGTCACTTGTCTTGTCATGATCGGAAGCGGGTCTGGTTGCGTTCGCCAGCCAGGCTTGCGTGCATGTGTACCAGCGCACAGGCAGCTCCGATACTGAACCAGTAGTACCAGTTAAAGACCAGGTAGAACATTATGTTGTCCGAAAGCGAGACCAGTAGATAACTGATGATCGTGCAGATGGTAATGAACGCGGCCAGGCGATCAATGGCAAATAATGGGCGCAACATATAGAGCAATCTGCCATGTATCCATATGTAGGCTGCAAGGCCTAGTAAACCCACATCGAAAAACCATTGAACATATACGTTGTGGGCATCCCATTTGATTCCGTCGCTCAACTCAAAGAAGGTTGGCACATATTCACGGAATGACCCGATCCCGTAGCCGAACAGATAGCGACGACCAGAAAATCCGGATTGCATTTGTTTATGCTTTGAATCATTTCACTGCGGCTCATATCGGCAACCGACCCGAAGCCAGGAGAGGTAAGGCTCGCGATCAGAAAATTGACATTGGGTGTCGAGAGAAAGCAGCGGATACGAAGGCTGGCTGACTTCTGTATTTTTTCTACTGCTTGGTCGAGCGACAAAGCGTCGATTGGCAACCCTAGAATGCAATATACCTGACGAGAAAAATCAGTTTCGGCACAAGTAATAAGTGGCGAATAAGCGGCATCGCTGATGGATTGACTTGAAGCCTGTTCACTGCCCCGTAGAACATCGTTTTGGGTCAAACTTGGTGTATGCATGAATCATCCATGATGGCGTTGTGATTGGGCGTTTAAAAAATTGTTATCTCAGAATTTGGGACTGAGGCATTAATTTTTATTCGTTTGGTTCATTCAGGATTGCTGGGGATAAAAATTTTGGTCGAGGGGATTAGTCAACTCTCGTGCCAAAATTTTCCGTGCAGTGGATCGTCTGCGGAACAAGGTTTTTACGTGGGAGATACAAAAAATACGTTTCAATTGATTGATTTTTTCGTCAAAAAATACTTGCGAAAATGTATGGAAAAATTCAATTTTGAAGAAGGAAATTCTGAATGGATCTTTAAGGTCGGTCATCGAATAATTGATTGCGGATTGCGGATTGCGGATTGCGGATTGCGGATTGCGGATTGCGGATTGCGGACGTTCAAAAAATTTTCAACGTTGGCAAATTTTCCGTAGTCATGCGCCGCGTGAAAGGCGCGCCACTGTTCAAGACTGATGTTATAGCGATGAAAATGCGCAATTGATTGGTGGTTGCCTGCATTGCATGCAGATCTAGTTTGCAGATGAGGGCCCTCATTTAATTCAAGCATTTTTATTCCTTTTTCATAAATATGAGGCAAAAAATATCTGATTTTTCGGCGTGCCGAGATCGTTAATTAACGTCTTTTAATTGCAGATATAAGTTTTTTTTTGTAAATAATGGACAGTAGACAACAGGAAATTAAATAATTAGATCGGTAATGTTTGGTTACAATTTCATTGTGCTTTTCATAAGCCGTCATATGATTGATTTTCCTTAAAGTTTTGTAATCAAATATGTGAAGGCAGAAAGCTGGCGATTAAAACCCCCAAATTCTTAATTGACCTTACGCACGAAGGAGCATAGAGGGGTTGTCCGTTGTCGAATGGCTGGAGGTGCAGCCATGGACAAACAGCAATTGGAGCTATACACGGATTATTTGATCAGCAACTGCGGATATGCAACGGCGACGGGCCTATCGGCGATGGTGGATGGGGCAGTGAGCCACAACAGGGTGACGCGCTTTCTGTCGGCGCGCGAATACACGTCGAAAGACTTATGGCGGGAAGTGAAATCGAGGGTGCGGCAAATGGAGGGGGAACAAGGCGTGCTGATTTTTGACGACACGCTCTGCGAAAAGGCGTGGACGGACGAAAACAAGGTGGTGTGCTGGCATTACGATCACAGTTACCCGATAAACAAGCCGTGCGCGGCTGGCTCAAAGGCTACGAACACGAAGTGCTTTTGGTCCGGCAGGTTTTACAAACAAGGACGGCAGCACAGGCCTGTTGAATCTGGTAGGCAGTGATCTGACGCTCGACGATTTATCGCACCAAGCGCTGCTTCGTTGAAGAAGGTTTGGACGCGGCGTTGCACGAAGCACAGCGCCCCGGTGGCCGCCGTAAGCTTCTCCGACAAAGTGTTCCCCACGTCCGTGGGGATGAACCGCCGACTCCCGCAGTCGGCTTTTTAACGCCCTCGTGTTCCGTGTTCACGATTCGCTGGGCCACATGCTGATATGTCGACAAAATAAAAAAATATCGACACGTTATCTTGACGTGTCGTTGTCAGCGACATATGCTGCAAACCTGTCGCAATAATTAACTTTGGACAACATGACAAGTGCACAGCCTATCTGGCGAGCAGACCGCCCCTACAACGAACTGCCTCAGCTCCCGCCCTTGATGGAGCTGGAAACCAAAGCCGTACTCAAGCGTTGCATCACTGCGCACGCGGCGTTGGCCGAACTCAAGCAGGCAGCCGAGCTTATCCCGAACCAGACGATGCTGATCAATACCATCCCGCTGCTGGAAGCCAAAGACAGTTCGGAGATTGAAAATATCGTCACCACCACCGACCTGCTGTTTCAATATGCGCAGGGTGACGATAACCAGGCCGACGGTCCGACAAAAGAGGCATTGCGCTACCGCACCGCATTGCACAGCGGCTTTCAGTCACTGCAAACGCGTCCGTTATGCACCGCCACGGCGGTGGAAATCTGCCGCACCTTGAAAGCGGCAGACATGGATATCCGCCGCATACCCGGCACCCAACTGGCAAACCATCGCACCGGCGAGGTGATCTATACGCCGCCCGAAGGCGAGGCCAACCTGCGCGAACTGCTGGCCAACTGGGAGCGCTTTCTACACAACGAGATGGAAATCGATCCCCTGATCCGCATGGCAGTAGGCCATTACCAGTTCGAAGCCATACATCCTTTTGCTGATGGTAACGGTCGCACCGGCCGCGTGATCAACATCCTGTTCCTCATTCAGCAAGAGTTGTTGACGCTGCCTATTTTGTACCTTAGCCGCTACATCATCGCCAACAAGGCCGATTACTATCGCTTGCTGCTGGATGTCACGCGTGAGCAAGCCTGGGAACCCTGGCTGCTGTATATGCTGCAAGCGGTAGAAGAAACCGCGCGCTGGACCACAGCCAAGATTGCCGCCATCCGCAGCCTGGCCGAAATCACGGCTACGCATGTTAAAGCATGCTTGCCAAAAATTTACAGCCGCGAACTGGTGGACGTAATTTTCGAGCAACCCTATTGCCGCATCAGCAACCTGGTCGACAAGCAAGTAGCGCAGCGTCAGGCAGCCTCGCGCTACTTAAAAGAGCTGGTGTCTATCGGCGTGCTGCGAGAGGCGCAGGTCGGAAAAGAAAAGCTCTTCATTCATCCCAAACTCATGCACTTGCTCGTTCGTGATGGCAATGTTATTGCGCCGTACGCTTGAACCCTGGCCTAACACAATCGAAAACACCGGAAACCAATTGGCTAAGGGGCCGCGCAGCAATAAGTTAGGCAATTTTGCTGGCCGTATCGGGCGCACTGCTGCGTTGTCCATCGCTAGCAGCGCTCGCACTGCGTCGCGCCGTACGGTGGAGCGGGGAAATTCAGGCGACATGTCGCCTGCCCGCGTAACGGTGTTCCCTTGCAAGGGAACACTCCCTCCTTGCCGTGCATCCCGTTACGACCGCCAAATTACCTAACTTATTGCTGCGCTACCCCTTAGCACGGACATCAATGAATTCCAGCGCTTGCAGACATTGGGATT
>DAIDBD010000052.1 GCA_027310305.1 Herminiimonas sp.
GACCAGGGAATATGCAGGCAATTTTCAAAACGCATCCGCAGTTCGAATCCGGTTTGGGATTCGAACTGCGCAATCCTCAGCTCCCGTGAACTATCGCTGGCCAGCTTTTACTGCATATGCCTCTGCTATTCTTGGACCGCAACCGCAAGAAGCCCAGCCTGCGTAACCGGATCGAAGAAGCTAGAGAAACAGCGATTGCCGCATTTGCTTTGGAGCAGCCGACCTTTGGCCAGGTGCGTGTTTCCAATGAGTTACGCAAACGCGGTATTTTTGTTTCTCCCCCGGCGTGCGATCAGTTTGGCTGCGTCGCGATTTGGAGTCGTTCAAGAAACGTCTGCCGGCACTGGAGCATCATATTGCCCAAACAGGTGACGTGCTGACCGAAGCACAGGTCGTCGCGTTGGAGAGGAAGCAGGAAAACGACGTGGCGCACGGCGAGATCGAGACGGCACATCCCGGCTATCTTGGCAGCCAGGACACCTTTTACGTGGGCACCATCAAGGACGTCGGGCGCATCTACCAGCAGACCTTTGTCGACACGTATTCCAAGTAGGCAGCCGCCAAGCTGTACACGACCAAGACGCCCATCACCGCTGCCGATTTGCTCAATGATCAAGAGACTTGAATTAAAAGAAATCCTATTTCCTATTCACCAATTATATGGTGTAATGCTCAAACTTAATCAAGTCGTCGTCAGCGCATTTGAATTAGGAAATGTGTGTGCAAGCCTCTGCAAAGCCATGACAAAAAAAGCTGAAAAAGAGACCAGGAACAAGCTTGCCGCCTATCCGCCAAATGGAATTGGTGCGCGCGTGCGCCATGCGCGCCTGCTGCATGGCCTGACTCTGAAGACCTTGGCCGACCAGGCTCACTGTTCCGAAAGCGCGATATCCAAGATCGAGCGCAACTTGGCGTCGCCCTCATTGGCAATGCTGCATCGCCTGGCGTTTGCCCTCAATACCAATATTTCCGACCTGACTGCCGATGAATGGCCCGACAAAGGCCCGGTGCTGCGTGCCGGCGCACGTCCGGTTCAAATTTTCACGAAGCGTGCGTCGCACGGCATCCAATTAGAAAAACTAACTGCCGGCACGCGCGGGGGACTGCTGCAAGCCAACATCCACATTATCGAGGTCGGCGCCAGAAGCGATGGCCTAATCGAACATCTTGGAGAAGAAATCGGATATGTGCTTGAGGGAGCGGTGCTATTGCTGCTGGGCGAGGAAAGCCACCGGCTTGGCACCGGTGATTCCTTCCACTTCGCCAGCCAAACGCCACACGGTTACGAAAATATCGGCAAAGTCGTGGCCCGCATTCTGTGGGTCAATACGCCAGCAACTTTCTAGGTAGTAAATCCGTTTCAGGTTGATGCTCTTAAAAGGAGAAAACATGCAGATGACTTCATTGAAGCAGGCAGTGATGACCTCAATGGCAGTGTTGCTGGCGTTGTGCACGCTGCCGGCAGTAGCCAAGGACACCGTTAAGCTGGCGTTCATCGGGCCATTGACGGGTGGGGTATCGGCCAACGGTGTCGGCGGGCGCAATTCGGCCGATCTGGCGGTCAAGCTGCGCAACGCCGATCCCAAGAGCAAATACAATTACGAGCTAGTGTCTCTCGATGATGAATGCAAGCCCAATGTCGGTGTCCAGGTCGCCACCAAAGTTGCTGCCGACAGTTCGATCATCGCCGGCGTCACGCACTACTGTTCGGCGGTCGCGATGGGCACGGTCGACGTCTATCACAAATTCGGCATGCCGGTTATTGTCTGGGGCGCGGTGCTGCCCGAGATTACCTATGGTAACGAATTCAAGGAAATCCATCGGGTCAACGGCACGATGATCAACCAGAATGAGGTCGCCGCCAAATTCATGACCGGCCTTGGTTACAAGAAATGGGTAGTGATCCACGACACGACCGATTACGGTAAAGGCCACAACAAGTACTTTAGCCAATACATCCAGAAAGCCGGCGGTCAGATTCTCGGCACCTTCGGTGTTACTGCGGACCAGCAGGACTTCACTGCAGAACTTACCAAGATCAAGGAACTCAAGCCTGACGTCCTGTACTTTGGCGGCCTGACCCCGATCGGCATTCGCATCCGCGCGCAGATGGAAAAGCTCGGTATCAAGGCGCAGTTCCAAGGAACATCCGGAATCAAATCCGATGCTTATATCGAAGGGCTGGGCAAGGGACTGGCCGAAGGGTCGCTTTCTTTCATCGAAGGCGCGCCATGGGAAAAACTGCCGGGCGGTCTGACCTTCATCGCCAAGTACAAGCTGCAAAAATATCCGGAGCCGGCAGAAGCCTACGGCCCGTTTGCGTACGCCGCAGCCACTCTGATTATGGACACGATTGAAAAAGTGGGGCCCAACCGCAAGAAAGTGCGCGATGCGCTGAATCAAACCAAGGATGTTGACACCATCATCGGCAAGGTGACCTTCGACGGTCATCGACAGAACATCATTCCGCTGATTTCCAAATACGTCGTGCAGGATGGCAAATGGGTGCTGTGGGAGGATAGCGAGTATGCGAAGAAAACGCGCAAACTGGCAGGGCTGTAAAGTTTTTTCAGCCTGGTAATGAACGCTAGGAAGCGGGACACGCGAAGCCATGCGAATGCCGGTGCACCACCATAGAATAATTGAAAAAGGAGCAGCATGGGCCTGGACATTCTGAGTCAATATATCGTCAACGGATTAATGCTCGGGATGATTTACGCGATGGTGGCTGTCGGGTTCACCCTGTTTTTCGGGGTGCTCGACATCATCAAGTTTTCGCATGGCGATGTGCTGATGGTGGGCGCGTTTACCGGGTTGGCGACTTACATCGGCGTGCAGGCAATCGGCATCGTCAACCCCTGGCTGCAACTCGCGCTTATGCTGATCGTTTCGATTGTATTGATCGCGGCAATCGGCGCGCTGGTCGCCAAATTTCTGGTCCTGCCGCTAAAAAACGCGCCGCCGATCAATACCCTGCTGGTGACGCTGATGCTGGGACTGGCATTGCGCGAAGGCGTGCGCCTGTTCTATCCGAACGGCTCCAATCCCAAACCGTTTCCGCGCCTGTTGCCCGGCACCGAATTCAGCATCGGCAGCCTGAGCCTGCGCGCCGACAGCGTTATCCTGTTGCTGGCCGGCCTGGCGACCATCCTGGCGCTGCGCTTCCTGATTTCCCACACCCGGCTTGGCCTGGCTATCCGTGCGGTGGCCCAGGATGGCGAGACCGCGATGGTGATGGGAATCCACTTCGAACGGGTGGTGCTGGTCACCTTCGGCCTCGGATCGGCGCTGGCCGCAATGGCAGGAATGATGAACGGCCTTTACTACAACGAAATCAATTTCAACATCGGGCTACTGCTGGGTGTGATCGGCTTCTCCGCAGCGATCCTCGGCGGTCTCGGCAATTTCTACGGTGCGATCCTGGGCGGCTTCCTGTTCGCCGCGCTGCAAACCTTCGGCGCAGTAGTGCTGCCAATCATGGTTCCCGACATTCCAAGCGCCTACAAGGATGTGTTCGCCTTTGCCATCGTGATCGTGCTGATCGGCTGGAAGCCGACCGGACTGATCGCCGAACGCAGCAGCGAGCGCGTATGACTATGCAACGACTGACTTCCTCCTCGACTGGCCTGTTGGTGGGCGCAATCGTCTTCATGACCGGGTATGCCTGGGCTATTCTGCATGCAGAGACCCAGACCGAAGTAATTTCGCTGTTCGCGGCCGCCGTCATTGCTGCGCTCGCGGTGCGCCTGCTGCGGCTGCTCAATCCCTTGCGCGATGCCGCGGCCGTAGCGCCCAAACTGATCGGTGTTGGATGCGTGGCCGGTGTACTGGCACTGCTGATCGCTTTCCACGATGCCCATTTCGCCTTGTTGTTGCTGTCCACCGTGCTGCTGTACTCGGTGGTCGGGCTCGGACTGAATATCCAGTTCGGCTACTGCGGCATCGTCAACTTCGCCGGCGCCGCCTTCTTCGGCATCGGCAGCTATACCGCAGCGGTACTCAGTACGCACAGTGCATTGCCGCATCTGCTGATTTTGGTGATCGGCGGTTTGATGGCAGCGCTGATCGGCTCGCTGCTGATCTTGCCGGTATTGCGTACACGCGGCCACTATGCGGCGCTGGTCACGATCGCCTTCGGCATCCTGTTCAAGAACTTCCTGGAAGTCAACGACACCCTCGGCGGCCCGCAAGGCTTGAAAATTCCCGGCATGAAAATCCTCGGCTGGGTGTTCAGCGACAATATAGAAATCGGCTCCTTCGAAATCTCTTTCTACGCCAACTTCGTATTGCTGAGTCTCGCGCTGTGCGTGGTCAGCTTTGTGCTAGTACGGCGGCTGGAGCGCTCCTGGATCGGCCTGTCGATGGACATGGTGCGTACCGATGAAGTTGCAGCCGCCGTGTTCGGCGTCCAGATTGCGCGCTGGAAGATCATTGCCTTCACCGTTGGCAACTTCCTGGCCGGGCTGGCAGGTGCGCTGTATGGCATGATGACCGGCTATGTGGCGCCGAACAATTTCACCTTTGCCGATTCGCTGATCCTGGTCTCTATCCTGATCCTCGGCGGCATCGGCAATCCCTGGGGCATCCTTCCGGCGGCGGCGATCGTGCTAATCCTGCCGGAGAAGCTGCAATTCATCCAGGAATACCGCTTCTTCCTGTATGCCTTGCTGGTGATTTTCATTCTGCTGTTCCGGCCTGACGGCTTGTTGCCGCGCGCGGTGCGCGTGTATTTTCCGGGGCGGGTCAAGCCATGAGCAAAGCACTGTTGCAAGCTACCGGCCTGACCATGCGCTTCGGTGGGCTGACCGCGCTCGATGCGCTCGACCTGACGGTATTCGATGGCGAAATCCTCGGCTTGCTGGGCCCGAACGGATCCGGCAAAACCACCTTCTTCAATGTGGTCACTGGCCTGTATGCCGCCAGTGCCGGCACCATACTGTTCGACGGACGTAATATCAGCGGCCATGCGCCGCAGCAAGTGTATCGGGCCGGAGTGACCCGCACCTTTCAGCGTTCGCGTCTCTCTTTGACGATGACCGTGTTCGACAATGTCGCGATCGGCAATTATCAGCATTTCGAGCATGGACTGCTGGCCAACCTGTTCCGGCGCGACGAACTCAAGCGGGACTATGACCGCACCGTCGAGCTGGTGCATTCTCTGCTGCACACCTTCAACAAGGATTTGCCGCAAAAGATGTTCCAGCCGGCGGGCGGCCTGACCATGATTGATCGTCGCCGCGTCGAGTTATGCCGCGCCTTGATTAGCAAGCCGCGCCTGTTGTTGCTCGATGAGCCGTCGGCCGGGATGACTCATGACGAGACCAATGAATTAATGGACGATATCCTGCAAGTGCGCGCCCGGCTGGGTCCGTTTACCATTGTCATCATCGAGCATGAAATGAATGTGATCCAGCGCATTACCGAGCGCTGCGTGGTGCTCAATTACGGCAAGAAGATCGCCGAGGGCAACTATCGCGAAATCACCGCCGATCCGCAAGTGCAGGTCGCCTATCTGGGCCAGGAGGCTGCCGCATGACGCTGCTGAAAATAGACGCCGTCAAAACCGCCCACGACCGCATCGACGTGCTGCATGGCATATCGCTGAATGTCGAGCCGGGCACCATCACCTGCATCCTCGGCTCCAATGGTTCCGGCAAATCCACACTGATCCGCTCGATTCTCGGCTTGACGCCACCCAACCAGGGCAACATTGTCTTCGACGGCAGGTCGTTGCTGGGCATGCCGACCCACCGGATCATCGGACGCGGTATTGCCTGCATTCCCGAAGGGCGCAAGATTTTTCCAAAAATGACGGTGGATGAAAACCTGCGGGTCGGCGCTTACCAGGAAACCAGCGGCGCCGAAATCGCGCGGCGTGCCGGGCAAGTTTATGAACTGTTCCCGCGCCTGAAGGAGCGCACCGCACAACTCGCGGGCACCATGTCCGGCGGTGAGCAGGCGATGGTGTCGATCGGGCGCGGACTGATGGCCAAGCCGAAGCTGCTGATCATCGACGAGCCGTCGCTCGGCCTGTCGCCGCTGTATGTGAAAGAAAACTTCAGGATCATCCGCGATATCAACCAACTCGGTATCACCGTGCTGTTGGTGGAGCAGAATGTGCGCCAGACGCTGGCGATTGCGCACTATGGTTACGTCCTGTCCCAAGGACACATGGTGGCGCAGGGCAGCGCACAGGAACTGGCGCAGAATGAAGAAGTTCGTACCGCTTATTTCGGCTAATAAAGCAATATGGAGACGCAATGTCCGCTAACACTGCAAGCACACCTGTCAACGACGCAGTAGCGTTGACCCAGATACTGCTGCGGATGAACACCATCAATCCGCCCGGTAATGAAGACCAGTGCACCCATTATTTGGCGGACCTGTTGTCCGCGGCTGGCTACGATTGCCGTCTGGTCGAATTCGCGCCGCGCCGAAGTACCCTGATCGCCCGCATCGGCGGCCGGCCCGACAAGCCGCCAATCTGTTTCACCGGCCATGTAGACGTGGTGCCGCTCGGTTCAGCCAAATGGTCGCACGACCCGTTCGGCGCGGAGATCGTGGGCGACAAGCTGTACGGCCGCGGTTCCAGCGACATGAAAAGCGGCGTCGCTGCCTTCACCGTCGCAGCGATCGCGCTGGCGGATCAGATCAAGGATAGCGCCGGTTTGACGCTGGTCATCACCGCCGGCGAAGAAACCGGTTGCGAAGGCGCATTTCATCTGGTCGGCATGGAAGAAGCTGCCGAGATTCTCGGTAAGGCCGGCGCGCTGGTGGTTGCCGAACCGACCGGCAACGAACCTCTGGTGGGTCATAAAGGCGCGTTCTGGCTCAAAGCCAACGCGACCGGCGTCACTGCCCACGGCTCAATGCCGGAGTGCGGCGACAACGCCATTTACAAGATCGCGCGCGCCGCACTGGCGCTGGAAAATTTCGACTTCGGCACCGCACCGCATGCACTAATGGGACAGGGCACTCTCAACATCGGCACTATGCACGGCGGTCTCAATATCAACTCGGTGCCTGATGCCGCCGAAATGACGATCGATATCCGCACCGTCGCTGGTCAGGATCACAAGCAGATCTGGGGATGCCTGTGCAACCGCATGGGGCCAGGCATCGGCCTGCAAACCCTGCTCGACGTCGGTAGCGTCTATACCGCGCCAGAAGATCCATGGATGCAGAGCGTGATCGGGCGCTGCCAGACCCATTTCGATAAGCCCTTGCCGCCGAAAATCGTGTCCTATTTCACCGATGCGGCTGCCCTGCGTGAACCGCTCGGCCATCCGCCGACCGTGATCCTCGGGCCGGGCGAACCACGGATGGCGCACCAGACTGACGAATTCTGCTATGTCGCCCGGATCGGCGAAGCGGAGCAACTGTTCCGTCACATCATTCTTGACTGGTGCAAATGATGAGTTCGATTGCACTCAACGAACTGGAAGCAAGCGCCGCCGCGCGCCAGTTGCAGCGTCGAGCAATCACTGCCGAACAACTGGTGCGCGCCTGTCTCGACCGGATCGAGGCGCGCGAACCTGCAGCGCAGGCATGGACCCATGTCGCCGCCGACGCCGCGCTGGAGCACGCGCGCGAGCTCGACCGTGGTCCGATCCGCGGCCTGCTGCATGGTTTGCCGATAGGCGTTAAAGATCTGTTCGATACCGCCGACATGCCGACCTCGTATGGCTCATCGATTTATGCGCAGCACGTGCCGGCCGCCGATGCAGCGGCGGTCGCGCTCAGCCGCGAAGCGGGCGCGATCGTGCTGGGCAAAACCGTGACCACTGAATTCGCTACATTCCATCCCGGCAAAACCCATAATCCGCATCGGAGCGGACATACGCCAGGGGGATCGTCCAGTGGTTCCGCAGCTGCGGTGGCCGACTATATGGTACCGCTCGCATTGGGCACCCAGACCGCCGCGTCGGTAATCCGTCCGGCGGCGTTTTGCGGGATTGTCGGCTACAAGCCCAGCTACGGCAGCATCGCTCGGGCTGGCATCAAAAGCCTGTCTGAATCTCTTGATACGGTCGGCGCATTCGGCCGCTCGGTGGCAGACGTCGCGCTGTTCGTCGCGGCACTGACTGGCGACCAACGCCTTCTAGACCTCGGTGACGCAAGCGGTGCGCGGATCGGCGTCTGCCGCACCCATGAGTGGCCGCAGGCCGATGCCGACACTCAAGCGACGCTCCAGCAAGGCAGTGCGATGCTCGCACGTGCAGGCGCCTTGCTGGTTGACGTACAGTTGCCCGATCCGTTGTCATTAATGGTACAGGCCCAGATCGACATCATGGCCTACGAAGCGGCGCGCAGCCTGGCCTACGAACGTATCTGCTATGCGTCGTCGCTGAGCAGCGAACTGAGTGCAGTGCTAACGGCAGGCATGGCGATCAGCGCTGCACAGCATCACGAAAACCTGGCGCGGACGGCGCGCGGGCGCAAAGAGATCGACGCGTTGTTTTTCGGTTGTGACGTATTGATCGCGCCAAGCGCGGTTGGCACCGCACCGGCCGGCCTAGAGAGCACCGGCAACCCGATATTCAGCCGGATGTGGACTTTGCTCGGTCTGCCGTGTGTGCACTTGCCGTTCGCCAAAGGGGCACATGACCTGCCGCTAGGCCTACAAATCATCGGCCGCTTCGGCGCTGATCACAAAACGCTGCAGGCCTCTCATTGGGCGCACCAGCAATTGCGGGCCAATGAATCTTCATGATTTCGATCGGTATCGAAGATGATTCATCTGATGCGGTCCGAACAAGCAAGCTTTTCGCGCTGGAATGCGCGCATGAAACTCAAGTGGCTTTATCCAGTCGCTTCAACTGGTTGATTTACTACTAACGGCAACACTCCCCGTTAGTGACAAACCATTTGACGGAGGGGGAAGACCCACTGCGTCGAGCGACGTAAACGCGCGCTCTTGGTAATAAAGGACGAAAGACGTATTACCGCTTTAATCAGGATTTTGCGGCGGTCCCGGGCTCACCCTCGACGCGCAATTCCCGTTCCTGCAACTGCAGGATAAACACCGGCGCAAGCAGCGAGAGCGCGGCGCTGATCATGAAGATTTGCCGGAATGCGCCGTCGACCGCACCTCCCTTGGCAGCACCGCTCAGGATGGTATCGAACATCGCCACCGAAGCGCCCGGCAGCGCCTGGCGCAACAACATCACCAACAACGACAACAGCAGCGCCACGCCGACCGCGCCGCCCAACAGCCGCGACAGCGACGTCAATGCGGTAGCAACTCCGATATGGGCCGCCACCACAGCATTTTGCGTTGCCACCAGCGAGGTCGGAAACTGGAAACCGATGCCCAGGCCCATGACAACCATGGCGGCTGCCATCGCTGCGCTCTGATCGAGCCGGCATAGCGCCATTGCAATACCGCCGGTCGATGCCGCCATTGCACCGACCAGTTGCAGCCGCTTGTAACGCCCGCTTTTACTCATCATCCGCCCGGCCAGAAACGCGCCGGCCGGAATCGCCAGTGTCAACGGCAACAGGCGCAATGCCGCCAAGTTGTGGGCCAAACTGCCGGCCATTTGCAGCCGCAGCGGCAGCAGCACCGCCATGCCGATGAATTGAAAAAAAGCCAGGAACAGGACGACGCAACAGATCATCACGGTCTTGTTGCGCAACAGTCCGAGCGGAATCAACGGATCGGCGCAGCGGCTTTCATGCCGGTAGAACGCGCCCAGCGTAACTGCGCCGCCGATAGCGAGGATCAGATTCAGCGGCTCGGCAAACGACACACCGCGGCCGATGCGGGTGATGGCGATCAGGATCATCGACAGGCCGACGGCAAACAGCAAGGCTCCGGAATAATCCACCTTGCACTGCGTGCGGCTGACCGGCAAATGGCGCAACGCACGACGTACCACCAGCAGCGCTATCAGGCCCAGCGGCAGGTTGATCCAGAAGATCCAGCGCCATGACAGATATTGCGTGAGATAGCCGCCGAGGATGGGGCCGACCAGGCTGGCGGCGGCAAATACGCCACTGATGTAACCCTGGTAACGGCCGCGCTCGCGGAGCGGCACGATATTGGCGATGGTTGCCTGCGCCACCGAAATCAGGCCGCCGCCGCCCAGCCCCTGCAGCACCCGGAAACCGATCAACAGCGGCATGCTTGGTGCCAGCGCACAGCCGGCCGACGCCAGCGAAAACAACAGGATGGCACAACGCAGTGCCACACTGCGGCCGTGGATATCGCTGAGTTTGCCCCAAATCGGCGTAGCCACCGTGCATGCCACTAGGTAGGCTGAAATCACCCAGGCCATCTGCCCAAAGCCTTGCAACTGGCCGGCGATCACCGGCAGTGCTACCGCGACCACCGTCTGTTCGATCGCCCCCAGCAGGATCACCATTACCAGCCCGCTCATGATGAAGCGGATGCTGGCGGGGCTATTGACCGGGCGCATCATGCGAATGGCTAGGCCGGATCGATCTTGGCCGACGCGCGCGAATTGATATGGGTACGAAACACGATCGGTTTTTCCGGCGTCGTCGCTGCGCGCGGGATGGCGGCATTGACAATGATCTCGTCGACCCGATGCCGCAGCGGCGATTTGGAACAGACCGGATCGGTTGCCGCCGGGTCGCCGGCCAACATGAAGGCCTGGCAGCGGCAGCCGCCGAAATCGTTGGCTTTCTCGGGACAGCTGCGGCACGGCTCCTGCATCCAGTGGTCGCCGCGGAAGGCATTGAAGGCAGAACTGTCGTGCCATATTTCGCCCAGCGACTTGTCCCGCACATTCGGCAGGGTCAGGCCGGGCAAGTCGCGTGCATTATGGCAGGGCAACGCGACGCCGTCCGGCGCTACCCCGAGGAACACCGAACCCCAGCCGTTCATGCAGGCCTTGGGACGATCCTCGAAATAGTCGGGCACCACGAACAGCAGCTTGCAGCGCTTGCCGATTTTCTCGCGGTATGAAGCAACCACCTGCTCGGCATCGCGCAACTGTTCGCGAGTCGGCATCAGTTGCTCGCGGTTCTTCATCGCCCAGCCGTAGTATTGGGTATTGGCCAGTTCAAGATATTCAGCATCGAGCCCGAGTGCCATCTCGATGATCTTGTCGATATGCGGCAGGTTGTGACGGTGCAGGACGCAATTCATGACCATCGGGTAGTCGTACTGCTTGATCAGGGCCGCGACCTTCTTTTTCAGATCGAAGGTCTTGGTGCTGCTCAGGAAATCGTTCAGCTCTTTGGTCGAATCCTGGAACGAGAGCTGGATGTGATCCAGACCGGCATGCTTGAGTGCCGCAATCCGCGGTTCGTTGAGGCCGACGCCGGAGGTGATCAGGTTGGTATAAAACCCGAGCCGGTGCGCTTCGGTCACCAGTTCTTCCAGATCATCCCGCATCAGCGGTTCACCCCCTGAAAACCCCAGCTGGACAGCGCCCAGCGCGCGCGCCTGGCGCATGACCTCGATCCATTGAGCGGTGGTCAGCTCATTGCGGACCGCATCGTAATTGACCGGGTTATAACAAAAGGCGCAGTGCAGCGGACAGCGGTAAGTCAGCTCGGCAAGCAGCCAGTAGGGGGGCGATACAAACGGCTTGACAGCAATATCGGCGTCCATAGTCAGACGATCCAGTTCTCTTGATAAGCGTGGGCCAGCAGCGCCTCGATGTCGTCTCGCAACCCGGTCGTATTGAATTTTTGTTCGAGCATAGCGACGATCTGGTCGACCGTCGCCACCCCGTCGCAGCACTTCAGGATCTCACCGGCACTGCCGTTGAGACGGATCATGCCTTCCGGATAAAGCAGCACATAACATTGTTGCGCCTCTTCCCATTGCATGCGCAAACGACGGTTCAGGACGGGATTGAGCGGCAGTGAATTCATTCCGGGTAGGCTTTCTCGATGGCGTCCAGCATCGCCCACAGGATATCGAGTTTGAACTGCAGGATATCGAGCGCGCGCTGCTGCTGCGCGCGCGTGACGAAATAGTCGAGCGTGACCGACAGGCCGTGGTCCACATCGCGCTGGGCCAACGGAATACGACTGCGAAAATAAGTCAAGCCTTGCGCGTGTATCCACGGGTAATGGTCGGGCCAGCCTGCCAGCCGGTCCTTGTGGATTTGCGGCGCGAACATTTCAGTCAGCGAGGAACAGACTGCTTCCTGCCACGGCGCACGCCGCGCGAAATCGACGTAGGCATCGCAGGCAAAGCGCACGCCAGGGGCCACGTTGCGCAGCGACCACAGTTCCTCGCGCGGGATGCCGGTGGCTTCGCCCAGTTGGGTCCAGGCTTCGATGCCGCCCTCGGCATGGCCCTGGTAATCGTCGTAGCCGTCATGGTCGAGGATGCGGGCAATCCATTTGCGACGGGTCTCGCGGTCGTCGCAATTGGAAAGGATGGCTGCATCTTTTTTCGGAATGATGGACTGGTAATAAAACCGGTTGGCTACCCAGCCCCGAATCTGCGCCGGTGAGCATTTGCCGGTATTGAGCCGAACATTGAAAGGGTGATGAATGTGATAGTTCTTGCCCATGTTGCGTAATTGCTGCTCGAACTCGGCCCTGCTCCAGGGCGTCATGATGACCTTTGTCACAGCGCTATTTCCATTCCGTCGGCCGCAACCTCGATCCCATGCTGCGCCAGAAGCGCGCGCTGCGCAGAGTCTTCGCGCAAAATCGGGTTACTGTTGTTGATATGAATGAGTATCTTGCGTCGGGCCGGCATCCGGTCGAGGACTTCGATCATGCCGCCGGGACCCGACTGCGGCAAATGGCCCATTTCAGACGCAGGCTTTTTCGACAGGCCGAGCGTGATCATTTCATCTTCCGTCCAGAAGGTGCCATCGACCAGCAGGATATCCACGCTCGCCATGGCGGCCGACACCTCCGGCGTCAGGATACCTAGACCAGGGGCGTAGAACGCGGTCTGGCCGCTGATGCGATTAGTGATCACGATGCCGATATTGTCACCCGGATGCGGGTTATTGCGATGCGGCGAATAGGGCGGTGCCTTGCTCAGGAGTGTGATCGGACTGAAGCTGGTCTGGTGCAGCGGCGCGATGACAAATGGCTCGCCGTCCGGCCGGACGGTATGACGCTCGATGCCGCAATAATGCGACAGCACCTGCGTGATCGGCAGTCCGGTGGAGAGGTCGGCAAAGACTTGTTCGGTGGCGTAGAGCGGCAGCGGTGTCGAGCGTTCGCGCAACATCAGCAAACCGGTCACATGGTCGATTTGTGCGTCGATGAGCAGTACGGCGCAGATGCCGCTGTCGCGAATCGCGCGTGCCGGTTGCAGCGCGTGCGTAGAGCGAATTTGGGTCAGGATGTCGGGCGAGGCGTTGATCAGCACCCAGTCCGTTTCGTTTTCGCTAACAGCAATCGACGATTGGGTACGGGCACTGGCC
Organism: Herminiimonas sp.; assembly: GCA_027310305.1. Taxonomy (GTDB): domain Bacteria; phylum Pseudomonadota; class Gammaproteobacteria; order Burkholderiales; family Burkholderiaceae_D; genus DAIDBD01. The sequence goes on from DAIDBD010000052.1 coordinate 13,374, forward strand.
CGGATACTTCCATCGCGCAGACCCTTGCAGTTAAAACAATTGCAATTCCATTGGGGAAAGCCGCCACCGGCGGCTGAACCGAGTATCCGTATATTCAAGCTTTACTCCGGATAGCCGGGACCCACGCACCGGCTATCGCAATGCATATCAACGATTGGCAATATACATCGTGATTTCAAAACCGAAACGGAAGTTAACAGCTTGTGGTTTTTCCCAAGTCATGGTGGAACTCCTATAAAAGTCTCGTTGATTTATTTTAATTAATCGTTATCCAGCCAACGATTGAGCCGGATAACATTTTGATTGTACAACGTTAGGACTTTTGGACAATAATTTTTGAAAATACCAAAAAATAACCGAAACCATGTTCATCGCCGTATCGGGAAAAGCCGGATCGAATGCCGCTTGACGATAGAATGGCGAGATGTCGCCCGCTCCTTTCTTTCCTCTGCAAAAACCTTTCCACGAGAACCATCTCGACGTTGGCCGCGGGCACCGTCTATGGTATGCGCAATACGGCAATCCCGACGGCATTGCCCTGCTGTGGCTGCATGGCGGCCCGGGTAGCGGTGCCAGCCCGCGCCATCAGTACTTCGCGGATCCTGCACGTTATCGCCTGGTGCTGTATGACCAGCGCGGCTGCGGCCGCAGCGTGCCGGCCGGTGCAACGACCGGCAACGACACGCAACACCTGGTGCAGGATATCGAGCAGCTGCGCCGACACCTCGGCCTCGGCAAGATCCTGTTGGGCGGCGGATCCTGGGGAGCCTGCTTGGCGCTGGCATATGCGCAACGGTGGCCGCTGCCCCTGCACGGGCTGGTACTGCGCGCGCCCTTTCTCGCCGGACGCGCCGATATCGATCGTTTTTTTCAGCCCGACCCAGCCGCAGCGGGCGATGCATGGCGGGCCTTCGCCTGTCGGGTGCCGGCGCCCGACAGGCCGCACATGCTGCGTTATATCGCCGGCGAACTGGCCGCCGACGGACCACGCGCGGTGCAGCTGGCGCAGGCGTGGAACCAATATCAGATGCAGCGGGAGCAGATTGCCTCAAAAGCCGATGCAATGCCGATACCCGCAGCGACAAATCCGTCCGATGTCCGGCAACTGGTGGCGCGCTACCGAATCCAGGCCCACTATCTGGCCAATCACTGTTTCCTCAATGAAGCGGAGTTGCTGCAGGCGGCGACCGCGCTGAGCGGCTTGCCGGTCGCGATCCTGCACGGCGAAAACGATGCGGTTTGCGATCCGGCCAATTCAGCCCGCCTGCATCAGCGCATTGCGGGTAGCCGCTTGCGGATTGGTATCGGCGCCGGCCACGATCCTTTCCATCCGGAAATGGCGACGGCGCTAACGGAAGCGCTGAACTGCTTTGCCGGGCACGGGCATTTCGATCACTGGAAAAATAGCCATGCCGGCGGCTGAATGCAGCGCAGCGGTTTTCTCATCGTGCACACCCGACGCATCGCGTACCGCCTCAATGGCATCATCCATCGACGTATCCTGGTCGCGCGCACCCCAGCAATTGTCTGCGCCATGGCACCCACGCGGCGGCAGGTCTCCTCCCTGGCGTCATCGGCCGTGTCGCATTACCGGAGATGCCCGCAGCAAGAAATAGAAAAAGGCAGCAGCACTCCGAGTGAGGTGCTGCCGCCTTGAGTGGACATGGCTGTTTCACGGACTCTTTATGCTGATGACAATGCCACCGAAATAAGATGCCAGTTGATTGATATCGGTATCCGACAGGTTTTTAGCCATGAGCGACATGACTTCATGCTCACGCGCGCCGGACCGATAATCCTTGAGCGCCTTGACCAGATACATCTCGTTCTGGCCCGCAAGATTTGGCGCATCCGGCACTTTGGCAAGACCGTCGCTGCCATGACATGCAAAGCATTGCCCGGCTTTCGCCTTGCCGGCGCTGCTTTCAGCTGCCAGCACGGGTGTACCGGCAAACGCGCCAAGCAGCGCCGCAATGCTCATGCGCCAAAACAGATCATGGTGCCGCATAAGATACCCGGTAGATGGCCCCGGCATAATCATCCGACACCAGCAGGGAACCATCAGGCAGTGTGGCGATATCCACCGGCCGGCCCAGATACTCATGATTCGGTGTCAGCCAACCTTCAGCAAACACCTCAGTCTTGTCGGCATTGCCATCGGCTTTCAGGGAAGTGAACATGACCCGCGCACCGATCGGTGTAGTCCGGTTCCAAGAACCATGCTGGGCACTAAAAATTCCGCCCTGATATTTCGCAGGGAACATCTTGCCGGAATAGAACTTCATGCCGAGATCGGCTGCATGCGCCACCATCTCCACTTGGGGGAACACGACGTCTTTGGGTGGCGTCTCGTTTTTGTACTCATCGGTGCGAACCTTGCCGCCGCCATACCACGGGAACCCGAAATTCTGCCCGATCTTGGTGGCGCGATTGAGTTCGCCCGGCGGGATATCGTCGCCCATGCCGTCAACCTGGTTATCGGTGAACCATAGCGTCTTGTCTTTGGGATTGAAGTCCATGCCGACCGAATTACGTACGCCATGCGCATAGACTTCGCGATTCTTGCCATCGCGGTCCATCCGGATGATGCCCATCATGCCCACCTTGTTATACAGTGCAATCTTTTCCTTGGCCGGGACATTGAAGGGATTACCGAGGGTAATGTAGAGCTTGTTATCCGGTCCGATGCGGCAGGTACGCGCACCATGATTGAAACTTTCTTCCTCAATCGGAATGAGCTGGCCTTGCGGTACCACCTGGCCTGCGGCGACGTCAGGACCTTCATAGAAAAACTCGGCGGCAGGATAACTCAGCACCCGGTTCTGCTCGACGACATACAGCACGCCGTCCGACGAGAAGCAGACGCCGTTGGGTACCTTCTGACTGATCGACGGTGCAAAGACTTTCACCTCATCCGCAACCCGGGTTTTGGTACGGTCGGTGACCGCCCATACGCGCGTCTTGCGGGTGCCGACAAACACGATGCCGGTCGAAGGCCCTACCGCCATATGGCGTGCATCGGGGACGATGGCATACAGGTCGATCTTGAAGCCGGGTGGAAGTTTGACGCTCTTCAAATTGGCTTTGAGCGCTTCGGCCTTGGCGCCCGTCTGCACTACAGTCTCCAGATTGAGCGAGGCACCGGTGGTTTGAAACTTCTCCAGCCTTTTCATATTGTCCTGTGCCGTTGCGGCTAGAGGACAAGATACAGCGAGCGTCACTAAGGTTACCGCCGTCCGATTTTTCAGTTTCATGGTGTCCCTATCTCCATATTTATAATTAATATTTATCGATATTGGTTGCGCCAGACCGCAACTATTTTTTATCCTACCATGAATAATTTTCTGATATTTGGAACTAACAAAAAAATTGCTCTTCTGGATAGGGTTGCCAAAATTCCAAGATTGCCATCACCGCCGTTAGTGATCCACGCGATTTCATTTAAAACGCTCGTGCCGTCGGCAGATTTGGTCAAGCATTATCTCGTGCAGGATCAGTCGGCAGCCTCAGCCGGATCACGTGCACTGTAGGAACGCTCCCACCAACCGGTCGCGCCGATCGGCAGCAATGCATCGTTGAAATCGTAGCTTGGATTATGCAAGTTGCACGGGCCGAGGCCATGACCGGCATCGCGATGTCCGCCCTCGCCATTGCCGATGAACACATAGCAGCCCGACTTCTGCTGCAGCATGAATGCGATATCTTCAGCACGCATGGTCGGCTCGACGTTGACGTTCACCTCCGCCGTCAACGAGACCTGCGCGCTCATTCGCGCGAAGCCGGCGGCGCCGCCCTGACCTTGCCCGGTAAGCGTGTCGCCATTGGGCGGATCGAGATCGGACAGCGCAACATTGCCGCGGAAGGTGGCGGACACCGGCCCCATTCTCGCGACGGCGACCGCGCTGAATTCAGTATCGGAAATCTTGTCGAGTTGCTTGCAGCCTGCGATGCAGGCGCACAACACCGCGGGATCGTTCAAGCCCTCCTACACCTGCTGCGTGTTGCCGGATGCACTGATCCGTCGTTTTCCGATGGCCGACGGCGGCGAAGGCACGCTCGATGCGCTGCTGGCTGCTGTCGATGGCCAACTGCAGACGGCAAGCATGACCGGCAGGGCTGTTAAGTTCTTCCACGTGCAATAGAGACCGCATGATCGAAGTTGAGGGTATTGCGATAGATGGCTCGTGAGATACATGGCTCATTGCCGGCGCGCATACAGTTCAGTGCGATGGAACGCAGTCGGGCAAGAAT
>DAIDBD010000067.1 GCA_027310305.1 Herminiimonas sp.
AACGTAACGCCCCTCGCTGGATCAAGGCATTAAGGCAATTCGGGTTCATCCCCACCGTCGCCTGATTCGCCTGCACAAAAAATAGAGGGCCTTCAGTGGTCAGGCTTCCGCTCGCCTTGCAGGTGGTTTCTTTCACGTTAAGCATAAAAAATCTGTTTTCAATCGGCATTTTTCGGCGCGGCGGTCATCGCTTCGCGCGTCTGCCGGGCATGGCGCCGGCTCTTCCTGCCCCAATCGTCGTCGTACTCGCTCGGTAGCACCACCGGCACCTGGAGGCAAACGCTCTGGGTCGGCAGTACCTGCTGCCAGTCGCGGATCAACTGGCGGTAGGCTTCGCCGACCGGGCGTATCTTGCGCTCCAGATCGTATAGTCCGAGCGCATTGACGCGGCCATTGTTTTCGCGCAGCGCGCTATCCCAGTCCACCTGATCGGTCAGCGAATACCAGGTGAAGCCGACGATCGGCACGCCGTCGTTGCGCACCCGCAGCACATTGGCCCATTCCTTGCGCAGCCAGTTGACGGCTTCGTCGCCGTTCGGACCCTGGCACAGGTTGGTTTCGGTATGCATCACCGGCAGCCGGTAGCGGTCATGGTATTGACGCGTGATGACCGCGTAGCCGAATATCTCGCCCGATGCGCAGGTCGCGCCGTTCGCCGTCACGCGATGCTCGTTGGTCTGGTAATAATCGTTGCCCATGATGCAGTGGTGCTTCAGATTGTTTTTCAGGAATGCCCGGTATTCGGCGCGCGTCATGCCATTGTCCATCAGATATTCATACATGTCGGAATCGACGCGCCTGCCGTAATTCAGGTCGAGTGACAGGAAGCGCCGCGCATTCCTGATTTCGGCCGGGCCGATCGCCTTCGGATTCTCGGCATGAAAATACTCGGACGATTCGCTCTGGATGAACAGCGCATCGGGCCGCACATCCAGAATTTCCCGCATCGCTAGCACATTCGCCCTGACCACGTGTTTCAGCGCCGTCACGAAGGCGCGATCGGTGGCGAGTTGCTCATTCCACCAGCCGTACAGCGCGGAGAACACGGCGCAGATATACATCTCGTTGACCGGCGTATAGAGCTGCACCCACGGGAAGCGCTCGGCAAAGGCGCGCGCATAAGCGGCGAACAATGCCGGGAAATCGGGATTCTGAAAATTGCCGATCCAGTCGGGCACGCCGAAATGGCATAGATCGACGATCGGAACCAGGTCGCGCCGGCGCAAGTCCCTGAACGTTTCATCGGCGAACGACCAGTCGTAGCGATCGACGCCGAGAAACGTCCGATGCAGCGGCGGGCCATAGCGCAATACGCAAAGCCCCATTTCCTGTACCAGATCGAAGTCGGTATGCCAGTATCGGTAATGGCCGCACTTCTCCATTTCGTCCATCCGCACCTTGCCGCCGTCGATGGTGGGAATGCTGTTTTCGATACCGGTCGCGAAAATGAAGCCGGGTAGCATGGCGTTCCTTGATTCCGTTTAAAGGATGACCGTGCCGGCGAAGCAAAGTTTCAGGCAGTCGCAATGAAACGGCGCGGCCCCTTAATGCCGAAGTTCGGATTCCGTGCAATTTCTGCGCTAACGCAGCGCTATGGCAACGCACTTGTGTATTAATGCGTTGTCATGTCCTTCCATTCCATGTCTCGATCAAAAACGATTTTCCTATGAATAAACACTCCGCCCTTCGCCGCATGCGAATCGCGGCAATTCTGGCAGCCGGCGCAATGGCGCTGCCGATGGCGCATGCGCAGCAGGAACCGATCAGGCAACTGGAGCCGGTCGTCGTCAGCGCCAGCCGCTCCGAACAGCGCCGCTTCGATGCGCCAGCCGCGATCGATGCGGTGCGGGTCGATGCGTTCCGCGCCGCGTCGCCGCTGGTCAATCTGTCGGAGCTGCTGTCCGCGGTGCCGGGGCTGCAAATCCGGGAGCGCCAGAATTACGCGCAGGATCTGCAAATATCGATACGCGGATTCGGCACCCGCTCGACCTTCGGCGTGCGCGGCGTGCGCATCCTGATCGACGGCATACCGGCCACCATGCCGGACGGGCAGGGCCAGGCATCGACCGCCAGCCTGGCG
>DAIDBD010000086.1 GCA_027310305.1 Herminiimonas sp.
CTCGTATGACTCGAACTCTGATACTCTTTCATCGTGAATCTCCTTCTTTTGGGCGAGAAAGAAGATTCACAGCGACCGACGTATAGGTCAAACCTTATGGAGTCCCCCGGCATAGCCGGGGGATTACCTTATTAATTTATCTTCCCGTCACCGCACCGCATCGCCCCGTTACGTACTATCACGTAAGTGATAGTGCCGGATCTCGCGCGAATAAACAAAGAAAACCGCGGCTATTGCAAATCACCATGAAAAAGTTCCACATAACAGGAATGAAATACTTGCCTGCAACTTGAAATGTCTTATACTGCCCCGAACCCCCAAGCAGCAGTTCCACACCGATCGCAAAAACAAAAAGAACAGCATTGCGGTCCAATGATTTATTTCATCAATGGAGACAAAAATCATGCCTTTTTTACTCTCTTTATCGAGATTCATTGACGCGCTCAATGAAAAAATCGGCCACTTCATCAGTTGGGCGCTTCTCGTCGCCGTGTTGATCTGCAGCGGCAACGCGCTGATCCGCTACGCATTCAACATGAGTTCCAATGGATGGCTCGAAATTCAGTGGTACCTTTTCTCGGCAATGTTCCTGCTCGCAGCCTCGTACACGCTGCGCCGCAATGAGCATGTCCGCATCGACGTGATTGCCGGACGCTTTTCCAAGCGCACGCAGGTGTGGATCGACTTGCTGGGCTTTGTCTTCTTCCTGCTGCCTGTCACTTTTCTGATTCTGTATTACGCAGTTCCCTACGCGATAATCTCCATCCAGAGCCAGGAAGTGTCCAGCAATTCGGGGGGGCTCATCGTCTGGCCGGCAAAATTGCTGATCCCGGTGGGATTCTTACTGTTGACGCTGCAGGGCATTTCGGAAGCAATCAAACGGGTAGGTTATTTGATGGGACTTGTGGAAGCCCGTGAATTTGAAAAGCACGTTGCCACGCCGGAAGAAGAAATCGCGGCGATCAAAGCTGCCAACAATCTCAACTGATCGCCCGGAGAAAAATAATGACGCAATTTTTAATAGCGAATATGGCGCCGGTCATGTTCGGCGCATTGGTCGTGTTTCTGCTATCGGGCTTTCCGGTAGCATTTTCGCTCGCCGCGAACGGCTTGTTTTTCGGTCTGGTTGGTATCGAGCTTGGCCTGTTGAAACCCGAACTGCTCCAGGCATTGCCAAACAGGTTGTTCGGCATCATGGCCAACGACACATTGCTGGCAATTCCTTTCTTCACTTTCATGGGTCTGATTCTCGAACGGTCCGGAATGGCCGAAGACTTGCTTGATACGATCGGCCAGCTGTTCGGCCCGATTCGCGGCGGCGTTGCCTATGCCGTGATTTTCGTGGGTGCGCTCCTCGCTGCAACAACCGGCGTCGTCGCTGCGTCGGTGATCTCGATGGGCTTGATTTCACTGCCGGTGATGCTGCGTTACGGATATGACAAAAAACTTGCCTCCGGTGTAATTGCCGCATCGGGAACGCTGGCACAGATCATTCCGCCCTCGCTGGTACTCATTGTGATGGCCGATCAATTGGGACGTTCGGTCGGCGACATGTACAAGGCCGCGTTCATTCCCGGCCTGATGCTGACCGCCATGTACGCAGGCTATGTACTGGCCATCTCCATATTCAAACCGAAATACGTGCCGGCACTGCCGCCGGAAGCACGCAATCTGCGGGAACCGAATGGCGGCAGCGGCGCGGTATCGCTTTTGATACTGATGGTCGGTGCGGTTGCCGCCGCATATGCCTTCTCCAGCTACTACGGAGCGGCGCATCCGGCAGCAGCACCGGATGAAGTAGGCATTTATGGAGCATCGATCGGCATCGTCGGCGCATTCGTTTTCGCGCTGATCAACCGCAAGCTGAAAATCGGCTTGCTCTCGCGCATGGCGGAAAAAATCGTGTTTGTGCTGATCCCGCCGCTGGCGCTGATTTTCCTGGTGCTGGGCACGATCTTCGTCGGCATTGCGACACCGACTGAAGGCGGCGGAATGGGTGCTCTCGGCGCACTGATCCTGGCTTTCCTCAATCGTCGGTTGTCATGGGGTTTGATGAAACAAGCGATGGATTCGACGACCCGGCTCGCCTGCTTCGTGGTGTTCATCCTGATCGGCTCCAGCGTGTTTTCGCTGGTGTTCCGCGGCGTCAATGGCGATCTTTGGGTCGAACACCTGCTGACGTCCCTGCCGGGTGGCACCACCGGCTTCCTGATCGTGGTGAATATCCTGTTTTTCGGATTGGCGTTCTTCCTCGATTTCTTTGAGCTTGCATTTATTCTGGTGCCCTTGGTAGGACCGGTCGCGGACAAGCTTGGAATCGACCTGATCTGGTTCGGCGTGCTGCTCGGCGTCAATATGCAAACATCATTCATGCACCCGCCATTCGGTTTTGCACTGTTTTACCTGCGATCAGTCGCGCCGAAAGAAGTGAAAACATCGGACATCTACTGGGGTGCGGTACCGTTTGTCGTGATTCAAGTCATCATGGTTGCGTTGATCATCGTGTTCCCCAAAATAGTATCGATCGGGAAGAAAACCGACATGAAGGAACAACTCGAACTGACGATCGATGTCCCTAACCAGAATTCAGCGACAGACTCACCGCAACTGAATTTCTCGATCGATCCCGACAAGAAATAATAGTTCCCGCTCCCCCATTCAACCCCGCTGGTTTTTCCCTGCGGGGTTTTTTATCGGCCATAGAACGGCCGCATGAATGGCACATTCATGGCTCGCCTGAATGCTGCCGATTTCAGACGGAATTTTGGAAATTCCAGCGCATGGAGGAAAACTGCTCTCGACAGACGAAGAGATAGCGCTTTCGGCAAAGATTTACCTGCAATAAAAATGCCCTGCAAGTCGATGACTGTGCAGGGCATGCTAATAAACAACGTTCATATTTTCAACAGCCGAAGTACCCCGAGCGCTTATGGCATGCAAGCTGCAGCCATATCGGCAACGGATTCAGCGACAGACTTGACCGAAGGTCGGTTTTTCTTTTATAGAATCTGTTTTCCTATCCACCAGGCAATCGCTGCCATGAACGCCGAGGCGGGAATCGTGAATATCCATGCCCACACGATATTGCCGGCAATGCCCCAGCGCACCGCCGACATTTTTTTCGCCGCGCCGACTCCGACAATCGCCCCGGTGATGGTATGCGTCGTCGAGACCGGAATTCCCAGCGCTGTTGCAAGAAACAGCGTGATCGCGCCGCCCGTCTCGGCGCAGAAACCGCCGACCGGCTTCAGTTTCGTGATTTTTTGACCCATGGTCTTGACGATCCGCCAGCCGCCGAATAGCGTGCCGAGGCCGATCGCGGTATAGCAGCTGAGAATGACCCACCATGGCAACGGATCGCCGGTGCTGGAAACGCCGGCCGCAATCAGCAGCATCCAGATGATGCCCATGGTTTTTTGCGCATCGTTGCCGCCGTGACCCAAGCTGTACATCGACGCCGACAACAATTGCATGCGGCGGAACCACTTATCGACCCGTCTCGGCGTCGAGCGGACAAATATCCATGACACCAGCAGCATCATGATCGAGCCGAAAATAAAGCCGAGCAACGGAGAAAGGACGATAAACGCAATCGTCTTGATCAAGCCGGAAGAAATCAGCGAACCGGTTCCTGCTTTCGCAACCGCCGCGCCGACCAGGCCGCCAATCAGTGCGTGGGACGAAGACGATGGAATGCCGTAATACCAGGTAAGGAAGTTCCAGAAAATGGCACCGACCAAAGCGCCGAACACCACATAATGATCGACCACCATCGGATCAATGATGCCTTTGCCTATTGTGGTCGCCACTTTCAACTGAAAGAAAAAAATCGCCGCCACGTTGAAGAAAGCCGCCATCGCAATAGCTGTCTGCGGCTTCAGTACGCCGGTCGAAACCACGGTGGCAATCGCATTCGCCGCATCGTGAAAACCGTTCATGAAATCAAATAGCAATGCCAGCGCTATCAGGAAGGCTAGAACATAAATGCTGATCTGAACAGTGTGCATGATTCTTCTTGATTTTCAGTCGATATTGTCTGCGATGGAAATGTGCCGGTTTGCCCTGGCGGCATCGGACGCCGGACAGCAACGCGCGATCCATCGGCGCGAAAGCATTCCGGCGATACGTTCAGAGGGAAAAATCATGCCCCATGCGTATCAGGCATTTTCAACAATAATGCCTTCGAGGATATTGGCGACATCTTCGCAACGGTCGGTAACCGTCTCCAGAATTTCGTAAATCGCCTTCAGCTTGATCAGGTTGCGCACATCCGGTTCATCGCGAAACAGCTTGGACATGGCGGCGCGCATCACATGGTCCGCATCGGATTCGAGACGATCGATCTCCGCACAAATGGCGAGAATGTCGTGCGAATTATCCATGTTATGCAACAGTCCGACGCCGGCCCTGACCTTTTCGGTACAGGCCAGGCACAAGTCGGCCAGGCGCTTAGCCTCGGGCGTGATGGCCTTGATGTCGTAGAGGGAAATTGTTTGCGCCGCGTCTTCCATCAGATCGAGAATATCGTCCATCCGCGTGATCAGTTGATGAATGTCGTCGCGGTCAAGCGGCGTGATGAAGGTCTTGTGCAGCATTTCAAGCGTATTGTGCGTGACGTTGTCTGCCTGCTTTTCGATGGTTTCAATCGCATGCACGCGATTTTCCAGATCATCGAAATTGGTCATCAGCGCAACCATTTCCTTCGCACCTTTGACGCACAGGTCGGCATGCTGAATAAAAAGCTCAAAGAATTTGCCTTCCGCAGGCATCAGTCGTCCAAACATGGTTGTTCTCTCGTCAAGGTTTAAGCGCTCAATCGTATTTGAAAATGCCGCGGTGCATTCGCAGGCGACGCGAAACGAAGTCGAAACAGGCAATCAATCGCCCTGATAAAGCGCCGCACCGCCGGCGTAGTTGTCGAATTTCGTGTACTGCCCGAGGAAGGTCAGCCGCACGCTGCCGATCGGCCCGTTACGCTGCTTGCCGACGATGATTTCGGCAGTCCCCTTATCCGGCGAATCGGGGTTATAGACTTCGTCGCGATAAATGAAAAGAATGACGTCGGCATCCTGTTCGATGGCGCCGGATTCGCGCAAATCGGACATCACCGGGCGCTTGTTCGGACGCTGTTCCAGCGAACGGTTCAACTGCGACAGCGCGATGACCGGGCAATTGAGTTCTTTTGCCAACCCTTTCAGGCTACGCGAAATTTCGGAAATTTCGGTCGCGCGATTTTCTCCCGAGGAGTTGGCCGACATCAGTTGAAGATAATCGATGATGATCAGACCCAGCTTGCCGCACTGGCGCGACAGCCTTCTTGAACGGGCGCGCAGCTCGATCGAATTCAATGCCGGCGTTTCATCGATGTAAAGCTGCGCATCGTTCATTTTCTGGATCGCATGCGTCAGGCGCGGCCAGTCTTCATCGGCCAGCCGCCCGGTACGCAGCCTGTGCTGATCGAGCCGCCCGACCGATCCCAGCATCCGCATCGCGAGCTGGGTGCCGCCCATTTCCATGGAAAAGACAGCGACCGGCAAGCCGCTTTCGATGGCCACATGCTCACCGATATTGATCGAGAATGCGGTCTTGCCCATCGAAGGACGGCCGGCAACGATGATCAGATCGCCCGGCTGCAGGCCGGATGTCATGCGGTCCAGATCGACGAAGCCGGTCGGCACGCCGGTGATATCGTTTTGATTGTCGCGGTTGTAGAGTTCGTCGATGCGCTCCACCACCTGAGTCAGCAACGGCTGGATTTCCTGGAAGCCCTGTGCGCCGCGCGCGCCTTCTTCCGCAATCGCAAAAATCTTGGATTCGGCTTCATCCAGCATCTGCTTGACTTCCTTGCCCTGCGGATTGAATGCCTGGCCCGAGATTTCATCGGAGACGGTAATCAGTTTGCGCAATACGCCGCGATCGCGCACGATTTCCGCGTAACGCCGAATATTGGCGGCGGACGGCGTGTTTTGCGCCAATGCGTTCAGATAGGACAAGCCGCCGACTTCTTCCGCCTTGCCGATGCTGGTAAGCGCTTCAAAAACAGTGATGACGTCAGCCGGCCTGGAATTATTGATCAGCTTGACAATGTGCTGAAAAATGATGCGATGGTCGTAACGGTAGAAATCGTCCTGGTGCACGAAGTCAGCGATCCGGTCCCAGGCAGCATTATCAAGCAGCAAACCGCCCAGTACGGATTGCTCCGCTTCGATCGAATGCGGCGGAACGCGGAGAGAATCCAATTGCGGATCGGGGCGGCTATTCATGGCGCGAATTATACCTTCTCACCCGAGGCAGCAGAATTCCTATTGGCCGAATACCCGCATTCTTTTTATGCCAGTTATTCATCAGGCAATTTATTTATCTTGATAATTACCGGCTAGACGATTTGACCCTATCGATCCATTATGTCCTGATAAACATCTTGCGATCCTGTGCATTAAAAAACATTCTGGCCAATCAAAACGAAAGCGCCGCTACGGCAAGGAAACATTGAGTGCCAAGCACCAAATCCATATCAACAGACGTAAAAAAGCCGGGCGAACCCGGCTTTTCCATTCACGCTTGCCAGTCAGGCATGTTCGCCCAGCACGGCAACCGTTACTTCCACAACCACGTCGGTATGCAATGCGACGGATACGCCATGATCGCCAACGATCTTGATCGGTCCCTGCGGCATGCGAATCTGCGCCTTTTCGACCGGAAACCCTTGCTTGGTCAGGGCTTCGGCGATATCAAAGTTCGTGACCGAACCGAACAAGCGGCCATCGACGCCGGCTTTTTGCGAAATCTGGACCGTCAGACCGCTCAATTTTTCGCCTTGCGCCTGGGCAGCCCCGAGCTTTTCAGCCGCCGCTTTTTCGAGATCGGCACGCTTGGCTTCGAATTCAGCAACCGCATTGGTGGTGGCACGACGCGCCATGCGCCGTGGAATCAGGAAGTTGCGGGCGTAACCATCCTTGACGCGAACGACTTCACCGAGATTGCCGAGATTAACGACTTTTTCCAACAGAATGACTTGCATGTTTTTCTCCTATTTCAGTCGTCGATTACGCGGTATGCAGATCGGTGTAAGGCAGCAACGCGAGGAAGCGCGCGCGCTTGATCGCCGTGTCCACCTGACGCTGATAATGCGCCTTGGTACCGGTCAGGCGAGCCGGCATGATCTTGCCGTTCTCTTGAACGAAATCCTTGAGCGTATCCACATCCTTGTAGTCCACTTGCTCAACATGCGCTGCGGTGAAACGGCAGAATTTTTTACGCTTGAACAACGGATTCTGTTGTTTGCGCTTTTCTTTAAGCTTGAGTTTGTTTTTATCGAATTTTTTACCGAATGCCATTTTTGGCTCCTGTATCTAAAGTGTATTTTTCAAAATCTGTAATGTGAAGCACCACGCTTCTGCTATTGCGGTTCTTGCGTGCCAGGAATCCCGTGAACTGAAATATCCCGCCTAATTCGGCCTGGTTGAATCGCCCTGAAATTTCGCCTGCTGCTATTGCGGCGATTTCAAATTCGATCAGCCGCTGAATACCTGCTTCAATCTGCTGCGAACTGTGCAGCAATTTTGCCGACACAATCGGAATGCCTGCCGGTGTATATCGCAGTACCTCACGCTCGGCAATCGTTGCAACGCATTGAAACTGGTTCACGCTCCTGGCTTATCGCAAAAATACACAATCAGGCAGCGGGCGCCTCGGCACGGTGGCTCTTGACGGCATCTTCCTTCTGCACCGCCCTCATCATCGGCGATGGCGTCGTTTCAGCCTTCTTCATCTTGACGGTGAGATGGCGCAGCACGGCATCGTTGAATTTGAAGCCGGTTTCGATTTCAGCCAGCGTCTCGCTGTCGCACTCGATATTCAGGCAGACGTAATGTGCTTTTGCCAGCTTCTGAATCATGTAAGCCATCTGGCGACGGCCCCAGTCTTCGACGCGGTGCACTTGACCGCCGCGGGTGGTGACGATGCCCTTGTAGCGTTCGATCATTGCGGGCACTTGCTCGCTCTGATCCGGATGGACGATAAATACGATTTCATAATGACGCATATAAGCTCCTTTTGGACGGATTGAAAAATCGCCCACCCCGGCGTCAAGACGAGTGTGGGAAGAGGAAAACCGGAAATCATACCTGAAAATCATAAAAAACCCAACAGTTTCAAGCGCTTATCGCTCATATCAGCATAAATTGGCTCGAATTACATGCATGAATGTGCTTGCATTTGCAGAAATACTGTATAAAAATACAGACTGTTTGAATAAACAGTCTGCAAGGTAGAACTTGCCAAGGTCATGCCCATGATTAAACTTACCGCTCGCCAGGAACAAATTTTGAACCTGATCAGGGATGCGATTGAAAATACCGGCTTCCCGCCGACACGCGCCGAGATCGCTACCGAATTGGGTTTTCGTTCAGCCAATGCCGCGGAAGAGCATTTGCAGGCACTGGCGCGCAAAGGCGCAATTGAAATTTCGCCGGGCACTTCACGCGGCATTCGTTTGCGCGACATGAACCTGGAAAAAGGGCTGCCCCGATTCGGCGGCACGCAAATGGCGCTGCCTCATCCTTCGTTGATGCAGTTATGCCTGCCTTTGATTGGCCGTGTCGCTGCCGGTTCACCGATTCTTGCACAAGAACATATTGACGCGACTTACAACGTAGATTCCTCGCTGTTCACGGCGAAACCCGATTACCTGCTGAAGGTACGCGGCATGTCGATGCGGGACGCCGGGATTCTGGATGGCGACTTGATCGCCGTCAAAAAATCCGATAGCGCCAAGAATGGACAAATCGTCGTGGCACGCCTGGGCGATGACGTTACCGTCAAACGCTACAAAAAATCGGGAGCGCTGATCGAATTGCTGCCGGAAAATTCCGACTTTCAAACGATTCGTATCGATTCCAGCCGCGATGATTTTGCGCTCGAAGGTTTGGCAGTGGGGTTGTTGCGAGCCTGGGGATAAATTACGGCTGATGTACCCAGCCGGACATGATCAGGCGTGCGCTGCGGACAAGAACCGCCTTTTCCATTCGCCATCTGCCATTGTCATGCCGCACTGTCGCACCGATCGACAGACGGCCGGAAACATGGCCTAGCCGGACAGTATTCCGGGGATGCGTTTCCGACGACCCCTGCATGGCTCGTGCCACGATCGAGCCCGGCAATGCTGCCGCAACCGCCAGTGCGATGGCGCCGGTACCGGTAAATGCATGATGCAGTCTGCCCATCGACAGGATACGCGCCAGCACATCGATCTGGTGCGTTTCAACCATCACACCTGCACTGGTTATATAAGATGCGGGTGGCGCGACCCATGACAATTTTGGCGTTGCCGGACGCTCTTGCGTTGCGTTTGCCGTATCGGTTGCCAATCCCATCATCACTGATGCAGTTGCCCGAATCGTTTCGCAGCGCGCCAGCAGCGCTGCATCGGCATTGACGAACTCCGGCAATTCCTTGCCGCTCAAGCCGAGCGCTGCCGCCTCAATGAAGACGGTCGGATTTCCCGCAGTGAGCAATGTCGCTTCGATGCGCCCTATCCCCGGAATATTCAGGATATCGACGACATGGCCGGTCGGCAGCAAGGCGGTATCGTGATCATCGTCTTCGATAAATTCCAGCCCTATCTCCGCAGAACCGAATGCAACGCCGTCTTCCTGAAAGTCACCCGCTTCGAGCGGCAAGCCATCTGCAACCGGTACATGAGCGACGATGCGCTGGCCAATATTGACCTGCCGGATTCGTACGGGAACCGTATCACCGGCACCTTGTGTATCCACCAACCCCATATGGATTGCCGCCGGCCCGACAGCGGCTGACAGGTTGCCGCAATTACCCGACCAGTCGATCAACGGCGCATCGATGGCCACTGCGCCAAACAGATAATCGACGTCGTATCCGGCGCGCTGCGATTTTGACAGTACCACCACCTTGCTGGTGCTGGACGTGGCGCCGCCCATGCCGTCCGACTGCTTGCGATACGGATCAGGACTGCCGATCACGCGCAGCAGCAATGCGTCGCGCTGCTGCGCATCCGCAGGCAAATCGACGGCATTGAAGAAAACGCCTTTGGAGGTGCCGCCGCGCATGTAAAGAGCCGGAAGCCGCTTCATTGTTGTCCTTGCATTTTTAATATTGCGAATAGTTCGGTCTCATTTGCGCAGGCACGGCGATCTACGCTGATCATTTTTTCCGGTTCTGTAAAATCTGCTTCGCGATGCCTCGCAAAATATTGACTTCCTCTGTTTCGAGCTGTGTACGTGAAAACAGCCGCTTGAGCCGCGGCATCAGCTTTTTCGGATTCGCGGGATCGAGAAAATCAATCGCCGCCAGCGCGTCTTCCAGATGCGCATACATGCCGTCGATTTGTCCAATGCCGGCAAGCTCCCCCTGAAAACCAATGTCCGTTATCGGCAGCGCATCGCCGGCGCTCGCAACGCGGCACTCATAAGCCAGCACCTGTACCGCCTGTGCCAGATTGAGCGATGAATAATCGGGATTGGCGGGAATATTGATCAGCATATTGCATTTTTCGACAATCCCATTCGGCAAACCGAAGCGCTCGTTGCCGAACACCAGCGCCGCGGTCAATCCCGCATCGGCCGCCAATTGCATTGCCAATGCGCGCGGCGCAATCACCGGCGGCGAAAATTCGCGCAAGCGGGCAGATAATGCGGCGGCGAAGTTGCAACCGGCCAGCGCTTCCTCGATCGAACCGACGATCCGCGCCGCAGTCAACACATCTTGCGCGCCGCTGGCGAATGCAACCGCTTCTTGATGCAGCGTGGCATTCGGCACACGCGGATTAACCAGCACCAGTTCTGAAAATCCCATGGTTTTCATTGCCCGCGCCGCCGCGCCAATATTGCCGGGCCGGCTGGTTTCGATCAGCACGAAGCGCAGGCGATTGAAAAGAGACATACTGGTTTTGAGCGGCATCATTTAAAATAGTGGCATTGCGCGGTAAAGAGTAAAACTGTTCCGGTTTGAAATTTGCCGCATCGCTCATTAATCAATTCCATGCGGTTCCCTCGCGGCAGGCGTCGGTTCCGCCATTTTAACGGAACCTCTATGCATCCCATGCTCAATACGGCGATCAAGGCCGCGCGCCGCGGCGCCGCGATCATCAACCGCGCTTCGTTCGATCTCGACCGGCTCACGGTGACCGAGAAAAATCACAACGATTTCGTTACCGAAGTCGACTCGGCCGCCGAACAGGCGATCATCGATGTGCTGAAAAACGCCTATCCCGACCATGCGATTCTGGCGGAAGAATCGGGCGCCTCGGCCAACCTGCATGATGAGAATGAAAATGTCTGGATCATCGATCCGCTCGACGGCACCACCAACTTCATCCACGGCTTTCCGCAATATTGCGTATCGATCGCGTTGCAGCAGCGCGGTCAGATCACGCAAGCCGTGGTCTACGATCCAACCCGCAACGACCTGTTTACCGCCACCAAGGGCGCCGGCGCCTACCTGAATGAAAAGCGCATCCGCGTGACCAGGCGCGACAAGATTGCCGATGCGCTGATCGGCACCGGCTTTCCCTATTCCAATCTGCAAAAGCTGGATGAATACCTGAAAATGTTTCGCATCATGACCGAAAAATCCGCCGGTCTGCGGCGCCCGGGCGCCGCTGCGCTGGACCTGGCCTATGTCGCCGCCGGCCGCCTCGACGGTTTTTTTGAAAAGGGATTACAGCCGTGGGACATGGCGGCAGGTTCGTTGCTGATCACCGAAGCGGGCGGCATCATGGGTACGTTCGCCGGCGAGTCGGATTATTTATACAAAGGCGACGTGATTGCCGGCACGCCGAAAGTATTCGCACAAATGGTAGC
This sequence comes from Herminiimonas sp., assembly GCA_027310305.1. Classification (GTDB taxonomy): domain Bacteria; phylum Pseudomonadota; class Gammaproteobacteria; order Burkholderiales; family Burkholderiaceae_D; genus DAIDBD01. The sequence goes on from DAIDBD010000086.1 coordinate 11,838, forward strand.
GCTGCTGGCGCCGTTTGCAAAATAGAACGCGCCCGTCCCCCTGCCGATTTCAGGCACACCGGCCCGCTGCAACGCGGGCCGTTTTCATTTTATCCGGTCCTCAACCGGCAACGGCTGTTATACTGCCCGGACGCGGCACATTTCCAGTCACCTTGCCGCTGTCTATTCCGACCTCCTGCATTCCCCGGTTAAAGCATTCGGGGGCAGGTCCCAATCCGTTTGCCTGCGACTGGCGCCTTCGATGGCGACAGGCCGATATTTTCTATTGAGTTGTCATGTCCTTCATCGAACTCGGCTTGTCCGAAGCAATTGTGCGTGCCGTCACCGAACACGGTTATACCATTCCCACTCCGATTCAAACGCAAGCGATTCCTGCCGTACTGGCAGGCGGCGACCTGCTGGCCGGCGCGCAAACCGGCACCGGCAAGACCGCCGGTTTTACATTGCCGATCCTGCATCGGCTATCGGCCAATTCAAGCGGCTCAGCAACCGCAACGCGTCCGATCCGTACGCTGATCCTGACGCCCACCCGCGAACTCGCGGCGCAGGTCGAGGAAAGCGTTCGTACCTACGGCAAATACACGAAGCTGACCTCGACCGTGATCTTCGGCGGCGTCGGCATCAATCCGCAGATCAAGCTGCTCAAGCACGGTGTCGATATCCTGGTCGCAACGCCGGGCCGCCTGCTCGATCACATGCAGCAAGGTACGGTCAATCTGTCGCAGGTTGAAATCCTGGTGCTGGATGAAGCCGATCGCATGCTCGACATGGGCTTCATCAAGGATATTCGCAAGATTCTGGCGGTGCTGCCGAAGAAGCGTCAGAACCTGTTGTTCTCCGCGACTTTTTCCGATGAGATCAAGACGCTTGCCGACGGCCTGCTGAACGCGCCCGCAATGATCGAAGTCGCGCGCCGCAATTCAACCGTTGAAATCATCGCGCAAAAAGTCCATCCGGTCGATCGCGACCGCAAGCATCCGCTGCTCGCGCATCTGATCAAGACCAATCAGTGGTCGCAAGTGCTGGTATTCACACGAACCAAGCACGGCGCCAACAAGCTGGTCGAGCAGCTTGAAAAAGATGGCATCACCGGACTGGCAATTCACGGCAACAAGAGCCAGTCGGCGCGCACCCGCGCACTGTCCGAATTCAAGGAGGGCAGCTTGCAGGTGCTGGTCGCGACCGATATCGCCGCACGCGGCATCGACATCGACCAGTTGCCGCATGTCGTCAACTACGACCTGCCCAATATCCCGGAGGATTACGTGCATCGCATCGGACGCACCGGCCGCGCCGGCGCCACCGGCGAAGCGGTGTCGCTGGTGTGCGTTGACGAACACGACATGCTGAAGGATATCGAAAAACTGATCAAACGCGCACTGCCGAAGGAAGTCATCGCCGGCTTCGAGCCGGATCTCAACGCACGAGCTCAACCGATTCAGCTACGCAGCGGCAACGGCGGCGGACGCGGTCAGTCGCAAGGCCGGACAGGCGCAGCCAAATCCCGCGCGGCACCTGCGGCGCCGATAGCCAGACCGCAAGGTCCGGCTAAAACATTCGGCGGCAACAGCACTTCCCGTCCGGCCGCACCGCGCCGCTCGGGCGGCCGCGGCAGATGATCCGAACCGGCCGCGGCGGACAAATGGAGGTTACATCGTGGCCGGACATTCATCGGTTTTTTCGCTTGCCGGTGCCGGCGCGGCATGAGCAATGCAATTCGATGTGATCTTTGACGGTCCGCATTGCCTCGCTCAATCCGTTTTGGTAAAACTGCGCAGGTATTTTTGGGAATTATTTGAGCAAGCTCTGGTATTCTTGAAACCTCGCGGAAAATAAAACAAGTTCCGATCAAGGCAAAGAACATGCATTTTTCTGTCCGGCTTTTCAATGCTCGTTGCGTGCAGGCAAACAAGTGAGAACTCCGGCCGGTTCAATGCGTCGATTTGCAGCCCAACTGCGCTGGTCGATTCTTTTACCGGCCTTTATCGTATCGGCGGCCGGCGCGCCATGGATTCTTGCCACGGCATATCGGCATGTGCCGCATCCGTGGCCGGAAGCGATAGCGTCGCTTTGCATGCTTGTCCTCGCTGCACTTATCGTTATTCAAGGCAACCGCCTGCGCAAGAGCAAAGCCGCAGCCAGGAACGCACAAGCCGTTTTGCGCGCCGTGGCGAAAGGCAGCCTTGATGCGTTTTACATTCTGAACAGTCATCGCGGCCCGGATCATCGCATCGCGGATTTCGTCTACATCGATTTGAATGACCGAGGCGCTCAGTTGATCGGCAAGCTCCGTACGGAAATCCTCGGCGCAAAATTATGCGAACTGTTGCCGGTGCTCCGAACTGACGGTCTGTTCGACAAATATGTCAAGGCAGTGGAAAGCGGCGAATCGCTGGAGGAAGAATTCCAGATCGATGCGCCGAATATTCAAGCGCGCTGGCTGCATCATCAAATCATACCGATGGATGACGGCATCGTGATCACCACGCGCGATATTTCAGCACGCAAGCATGCGGAAATGGAAACCCGCAGCAATCGCGCTTTCCTGCAATCGCTGATCGACCATCTGCCGCTGCTGATCTATGCAAAGAATTTGCGTGCCGACAACAGCGGCCGGATAATCGTCTGGAACAAGGCCGCTGAAGCCGTGACCGGTTATCCGGAACAAGACGTCATCGGCAAAACCAACCGCGAAGCTTTTCCGCCCAACATGGCGGAAATGTACGACGAGGTCGACCGGAAAATTCTTGCCGATCCAATGGTCGTGGATTATCCGGAAGTGCCATTCCGGCGATCGGATGGCGGATTGCGTTTCATGCACATCATTTCAGTGCCGCTGCTGGGAGACGATAACCGGCCTGAATACGTTCTCGGTATCGCCGAAGACATTACCGGCCGCAGGGGACAGGAACTGGCGCTGCGAACCAAGCAGGCAGAACTGGCGGCAGCGAACGATGCTTCGCCGCTCGGCCTGTTCCGCACCAATCCGCAAGGCGGCTGCACCTACGTCAACCGCACTTACGAAGAAATGTCGGGAATGGCGCGCGACCAGGCTTTGGGAAACGGCTGGGTGCAAGCGATCCACCCGGAAGACCGGGTCAAAGTCTTTCAAGGCTGGGGGCAATCGTCGCGCACGCATACGCCGTATCAGGGCACTTACCGTTTTCGGCATCCGGACGGACGCATAGTCTGGGTTTCCGTGAAAACGGCGCCGATCATCGTCGATGGCCGGATCGAAGGCTATGCCGGCAGCGTGGATGACATTACCGCCCGGCGCGAAGCCGAGCAGGCCTTGTCGGACAGCGAACAGCGTTTGCGCACCATCGCCGATACCCTGCCTGCATTGGTGGCCTACATCGACGCCGATGAACGCTACCGCTTCAACAACATCGCGTACGAGCGCGTTTTCGGCGTGAGCCGCAACGACATCCGCGACAAAACCGTCCGCGAGTTCGCGGGCGAGGAAGAATACCGCTTCATCAAACCCTACATCGAACAGGTATTGCAAGGCGCGGCCGTCACCTTTGAACAGGAAGCGCAGCAGGATTCAATTTATCGTTGCAACGAAGCCACGTACATTCCACAGTTCGCGGACGGCAGCAGGCAAGTGGTCGGCTTTCATGTCATGGTTCAGGACATCACGGCAAAGAAACGCGAAGAGAGGCGCCTGCTTCAATTGACGCAGATCGATAGCTTGACCGGCCTCGTCAACCGTGCCGGTTTCGAGCAGAAACTCGCGGATGCGATGGCGCACAGCCAGACCTCCGGCGCACTGATCGCAGTCATGTACCTCGATATAGACCATTTCAAGTCGATCAACGATACGCATGGCCACCATGCAGGCGATCTGCTGCTGAAGGCATTCGGCAGCCGCTTGTCCCTGATGCTGCGTTCAGCCGATACCATCGCCCGGCTGGGCGGCGACGAGTTCACGATCATCATGCAGGAGCTTGGCAGGATGGATGACGCTGAAGCGATAGCCGCCAAGATAGTGCATGCGATTCAATCTCCGTTTTTTCTGGAAGAAATCTCCGTTTCCATCACGGTGAGTCTCGGTCTGGCTTTTTATCAGTCCGGAACGGGCGATCCGAAAGCGTTGATCAGGCAAGCCGACGAGATGCTTTACCTGGCCAAGGAAGCGGGACGCAACGCTTACCGGGCCGCTCCGTTTACGGCATTGAAAATACTTTAATGTTCTGGAAATGAACGCGGTGGCCGATTCGTGTTTTGCTATCATCCTGTTCCGGCGTGAATAAGAACGGCAGCCTCTTCCATTTGGATTGATCAGAAAGACCGTAATGGCTTTAAAACCTGTGTTGACATCGAGCAGTGGCAACAATGACGGGAATTTGCGGCACATTGACAATGCGCCCGAAAAACACACGCCGATGATGCAGCAGTATTTGCGCATCAAGGCCGATCATCCGGATACGCTGCTGTTTTACCGCATGGGCGATTTCTATGAAGTGTTTTTCGAAGATGCCGAAAAAGCCGCCCGCCTGTTAGGCATTACGCTCACACAACGCGGCGCATCCAACGGTGCGCCGATCAAGATGGCCGGCGTGCCGTTTCACGCGGTCGATCAATATCTCGCCAGACTGGTCAAGGCCGGCGAATCGGTCGCGATCTGCGAACAGATCGGCGATCCTGCTACCAGCAAGGGACCGGTCGAAAGAAAGGTCTTGCGCGTGGTCACGCCCGGCACATTGACCGATGCGGATCTGTTGCCGGAAAAATCGGAACGTCCGTTGCTGGCGCTATGCAACATCACGCAACGCAAGACGGTAAAGGTCGGCCTCGCCTGGCTATCGATGGCCAGCGGCGCGCTGAAGCTGATGGAATTCAGCGCCGAGCCAAAGTCGCTCGGCGACCGCCTCAAGCAGGAACTGGAACGCATCGCACCGGCGGAAATTCTGGTGGCCGATGATGCCGACGCCGCTGCCAATGCCGTATCAAGCAATTCGGGATCGGGCAAAACCACGGCCGTCCCCGACTGGCATTTCGACATTCCGAGCGGCGCAAAAGCCTTGCTCGCGCAATTAGGCGTTGCGACACTCACCGGCTTCGGTGCGGAAGGGCTAAGCGCCGCGGTCGGCGCCGCAGGCGCATTGCTGCGCTACGCGCAATCGACCCAGGGCAAAGGCTTGCAGCATGTGCGCACGCTTGCCGTCGAATCGGAACATGAATTCATCGGGCTGGATGCGGCGACACGGCGCAACCTGGAGTTGACCGAGACGATCCGCGGACAGGATGCGTCTGCTTCATCCCCTACCCTGTTTTCGCTGCTGGATCACTGCCGCACCGCGATGGGGTCGCGGCTGCTGCGCCACTGGCTGCATCACGCCAGGCGCGATCGGGCAATCGCGCAAGCGCGTCATGCGGCGATCAACGCGCTGATGCGCGCCGATGCCTGTGCCGGACTATCCGCCACGCTGGCTTTGGTACCCGACATCGAACGCATCACCACCCGTATCGCACTACTGTCGGCGCGGCCGCGCGACCTGGCCGGCTTGCGCAGCGGCTTGCAGCAATTGCCGGCGCTGCGCGGCTATGTCGCGCTGTGCGATCGGGATGCGGACGCTCCGTTGTTGAAATCGATCGAAGAGGCGCTTGCCACGCCAACCGGCTGTCTCGACCTGATCGAACGCGCGGTAACACCGGAACCGGCCGCCATGGTGCGCGACGGCGGCGTGATCGCGCGCGGCTTCGACGTCGAGCTCGACGAATTGCGCGCGCTGTCTGAAAATGCGGGGCAATTCCTGCTTGATCTGGAAACGCGTGAGCGCGCCCGCACCGGAATCGCCAATCTGCGGGTTGAATACAACAAGGTGCATGGCTTTTATATCGAAGTCACGCACGGTCAGACCGGCAAGGTGCCGGACGACTATCGCCGCCGTCAGACGCTGAAAAATGCCGAGCGCTACATCACGCCGGAATTGAAGGCATTCGAAGACAAGGCGCTTTCCGCGCAAGAGCGCGCGCTGGCAAGAGAGAAATACCTGTATGAAAAGCTGTTGCAGGATCTGGCGCCTCACATCGGCACATTGCAAGACATTGCCCATGCAGTGGCCCGGGTCGACACGCTGGCCGCGTTGGCCGATCACGCGCTGCGTCATAACTGGTGTGCGCCGCAACTGGTTGACGAACCCGTTCTCAGAATCGAACAAGGTCGCCATCCGGTCGTGGAAAATGCCATCGAGCGCTTTATCGCCAACGACTGCGTGCTCGACTCCAAATGCAAGCTGCTGCTGATTACCGGCCCCAACATGGGCGGCAAATCGACCTACATGCGGCAGGTGGCATTGATCACCCTGCTCGCCTACATGGGCAGCTTCGTGCCTGCCGGCAGCGCGGTAATCGGTCCGATCGATCGCATTTTCACGCGTATCGGCGCGGCCGACGATCTGGCCGGCGGGCGCTCGACCTTCATGGTCGAGATGACGGAATCGGCGGCCATCCTCAACGGCGCAACCGAACATTCGCTGGTGCTGATGGATGAGGTCGGACGCGGCACGTCCACCTTCGACGGCCTGGCGCTGGCATGGGCAATCGCCCGCCACCTGATCGACAACACCAGAAGCTTTACGCTGTTTGCAACCCACTATTTCGAGCTGACCCAGTTGCCGGATACCCATTCCACGGCGGCCAACGTGCATCTTTCCGCAGTCGAACACAAGGACAGCATAGTGTTCCTGCATGCGGTGCAACCCGGACCTGCGTCGCAAAGCTACGGCTTGCAAGTCGCGCAACTGGCCGGCGTGCCGCAGCCTGTCATCAGGGCGGCGCGCAAGCATCTGGCGGCGCTCGAAGCGCAGTCGATACAATCGACGCCGCAATTCGACCTGTTTGCCTCCCGGATGATGAACGCGGCGGAGCCCGAAACGCTTTCCGAAAATACATCGGCGGACGAGACAGGCAACGCCGTGATGGAAGCACTGGCAATCATCGATCCGGATGCGCTTTCTCCGCGCGAGGCGCTGGAAGCGCTGTATCGGTTGAAACAATTGATCGACCGGCAGGCAGGCCAATGAAAAAGCTTCTGCTGTCCTCGCTTTTCATTTGCACCGTTCTTGCCCGCGCATGGCCGGCATCGGCCCAATCGGATGAATTCAGTTTTGGCGTGATCGCCCACGCATTCAAAACCGCTTCGGACGAGTCCCCCTTGCGCAATGCGATTGCTCAAACCGATGCGGACAATCTCGCTTTTGTCGTCGCCAACGGCATCAAATCAACCGCCGAACCTTGCAGCGACCAGATGTACAACGATCGCAAGATGTTGCTTGACGAAGCGAAGAACGGTCTCATTCTGTCGCTGGCGGCAAGCGACTGGGCCGATTGCAAACGAGAAAATGGAAGATCGGCCGCAATGGAACGCCTGAACCGGCTGCGGGATGTATTTTTTACCGGCGAATTCTCGCTCGGCGGCAGCAAAATTCCGGTAATACGCCAATCGTCGATACCCCAATTTCGCAGCTATGGCGAAAATGCGCGATGGGAATTCGGCGATATCATGTTCGCCACCATTAACCTGCCGGCAAATAATAACCACTATCTTGCAGCAGCCGGACGGAATAGCGAGTTCGAAGACAGGCTGGTTGCCAATCGCAACTGGCTGCAACGAATTTTTATGGGGGCAAGGCGCAAAAAGCTGGAAGGTATCGTGCTGTTTTGCGATGGCGATCCATTATTTGAACCGGGCTCCGCATCGCTTTTCGCTCTAGGCCGCAAACGCGACGGATTTTCTGAAACGCGCCGCCAGATCGTTGCGCTCGCAACCGGATTTTCCGGCAAAGTATTGGTCATACACGGCCAGGCCAGATCCAAACCGGTGCCGCGAGACGGCATTGTCTGGCGCGGCAATCTGGGCGATCTGGAAGTGGGATCGGGATGGGGCAAATTGACCGTCAATCCTTCTCTGCCGACGCTGTTCGCCGTCAGCAGCAATCCCAAGGCGGCGAAGAATGCGCATCAATAAGGATTCATCGGTTGATTGATGCGCAAGCGATACGGTTCAATGAATCGGATGGCTGCGAAACTGGTCGCCGCTTTCATCATCGGCGTCGCCGTGATGATGACCGTGTCCGCCATGAACATGCCCATGCGCGATTTCTTCGTCGCTCGCATCGCGCACTTCCGTGACATTCAATGCAAACCGCAGCGCCATGCCGGCGAGCGGATGATTCCCATCCAGCACGACCTTGTCGTCGGCAATGTCGGTCACCGTGAAAATCAGCGCCTCTTCCTCTTCATCGATACCGTCCGGCATGCCTTCAAATTGCATGCCGACTTCCAGCGGAGTCGGCAACCGATCGCGCGGCTCAACCTTGACCAGGCTCGCATCGTATTCTCCAAACGCATCGTCCGGCTCAACCTGGATCGACGTTTCGAAACCGACGTCCTTGCCCTCCAGCGCCTCCTCGATTTTCGGCAGCGTATTTTCATAACCGCCGTGCAGATAAACCATCGGCTCGCGGCTCTCTTCAATCAGATTGTCCTGAGCATCTGACAATTTGTAGTGCACGGTCACCACCGTATTTTTGGCAATCTTCATGATGATTCCTTTCATTTGATATTCGGGCAAATTATACCCGCCTAAAAGAGCGGCGGATTCCTGCACGGCAGCAATTGTCATGCCTATATAATGAGGCCATGAAAAAAACGACCCTCTTGGGCGGTCTGACGCCGGCCCGATTCCTGCGCGATTACTGGCACAAGAAACCGCTGCTGATTCGCCAGGCGCTGCCCGGCTTCACTCCGCTCATGTCACGCGAAGCGCTATTCGGCATGGCTGCGCGCGACGATATCGAATCGAGACTGATTACCCATTTCAAACAGCAGTGGCATATGGAAAACGGGCCGATCGGTACGCTGCCTTCCATCAGGAAATCCGACTGGACGCTGCTGGTACAGGGCGTGAATCTGCACGACGACGCTGCCGATGCGCTGCTGCGGCAATTCCGTTTCATTCCGGATGCGCGGCTGGATGACTTGATGATCAGTTATGCAACCGATGGCGGCGGCGTCGGACCGCATTTCGACTCGTACGATGTGTTCCTGCTGCAAGCGCATGGGCGGCGGCGCTGGCGTATCGGCGCGCAAAAGGATCTGTCATTGCTCGACGACATGCCGTTGAAGATATTGCGCAACTTCCAGCCGCAACAGGAATTCGTGCTGGAACCGGGCGACATGCTATACCTGCCGCCGCATTATGCGCATGACGGCACGGCAATCGGCGAATGCATGACCTATTCGATCGGTTTTCGCGCACCGTCCTATCAGGAACTGGGCGAAGCCTTTTTGCAGTTCATGGCCGACTCGATCGACCTGCCGGGACGCTATGCGGATTCCGGCCTGGCGGCTGGCAAACATCCGGCGGAAATCGGACCGGCAATGCTGTCGCAAGTCGCGGCGCAATTGGATAAAGTGCGCTTCACCCAGGACGACATTACGATTTTCCTCGGCGAGTATCTGTCTGAACCCAAAGCCCATGTATTTTTCGATCCGCCTGCATCTCCCTTGACGCCAGCCCGCTTCGCCCAAGCTGGCGGCAAGCACGGCGTTAAATTGTCACGCAAGACGCAAATGCTGTATCGCGGAAAGCATGTTTTCATCAATGGTGAATCGTTTGCCATCGATCGGGCCGACAAGGGATTGCTGACTACACTGGCCGATATGCGCAGGCTGGACGGCAGTGCTGTTTCCCAAGCATCAAAAGATGTCACGGAAGCACTTTACAATTGGTACCGGGATGGCTGGATCGATTTGGATTGATTCGCACATTCGAAAATATCGGCTCGGAGCCGTTTCATGCGCCTAAACGGCCCGGCCATGGTTTGAAAATCCAGTTCAGCTAACGTTGCAAACTTACAAATTCCTTACCAACGGGAAAATGTGTTACGCCATTGAAAAAAAAACAGCTATAATCTCCGGCTAGGAAGCTTTCGCTGTGTAACAACGCACCAACTGGTACGAAGACCATGCGAAGACGCCTATAGAGCGATAATTACCGGTAATTATTCATCGCAAAATTTTATTTTATCTTAAGGAAAATCATGAAAAAAACGTTGTTGATCGCTTCCCTGTTGGCTATTGCTCTTGCTGCTTGCAGCAAGAAAGAAGAAGCCGCTGCTCCTGCTGCAGCCCCTGCAGTTGAAGCACCTGCTCCAGCCCCAGCTCCTGCTGCTCCAGCTCCTGCTGCAGCAGCCCCGGCTGATGCTGCTGCTCCTGCCGCTTCCGCTCCTGCCGCTTCCGCTGCAGCCCCGGCTGATGCCGCTGCTCCTGCCGCTCCTGCCGCCGCTGCTCCTGCCGCATCCAAGTAATCAACGTTGCTTGAAAAAAGCCGACCTCCGGGTCGGCTTTTTTATTACACAACTGGGCACTGTCGCCCGGTCGCTCAAGCGGCAATCTCGATCCAGTCAAACCCTTCCTGCTGACAGGCGATGATCACTTCGGCCTGATTGGCGCCAGTTGCATTGCATAACGCCGCATGCGCCAGTTCAGCCGTATTGTTTTGACTGCTCAAATGCGCGCCGATTATCTTTTGCAAGCGGGATTGATCGAGGGCGGCAAGAATTTCAGCAGCCGTCTGATTGGATAAATGACCGTATGCGCCGCCAATACGGCGCTTCAGCGAGGGCGGATATGCGGAATCGGCAAGCATCTGGCGATCATGGTTACATTCCAGCATCAGTGCATTACAACCGCTTAGCGCCTGCACCAGATGCGGCGTCGATTGACCGGCATCGGTGAGTACGCCAAGTTTGGCTTGTCCGTCGGTGGCCACATACTGCAACGGCTCGCGCGCATCATGCGGCACGGTGTACGGAGAGAATGCCAGACCGCCTATGGCCAACTGATCGCCGTCCCGGCAAAAATGCACGCTTACGCCATTGCAATCATCCCGTACCGCCTGATAGGTACCGAAACTTAACCAGACGGGAATGGAATGGCGTCGGGCAAACTTGAATACGCCGCCGACATGATCCTGATGTTCATGGGTCACCACAATGCCCGTTACATCAGCCGGTCCCATTCCCAGTCTGGCCAGGCGACGTTCGGTTTCGCGGATGCCGAATCCGCAATCCAGCATGACGGTGGTGCGTGTCGTGCCGGATGCGGCGGAAATCAATAGCGCATTTCCTTCACTGCCGCTACCCAAACTGGCGAATTTCAACGGCAGACTTCAGTAATAGCGTTCATCTTGCCTATCGCCAGACCGGTTATTTGAGCTGCTCGTTCAGCAAGGCCAGTATCTTGTCGGCGATTTGCGAAGATTCAGGACGGCCTTCATTATTAAGCACCGCAACCTGGCTGGCAGCGCCGGCTCCTTTTACGGAAACCTGATAGCGCTGCGCCAATTTTGCCTTGTCGTCCTTGGAGCCGAACGAGAACAGTTTCGAGAAGAAGCCTTTTTCACTGGCCGATTTGTTTTGCGCTTCCCGGGTCTGATCGACATACCGGACAAAATACACGCCTTTGCTGCGATCGCGATCTTCGACCGTGAAGCCCACCCGATCGAGCGCCAAGCCAACCCGGCGCCATGCGCGCTCAAATCCTTCATCCATCTCGACATAGGAGCCGTTGGCGCCCTTGACCAGCTTGGCGCGCCCTTGTTGTGCTGCCGCATTCATCACGGAAGCTTTGGCGCGATTGTCCGCAACGCCCAGGCGCACCATCAAGCGTGCCAGGAATTCGGCTTCCAGTTCGGGATCGGCGGGACGCGGCGTCCATACGGTGGAATCCTTGTCGCCGGTCAGCACTTCCAGCGCGCCGCGATGGCTGATGTAGATTTCGGATGTACCGTCTGTGCCGCGCTCGATACGGGTGCGGAACTTGTCGCGCTCGCCGGTGGAATACAGCGAATCCAGCGCCTTGCCTAACGTGTTACGAATAAAATCCTGCGGAATTTTCGCGCGATTTTCGGCCCAATCGGTTTCCATGATGCCCGTTTGAGGAGAATCGACATTGATCAGAAAGCCCGAGTCTTGCCAGAAATCCTTGATTTTCGGCCACAATGCTTCCGGCGTCTGCTTGACTATCAGCCAGCGCTGATTGCCGGCGCGCTCGACGCGAATGTCCGGCCTTGCTTGCGGCGCCACCGTCTCCGCTGTCGCTGCCGGGCCTGCGCTTTGCTGCAGGTTGTAGCCGGACGCAGTCGCGGTGCCGCGACTGGTATCGGGCAGTGCATAGCGATTCTCGCGCTGCAATTGCGTCAAGTCGGGCGGCACTTCAAGCGAAGGCGCCTTGCCGGCGCTTTTATAATCAACCCGGTCCGATTCCAGCAAGTTGCCGAATGACGAGTTGATCGAGCCGCAGCCGGCCAAGCCGGCCAAGGCGAGCGCGTAAATAAATCCGCGTTGAGCGATGTTGCGTTGTGCCATGTGGGCGTTTTTCCGAAAAGTCATGTCGATACCGAATGAGGTAAGTTCAGGGCCGGACGATCCGGCCGGGTTCGTGACGCGGCGCTGATTGCCTTATTGTAATACACCCGACTCGCGCAATGCCGCACGCACGATAGCATGGTAAGCGGCGGCAAGCGGTACCAGCGGCAGGCGGATGCCGGGGGGCATCAAACCCATTTCCGTCATCGCCCATTTCACCGGCACCGGATTCGGTTCGACGAACAGGTGAATATGCAGCGGCAAAAGCCGGTTATTGATTTTGATTGCTTCCGCCACATTGCCGCTCATTGCAGCGGCGCAAAGCGCATGCATCGCGCGCGGGGCGACATTGGCCGTTACTGAAATATTGCCTTTTGCACCGCAAAACATCAGCGCCATCGCAGTCGGATCATCGCCCGAATATACCGCGAACGATTTCGGCGCCAGACGGAGCAGGTCGGTGCCGCGGCCGATATTGCCGGTCGCTTCCTTGACACCGATAATGCCCGGCACCTGCGCCAGACGCACAATGGTGTCATTGCTCATGTCGGCCACCGTGCGGCCCGGCACATTGTAAAGAATGACCGGCAGATCAACCGATTCCGCGATCTTTTTGAAGTGCTGAAACATGCCTTCCTGGGTCGGCCGGTTATAGTACGGCACGACTTGCAGCGACGCATCGGCGCCGACACTTTTTGCATAGCGCGTCAGCTCAATCGCTTCGGCGGTCGAGTTGCCGCCGGTGCCGGCAATAATGGGAATGCGTCCGGCGGCATGGTCGACTGCGACCTTGATCAATTCGCAGTGTTCCTCGACCGATACGGTCGGCGATTCGCCCGTCGTGCCGACGATGACGATACCGTCCGTACCTTCGGCGATATGCCAGTCGATCAGTTTGCGCAAGCCCGGCAAATCGAGGCTGCCGTCCGCGTGCATGGGAGTGACGATTGCAACTAAGCTGCCCTGAATCATGATGATGTTGATACGGAAATTTGTAAAAGATCGATTGTAGCGGATAGCCCGTGTCCGTGGGGCAGTCCTGTCTCGAATATGGGATCAAATCAGCCTGAGACGATCCGGCGAAATTTGCAAACCGGCCTTCACAGCGCAAATGCGCTGCACCATCGCGGCTTTCGGTTGGTCGGTGTAGCCGTCTTCATACGCAATTACCCTGACAAGGTCGCTTGGATTTGCCGCTGCCATTTTCAGCAATTCGCCCGGTTCGAGTAAAAAATCCGGACTCGACGGCTTGCCGAAATGTCCATTCCCTTGAGCGAACGTTTCATAAATCAATATGCCGCCGGGCGCAAGACTCGCCAGAATAAGCGGAAACAACGGACGATGCAGATAATTCGTGACCACGATGCCGGTGAAACGGCCTGCCTCGAACGGCCATGCGGCGCCGCTTTCAAGATCGACCCGGAGGGTGCCGATTCGCGGACCCGCGGCTTTGGCGAGCATGCCGGCATCGCGATCGACTGCCAGTACCGCATGTCCCAGCGCCGCCAGCAAGCGGGCATGCCGGCCGGCGCCGCAAGCCAGATCGAGCACCTCTCCATGCGGAATCAGCGGCGCAAAGCGTGCGACCCAGTCGGAAGGATGATCGATAGCGTGATGGGAGTCCGTATTCGCCGACATTGGTGAAAACTAGTAGTAACTCAATCCCATCGCATGTCTGACATCGCGCATCGTCTCTTGCGCCAGCTTGCGCGCCTTGTCGCAGCCATCGGCAACGATCGCGCGCACCAGCGAAGGATCGTCGAGATATTGCTGCGCGCGTTCGCGCATCGGCTCCTGTTCTTTCAAGATTGCATCAATGACCGGCTGCTTGCATTCAAGACAGCCGATGCCGGCCGATTTGCAACCTTTCACAACCCACTCCTTGGTGCTGTCATCGGAATACACTTGATGAAGTTGCCATACCGGGCACTTTTCCGGATCGCCCGGATCGGTGCGCCGCACCCGCGCCGGATCGGTCGGCATCGTGCGGATTTTCCTGGTGACCGATTCCTTGTCTTCGCGCAGCGCAATCGCATTGCCGTAACTCTTGGACATTTTTTGCCCATCCAGTCCCGGCAACCGCGACGCTTCGGTCAGCAACGATTGCGGCTCGACCAGAATCTGCTTGCGGCGGCCTTCGAGATAACCGGACAGCCGTTCGCGATCGATCAGCGATAGGCTTTGCGCATCGTCGAGCATCGCTTTTGCCTGCTCCAGCGCATCTTGCCTGCCCTGCTCCTGGTATTGCGTGCGCAATTCGTTGTACAGCTTGGCATGCTTGCCGCCGAGTTTCTTGATCGCCTCGCGCGCCTTCTCTTCAAACCCTTTTTCCTGGCCGTACAGGTGATTGAAGCGCCGTGCGATTTCGCGCATCATTTCCACATGCGGCACCTGATCCTCGCCGACCGGGACCATGCTGGCGCGATAGATCAGCACATCGGCTGCCTGCAGCAATGGATAACCGAGAAAGCCATAGGTAGCCAGATCGCGGTCGGCCAGTTTCTCCTGCTGATCCTTGTAGGTCGGCACGCGTTCCAGCCATCCCAGCGGGGTGGACATCGACAGCAGCAAATGCAATTCGGCATGCTCCGGCACCCTGGACTGGATGAACAGCGTTGCCTTCGATGGATCCACGCCGGCGGCAAGCCAGTCGATCAGCATATCCCAGGTGCTGGATTCGATGATGCCGGGATCGTCGTAGTGCGTCGTCAGCGCATGCCAGTCCGCGACAAAAAACAGGCAGGGATGCTCGGATTGCAGCTTGATCCAGTTTTTAAGAGCGCCGTGATAATGCCCAAGATGCATGGCGCCGGTCGGGCGCATGCCGGAAACAACGCGATCGGGATACATAGTCAGTCAGTTCAGTAAAAGAGTCAGGGGAGAAATAATGAGCAGCAGCGCAGAATTGGCGGCGGACATTACCGGCATCATCCAGAAATGCAGCACCTTGAGAAATACCAGCGCCAGCACGATGAAAAACCCGTATGGCTCGAGCTGCGAGAATTTGTACGCATACTTGTGCGGCAAGATGCTGGTCATGATGCGGCCACCGTCGAGCGGCGGCACCGGAAACAGGTTGAAGGCGAATATCACCAGATTGGTGAGGATACCGGCCTGCGCCATCTTCATGAAAAATACTTCCTGGGTGTGCCATGCCGCCAGCATCACGGCGAACACCATCCACATCAGCGCCATGACAAGATTCGCGGCCGGACCCGCCAGCGCGACCCATGCCATGTCGCGCTTGGGCTTGCGCAAATTGCCGAATTCCACCGGGACCGGTTTGGCATAGCCGAACAGAAAAGGGCTACCGACAAAAAACAGCACGATCGGAATCAGCAATGTGCCGACCGGATCGATGTGCTTGATGGGATTCAAGCTCATGCGTCCCTGGGCATAGGCGGTCGTATCGCCGAAATATTTGGCGGCATAGGCATGCGCGGCTTCGTGCAGCGTGATCGCAAACACGATCGGCAGTGCGTACACCGCAAAAGTTTGAATAAGATCGTTCATCGGTCGAATTTTATCAGAGGGGCACTGCTTGCCTGCGGCAAACAGCGAAATCAATTGGAATGGCCGGCAAGCCGGCAGGATGGGCACGTTTGGTGCCCGCATGGATCGAAGCAATGCGAGAGTTTAGCGTACCATTGAAAACGGCGGATTTACCAACCGAACGGCCCTGCATCGCCCCGGCCCTGCCGCAGCAATACCGGTTCTGCGCCGGTCAAATCGATTACCGTGGTCGGTTCCAGGCTGCACGCGCCGCCGTCGATCACCAGCTCGATCTGACGCGCGAGGCGCTCGCGTATTTCATCCGGATCGGACAATGGATTTTCCTGCTCCGGCAAGATCAGCGTGGTACTCAATAACGGCTGCCCGAGTTCCTCCAGCAGCGCATGGGCGACCCGGTTTTCCGGCACCCGCAAACCGATGGTCCGGCGCGACGGATGGCTCAGGCGGCGCGGCACTTCCTTGGTTGCTTCCAGAATGAACGTGTAAGGGCCGGGAGTGGCCGATTTGAGCAGCCGGTACTGGCGGTTGTCGACACGGGCGTACAGTGCGATTTCACCCAGATCGCGGCACAACAGCGTCAGATGATGCTTGTCATCGACGGCCCGAATGCGGCGCAGCCGCTCAACCGCATTCCTGTCATCCAGCTGGCATACCAGCGCGTAACAGGAATCGGTCGGCAGCGCGACGATACCGCCCGAACCGATAATCTGCGCCGCCTGTTTGATCAGACGCAGTTGCGGATTCTCCGGGTGAATTTGAAAAAACTGGCTCATGGAATGAAAACGGCGGCAGCCGACAGGCTACCGCCGATGTGGTGATTTGACAGCGAATCTATTGGTTGCCGCGCAATGCGGCAATACGCTCTTCAATCGGCGGATGGCTTGAAAACAAGCCCATGAAGCCGGGTTTGTCGTTGATGCCCAAAGAAGCCATTGCTTGCGGCAAGCTGCTGGGCTCCACGCCACCCAGGCGCGCCAATGCCTTGATCATCGGCTGCGCGGTTCCCAGGAATTTGGCTGAACCGGCATCGGCACGGAATTCCCGGTGGCGCGAGAACCAGGCAACGATCATCGATGCGGCAATGCCGAATATAATCTGCGACACGAACACAGTCACCATGTAGCCGATGCCGGGGCCATCGCTATTGCCGCGCGACAGCGCGCGATCGACCGCATAACCGACGACGCGCGACAGGAACACCACGAAGGTATTGACCACGCCCTGGATCAGCATCATGGTGACCATATCGCCATTGGCGACGTGGGCGACTTCATGCGCCAGTACCGCTTCGACCTCTTCTTTGGTCATGCTTTGCAATAGCCCGGCCGATACCGCGACCAATGCAGAATTCTTGAATGCGCCGGTTGCGAATGCATTCGGCTCGCCTTCATATACCGCCACTTCCGGCATCGCTATGCCGGCTCGATCCGCCAGTTTCCTGACCGAATCGATCAACCATAATTCAGTCGAGTTGGACGGCGCATCGATCACGTGCGCGCCAGTCGACCATTTCGCCATTGGTTTACTGATCAGCAACGAAAAAATCGAACCGGTAAAACCCACCACCAGCGAAAATACCGCCAGCATGGGAAGATTCAGCCCGGTGCCGGTCAGAAAACGGTCCACGCCCAACAGCGACAGCACCACTGTCATTACCGCTACGACCGCAATATTGGTTGCAAGGAACAGGAAAATTCGTTTCATGCTGAAGACTCCGAGGTTGAAAACAAGCTATATATAAGGATGGCAACATGGAAGTTCAAGAGACGGCAGCCAACATGAAGGAAAACCTGCTGCGCATTATTGCAATGAATGCCGGGCTCGAATCAGATCGCCCAATTGTGCCAGACCGGCACGACGCCGTCAGGCAGCGCCGGCAAGGCGCCCAGATCGACCCGCGACTCGCCGGGGCCGTGAAAGTCGGAACCGCGTGAAGCGAGCAAACCGTACTGATTGGCCGCTTTCGCGTATTGCGCATATTGATCGACAGTGTGGCTGCCCGTCGTGACTTCCATCGCGGCGCCGCCGAATCGCTTGAATTCATCGAAGAAGGCGCCGAACTCGAGTTCGCTAAATTTATAGCGTCCCGGATGGGCAATCACGGCAATGCCGCCTGCGCCGCGAATCCAGCCGACCGCTTGCTGCAGCGTTGCCCAGCGATGCGGTACAAAGCCCGGATTGCCATCGGTAAGATAATTGCGGAATACTTCCGGTATATCGGCGCAGACGCCCAACTCAAGAATGTAACGGGCAAAATGCATCCGCGAGATCAAGTCTGGATTGCCGACGAATTTCAGCGCGCCTTCGAATGCATCGGGAATGCCGGCCGCAGCCAGTTGCGCAGCCATCTGATGGGCGCGCCGCTCGCGGCCCGAACGGGTGGCGGCCAATCCCTGAACCAGGGTTTCATTTGTTTCATCGATATGCAAACCGACGACATGCACCGTCTGCCCGGCCCAGGTGACCGAGATTTCGACGCCGGGCACATATTGCAGCCCAAGGTCGGCGGCAGCCGCGCGCGCCTCCGGAATGCCGCCCACTTCGTCGTGATCGGTCAGGGCCCAGACGTCGACGCCATTGGCTTTGGCACGCGCGGCAACCGCCGCGGGCGCCAGCATGCCGTCGGAAATATTGGAATGGCAATGAAGATCGACATTGAGCATGCGAAATACGCTGAGCGATGCGCAAGAAGTAAAACATCAATTGTACGCCGCCTGATTCAGCCATGCCGCATTGCGCAGCAGTTCCCGTTCTCAAGCCAGGAACTGCTCGATCAGACTCGCCAGGGCTTGCGGCTGGTCATGGTGCAACATATGGCCGGCGTCGTTGATCATTGCAGTCGCGACATCGGGAATGAATCCGATGCGGCGATCGATTTCGATGCGCGCGGACTCCTTCGGACCCATCCAGCGCCACACATCGGTGTCGTCGGCTTCGACCCACAGCACCGGCGCGGCGATTGCCTTCCAGCAGGCCGTCACTTCGTCAACACGATACAGCAGCGGGCTGGTGATCTTGTGCGCCGGATCGCCCAGGATCTCCCATGCGCCTTCGGCATTTTGCGCAGCCCAATGGCCGGACAGAAATGCGGCGCGTTCGTCGGTCAGGCGCGGATTGGTTTTTTGCAGCCGCGCCGCCACGTCGGCTTGCGTCGCGTATGTGCGCAGGCTGGGCGGTTCGCGCAATTCATCCAGCCATTTGAGATAGCGGCCAGGCGCTTGTTCCGGACGCGTGACCGGCATGCCGAAGCCTTCGAAGTTGATCAGTTTCCTGATGCGTGCCGGACGCACTCCGGCATACAGCATGACCACATTGGCGCCCATGCTGTGACCGAGCAGATTGACCGCCTGGTCCGGCGAATAATGTTGCAGGATCGCATCCAGGTCACCCATGTAATCGGGAAACCAGTATGTATCCGTGCCGGGATTTTCGGTCAGGCCGAAACCGCGCCAGTCCGGCGCGATCACATGCCAGTCGCGCCGCAGACACTCCACCATGAACTGAAACGATGCCGACACATCCATCCAGCCGTGCACCATGAATAACTTGGGTGCACCTTCATGACCCCAATGGCGAATATGGTATCGAAGGCCGCGGACCGTGATAAATTCTGAACGAGATGGTTTCATGATGGGCTGAAGGGTTGTCAAATTGAACAGCATGAAATCGGCATGCATGGCTTTTCAGACCTGCCGCCAATGCAGATTAAATAGAACGATCGTTCGATAATTATACCGGAGAGCATATGATATCTGCCAGTAACAATAGCCCTGCCGACTACTACCGTAATCTTTACCGGCAATTCCGCTGGCACGTGCCTGCCGCATTCAATATTGCCGAGGTTTGCTGCGGCCGCTGGGCAGACGATGCATCGCGTATCGCGATTCATTACGAGGATGAATCGGGCCATGCCTCCACCCTGACCTACGCGGAACTGCAAGCGCAGGCCAACCGGCTGTCCAACATATTGCTCGAACGTGGCGTGCGGCGCGGCGACCGGGTGGCGATCATCCTGCCGCAACGGCCGGAAACCGCCATCGCCCATATCGCGTGCTATCAGATCGGCGCGGTGGCGATGCCGATGTCGATCCTGTTCGGGCCGGATGCGCTGGAATACCGGCTGCAAAACAGTGAAGCTGCGATTGCGCTGGTCGATCAGGCCGCGCTGGCCAATCTGAATGAAATTCGCGCCAAGTGTCCGGCGATGCGGCATGTCATTGCAATCGATTGCGATGCAACCGATACGATCGCCTGGGATGCCGAGATGTTGGCGGCATCGTCCGTTTTCGATGCGGTGAAAACGGCGGCCACCGATCCGGCCATATTGATTTACACCAGCGGTACCACCGGCGCACCGAAAGGCGCGCTGTTGCCGCATTCGGCAATCATCGGCAATCTCACCGGTTTCGTGGCGTCGCAAAACTGGTTCCCGCAGGACGGCGACGTATTCTGGTCGCCCGCCGATTGGGCCTGGACCGGCGGGTTGATGGATGCGCTGCTCCCTACGCTTTATTTCGGCAAGCCGATCGTCGGCTATCGCGGCCGTTTTTCGGCCGACACCGCGTTTTACCTGCTCGAAAAATACGGCGTGACCAATACCTTCCTGTTTCCCACCGCGCTGAAAATGATGATGAAGGCGGTTCCCGCGCCGCGCGAAAAATTCAAGCTCAAACTGCGCGCGATCATGAGCGCCGGCGAAGCGGTCGGCGATGCCGTATTCAATTGGGGCCGGTCGGGCCTCGGCATTACGATCAATGAAATGTTCGGCCAGACGGAAATGAATTACATCGTCGGCAACAGCGCCGCAAAGTGGCCGGCCAAGCCCGGCAGCATGGGCCGCCCGTATCCCGGCCATCGGGTTGCGGTGATTGATGAAGACGGCAACGTCGTCAAGGCCGGCGATACCGGTGAAGTTGCGCTGCACCGTACCGACATCCACGGCGACCCCGATCCGATATTTTTCATCGGATACTGGAAAAATTCCGACGCGACCCGGAAAAAATACAGCGGCGACTGGTGCCGCACCGGCGATCTGGCTTCGATGGATCAGGACGGCTACCTTTGGTATCAGGGCCGCGCCGACGATATGTTCAAGGCCGCCGGATACCGCATCGGCCCTTCCGAAATCGAGAATTGCCTGGTCAAGCATCCGGCAGTCGCCAATGCCGCCGTGGTGCCAAAACCCGATGCCGAGCGCGGCAACATCGTCAAGGCGTTTATCGTGCTGACGCCGGATGTAAAACGCAGCAAGGCAGCGGACGACAAACTGATCGCCGAACTGCAAACCCACGTGCGCGGCAAACTCGCGCCGTATGAATATCCAAAGGAAATCGAGTTCCTCGACGAACTGCCGATGACGACCACCGGAAAATTACAGCGGCGGATACTGAGGTTGATGGAACAGGAACGCGCAATAAAATCAGAGTAAACCGCATTTCATCAGTGAAGAAAGTTGGCAAGGCTGTAAGACGAACGCACGCCGAGATAATGGAAATTTTCGTCGATCCATTTTTCGGCCTGATTTCTGCCTTCGTCGCGCAATGCATTGATGAAAGGCGCATACGTATTGAGTTTGCTGCGCGTGCTGAGCCGGCTCATGAATTCCTGCGCGTCGATCATGTGAATGTTGAGATGCCGCAGCCTGCGTTCGAGACGGCCGAACGCAAACAATCCGCGCCGGGCTTCGCGTTTGGCCAGCGCGATTCCCTGCAGCTCGGTATTGAGTGCCGCGCCAAACCCTATTTCCGTCAGGCGGCTGCTGATATCGGTTGCGGAAACCGGGGCTCTCTGCAGCGGACACGAATGCAGCAGCACCACCATCACGTCGCGCGCCACGCACTGATGCAGCAACGGGAATATGGGCGGATTCGCGGTGAATCCGCCATCCCAGTATGCTTCTCCGTCGATTTCCACCGCGCGATGGATCGACGGCAGGCAGGCCGACGCCATCAATGCATCGAGCGACATCTGCTTGTTGCGAAAAAGCTTGAGCTTGCCGGTGCTGACCTGTGTTGCGGCAATGAACAGCTTGATCCCGGAATCGGTTTTCAATCGTTCGAAGTCGATCCGGCTCGCCAGAATTTCGCGCAGCGGATTGATGTCGAACGGATTCAATTGGAAAGGGGAAAACAACCGCGCCATCGAAAGATCAGTAGTGTCCGGTTTAATTAATGTGCGCCGACCGGAAAGCCAGACTTGACGCGGGTTTCGAGAGATTTAGGGGTGTCCACGATTTGAATTTCAAGTTGCGCATTTGCGATACTTTCGGGTTGAAACGACCTGGGG
>DAIDBD010000102.1 GCA_027310305.1 Herminiimonas sp.
TTTCATCAGACCGTCCAGCAGGTCAGCGACATGGGACGGCTGCGTTGCGACAACGACAGCATCGAAAGCCGATGCCTCCGATTCCGTTGCGACTTCAACCTGCCAGCACTGGCCGTCCCGTTTGACCGCGTTGACCGTCGCGCCGTATTTCACGGTGCCGCCTTGCTGCTCGATAAATTGCGCTGCATGGCGCGGAAACAATGCGGTCAAATCAACGCGCGGCAGCAGCATGTCGGATGCGGCACGGCGCGCGCCCAGACTATCGCGCAGCACATTCAGGAACACTTGCGCCGACGCGCGTTCCGGCGGCGTATTAAGTGCAGCAATGCAAAGCGGACGCCACATCAATCTGGTCAGGCGTTCGGTCTGATCGAAGCGATCGAGCAATTCGATGACTGTGCAATCGGTGTTGAGTTTCCAATCCATCCAGCGCGCCGTCGTTGAAAATCTTGCCAACGCCAGTTTGTCCGGTTTCCCAAGTCCGGGGGCGCGCAATAACGCGATCAACAAATGAAACGGGGCAGGCAGCCGCGGCGCGACAAAATCCATGCCGCCGCTGTCTTTCGGATAGCGCATCTGTAGCGGCAGCCGCAGCAATGTCCGGTTGATATCGATGCCGACAACACGCATCAGGTGCAATGTTTCGGTGTAAGCGCCGAGCAGGATATGCTGGCCGTTATCGAGCGTCTTGCCGTTGATATCGACGCGGCGAGCGCGGCCGCCCAGCGTGCGGGCCGCCTCGAATAGCGTAACTTGACGGCCTTGCCGCGCGAGTTCGACGGCCGCCGCGCAGCCGGCCCAGCCGCCGCCCACGACCGCAATTTTTTTCGTGGGAGACGTATTAGAAACAACGGAACGGGCGAACTTCACCAAGATCGTTTCTTATCCGCGAACATAGGTCTTCCATGCCAGCCATAATTTCCTAATCGGCGTCAGCGAAATTTTCTGGTTGAGCACATGAAAGCCGTCACGTTCGATTTCATCGAGCAGCGTGCGGTAGATCGATGCCATGATCAGACCAGGACGTTGTGCACGACGGTCTTCCGCGGGCAGCAATGCGAATGCATCGTCATAGGCGCGTTGCGCACGTTCGACCTGGAAGCGCATCAGATTTTCAAAATGTTCGTTGTGCCGCGCGTTCAGGATATCGGCAGCGGTGACATTGAATTTTTGCAACTCATTGGCCGGCAAATAAATCCGTCCCTTGCGCGCATCATCGCCGACGTCGCGAATGATATTGGTCAACTGAAAGGCAAGACCGAGTTTTTCCGCGTACTGCAAGGTTTCAGGCCGCGTCGCGCCGAAAATGCTGGCCGACAGAATGCCGACCACGCCCGCCACATGCCAGCAGTAACGCTGCAAGCCGGCATAGTCGAGATAGCGCGTCTGGTCGAGATCCATTTCCATGCCATCGATGATCGCCTGCAAATGCTTGCCGTCAAGCGAGTAGGGAACCATATGCGGCTGCAGCGCGAGCGTGACCGGATGGGTCGGATGGCCGGCCAGCATTGCACCGATTTCCTTGCGCCACCAGATCAGCTTCGCGCGGGCGATGGCGGCATCGGTGCATTCATCCACGGTATCGTCGACTTCGCGGCAGAACGCATAGAGTGCCGTAATCGCGCGGCGGCGCTCCGGCGGCAGGAACAGGAAACTGTAATAAAAACTGGAGCCGCTCTCGGCGGCTTTTTGCTGGCAGTAATCGTCAGGGGACATAAGGATAAGAGACGGTTTGAGGCGCGATGGAAGCCGCTATGCTAGCCGACTTTTTCCTTTACGGGCATAAACAGCGGGTTGTCCAAATTATTTCCGGATGGCTGCCTGATTGTTCTGTCTTCCAAAACATCACGTGTTTAAGAATAATTTGCTATCGAATCACCCACTGAATAGCATGCTTGCGACCAGTAAAATTTTTTCTGGGAAATAAAAGCTATCGATTTTCGCGAATCTTCACTATTTTTCCGAAAACATTCCAAAAACCCATAAATATGGTGTTGCCACTTTGGCAGTTTGTCAGTTACCTTTTGTCCTGATGTTCTAATGGCAACATAATAATTAGATTCCCTGACCGGAATCATCAGGGACATGACTTCAACAGAATTAACCAAGGATGCTTTTTTCTGGACATTGCAGGGCATTTGCGCGCTGCACCGCAAGCCGTTCTCCGCCGAGCTGGCGCAGCAACAACTAGCCGCTCC
>DAIDBD010000004.1 GCA_027310305.1 Herminiimonas sp.
CGCGCCGCTGGCGCTGCCGTATTGCATGTCGAGCAAAATGTACATTCTCCTCGACATCGTCACATCCGACGTCGAGACCAGCTTGCCGTCGAAATAGAACGACAGCTTGTTCGGCTCCCACTTCACCGCATACTTGTGAAAGCCGGTCGACAAGTCGCCGGTAGCGACGCTTTCGGTCTTTTGCAAGCCCGGGAAATTTGCGCCGTTCTGGTAAAACGATCCCGCATAACGGATCGGATGCTTGTTCGCATCGCCCCAGTAGCCGGTGGTGTCGCCCGAGTAGGCTTCCATGATGTCGATCTCCGGCGAACCGGTGTCCGGCGTATCGGAATTGAGCAGCCAGAATGCGGGCCAGGAGCCGGCGCCGATCGGCAGCTTGGCTTCCATTTCAAAATAGCCGTAGGTCTGGTAATACTTTTTATCGGTCACCAGGATGCGCTGGGCGAACTGGCCGGCGGCATTGCGTTCCGGCCAGATCTTCAGCGAGCCGCCGTTCACGCCGTAGTCCTTGGTGCTGGCCGATGAGTCGTACCAGATGGCGTCGCTCCATTTGCCGCTGTCGAGCGCATTGCCGTCGAACTCGTCCTGGAAAGCCAGCGTGTACTGCGATGCATCCTGGCCGTACGGCCCAAGCGCGGCCGGGGCTGGAGCCAGCGCCGGTGATGGAGTCGGTGCTGTGGCTGCGGCGGTTGTCGTAGAGCTCGAATATTGGCAGCTCTTCGCAACACCGGGAACCGGATCGCCGAATACGGTATTGGTGCATTCGATCGAACCGGTTGCGGTCTTGTAAGCATATTTGCCGTCGGCGCCGTAACGGATCTGGCGCGTGCCGGAAAATGAGCAGACACCCCATTCGGATGCGCAATTCGCCCACGTTCCCGTGGAGGGGGCTGGCGCCGCAGGGGCGGTCGGCGTCGTGGGTGCGACCGGAGCCGGAGCCGTGGATGCGGAATCCGAGTACTCGCAGCTCTTCGCAACGCCGGGAACCGGATCGCCGAATACGGTATTGGTGCATTCGATCGGACCGGTTGCGGTCTTGTAGGCATATTTGCCATCGGCGCCGTAACGGATCTGACGCGTGCCGGAAAATGAGCAAGTGCCCCATTCGGATGCGCAGTTCGCCCACGTTACCGTGGAGGGGGCCGGCGCCGCAGGTGCTGCCGGCGTCGTGGGTGCGACCGGAGCCGGAGCCGTGGATGCGGAATCCGAGTACTCGCAGCTCTTCGCTAACCCGGGAGCCGGATCGCCGAACACGGGATTGTCGCACTGGATCGAATCGGTTGCGGTCTTGTAGGCATATTTGCCATCGGCGCCGTAGCGAACCTGGCGTGTGCCGGAAAACGAGCAAACACCCCATTCGGATGCGCATTTCGTCCATGTTGCAGCAGGCGTTGCCGGCGCATCGTTAGCGTACTCGCAAGCCTTTGCGACGCCGGGAACCGGATCGCCGAACACGGGATTGTCGCACTGGATCGAGCCGGTTGCGGTCTTGTAGGCATATTTGCCGTCGGCGCCGTAGCGAACCTGGCGTGTGCCGGAAAACGAGCAAACACCCCATTCGGATGCGCATTTCGTCCACGTTCCGGTGGTGGCCGCGGCTGCGGTCAGAATGACCGGATCATTTGGGAGACTGGCGGTTTTTTGAATGGCCACGCTGGTTTGAACGGTTGGAGTCGAACTGGCTTGGGTCGGATCTCCGCTCGCTCCGCCGCCGCATGATGCTAACAAGAGCGTCGATAAACCAACGCACCCCATTGCGCGAAAAATAGAGCGCTTGAATGACACTTTGAACATGGAATTTTCCCTCTTGGATATTCGAGACTGCATGACCGCGAATCTCAATGTGGTGGCCAAGTCTGAGCCTTTCCAAGGGGAAATAGTTCCATGAAAAAACGTTTTTTTACGGAACTGTTTTCGAGAAAATTATTGCGATGTGTGCCTTGGGTTTTTGTTATTGATGGCGCTATGGAAATATTTTTGCAATAAGCCAATTCATGTTTGACAAGCCTCGGCAGCGGCGATTTATCGGAAGAATTTTGCTTGATCGATACTGGAATCGAACCGCTAGATTCAATTCAAACAAGATGTGGGGGAAGAATGAATGGCTCGGGAAAATGGAACAGACGACGGCGCTTGCGGCACACGTACCGGCTCTTCATCGCCGAAGGAAAACGCCGCAAATTTTCTATGCGATCCGGAGAATATTTCCGTGAATGCGGCCCCTTATGGCAGTCCCGATTGCCGGGACTGCCAACAAATCGCCTTCGATGGACATGCGTTCATGCACCTGAAAAACCGGATTCATTCAGGCGGTCGCCGCCGGCTTTTTGTCGAATCAGCCAGTCAGGACATCCGGAAGCGTGCTCGCGCCATGCGCGCGATGCAATGTTTCCGCAAACGCATTTTTATCAAGGCGCGATGCCTTGGGACGCAATGCTTCCAGCAGATGGGCGCAGAGCCGTTCGCGTCGCGGCGATTCCATCATCGTTGCATGGGAGCCGCCGATACACACCATCGTCAACTCCGTGCACAAATCGCCCCAGCCGTAATCGAACGGCGAATCCGGCAAACGCTGATCCGACAGAAACAGCGTTGCGGGCAAGTCGAGCGGCGCCAGTGTCCATTGCCGCAAGGCTTCCACCCGCTGCCGGTAATTGCGCTCGCGATGAAACGTGAAGGCAATCGCTGTTGCCGGCCGCGCCACGGCAAGCCAGGTCATGGCGCGAACCGCTGCAAACCAGCGTTTGCGCAGCAGCAGAGCAAGCGTTGCCGGTTCCGCAAGCAGGCCAAAATAGCGCTTGAGTCGCGTCAGCATGGCGGTATAGCGGTTGCTTCCCCCCGCTTGCGCCGTGTTCCACATGCGGCTGTCAATCAGCCCGAGGAAAGCGACATGCCGTCCGGCTGCCTTCAGGCGGCGCGCCGTCTCGAATGCGACGTAGCCACCGAATGAATATCCGGCAAGATAATAGGATTCGCAGGCTGGCGCGGCGCAAATCTGCGCAAAGGCGGCATCGACAATGTTTTCGAAACCGGCGCTCGCCTCCTCTGCGTGCCGCCCTTCGGGATAGTCGATCACCTTGAACCGGATGTTCTTGCCGAAGGCCGCGCGAAATTGCGCAAGCAACGGCTCGTCGCCCAGGATGCCCGGCATCAGAAAAATCACCGGCGCGTTGTTCGCGTCAATGCCATCCAGGCGCCCGGCAGGCTTGGCGAGATGGCGTTCGATGGCGCTGGCCAGCCCGCTCGGCGTGGCATTGCCATCCAGCGCATCCAGCGTTATTTTCCGGCCGAGTTTTTGTTCGATATGGAACCACAGTTCCATTGCCTTGAGCGAGTCGCCATTGGTCCGATCCCACGGCTGATTCATCTGAAACGAACGCGACCCCAGCACCGCTGTCCAGGCATGCTCCACGGCATCCAGAATGCGGGTATCTACATAATGTCCGTATCCCTTTTTTTCATCCGTATCAGCCATGTCGGCATCACCGGATTGCAGCGCAGAGATTCGCAGCGCCAGTTCGATCCGGTCGAGTTTTTCGAGCATGCCGATGTCGGGTTTAAAGCCGGGCAGTTGCGGGATCACGTCGAGCAGACGGATATCGGCCGGATGCATGTGCCGCGGCACGCGCGCCGCCAGCACGCCTTTGAGCGCATCGGCGAGCCCCGCATCGGCCGATGCGCGCGGCACCACGTACGCCACCAGCGCAACGATCTCTTCGCCGCTGCGGCGCGCGATCACCGCCGCATCGCCGACGCCGGCGC
>DAIDBD010000014.1 GCA_027310305.1 Herminiimonas sp.
ACGCTGCGCAAGGCGATCGACGAACTGGTCGCCGAAAACATCCTGATCCGGCATCAGGGACGCGGCACCTTCGTGGCCACCCACAGCCGCGACCAGCATCTGTTCCGCTTTTTCAACGTGGTGCGGCACGACGGCGCAAAAAGCTATCCGCACCTGACGCTGATGTCGTTTGCCAAAGGCCGGGCCGGCAAGACCGCCTGCGCCAAGCTCGGCATGGCGGGCAATGCAAAGGCGTTCCAGTTCACCAACGTCTTGAGCCTGAATGATGAACCGGTGCTGGTGGACGACATCACGCTGCCGGAAGCGTTGTTCGCGGGGCTGACCGAAGCGCAGTTGCGCCAGCGGCCGAACACGCTGTACAACCTGTATCAAAATGAATTCGGGCTGAACGTGATCCGCATCGAGGAACGGCTGCGCGGCGCGCTGGCTGATGACGCACAGGCGAAGCTGATGGGCATCGAGGCCGGTGCGCCGCTGCTGGAGATTCATCGCGTCGCGTTCTCGTATAACGATCAGCCGGTCGAGTGGCGCGTGTCGCATGTCAATACCGAACGCTATGAATATTTTTCGGTGCCGGCGCAATGAAGTTCGTTTATGCGTGGTGCTCGGCCAGAGGCATAAATTTCGAGTGCGCAAAAAGCCGTTCGTCCCGGGGCACCCTTTGGGGTGTGAGTAAATTCGCAGCGTAAAACGGACCGTTCGCCCCGGGGCACCATTTGGGGTGTGAGTAGCCCGTAGGGCGTATCGAAGGGGCCGCAGCCCCTTCGACGGGCTCAGGACAGGCTTCGATACGCTTCCCCTTCGGTACGGCCTGCGGCCTACTCAGGACATGCTTCGATACGCTGCGCTACTCAGGACGAACGGGCCTACTCAGGACGAACGGATCTACTCACACCCCAAAGGCTGCCCCGGGACGAACAGCTTTAAACAAGTGAACGAATTCTCAAAAACCCCGAAGAGCCAGCCCGAAAAATCTACCGCCCATGCCCTCCATCCGCACCTTCAAGATATTCCTCGCGGTCGTAAAACACCGCAGTTTCGCCGCAGCCGGCAAGGAAATCGGCTTGACCGCAGCCGCCGTTGGCCTGCAGATGCGCGCGCTGGAAGAAGACCTGAACCTCGTGCTGTTCGACCGCGGCAGCCGCTCGGTCGTGCTGAACACCGCCGGTCGCAACATCGTCGACAAGATAGAAGATCTGGTACTGCGCTACGGCGCATTGGTCGATGCCGGCGACAGCGATGAACTGTCCGGCACCATCGTGATGGGTGCGTTGGTATCGGCGCTGATGGGCTCGTTCGCCGATGCGCTGTGGAACCTGAAGCAGCAGCACCCGCGACTGGAAGTCAAACTGTTCGCCGGCATGTCGAGCGATTTTGCCGAGCGGGTTGAACAGGGCGAACTCGATGCCGCCGTCGTCACGCAATCGCCGCGACCCCTCTCCTCGACGTTGGTATGGACGCCGCTCTACACCGAACCGATGGTGCTGATCGTGCCGCGCCGGCCGCACTTCGCGATGCCCGCCGAGCCGATGGCGATATTGCAGCAATCGCCGTTCATCCGCTTCGATCGGAAAACCTGGACCGGCCACCTGGTCAAGGACGTATTAAGCCAAGGCAATATCGATGTGGTGGACGGCATGGAACTGAACTCGATCGAAGCCATCATCGAGATCGTACGGCAAGGTTTCGGCGTATCGATCGTGCCGCAACTGGCCAACGTGCACTGGACGCGCGACCGCGCGCTGCAAGTCATTCCGCTTCCGGGCATCGACGTGAAACGCTGCGTCGGCCTGCTCGAACGCGTGCAGCATACGCGGATGCGCGTCACCGGCGCGATCAAGGATTATTTTGATGCGCACAAAGACAAGAAGCAAGACGGCGCGGTGCGCAAGCCTAAACGATAATTGATGCCATCGGAATGCACAACGTAAGCGGGTCGGAAACGAAAGGCAGGAAGCCGTACTTCCTATAGAACGCAGCAGCTTTTTCGTCTTTTGCGTCAACAAAAAGAGCATAACCGCCAACTTCGGCCGCTGCGTTTCTTGCGCGCTCCATGGCATTGACCAGGAGCGTTTCGCCATAACCCTTTTGCTGATCTGCCAAGCCCACCGCCAGCCGCGCAAGCGTGTAGCCGGGAACTTCTCTGGGCAGTTTTCTTGCCATCGCTGCAGGCAATTCCGCATTCGGCGTCATGGACCGGATCGAAAGCGCATAGTAGCCAATGATGACGGCAGCCGCCTCGTCATCGATCAGCACATAGGTCTTTGATAAAAATTTCTTTTGGTGCTGGCCCGCTATGGATTGCAGCCAGGTATTCAGAACCGGTGTGCCGCAATCAAAAACATTTACATCATGCCTCTGATTCAGAGCGGTTACGTAGTGCGCCATTGGCTACCTTCTTTTTATAACGCCCGAACGCTTTCGCAAGCGCAGCATTTGGCTTCGATGGAGTGTCAAGCATGTTTATCAGCATGGCAGCATCTTCCAGAGAGAATCTGATCGTTCGTTCACGATCAATTATTTTCTCTGCCTTTTCCAGTGCAGCCTGAACCAAAAACTGGTTCACTGTTGCCCCCGTCAAATCCGCTGCCTCCTGTAATTTTTCTGCTATGGGATTAGAAACTCTGGCCGTAATGCGGCCTCTTTCTTCCGTCGCGTGCATCATATTTCACCTTTCGGCGTGCCCTCAGGCACTTTTACAAATTGAGTTTCAAGTTGCTCGGCAATTTGCCAAGATAAGTCATTGTAGCATATGCTGGTGCCATAATGTCACCAACATATGGCCGCTTGGTCCAGGACATATCGACTCGGGACGATCGAGGCTATGGACGGCATGGAACTGAGCTCGATCGAAACGATCATCGAGACACAAATTACACAGAAGTCAGTAATTCAAACGACAGACAATGACCGCAAAGCCGCATGAAATAAGGCTCTCAGTTAAAAAACGCTATTGAAATTCCCGTCTTATGAGTAAAGCCGGAGGATGCTTATTCGCTTGGCAGCATCACCACTTTAGCAGAGGCTGTCCGCCCTTTGTCCAGATCGTCAAAGGCTTTCACACCATTCGACATGGGGCGCGTTTCGACCCACTCAAGATTGCCGAACGCGCCTCGATACAAGGCGTTGACGGTGGCCCGCATGTCTGCCGTTGTGTAGGTATAAGTGCCCAGTAACGTGATTTCCGCCAGGGTCAGTTTGCGCATATCAATTTCACTGGCCCAGTCTTGCAATCCGATATGCATTACCACGCCACCTGGTTTAACGGACATCAGTGCAGCGTTACGGGTAGGTTTCGCGCCTACCGCATCGATCACGAAATCGAAGGTATTTTCCGGGGGACTGCTATCAAGCGGATTGCAGGTCTTGCACGACGCGTGGCGTTCTGCCGACTGGCGTCGTAGCGGATTGACTTCCGCCATGGTGACATCGCTACAGCCATAGGACCGCAGCAGCAAGGCCGATAACATCCCGATCGCGCCGCCGCCGATGACAAGGGCGCGGCATTCCGGTAACGGGCGTGCCAGCGCACGCATGGTCAGGTTGATTGCATGCAGGGCAGTTGCGGCCGGTTCTGTCAACGCCGCTTGTACGGTGTTCATGTCCTGCGGCATGTCGATCAACGAGGAAGCCGGAATAGACATGTATTCCGCGAATGCGCCGGGGCGCGTCATGCCGATCATCGTACGATTTACGCATAGGTTATTGCGGCCCTGTACACAATATTCACAATAGCCGCACGTAATCAGCGGATTGGCGGTCACACGAGTACCTGAGCTGACATGTTTCGCGGCGCTATCAACCACGGTGCCGGCCAATTCATGACCCAGTACCAAACCGGGAAGCCGCCGCGGATCATGTCCGTGATACGCATGCAGGTCGGATCCGCAGATACCAACCGCGTCGATTCTGAGTATCACTTCGTCCTTTTCCAGTTGAGGATAGGGACGCTCTTGCAGTTCTACCTGGTGAGGTTGGGTATAGACGAGAGCTTTCATTTGGCACCTTATTTGGCGGTATATCCGCCGTCGATCATCATGGTTTGCCCTGTAATATACGAGGAGGCGTCGCTGGCAAGGAATACGGTGATGCCGTACAGGTCGGACAGTTCTCCGTTGCGTCCGATACAGGTTTGTGCCGCGTGCCTGGCGGAGAGTTCGGGATTGTCAAATACCGCTGACGTGAGCGGCGTTCGAAAAAATCCCGGCCCGACGGCATTGCAGGTAATGCCATGCGGCGACCACTCTTGTGCAATGGCCCGCGTCAGTTGCACCACGCCGCCTTTCGCCGCACCGTACGGCGCACTGTTCGGGAAGGCTCGACTGGACTGCAACGATGCGATGTTGATGATGCGGCCCCAGCCGCGCGCGCTCATTGCCGGCGCTAGCGCCTGAGTGAGAAAGAATGGGGCGCCGAGATGCAGTGCAATTTGCTGTTGCCAGGATTCCGGCGTAATTTCCATAAAAGGCTGGCGCAGGTTGATGCCAGCGGCATTGACCAGAATGTCGATGTGACCGAAGCTTGATGCGATTGTGTTCGCGCAGATCGGGATCGCTGCCGCATCGCTTAAGTTGCAAGACAAATAATCGGCCGGAATGCCGTCATCGCGCAAACGCCGGACTGCGGCTTCCAGTTCGTTTTCGCGGCGCGCCACCAGCACCAGCCGTGCGCCGGCCAAGCCGAGCGCGCGCGCCATCGCTTCACCCAAACCGGAATTGCCGCCAGTCACCAGAGCCGTTCTGCCGGTCAGATCAAAGAGCGCATTCAATTTCATTTCGAATTCCCATTGCCGGAAACGCTTACACGCTTACCGGTGTCCCTTTGTCAAACTCCTGATTCGGAAAATATTTCGATAACCGATCGTCTGCGGTCCTCGCATGCGCTTCCATGCCTTCCAGTCGTGAAATGCGCGCCGTCACCAACGCAATCTGCTTGGATGATTCACGCGACATGCGTTGCCACGTCAGTGTTTTCATGAATTTATGCACCGATAATCCACCGGAATAGCGGGCCGCGCCTTTGGTCGGCAAAATATGATTCGGACCGCTGACCTTGTCGCCAAACGCCACCGTGGTTTCTTCGCCAAGGAACAACGAGCCGTAACAGGTAAGGTTTTCCAGCCACCATTCGAGATCCGTCGTGTGCACTTCAAGATGTTCGGACGCATAGCGGTCGGAGACCGCCACGATCTCTTCACGTGTCTTGCATAGAATGACTTCGCCATAATCACGCCAGGCCGCGCCAGCGGCGTCGCGCGCGGTTGGTGGAAGCAACGCAATCATTTTCGGAACACGATCCATCACGTCACGCGCCAGCTTTTCCGAGGTGGTAAACAACCAGGCAGGGGATTCGTGACCATGTTCGGCCTGGCCGACCAGATCGCTTGCGACGATGGCAGGATCGGCGCTTTCATCCGCGATGATTGCGACTTCCGATGGGCCTGCAAATACATCGATGCCGACCTTGCCGAATAACATGCGCTTCGCCTCGGCAACGAACTTATTGCCTGGTCCAACGATGATGTCGGCCGGCTTGCCCGTGAAAAGTCCGTATGCCAGTGTCGCGATCGCCTGGACGCCGCCAAGTGTCATGATGATGTCCGCACCGGCGACCTTCATGGCATAAAGTACGTGCGGATGAATGCCTTCGCCCTTGTACGGAGGCGAGCAGGCAACCACGGTCGGCACGCCTGCGGCCTTGGCGGTTGCGACACTCATGTACGCAGACGCAATGTGTGCATAGCGGCCTGTCGGCACGTAGCAGCCCCCCACGTTCACAGGGATTACCCGTTGGCCGGCAATCACTCCGGAATCGAGCTGCGAGCTAAATTCCCGAAGCGACGCCTTTTGCACCAAAGCGAATTCGTATACCTGCCGGGCTGCGAATTCGATGTCCTGTTTGACGGCATCGGGGATATGGCGGGTACGGCGCTCGATCTCTTCGGGCAAAACGATGATATCGCTATTCCATTTATCGAGATTGAGCGCATAGTCGCGCACCGCCTGCTCCCCGTTCCGCTCGATTTCCGCCAGCATGTCGCTCACCACCTTTTGTGCATTCATGGTTTCAGTTTCAGGCGATTTTTCGGCTTTTTTCAGATAGATCAAGGACGTGTTGCTCACGTTATTTCTCCATGTAAGTAGATGTGTTCTGGGCGGGGCGAGAATCGTTTGGGCAGCGAGCCTGATCTGCCCAAACACTCGAGGTTTAGTTTGACCGGTTTGCAAATTCATTCAGCTTGGGATCATTTGCGATCATTTTCAAAAATTTATCGGTAATGTAGTCAGTCGGTTTTGGCACCGACTGGATCGAGCCGGAATCATGCATGTAGGTGCCGATTTTAGTGAACCAGTCATCTACATCAGAACGGCCGCCCGAGCGATTCATGATGCGTAGCTGTTCGGCCAGATCAAAGGTTGGACGGGTATCGAATTCTTTTTTCATCGATGCCGCTGAAATCGATACGCCGCCCTGATCATAGAATTTCTTCATCATGGCAATCGCTTCGGGCTGATGGGCGTTTGCCCATTTCCAGGCACGAAGATAAACCGCCAGAAATTTTGCAACGTTCTGAGGATTTTCCTTTGCATAGTCGGCCCGGACGATCAGTGCTCCTGGTACCACCGCGCCGCTTTCCTTACCGGAGCACAGTATGCGTGCGCCGGTCTTTTCTTCCATGGTGTAGGTATTCGGCGCCCACAAGCCACCCAACGCGGCGTTATTGGAAGACATGGCCGAAATGATTTCAGATTGCCCCATGTTTTTGAGCGTCACATCTGTTTTACTCAAGCCGAATTTTTTCAAGCAGGCCTGCACCGCATAATCTCCGGTGGAGTTGGATGTCAGAACGATCGTCTGACCCTTGATGCTTGCAGGATTCTTGATGAATTGCTCGGCTTTGTCGCCTCGGGCCACGAGCGCGTTACCGGCAGATTCATCATTGGTCAGGCCAATGGTCAAGATGCCGAATCGTTGAAATCCCAAGATGGCGGGAACCGAGCCGGTGCCACCGACATCCCATGATTTTGATACGGATGCAGCGATCTGAGGAACGCCGGCCGGGAAGGTACTGAAATCCGGCTTGAGGCCCAACTCTTTCCACCATCCCTTTTCGGTGGCGATATAAAACGGCAGCGCCCAATATAGGGCGGGCTGGTAACTTACTTTTATTTCAGTGAGAGCCTGCGCCTGGCTTGCCGGTGAAATCAGCGAAATGCCGGCCAGCAGTCCAACGATCGGCAGAATTCTATTGCGTAGGGTCGTGATCATCATCTTCTCCTTTATTGCGGGTATGAGGCGTGCAGTGGGTTTACTTCTTTTTTAACGATGCGGTTTAATGTCGATCGCCATGTTCTTCGCGCAGCGACTTCCAAATGTGTGTCCGTAGATGCACGAAAGATTCAAGATCCATTACATCTTCAATTTTTTCGTGCCGCTCCCAGTCTTCAGCTTGACGAACCGTCTTGATATCGATGATCTCTTTTATTTTTCCGGGCCGACTGGTCATGATGACGACGCGATCGGCCAGATAGACCGATTCCTCGACGGAGTGCGTGATGAATAAAACGGTGCGAGGATTGACGCGGGCCAGTCTTACCAGTTCTTCCTGCATGACCACCCTGGTCTGTGCGTCCAGTGCGCCAAACGGTTCATCCATCAGGAGTACGTCAGGATCAAGCGCGTAGACGCGAGCGATTGCGACTCGCTGCTGCATTCCCCCGGAAAGCTGATGCGGATAGGCATTTTCGTAGCCGGCCAGATTCATCAGCTTGATATTGCGATCGATGATTTCGCGCCGCTGTAACGCTGGCACGCCTTTGGCGCGAAGCCCAAACTCGATATTCTGATAAACGGTTTTCCACGGAAATAACGCGAATTGCTGAAACACCACCGCTCGCTCAGGACCGGGTTGCGTAATTGGACGATCGCCAACGCTCACTTGGCCATCGCTAGGAAATTCCAGGCCAGCCACCATGCGCAAGCAGGTAGTCTTGCCACATCCGGACGGGCCCACAATCGCCACGAATTCACCATCGCGCACATGCAGGCCGATCTTGTCCAGTGTCAGGAAATCCTTGCTTTCGCGCTTGAAAACGCGGCTGACCGCCTCAAATCGGATGTCGCTCATCTGTTCTCCTCAACGCTTTTTTCAATTGATTTCAATAGCCATGCCGGTGGCGAATGTATGTTTCGATGCGGCGCAACAAGACATCGATCAGTATCCCCACAGCACCGATCGCCACCATGCCGCTCATGACAATCGGGGTATTGATGCTGCTTTGGCCCTTGACCATCAGGTAACCAATTCCACTGGAAGCGACGATGAGTTCCGCACCGACCAGCGACATCCATCCAAGCCCGGCCGATACACGCAAGCCTGCGACGATGGAGGGGATCGACGATGGCAGCAATACATCCGTAATCATTCGGAAATTCGAGATGCCCAGCATTTTTCCTGCCTCGATATAGCGTATCTCTACGTGTTTTGCGCCGCGATATGCATTGATCAGGCAGGGCGGGAACGCACCGCTGAAAATAATCAGGGTAGGGCCGCCGATGCCGGTGCCGAACCAAAGCGCAGCGAAAGGCACCCAGGCGATCGGTGCGACGAATCGGACCGCCTCGAACAGCGGACTAATGACATCGTCGATCCAGCCAAACCATCCCATCATTAATCCGAGCGGTATTCCGATCAGGGCGGCTAGTCCGAAACCCAGACCAAACCGGAATAGACTTGATAAAAGATGTTCCTGGAGAGTGAATCCGGCAAACGGCGTCTGGGTCAGTTGCACGAATTTTTCGACCACATCAAGGGGGGACGGCAAAAATTGTGGTTGTGTCAGCCCTGACATTGCAATGAGTTGCCAGAGTCCGAAAAATCCGAAAATTCCGATCAGGTTCAGCATTACAATCTGCGACGTCGGCAATGGACGCTGACCGGTAGTCATGATTCTTTCCTCCAGGGCATCACTCTTTTTTCAATCATGCTCAGTGCGACGGTCATGAGGCCGCCGCATACTGCAACTGCTGCCATGGCAACCAGAATCATGGCGGAATCGATATCAAGCGATCCTTGCGTCAGCACATGGCCCAAGCCCGCCGCTGCGCCGATCAGCTCTGCCGCAACCAGGGTGGTCCAGGATGCCTGAAGCGATAGGCGCAATCCGGTGAACATCATCGGAAGGGTCGCCGGTACCAGCACTTCGAAGACAAAGGCGAATTTTTTTATGCCCAGCATTTCCGCTGCTTCGGATAAATATGGCTCGATCATGCGTACGCCGGTCTGGGTATTGATCACCGAAGGAACGAAGGCGGCAAACCAGATCACCATCACCTTTGCAGCGTCGCCCAGCCCCAGCCAGACAATGGCAAGCGGAATCCAGGCGAGTGGCGGAATAGGCCGTATGAGCAAGAATATCGGGTTGATGAGCGCATTTGCCCGCACTGAAAAGCCAGTCAGAAGCCCAAGCGGAATACCGACTATCACTGCTGCGAAAAATCCCATCAGGACCAGCTTGCAACTGTGCAGGATGTGCTGCATCAGCGTGGCGTCGGCATAACCATCAGTGGAAATGCGTACCAATGCCTGCCAGGTCTGGGCCGGTGCCGGGAATCGAACCGGGTTAACTAGTCCTAGCGGCCCGGTTGCGAGATACCAAAAGAGAATTGCCAGAACAACGGTGGCGACGCCAATGCGGGTACGTTTTGTTAGCCGCGGCACGGATATGGACGCAGTGGCGAATGGCGTTGCAAATAAAGAACTCTTTTTTGCCGTATTCAAGTTGTCTCCTCACTTCAGAGGTATATTTTTCATTTTATGAAAGCGCTTTCATTTATATTACAATATACAGACTCAATGTCAAATCATATTTTCTTCATCATTGGCGGATTCAATAGTGTGATTAATGAAAATTGGTGATATAAATGAAAACAAGTTTTCATTGCAATCGTTCGCTGTCCCGACATCCGGTACCTTCATGAATCAACGCATTAAATTGGCTGATGTTGCAAGACTGGCTGGCGTCTCTTCCGCCACCGTTTCCCGTTCGCTGAATTATCCGAACCTTCTCAAAAGAGACACGTTCAAGAAAATTCAGGATGCGATCGCGACACTTGGTTACGTCCCTGATAGTGCCGGGCGTGCACTTGCGTCACGCCGAACCCAGACTGTGGGTCTGGTCGTGCCTACGCTTGATCATGCGATTTTTTCCCGATTCACCCAAACCATGCAAACCACATTGGCAGAGTCGGGATATCAGTTGCTGATCGCATCGCATGAATACAATCCGACGCTCGAGTTGAATGGCGCGCGCGCGCTGATCGAGCGCGGGGTAGACGCGCTCGTCCTAGTCGGCCTGGAGCACAGTCAGGCGCTGAATGAGTTATTGGCGCAAAGCGGCATTCCGATGCTTGCGACGTGGGCACTCGACCGAAGTGGAAAATCGCTGTCCGTGGGTTTCGACAATCAAGCCGCAAGCGTTCTTGCTGCTCGCCACCTGCTCGATCTCGGGCATCGGGAGTTCGGTGTGATTTCAGGGTTCCTGCATCATAACGATCGTGCTCGTGCACGGGTTGAGGGGGTGCGCAAAGCGCTTCGTGACGCTGGGCTTAAATTGCCTGCAGCTGGCATCATTGAACAGCCGTTCACTTATGCCGGCGGACGAGATGGTTTGCGTGCCTTGGTCGCATTGTCGCCACGTCCGACAGCCGTTATATGCGGAAATGATTTGCTAGCGATTGGCGCCCTGATCGAGTGTCAGGCAATCGGATTGGCAGTTCCGCAAGAAATCTCTTTGATCGGATTTGACAATCACGAACTTGCGTCACATTTTGCTCCTGGCTTAACAACGATTAACGTACCAGCAGCCGAACTTGGCCGGGTCTCCGCAAGCACGATTATGCAACTACTGGCGGGCGTTATGATCAATGCACCAGTTGAGCTGCCAATTGAGCTTGTAGTGCGCGGCAGTACGGGCCCAGTAGCAATGATCAGCAAGCGCTGATCGAAATTAAGTTACCTCCGGCAAAGCCGGAGGTTTATTGCTGGAGCGCCTCAAAGGCGCTGGTACCCCATGCGCCGCCTGAAGGCGGCTATAGTCCCAATTTCATTTGGTCGTAGCGTTCGTCTTCAAGCTCCTGATTACGAA